>BQML01000021.1 GCA_022180565.1 Bacteroidia bacterium
CGTTGTCCCATCCTTGGCCGCGTAACACCTCTGGTGGAACGCCGGATCGACGAGCGTCCAGAGCGCGAGGAAGAACCAGACTGCGATGTACTGCCAGGCATTCCCTCCATGCCATGTGAGATGAAGGGGCGGCACTTTCGCCTGGATGAATTCCCATCCCCCATACGTATGGACTGCAGCAAATAGTATTACGGCAAAGCCGACAAACATCAGTATGAATTCAAAAGCATTGACCCAGATATCTGACCTGAAGCCTCCAGAGTGCAAATAGACCACCGAGAGGAACGTTGCCAGAATCACACTGACGGCAAGGTTGAGTCCGAAGAGCAGCTGAACGAGAATTCCGAGCATGAGAACATAAGCGGCCGGTGTAACCAAGATGAAGGTCAGTACACTGCCAAGGAGGGCAGTGGCGCGGCCGTAGGAAGCCTCGAGCTTGTCGGGGATCGTTGCCAGATTCGTATTGCGTATTTTTTTTGCGAGCGTCAGGGCAAAGATCGCGGCAAAGATGTAGTAGGGCACGCCAAAGACCACCCAATTGGAGATGCCGTAGCGGTAGGAGAATTCACCGACTCCCAGAATGCCGCCGTACCACGTAGATACAAGCGTCGCGACAAAGAACGGAAGCGTCAGGGTCCGGCCGGCCAGAAAGAAATCGTCCGCTCCCCTGTCTCTTCGCGCGGCAGCGCGGTAGCCGATGTACAACACACCGGCAACATAAGCGAGGATAAGGACGACATCCGCGGCCTGGAGGGTCATGTGAGGGAATAGAGGGACAAGGGCGAGACGAGCACGTAGAGAAGAAGCTCTCCGCGGCGTACGGAGACGGTGAACGGTGACGAGCGCACGACGTTACTGGTGCTGTCGCGGACGCCCAACTCGAGCGTGCCATTCTTCAATTCCCATTTGAGCCCGGACGTCACAATCCCTTCACAGCGTCCGAGAGGAATCAACGACACGGTGGTTCCCGGAACCGCCTCCCAGGTCAGCGATGAACCCACCGGAACCAAGTACCCGCTATTATCCGCAAAACGAATCCCGGCACTGCGTCGGTATTTTCCGAGCGTGCTGAGATTTCCCACCACATGGTCCACGCGTCCCCCCAGAGCCCCTAGAACGTCGATCTGTCTGTAGTTTTTTCTGATCAGGAATCGGATGGCTTTCTCGAGATCGGTACTATTCTGTTCAGCGACGCGGCGCGTGAGAACCGATCGAAACACCTTCACCGTAGAGCTCTTGATGGAGTCTAAATCTCCGATGATCATGTCCGGTATCTGTCCCAGCTGAGCGGCCGTGTTTGCTCCCCCGTCGGCACAGATGAACAATTCTGCGTGCCTGCGGGCGGCTTGCAGGAGGCGTCTGGTTGGAGCAGTTCCGTTGGCAAGGATTAGTGCGCGGCGTTCCATAGATTCACGGAAGGTTACAATGTGATCTGCAGAGAAGCAAACACGTTGCGCGGCGCGGCGGGGAAGAAATCCGCCCCTTCTCCATGGGCCACATACTTCAGATTGAACAGATTGTTCACCTGGAGGCGGAACTCAGCCGATGAACCGGCCGGCAGGGGAAACTGATACCTTAGCCAGCCGTGGCAAACGGTGTAGGCATCCACGGTTCGCCCGGGGTCCGTGGCACCGCCGTCAGGATCCTGAAAATTGTCCGTAGAGAACGCGCCCACATGCTGGATGGAAACCGCCGTGCTGAATCCCCCGTTGGAGTATTGCACCCGTGCGTTCGCCATGAAGTCGGGGAACCCTGCGATCGCGTTTCCGTCCAGAATGTGGACACCGCCCGTGTCGTTGTACACCGAGTATCTGAGCAATCTGTTTCTGCTCAAGGTCATGTTGCCGTGCACGGAAAGAGGCCCGGTCGAAAGGGATGCCGTCAATTCGATCCCAAGGTGGCGAGTTCGGTCGGCATTTCCCGTTACCGGCTGGCCAAACCGATCAAGCTGTCCACTCCTGACAATCTCATTCCGGAAATCCATGAGAAACGCATTGGCCGTCATCCTCAGACCAGGGGTGGAATATCCCGCACCCACTTCGATATCTGTCAGGACCTCCGGCTTCACAAGCGGTTTTGTGAAATCATACCCTCCTCCACCGCGTTGCTCGAACTGCGGCTCAACCACTCCCCAACTCGCCGGCGTGCTTGCTTCCGCTGCATCGTACAGGTTCTTGAGCCGCGGTTCCCGCGACGTTCGCGACAACTGTGCGTAGATATTGACTTCGTCATTCACATTGTAGTTAAGGCCGATGCGGGGATTGAGAAAATGATAGGGAACGGAAAAGTCCGTACCGATGTACTTCTCGTCGTACAGGCGGTACTTGTTGTACGCGTACTGCACGTCGACCATGAGCGTCATGTCGGGCCGGATTCTGTACAGTTCGTGCGCGTACAGAGACACGATGTTTTTGGCGCCGCGGTATTCGTAATAGTGATAATCCGGCGTGACCCCGGCCGGCAAGTTCTCGCCCCATCGCAGCGCGCCCCAATGGAGAGAGCGGTGGATGCGGAATTCACCACCCACAGTCAGCTCTCCGCCGGCGTGCTTGATCGTTGCCCGCGGGAGCCAACCGTATTGCCGGTTTCCAACCCAGGCACGGATGAGGGCATTCGGGATATACAGGGTGTCAGGATCCCCCGTGACGTTGAATCCGTTCGCGGGCGTAATGCGGTAGTAGGAATAAGGCGCCCAGGAACCGTCATAATCGAAGAACCCCTCTCCCGCGACATAAAACAACGTGTTGTTGAGAGTCACATCATCGTTGAGACGCCACTCATGCAGGAATTCATAGTGCGGCTGGCTGAAGTTTTCAACCTCCTCCGGCCTCCGCTCCACAAAATACCCCGGCTCCCAATAGGAGTAGTTCTTCCGCCTGAGGTTCTCATCCTTCGCATGGTCCTTCGGTATGCCCGTATAGCCAAGGCCGTCCGCTATTGGTCCGCCATAGAAGTTCACCTGCGTCGTCATTGATTCATCGTACCGTACGGCGCTGAGAAAATAGCCGGAGAAGTCGGCCCACGCCCTTTCCTTATATCCGTCGGTACGGATACGTGACAGCCGGGCTTGAAAAGCGTACCGGTTGTCTACGAGCCCTGATTGGACACTCACAAGGTACTTCCTCGTCCGGAAGTCGCCCATTCCCGCATAGAACGTCATGCGTGGCGTCGACGAGAAATTCGATGTGATCAGATTGACTGATCCGCCGATCGCTGCCGGTCCGTAGAAGGCGCTTCCGGCGCCGCGCTGGACTTGGATATCCTGCAGGTTCGCCGCGAGATCGGGAAAATCCAGCCAGTAAACGTTATGATCTTCCGGATCGTTCTGCGGAATACCATTGATCATCACGGAGATCCGCCGCTGGTCGAAACCGCGGATGTTCAGATAGTTGTATCCGATACCGCTTCCGTTCTCCGAATAGAAGGTTGTGGAGGGAAGTTCGGAAAGCAGAAGGGGGATGTCCTGCGTGTTGTAGCGCTCGGCGAGGTCTTTCGCCTCCAAGGTCGAAAAGGTCACCGGCGTTTCACGTTCCCTCCCCCGCAGGGCGGTGACGACAATGGTTTGCCCCGGAAGAACGGCCGGAACAAGGACGACATCGAGCCTGAGAACCTCGCCCGCGCGAACCAGAATCTCACGTTCCGTACGGGCAAATCCCACATAGGAGAATACAACACGGTAGGGACCGGGGGGAATGTTCTCAAGCCTGAATGTTCCGTCGGATCGACTGCTTGTGCCAAGGGTTGTTCCTGCCAGAAAAATGTTCGCCGACGCAAGAGGAGAGCCGTTCTCCGCGTTTGTCACTTGTCCGTTGATGCCCGCCATTTGCCCCACGGCGGGGACCGCGAACAAGGCGAGCAGATGTACGATCAGAACAATGTTTTTCATGTCATCTCTCCTTCCACAAACAAAAAAGCCGTTTTCCAATCGATCAGAAGGAAAAACGGCTTGAAAGGAGTATTGCTCCGTTTTCCCTTCGCTGGTATGATCCAGATCAGGTTCCAAGGGTGTTATCTCAGTCCCTGCGAGCTTTGTCGAGCAGCCGGGGACACCCCTAACGGAAACATCAACATCTGTGATGAAAAAGAACTATCCCAATATACAATACCACAGGACCTTTGTCAAGCCGGTGAACGGCTCAGCGCTTCACCATCCCTCTCCTTTTGAGAAACCGCGCAAGAACGATGATGAAAGTCAGGGCAGTCAGCGGAATGACGAACTCGAGCATGACCATGCTGAAGTAGGGAAGATAGTCATGTTCCACCGCATCCATGACGAGGTAGGCAGTGTATGCGATGTAGTAAGCAAAGAATACGCCGCCTTCCCAACGATCGATCCGGTTTTCATGAAAGAACACCGGAAGACAGGCAATGGCAACGGCGATCATAACGGGAATGTCAAAGGCCAGCGCGGGCTGGGGAACGGGAATCCCCTCGGGCGCAACTATTCCTGTGATTCCCAGTACAGCCAAAATGTTGAAGATGTTGCTTCCGACAACGTTTCCCACGGCGATATCCTTTTCTCCGCGCAAAGCTGCCATGACGGACGTTGCCACCTCGGGCAACGAGGTTCCCGCCGCAATGATGGTCAGACCGATAATGAGCTCACTGACGCCAAGGGCTGATGCGAATTCCACGGCTCCTTTCACCAGCCATCGGGAACCCAGCACCAGCAAGGCAAGTCCAGCGGCGACAAGCCCGGCATTCCGCAGAATGCTGGCCCTGTCCCGTTCCTCCCGGCGCTCCTCACGCTTGGATTCCTTGCGGCTTTGATGGATCGACCACGACGTGTAGAACACCAGCCCCCCGGTAAGCAGTATTCCATCCACCCATCCGATGACTCCGTCGAGACCGAGCAAGAGCATCAGAAGGGAAACCGCGATCATGAGAGGGACGTCGATCTTCACCAGTTGAGCCGCAACCACGAGCGGAGTAATCGCGGCCGTGAGGCCGAGAATGAAAAGAACATTGAAGATATTGCTTCCGACGACATTTCCCAGAGCCAGTTCAACGTTTCCTGAAAATGCCGAACGGATGTTGATCGCGAATTCCGGTGCGCTGGTCCCGAAGGAAACGACCGTGAGACCAATGACAAGCCGCGAAACGCCGAACGCAGAAGCAAGCCGGGAGGCTCCCCGGACGAGAATTTCCGCACCGCCGATGAGGAAGAGCAAACCAAGGATGAACAGCGCGAGCGTTGAAGCGTCCATGGTCAATCAGATTCTTGAAGAAGACGAAGAAGGTGAGCTTCCACACTGCCGGCCAGCGCTTCCAGATCGTATCCGCCCTCCAGCACCGAGACGATCCGTCCTCCGCAATGTGCGCGGGCCGTCTGGACGACCAGGCCGGTCATGCGGGCGAACGATTCCTCGGTCAGGCCCATGCCCGCCAAAGGGTCATCCCGGTGCGCGTCGAATCCGGCGGAAATGATCAGAAGTTCGGGTTTGAACCGATCGATCGCCGGCAGGATTCGCTCGTCAAATGCGCGGAAGTACTCCGCATCCCCGCTTCCCGCCTTCATCGGACAATTCACGGTGAATCCCGTCCCCTTCCCACGCCCGGTCTCGTGTTCTGCCCCCGTGCCCGGGTAGAACGGATACTGATGGACACTGAGGTAGAGGACGGTGGGATCTTCATAAAAAATCTCCTGGGTACCGTTTCCATGGTGCACATCCCAATCCAGGATCGCCACGCGTCGGACTCCGAGTGCCTGCTGGGCGTGTCTCGCCGCGATCGCGACATTGTTGAACAGGCAGAATCCCATGGCCTTTGCCGTTTCCGCATGGTGGCCGGGAGGACGGACCGCGCAGAACGCAGCGCCGAGCTGGCCCCCCACCACCTGTTCCGTCGCTTCCACGACTGCCCCGACCGCAAGAAGCGCAACGTCGAAGGAATCCCGGCAAATGCGGGTATCCTGATCGAGCATGGAAGTTCCCGAAGAACACGACCGCGCGATACCGGCGACATACTGCTCAGGATGCACGAGCAGAAGTTGTGCTGTCCGTGCGTGTTGGGGCTGCAGGTGAACCAGCGAGTTCCATACCGGCCGCTTGAGAAGATATTGCATCAAGTGCGAGAGCCGTTCAGGACGCTCGGGATGACCGGAACCGGTGACATGCTTCAAAAAGTCCGGATGATAGAAAAATCCGACCCTCTTCATGGGCGCACCATCAAGAGAAGGAATATGATAAGATTGATGCTATGACTAACAAAGCAGAGGATGCACAGGACCCGAAGCTTCCAGATCAAGGAATAGGACAGCATAACGGCCAGAAACATTGTGAAGCCGGAGATCAGACGCAATTCCAGAAGAAATTCGTCGATGCCGGCGGGAACGAAGGAAAGGATGATCAGGATCGTGTAGTACACCATTCCCAGAGAATAGTTGGGAACTCTGAGAACGCGCGCTTCCGGTGTCGCAAGAATTGATCCACAGCTTCGTTCGTCCATTCTGCACACCGCCGGGAGCCAAGCGGCATCAGGTCGCAACAGCTTGCGATGAACGAGAGCAAAATACAACGCGATCTGGAAACCGATCAAGGAAAGGACGAGAAGAGGGAGGTCCATCGCGGTTTTCGGATTGTTGGCTGGAAGACAAAATAGGGAGAGAAGAACAAGGGTGCAACCTGTGGCAATTTCCATCTTCCATCATTACATTATTTTCCATGGTGAGCAAGGAACAACTCAACGAGACGCTCGCGGATATTGTCACCGGCCGGGGGGTGAAGCGATCCAGGCATGAACTTCACCTTGACGGCAGGTCCGTTGTTGATGAGTTCATCGCCAGACTCACAGAGAACGGATATCACCCGACAACGGTCGGGGCGGTCGATGTTCAGATTGGTGAACGAGTACCTGCCTTTTATATTGAACAAACGACTGCTTATTTCGGATGGGTTTTCTGGGAGAAATTCACCGACCAAAAAGCCAGAAAACTCTGGGGTTCTGTTGTGAGGAACGCCAAAGGCGACTGGGCTATTCAGATCCCCCCCACCAAACCAATTCCCATCTATGCGAATCCCAACGCAAAAATCGACATGGATGCGGATAATCCAATTTATCTCTAGAAAAGGAGTTCCATGAGGCATCTCTTCCTGTGCGTGGCGGCGGCATTTTTTCAAATCACTGCGTCGGCCCAAAATGACGGTCTCCGCGGTTTTGTTGACGCCAATGTACCGAATCAACGAGTGCACGAGACTGCCGTTCAGCACTCTCTATCACCCGTGGAAGCGGAGCAAACGCTTTCCATACTAACAAGAGAACCCCACCATGCAGGCAGTCCCGGCGGACGCCGGCTCGCGGAGTATGTCGATCAGCGGCTCCGGGAAGCGGGCTTTGATGCGAAACTGGTTGAATATCATGTTCTTTTGCCGTACCCGCGTTCGGTGAGCGTCGCGCTGCTCGATCCGCTGGAAAAGGAGCTTCGCGTAACGGAGGAAACCGAGTTTCATCCCGATGCTCTCATCCCCTTCAATGCCTATTCCCCCTCAGGCGATGTGACCGCAGAAGTGGTGTATGCCAACTACGCGCTGGCTGAGGATTTTCAAAATCTCGCGGAGCGGGGCATCGATGTCAACGGCAAGATCGTGATTGCACGCTATGGACGCGTGTACAGGGGACTGAAGGTTCTTGAAGCGACGAGAGCCGGCGCCATTGGGATCATTCTGTATTCCGATCCCGCCGATGATGGTTACATGGCGGGCGACGTGTATCCCAAGGGTCCGATGCGCCCCTGGGACGGGGTTCAGCGCGGGAGCATCCGCTTCTCCGAGCGGTATCCGGGGGATCCACTGACGCCCGGCGTTGCAGCGAAGAAAAACGTGAAGCGGATTTCCATTGAAGAGGACCCCGATATGCCGCGGATCCCCTGCGTTCCGCTCTCCTACGGCGCCGCTCAGGATATTCTCCGGACGCTCGAGGGCCCGTCTGTTCCACGGCCCTGGCAAGGAGGGCTTCCGTTCACGTACCATTTCGGTCCGGGGCCCGCGAAGGTTCGTATTCGTCTGGACATGGATTTTCAAATCAGGCCCATCTGGAACAACATCGCGGCGCTGAAAGGGACGGAAGAACCGGATCAATGGGTGATTCTCGGCGGTCATCGCGACGCCTGGGTGTTTGGGGCACAGGATCCCAATGGAGGCACCACGGTACTCCTTGAGGCGGCGCGTGCCATCGGACGGCAGACAAAGGCGGGCTGGAAACCGCGGCGGACGATCGTCATTGCGCAGTGGGATGCAGAGGAATACGGACTGATTGGTTCGACGGAGTGGGGAGAGGATCTGCGCGACGAGCTCAAGGAGAAAGCCGTGGTGTACATGAACTTCGATGCCACGATCTCCGGTTCGACCTTCGGGGCGAGTGCGACTCCTTCGCTTGACTCCTTTCTGAAGGGCATCACTGCCGACGTTCTGGATCCTCAAAAACAAATACCCGTTCTGGCCGCCTGGTGGCGTAACCAGAACAAAGAGCACGCGGCTTCGCTCGAGGAGATCGTTCCGGAAACCGCCGCTATCAATGTGGGCAGAATGGGTGGTGGGTCAGACCATGTGGTTTTTCAAAACCACCTCGGCATTCCGGCGATGGGCTTCGGATTTGGCGGCCCCGGAGGAATCTATCATTCGTATTACGACAATTTCGATTGGATGAAGCGCTTTGGCGACCCCGGCTTTCACTATCATGCTGCAGCGGCCCGTCTTGCAGCACTTGCCGCCATGCGGATGGCCAACGCGGACATTCTGCCTTTTTCTCTCGCTCCGTATGCCGATGAGATTTTGAAGCAAGTTGAACTCATGGAAAAACGCTACAAGGATGGATGGCCGGCGAATCTCGGTCTCTCGACGATCAAAGAAAAGGCTTTGCAATGGAAAGAGATCGCGGCGCGAGTGGATGAAAAGATCGCCCGACCCGGTCGGCTGCGCAATGCGAGGGAGATCAACTCCCTCCTCCTGAAGCTCGAGCGCAGTTTTGCCGCCGAGCCCGGCCTTCCGGGCAGGGAGTGGTATAAACATCGGATCGTCGTTGCAACAGGATACGAATCCGTTGGGCTTCCGGGCATACGCGAGGCCGCCGGAGCCGGCGATTGGGAAACGGCTGCACGCGAAATCCGCATCCTGGAGTCCATTCTCGACTCGGTGATCAAGGCGACCATCCGTATCCATGAGCTCCTCTGAGCCACGGTATCGTGCACACACCGGCATTTCCGTTCCCAACCGGTTCAATTTTTGGCGAACTGTCTACAGCCACGGATGGTGCACACTTCCTCCGTTTCACGTGCAGAAAGAGGGTCAGGAGCTGGTTCTGATCCTTCAGCTTCGCGACGGCCAGGTTGTTCACTGCACCCTCCGTGAAAAACGCAAAAAGATTTCAATCACCGTCGAGTGTGCGACCGTCCCGACGCCGCTCTCTCTTGCAGAAGTCCGAACGCGCGTGCGCGAGTGCTTCCGGCTAAATGAAGATTTGTCCGGATTCTACTCCGAGGTCCGAAAGCACCCGTCGTATCGTTGGATTCTGCAGTCAGGTTCCGGCAGACTCCTCAGATCGCCAACGGTTTTTGAAGATGTGGTGAAAATGCTCTGCACAACCAATTGCACATGGGCCCTGACCCGGATCATGGTGGAGAACCTCGTAAAGAAGCTCGGTGATCCCTTTGGGGAGGGTCTGTGCGCATTTCCCACAGCCGCGGCGATGGCCGGAGTCGGTGAGAGGTTCATGAGGAAGGAAATACGGAGCGGCTACCGGTCTCCATATTTGGTCGAGTTTGCCGAAAGAGTCGCTTCGGGGAAACTGGATGTCGAGTCCTGGCGAAATTCCCCGCTTTCGACGATCGAGTTGTTTCACGAGGTCGGTTCCGTCAAGGGGATCGGTCCTTATGCGGCGGGAAACCTCCTTCGCCTTCTTGGCCGCTACGATTACCTGGCGCTCGATTCATGGGTTCGTGCGCAGTTTGCCCATCTGCACAACAAACGCCGGCGTGTCAGCGACGGAACCATCGAGAAAAAGTACAGGAAGTTTGGAAAATGGAGAGGTTTGTTTTTCTGGTTTGAAATGACGAAGCACTGGCTGGATGACAAATTTCCGCTCTAGGCCCAGTGTGAAGCAAAAGGGCAAGACGTCAGACGCAAGAAGCAAGAAAGTTTAAAGCCGCATGAGACGCCGGAATAAACTTATGGAGTGAGACGTACGGTGATCTAAAGCCCTTGAGCCGCACGTGAGAACCGGAATTCCGTGCTCTCCTGCGGCTCAAAGGGCCCTAAACTTTTTCTCTTCCTGCTTCTTCCTTGTCGCTTCTTCTAGGAATGTCCCGGTGCTACGGTGAAACCAGGTACGGAATTCCCCAGATCTTCGTGGACCATGGAGCAACATCGTCGAACAGTGACCCGCGCGTGACGGCGCCCACGAAGAAATGATGACGTCCCTGCACATGGGAACTCCATGTGTGCTCATACACGCGGGTGTAAGGCCCACTGCCGGTCTGAGAAACAAGAGTCATACGGATTCGTGCAGGTCTGAGGACAGACGAGTTCACCCACATGGCCGGCCGATGGATGAACACAAGGTCGGTATCGGATTCTGTGCTTGTGATGGTCAGCCGTACCTTTACCGGCGCACTGTTGAGAATGGATGGTATGTGACGTCCTGCGAAGTCTGCAAACCTGAGAAAGAACTCGGTTGGATCGGTGACAACCAGCGTATCGTTTCCGATGAATGCCTTGAGGGTGTCGAAGGTAATTGCCGAGTTTGAGGTTGTTCCGCCGTCCACTCCGGAAACTTCACGAAAGCGCCAGTTGGCCCGCGGGTTGTTTGTTCTGGCGATTTTTGTGGCCCGGACTTTTCGCGTCGTGGATTCAGCGAAAGGCTTTTCAATCACCAACGTCGTGTCCTGGACTGTGTCCCTATGGGCAATGACAATCTTGCCCGACATCGATTGAACAATGGTCGCTATGACGAGCGTATCACCGAAACGTTCAAAAGTGACCGACCTGTTCGCATTATCGACCCTTCGACCCCAGGCAATCGGCAGGATGGGTGCGGTGGTCTTCGACAGACCGGCCTGATCGGCGGCATCGTTCAACAGCATCTGGTCGCTCGTAAAGAGAGGATCCGATTCGATCATCTCCTTCAAGACCGCGAGCTCGTCCTCCGCGGGTTCCGTCGTGGATTGACAGCCCGACAACACAACGGTCACCGCCGCGATCACGGCCAGACCCCACAAGAGCTTGCGTTTCATACATCCTCCTGAAAAATGATTGAAAACGGTTTTGGTGAATATCCTTCCGTTTGACACAAAGTTACGCCGCCGGTTTAACTCCGGAGGTGACGTCTGTCAAATCGTGAATTTTCTCCGGTATCCGAACGGTCTTTCCAAGCGCTTGACAATATGACAAAAATGTCGCTTCTTGAGTACTGTCAGGAGACACCCATGTCGTTTGAGGACCAACCATGAAGGAATCGATCGCCGTTCGGATCAGGCTGGCCCGTCAGGGACGGGGTATGGATCAGGCCCGGCTCGCGGCAAGGCTCGATGTCGCAACGAGAACATTGCAGAGGTGGGAGAAAGGGGAACAAGTACCAGACAGCAATTTTCTGATGCGGCTTGCGAAGATTCTGGGGGTTACACCGCATTGGCTTTTGACCGGCGAGGGATCGATGTACGGAGAACCTTCTGCAAAGATTCTTCCGCTTCCCACAGGCCGATACAAAAAAGTTGACCTCATTTCTCTTCCGCTTCTTTCCTCTGTTCCCGGCGGTGCGCCGAGTCTGATGTTTCACCCCGAGTATGTTGAAAAGTACATTACGGTTGACACCGTCAACGATTCGAGTGCATTTGCGCTCGAGGTCAAGGGCAACAGTATGGCACCGCGCATCGAAGACGGGGATATCATTGTCGTAAGCCCGAAGCTTGAACCCCGTAGCGGGGACATCTGTGTCGTTCGCGTGAGCGACGAAGACACGGTGAAGCGCATCAAAATCGATGGTCAGCTGATCTATCTGATTCCTCTAAACCCCGAGTACGAACCCATGGCGGTTAAAAAAAAGGATGTGACGTTTATGTGGAGGGTGGTGAAGGTTATTAAGAGCGTATAGTACTTCTGATTTACCCTGATGACGCTGATTTAATCGCAGATTGCCGATTTCGCAGATGAGACTGATTACGCTGATTACGCTGATTACGCTGATTTTGTGATTTACGCTGATGGCGCTGATTTGAGTGCGGATTGATTTCGCAGGTGGTCGAAGCATGTTCTTGATCAGAATGGTAGCCGAACGCCTTGACAATCAACCAATTGGCAGAAGGCGTGGCGTTTTGTTTCAGGCGAACAAATGACCGCAATCTTTCTCGGAGTACGACCGTGTTTTTGCAGAACGAGAGATTCCTGACGGCCCTCACGGGAAGTGGACTCTTTCTTCTTCCCCTCCTTTCGCTTTCCTTGAATCTCTCACTTCGCGTTCCTCCATTCGAACAACACCCGTCTCCTCACCGCAATTCAAACCATAAACTTCGAGGATCCTTATGACTCGCCTGTATGGTATTGTTGCCGCGCTCGTTCTTGTCGGCATGTCTGCCGCACAAGACAAGGCTTACTTCCAGACCGACTTCCCGAAAGAGGAATTTGTCCAGCGGCGATCAAAGATGTATGAGTACATCGGATCGAAGGCCATCGCTGTGATTCAAGCGGCGCGGGATGTGGACGGATTCGAGGTATTCCGGCAAACAAACGAGTTTTATTATTTCACAGGACTCGACGTCCCCCATGCCCTTCTCCTCATGGACGGACGAACCAAGCAGTCTACGCTCTATCTTCCCCGCCGTGACGAGGGGCGCGAGCGGAGCGAAGGAAAGACCCTCTCGGCTGAAGACGAGGACCTCGTCAAGACGCTGACCGGAGTCGAATCAGTCCGACCCGTGGAGTTTCTGGCACGCGATCTCCGGAGCCGTCTCATACGCCTGCCTGCACCGACGCTCTTTACGCCGTTCAGTCCGGCTGAACTCGGCACAGACAGCCGCGACACACAGCTTGCGTACAGAGCAAGCGTTGCCAACGACCCGTGGGACGGGCAGGAGTCGCGGGAAAGTCATTTTGCCGGCCTTCTCCATAAACAGTTTCCCCAATTCGATATCAAGGATCTCTCTCCTTTCATCGACGACATGAGGAGCGTCAAAAGCGATCGCGAAATTGCCTTGATCCGCAGAGCTTCGGAGATTGCCGGCTATGCCCTTATCGAAGCCATGAGGTCAACTCAACCCGGCGTCACTGAATATCAGCTCGATGCCGTTGCCCGCTACATCTATCAGATCCATGGTGCCAGACGTGAAGGGTACAATTCAATCACGGCCGGCGGAACGAACGCCTGGATGGGCCATTATTTTAGGAACCTTGACACGCTGCGGTCCGGCGATATGGTTCTCATGGATTACGCCCCGGATTATCATTACTACACTTCGGACATTACGCGCATGTGGCCGGTGAATGGAACTTATACAAGGAGCCAGAGGCAGTTGGCAGAGTACATTCTTGCCTACCGGGATGCCCTTCTCAAGCGCATCAGGCCGGGAGTAACCCCCGACGCCGTCCTCGACGGAGCAGCGGAAGAAATGAAGGCCTATCTCGCCACCGTGACGTTCGAAAAAGAAATTTACCGAAACGCCGCGGAAGCCGGACTGAAATTTCGGGGACACCTGTCGCATCCGGTCGGCCTCGCGGTACACGATGTCGGTCCCTATCGCCCCGGCCCGTTCAAAAAGGGTCACGTTTTTTCCGTCGACCCGATGATCTGGGTGCCTGAAGAGAAGCTGTACATCAGGATGGAGGACGTCGTGGCGGTTACCGACAACGGCGTCGAACTTTTTACCGATTTTGTCCCATCCACACCTGACGAGATTGAAACAGTCATGAAAGAGCAGGGCGTTCTGCAATTCAGGCCTCCGGTGCAGGAGATGAAATGACGCGAATGGTCAGGATCATATTCCTTGTAGCCGTTATCGTCGGAACAGCCTTTGCGCAAAACACCGACTGGCGTTCCTGGCCCGTGCGCATATTCACGCCCCGACCCTACGATGTACTGCATTACAGAATTGAGATGCGTTTCGATCACCCAAGGAAGCAGTTTTTCGGTGTCACAACCATTACGCTTCTCCCGGTCGGGGAATCCCTCTCTTCCTGCACGTTCGACGCCGAGGTGCTGGAGGTTCAGAGTGCAACGTCCTCGGACGGTCGGCCCCTCGCATTCACCCAACGACCGGGATCCGTGACGGTCCACTTTCCTCGCGAAATATCACCGGCCGAAACGGTGCAGGTCACGATTCGATACGAGGGAAAGCAGATCGAAATCGATCCCGAGCGTTGGGGGGTCTCCAACAACTATCATCTTGGAATCGAATTCTTTGACTCCACCGCGGCGCATCCGGCTCTTATTTCGGCTCTCTCGTTCCCAACAGGTGCACGGCACTTTTTTCCATGCAACGACCATCCAGCAGACAAGGCAACCCAGGAGATGATCATTGAAGTACCGGCGGGATGGAAGGCGTTGTCGAACGGAACACTTCTGGATGTACGCCCATCCGCAAGCGGGGGATCCGTCTACCACTGGTACCTGCGTCAACCTCACAGCACGTATCTTTCACAGTTGGCGGCAGGACCTTATGTGGTTCTCCGGGATTCGCTAGGATCCCTCCCCCTCTCCTTTTGGGTGTATCCTCGGGATATTGCCGACGCTCCAAGGTCATTCAACAGGACACGGGAGATGATCACGTTCTTTGAGGGCGTGTACGGCGTGAAGTATCCCTGGGACAAGTATGATCAGATAACAGTTCCGGGCATTGGGGGCGGAGCAGAAGCGACGACTGCGACAAACCTGAGCCAGAACACGATTCACGACAAGCGCGCGGAGCAAGATTTTCCAAGCCACTGGCTTGTTGCGCACGAGCTCGCTCATCAATGGTGGGGAAATTTTGTGACTCTCAAGGACTGGGGGCACACCTGGATCAACGAATCGTTTGCAACGTACAGCGAATATCTCTATTCGGCCTGGAGCCTTGGCGACGACGAAGGGGCGTTGAATCTCCACGAAAAGCGCCAGGCATACTTTCGCGAGGCACGAACAAAATACCGGCGTCCGATTGTTCTCGACCGATGGCAGTTTCCCAACCAGAACTTCGATTCCCACACCTACCCGAAGGGAGCCAATGTCCTCCACATGCTTCGTATGGAGATCGGCGAAGAGGCATTTTCAGCATTCCTCAAGGCTGTCCTGACGAAACATGCTTATGGCTCTGCAACAACCGATGACCTTCTCCGAAGAGCGGAACAAGCGGCGGGCAGATCTCTGGAATGGTTTTTCGATCAATGGCTGAGGAAACCGGGGCATCCTGTCTTGAATGTCTCATGGCGGTGGGACGAAGCGGGACAATCCGTTTTCCTGCGCGTGGAACAAAAACAAGACACGTCAGACGGGACTTCGATTTTCACGTTTCCCGTTTTCGTCGGACTGACAACAGCCACGGGGCATTCCGTTGCACAGATTCGTGTGACGCGAGCTTCCGAAGAATTCAGGCTTCCTTCCCCCGAGCGACCGATCCTTGTGGAATTCGATGAACCCCACATCATCCTTGCCGAAGTTTCGTTTCCCCGATCATCAGGAGAATTGATTCTTCAGCTTGAACGAGGGAATGCGCTATCCCGTATTCTGGCCGCCCAGGAACTTGCCCCGCTTTCCGATGATCCGGTTGTCGATGCCGTTTTGAGAAAGGCATCCCGTGAGGACACTTTTTGGGGAACCCGGCGGGCGGCGATCAATGCCTTAAGCGCCCGGTCGGCTTCTGTTGAAGAATTCCTCAAAGACCGCATAGGCGACCCCAGTTCCAAAGTGCGTGCGGCGGTTGTGCGAAAGCTTTCGTCGTTGAAATCCCCGCGTCTCGTTTCTTTCTTGATTGAACGCTTTGATGAGGAAAGCAGTTACGTCGTGCAGGCGGAGCTTGTGCGTGCTATCGCCAACATAGCCCATCCGGCTGTCAAGCCATTTTTGGTGAAGGCCTCTCAGCTGAATTCCCACCGGGATCTTGTCCGCGAGGCTGCACTGCAAGGGCTCAAGGATCTTACTGAGTGAACGATTCCCAGGAGGAAGGGAATTTGCGCAGAACGTCGTGAATCTCTCCTTTGGAACCGATCTGATTTTTTTCTATATTGAAGAGAATTTCCTGGCGGGAGTGCCTGCCGGCTGTGACAGCGTCATGCTCGGTCAGGCGGGACAGATCTGCCCGCCCGGACACACCGAGATGCAATAAGCAAATAAGCCCAAGTGGCGGAATTGGCAGACGCGCACGGTTCAGGGCCGTGTGACCGCGAGGTCGTAGGAGTTCAAGTCTCCTCTTGGGCACTTCAGTTGAAAGGCGCGCCCGCCAAAAAACGTGACGGGTAAACTAGCTTCAGGAGCTCGTGCCGGCAACGGCGTGCAGGTTCAAGCCCTGTTCTGGGCACTTCGCAAGGAAAATTGCAACAGATGGCTTGAACAAGAAACGGTGCGGGCACAAGAAAGCGGGAAATGTTTTCCCGCTTTTCTCTTTTCGGAGGCTTCAGAAGGAAGATTGTCAAAGGTAGATTGAAAGAACGCATCGACGTGTGCTCGCTTCTTCGACCTTTTTTCTTTGATCAGTTGTTTGTACCATGGCCGGGTGAATCACGACTCCATGGCCGACCATTTTCCTCCTGCAAACATTCAGCCACCTGTCTGGGTCGGTGACATTTGGGGCGGTCTTGCAGCCATGCTGGTGGCGCTCCCTTCTTCCATTGCTTTCGGAGTCCTTACGTACACCGCCATCGGCCCCGAGTACGCGGGCAAGGGAGCCTTGGCCGGAATGCTTGGAGCCGCCGCCCTCGGCATCGTCGCTCCGTTGATCGGACGTACTCGCGGACTCATTTCAGCTCCCTGTGCACCATCAGCGGCGGTTCTTTCAGCGATGGCGGCCGGCCTGACCAGCGGCACAGTCGGCCTGACGCTCGGCTCCGAAGCCGTTCTTCCGCTTCTTGCCCTCACCGCTCTCTTCTCCGCCGGCCTCCAAATCCTCTACGGAACATTGGGCGGCGGGAGACTTATCAAATTCATCCCCTTCCCTGTTGTCAGCGGATATTTGTCGGGAGTCGCTGTACTCATCGCAGTTGGACAACTTCCCAAGCTCTTTGGCATTGCAAAGGACATCTCCCTCTGGGATGGGCTTACCTCACCCTCGTTGTGGCAATGGCAGGGCGTCTTTGTGGGCCTTGTGACGATTGGTGCGATGGTTCTCGCACCCAGAATCACCAGGAAGATTCCAGCGGCTATCATTGGATTGGGCGCGGGGATCCTCTCCTATTTTGCTCTTTCGCTTTTCTTTCCGCCTCTTCGCACGACACTTGACAATCCACTCGTGATCGGTCCAATCACTGCCGGTGGTTCCCTGACCGACGCCATCGGCGATCAATTCCAGTCTCTCCGTTCGGTCAATTTCGCGTTCCTCCGTCTGATCATCATTCCTGCCCTAACTCTTTCCGTACTTCTTTCCATCGACACGCTGAAGACGTGTGTGGCCCTCGATGCCCTGACGCGGCAACGGCACAACTCTGACCGCGAACTGATCGGGCAGGGTGTCGGGAATCTGGCCTCGTTTTTCGCCGGAGGAATGCCGGGCGCGGGCACGATGGGGCCAACGTTGGTCAATGTATCGAGCGGGGGTAGAACACCGCGGTCAGGCATTATTGAAGGCGCGTCCGTTCTTTTAGCCGTTCTTCTCCTGGGACGATTCATCGCCTGGGTCCCCATTGCGGCTCTTGCCGGCATCCTTCTCGTCATCGCTTGGAGAATGTTCGACCGCAGCATGTTCCGGCTCATCCGCTCCCCCGCCGGCCGACTCGATTTTGCAGTCATTGCGGGCGTCGTTCTGGTCTCCATCACTGTCGATCTCATTGCCGCCTCGGGAGTGGGAGTGGCCCTTGCCATTCTTTTGTTTATCAGGGACCAAATCCGAGGATCCGTGATCCGAAACAAGCTCTATCTCAACCAGATCTCGTCTAAAACACGCCGGAGACAATCGGACCGTGAAGTCCTCGAGAAATTCGGGGATCAGGGAGTCTTTTGCGAGCTTCAGGGAAATCTGTTCTTCGGCACGACGGACCAGCTCTTCACAATGCTGGAGCCGGATTTGCGAAGCAAACGGTTTATCCTTCTGGATATGCGCCGCGTACTGTCCATGGACTACACGGCGGCCCACCTCTTCGAGCAGATGCACAGCCGGCTGGCCGAGCGAAACGGACAACTGCTGTTCAGCGGAATGCCTTCCGGATTGCTGGACCAGCGGAATTTTGAGCGCTACCTTGTGCAATTGGGAGTGGTGAGGGAAGGCGGCGGAGTGATGATTTCGCCGACCATGGATGGAGCCCTTGAGTGGATGGAGGATCGTATTCTCGAATCCGCACAGGTGGAGCGGAAAGAAGAACACGTGTTTGACGTTACGGAATTCGAACTTTTTCGCGAAATCACCGGGGAGATTCTGGAGATCCTCCGGCGAGCACTCAAAGAACGTTCGTATGGTCAGGAAGAAACGGTGTTCAAACAGGGAGACGAGGGGGATGAGATCTTCCTGGTCCGGCGCGGAGCTGTTCGGATCTTACTGCCGCTTGAACGGGGGCAGTTTCATCACCTGGCCACCATCGGGCGCGGGGACTTCTTTGGCGAACTGGCATTCCTCGACAAAGGCGTCCGGTCTGCAAATGCCGTCACAAAAGTCTCAACAGATCTTTACATCTTGTCCCGATCCAGTTTGAACGAGCTTTCACGGTCTCATCCGCAATTCGGCGTGCAGATCTTTGCCCGACTGGCTCATGCCATCGCTCTGAGACTGAGACAGGCGGATGCGGAATTGAGAATGCTGCAGGACCGATAGAGGTTGAAATAACAATTTGTCGGCAAACACAGGACCCCGCTCGAGCGGGATCCCGTGATCCACTTTCAAGCGTTCACCCGCAAGTGGCCTGCGCTCCCGCGGAAGGCCAGGTCGCATGGAAATCCTGCACCCACGCTGACCCGCCCCAGTACGACGCCGTGACTTCGCCCGAACCGTTGGGGTTTGACACCAGATCATACTTGTAGGCCGGATTGCCCCCGGAATCATTCTCAATCAGCGTTCCGGTAAGAACATTGGTCGCAGAGGTTGACCACGTGAACGTTCCGATAATCTCCGGACTGGAGTCGTCATACGCGGTAAACGATCCGCTCTTTCCGTCCGCCGACGTTGTTCCACTGAAAATTACTTTGTTGGTATAGTGTATTCCACTATCACTTCCGTTCAGCTTCATCTCCCATGAATACGATCCATCGCTCTGCCTTACTGCCGTAAAGGTGATGGTGAGACTATCACTCGTTATTTCCCAGGTGTACACATTCCCACTCACGGCCGGCTGAATTGTGGAGAATACGGAAAAATAGGCCGCCATCGAATTTGCGATGGACACAAACGCGTACGCCTGCTGGGAACAGGGATCCTGCTGTCCCGGGGCGCTGAACATTACTGTTGGCACCGTCGGGGGGACCCCTATGGGCTCCGTACTGGTTTTTTTGCAGGATGCCGCGGTCAAGGTGAGAATTAAAAGAATTCCTAACGAAGACGTGAACATGTCTTTCACAGTCAATCCTCCCTGGTAATCAAAAAAAAGATTGAGCACATGATAGGCAAACGTTTCCTCAGATAAAATGAGCCGCTTGCGCGAAGGTTGATTTTTTCCTAGCTTGTCCGCCCCATGAAGAAACTCCCCTCAGCGTTCCTCCGGTTCGCCTTAGCCGGTTTGGGTACCGTTGTGTTCCTTACCCTCTTTCCGCACATCACCCCCTGGCAGCTTTCCAATGTGTCCCGGATCTCCGCGGATTCGAAATTCTACTTTCTTATCTCGATCCCCTTTCTGCCCCTGACCTTTCGCGTACCGACGGCGTCGCTCTTGGCCGGCGTCGGCACTCTTCTCATCCTTATGATTCTTGCCTTGCCACGGCAGGCCCTGCAATCTGGCTGGCGCTCATTCCGCTCCCATCAGCGTGCGTTCACGGGAGGCATGCTCGCCTTCGAAATCTTCCTCCTGACCCTCATTCCCTCTGAGCCCGATTTTGTCAGAGACGGCGCTTCGGTGATAACGTATCTCGTGATAAGCGGTCTCGGCCTGGGCCTCATTGCCGTCGGATGCGCTCCTTTGATCACACGGGTGCTCCACGCGGATTCTTTCGCAGAGGTCCTCACGTCCTTGTTTCTCCGGATTCGCTTCGTCTTTCTTCACACGCGCGCGGTTCTGTTCGTGGGCTTGCTCGCGTTCATTCACTTCACACTTGCCAACATCATTTCGCTCGAAATCTTTGAACATCTCCCCCATGTTCAGGACAGCATTGCCCAGTTGTTTCATGGAAAGATATTCGCTGCCGGCGCACTGACGGCCCCGGCTCCTCCGGCTGAATTCTTTGAGTTCCTCCATGTGATCATCAATGACGGCAAGTGGTATTCCCAATATCCGCCGGGCCACTCCATTCTTCTCGCCGTCGGGGTTCTCCTGAACGCCGCCTGGATCGTGAATCCGCTCTTCGGATCCATGACCGTCATTGCGGCGTACGCCCTTGCAAAAGAACTTTTCGGAGAGACGGTCGCGCGGCTTACGGCGCTCCTCACAGTTCTTTCACCGTTCCTTCTGTTCATGAATTCCGAATTCATGAACCACACGACTGCTTTGTTCTTTTTCACAATCTTTGTTCTGTTCCTTGCCCGGAGCCTGAAGACGGGGCTTTTCCTTCACGGTGCGCTCGCCGGAGTCGCTCTGGGTTGGCTCGCCAACATACGTCCTTACAGCGCACCGGCCTTGGCCCTCCCTTTTCTCGTCTTTGCTGTTTGCCATCTTGTACGCCATGGAACCCGGCTCAAGCGGTCGGCGGTTGGCTTCACGGTTTTCTTCGGATTGTTCATTCTTTTTCTTCTTGTCTTCAACTGGCTCACAAACGGGAGTCCCTGGCTGTTCGGATTTCAGGTCCTCTGGGGCGATCAGGTTCAACCGGGATTCGGACACAGTGCCTGGGGGGAACCACATACGCCCCTACGCGGCCTCAGCCAGACCCTGTCCAATCTGAACGGCCTCAACAAATACCTTTTCGAACTTCCCATTCCGTCTCTCCTCCTTGTGATTCCCATTTTCTTATCCGGCTCCTACACAAAATGGGATATTCTTTTGGCCACGAGCCTCTTCGCACTGGCCGGAGCATATTTCTTCTACTGGTTTCAGGACTGGTGTTTCGGCCCAAGATTTCTGTTTGAATCCTCTGTTCCCCTGATGATCCTCGCGGCAAGGGGAATCGACCGGATTCCGCATATCTGGAATACGGTGTTTGGCTTTGCGACCGACAGAATGAAGATACGTATCGTGACGTCGGCCGTCCTCGTCCTGCTTTTCATTGCGGGATTCGCAACAAACATTCCGCCTCATCTTCGTCACTATGGATACAGCTATTGGGGAGTGAATGGTGATGTCCTTCGCGCCGTCAAACGGGAAGGAATTACGAAGGGAGTTGTGTTTGTGAGCTCGTACTTCGGAAGCGTGTTTCCGGCCAACGACCCCTTCCTCAAGAGGGGCGTGATCTATGCTCTTGACCGGGGGAACAAGAACAGGGAGTTGATGGAGCGCTTTCCGGGATACAAGGCCTACCGCGCCAGGGGTGGAACGATCGAGGAGATCCTATTCGAGTGACCGTTTCTTCTGCCTCACCAGAAGGCTCCACTTGATCAGAGCCGCCAGGGCACGCAGTCCATCCCGCCACGTAATCTTTTTTCCTTCTTCGTACCCTCTTCCTGTGTACGTGATGGGAATCTCGTACACGCGGTAGCCGTTTCGGAACAATTTTACCGTTACCTCCACCTCAAAATCAAACGTGAAGGAACGGATATCAAGTGATCGGAGTACGTCGGTACGGATCACCTTGAACCCCGTCTCCATATCCGTCAGCATGCCGGACGTCATCATGTTGGTCAAGAACGTCAGCATCTTGTTCCCAAGATAGTGCCAGAAAAGGAAGACGCGGTGCACTCCAAGGAAGCGGCTTCCGTACACCGCATCAGCCCATCCCTGTTCGATCAGCTCCAACGCTTTCGGGTATTCCTCCGGATGATACTCCCGGTCCGCATCCTGAATCACCACAACGTCCCCCGATGCCTCCGCGAGACCGGTTTGAATCGCCTTTCCCTTTCCCCGGTTCTTGCTGTGGTAGAGGCATACAACGTTCCGCCGGTATTTTTTCTCCAGCGCCGTCATGATATTTCGCGTCCCGTCCGTCGATCCATCATCAACGATAATGATTTCCTTCCTTCCGGGAACGGTCAGGACCCGCTCGACAACCTCGCGGAGCGTGTTCTCTTCGTTGAAGACGGGCATGATAACCGAGAGTTTCATGGACGGATGTTTCGATTTCATACGGGTTTCCGCGCAACAATGAGGAGGGACTGGCCAAACGGTCTCCAGATCCTGGGCTCCAGGACCCGCAGAATCGGTACGATGTACCGGTCGAACGTGAGCGCCGATGACCGGGGAATGGCTTGGACTTTCAGAATGCGTCCGTGGAACCACCAGCCGAAAAAGCCGGGCATGTTCCAGTATGAGGCAGATTGGACCTCAAAGCCTGCCGATTCGAACAGCTTTCCGGCCGAGGCCTTGGAATAGCGACGATGGTGACCGAAAGCACGGTCCAGCGTGCCGAAGATCCCCTGAAAGGCGGGAATCCAGTGAACCGCATAGCCGCCGGGTTTGAGGAGCGTCCGCATGGCGCGGACCACCCCGCCGATGGCATCGTCCGAAATGTGTTCGAGGACATTGGACGAAACCACGGAATCAAAATGATTCTGAAGTTCAGTTCTTCGGGCAAGATCCTCGATCGAACAGCATTCGACGACCAGTCGCGGTTGAGCTTCCACCCGTTCGCGGTGAATGCGGATGAGATCCGGATCAATGTCGATCGCTGTAACATGCGTCCCATACCGAAGGAAGTGCGGCGTCAGGTTGCCGATTCCCGCGCCCAGCTCGAGAATGCGGGTTCCGAGAAACGGACGCATGCGCGCAGAGACGAAGTCATTGTAATGAACCGCTTCTGCAAGGGTCTCGAGAGAATAATCCGATCCGGTCGTCATGTCAGAAGCTTCACCATTGATCGTCTGTATTGACCATCCGAACCCGGGATGGACACATGAACAGCCCTGAGGCCTTTCGATTTGTCCTCCAGTTCGCCGTTTTGAGCTCGCCGAACCATACGCTCGGGGTCAAGAAATTGAAGCTCGTAGCCTTTCCCCGCTATCCCTTCCACGAGAACCTCAAGGCCGGTTTCGTCGAATTTCTCTGTCAGGACCCGCAGGTCGTCCGAGGTTTCGCCCTGACCATAGTGGGGAACAGGGGGAACAAGCGCAATACCGGCCGTGTGCGCGATCACAACCCGGGCTTCACCTCGAAGCGGAATCATCATGGGGACGGCAATTCCGCGTTCAGTTCCGTTGATGGTGCACGATGTGATTGCCGCTCCGGCCGGCAGGACAGGCGTTAGTGTAATGGCCAGGTCACCGGGCGTTCTCTGCCGGAAGAGGAACTCTGTCTTCGAGTCCGACCGCGTCACCAAAAGATCGAAAAGGTGTCCACCGACTCTCAGAGACGCGATGTCGCACGTGCTCCATTGCGGCGGAATGAAAGGTCGAAGAGCAACCGCGTTCGATGCCGCGTCAAAACGTATGCCCAACATTCCTTCCAGCAGGGGCTGGAGAACCATACTTTCCGACCACGCTTGATGCGAACATACGCCTCCCTGTTGAAACACATCGCCGTTGAGCACCTCTTCCACGTATCCTGCCGCCCAGTGGCGGGCTACCATCATAGTGCCCAAGACATGGGCGAACCCCTGAAGATACCGCTTCCCCGCAAACTCGGCCAGGGCGGCCCACCCCGTGAACAGGGGCCAGACACTGCCTGAATGATATCCTCGCGGATTGTATGAGGGATTGCTCTTTCCCATGATCCGGACTCCCCAATCCGCCGTAAAGTCGGAGCTCGCATAGTGCTCGAGGCACTTCTCGGCCTTTTCCGGATCCGTCCATCCCAGAAGAACGGCCACTGCAGGAAGAATGGTTTTTTCGGCGTTGAATGATCCGTCCCTCCTCAAGGCAAAATTGAAAAATCCTGTCTCTTCGTTCCAAAATCGCTCATTGATTGCTTTTCTGATGCCCGGTATTCCCCCTTTCCACTCACGCTCGATTCTGTTCTGTCCGATACGTTCAGCCACATACGCCGCTTCTTCCAAGGCCGAAGCCCAACATGCGGCAAGATAGAGTTCAACGTGCGCGGGAAAAAGCTTTCCACCCTCCACCCATCCATGTCCGACGTTTGTATTCTCCATCAGGCCGTCACCATCAGTGTCCGTTGACCTGCAAAACTCAATCGCCTTCCGAAGCCGTGGGAATTCCGTTC
The DNA here is from genome assembly GCA_022180565.1 of Bacteroidia bacterium. Classification (GTDB taxonomy): domain Bacteria; phylum Bacteroidota; class Ignavibacteria; order UBA10030; family UBA10030; genus JACQPU01. The sequence goes on from BQML01000021.1 coordinate 24,489, forward strand.
GCGCAAATTCCAGATCTCCCGTAGCCCGCAGATAGCGTCCAAACAGGATGGCATAGAGCGGCGTGGAATCGGCCGCGTCATAGTGAACGTGTCCGCTTGTCGTCAACTCGTGCAGAATCTTGCCGTTCAGATCCTGATGATCACCGAGAAACTTCAGAACGGATCGCACACTCTCGTGGTCGCCGTAGGCCAACATGGCAAAGGCAGTCCAGCAAGCATCGCGGCCAAAGTACCATGCGTACCCCGGCCGGCCACTGACTTTTTGGCCTCCATCCCACCCCCGGTCGGTTGTTCCAAATCCCGCCATGAGCGAAGTTCCAAGAGAACGGGTTGTTACGAGGAATCGGTCGGTTGCCGCCAGCGCCCAGCGGTAACCATCGTTGAAATCCGGATCGGGTGAGCGGATCACAGTGCGTTCGGCAAAGAGATCCCGGAAATGGAGGGCCTGTTCCGATTCCACGGCGACAGGATCTGCCGTGAGGTGCCGGTACGTTTCCAGGGCTTCTGTCAGATCCTCTGAGCCCGAGAAGGCGAAGGAAATCTGCGATGACAGTCCATCGAGCCGCACACGGAACGCGAATCCTGCCTCCACGAGGTCCGTTGGTATTGGCTTCAGGTCGCCTCCCACAGCATCGTAGCCGGCACACGGTCCCGCTCGCCGCGCGGAGGGTGTTTCTGTCATCCCGACGACGGCGGTCATCGTCCTGCCATCATTGGTGATGATATAAGCACGAAGTCCCTCATCCCACCCAAACTGAAGCGAGCCTGTTGCCTGATCGGAATGAGGCCACATATATCGCAAATCAACGGATCCGGTCAGTATCAATTCCAACGGGTGGTGAGAGAGAATCTCGTACCTCACGATGCCCCCCGGCCTGTCATGAGAGCCGGCGATGACTTCTTCCATCCTCATTTCTCCGAATGCGTATGTTCTTCGCACGCTTTCCGGTGAAATCTCGATGGAGAGTCGGTGTTGATCAAGCCATTGAATGGAACCGCCGGCAACGCGAATTGCGGTTCGCAGCCTTCTGAGCAATCGAAAAGGATGAGACCAAACCTCATCAATCCCGCTCTGTTCTTTTCCCATGATCAGAATCCGTTTCCCCCCAACATCGAAGAATGCGTTGGAGACCTCGTCAGTGTCGCGATGCAGGAAAAGCCCCGACCGGATCGACGGAGCTGTTTGCTTTGCAGAATGAACGGGGTCCGAAGGAGGTATGGTGACCTCCCGTACGGTTCTTGGGTTGAAACTCCAATAGGTTCGGGAACCGGAATAATTCGAAGGGTTTGAGACGTACGAGAGGCAGTTCGACGTGAAGTGCTCGAGGTGCAAGCGAAATCGATTGGCCGGAAAGCCGAAATACAGATGAGACCCGGCGCACAGGACGGTTCCGCGTCCTTCGGCATACTCCGTGATCATCCGCCATTGCTCATTGAGCCTGATATATTGTCTTTCAACGGCGACGATTCGGCCTCTCTGCGGAACCTCCCCGGCATAGAAAGCCCCTGCGTAGGGCGATGTCTTGATGGGATTCCAGGTAAACACCGCTCCTTCGAGTCCAAAGAACACAGGATGTCCTTGGAGGCCTCCGAAACCCCGGATATCGGGGTAATCCGGCGCCCAGGACTCTTCATTCCATTGCCCTCTACGCACCATGTTCGGTCTGACGGGCTCAAGGCCGAGATCGGCCACGAAGGGGGCGGCAAGAAGTGTGAGGAACAAACCTCCACCCGAGCGAACAAAGCGCAGGATGGAAGATCTGACTGCCGAATCCAGAGCAGACGCGGGCAACGTGACAAAGCGGTTCTGGTGCCACCAGATCACATCTACGGCGTCTCGGCTCACTCCATGACCCGCATCATGCATCGTCAACACGACCGACTTCGGATGGCGTTGCACGAGCCAATCCCATGCCGATTGTTCCTCGGATGACAGGGATTTGGGGTCGACCACAAGAAACCCTATGCGGAGTGATTCTCTCATTTTGCAGACCGACGCTTCCAAAAGAAATACACGGGAATCCCCAGCGCGAGGAAGCCGATTCCAGCCCAGGACTCTGCTGGCTTGGTGATGAACGTGTTGATGACGAACCAGATGGAGATGGCCGTGAAAAAGAGCGGAGGAAAAGGATATCCGCTCGTGCGGTAGGGCCGTTCGGCGTTCGGCATCCGCCGCCGGAACACAAACACGCTTGCAGCCGCAAGGCCAAAGAAAATCCAATCTGTAAAGACGACATACGAGATGAGGCTCTCATAGGTCCCCCAGAGCAGAATGAGAACGACAGCCCAGGCCGACTGGAACACAATGGCATACGCGGGCGTACGAAAGCGGGGGTGGACGTCGGCGACGCGCCTGAAGAATACGCCGTCCTTTGCCATGGCGTAGTAGATGCGCGGGGCCGTCAGTGTATAAATTCCGGACGTGCCAAACGTCGAAATAAAGATTGTCAGCGAAAGGAAAGACTCACCCAATCTGTCCAGTACAATGGTACTTCTGTTCGCGTGCACTCTC
>BQML01000022.1 GCA_022180565.1 Bacteroidia bacterium
CAAGTGCGAGGCGTACGGCATCCATCCGCTCTTCTTCGGACGCATCAGGGATCTTCCTGTACACAAAGCTCATCGCCTCGTCCTTCAGAACTCCCGTCGGCTCACCCGTTGCAGGATCGCGCACGATCGATCCTCCAGGCGGATCCGGTGTGTCTTTCGTGACACCGGCGATCTTCAGAGCAAGACTGTTGGCCAGCGCCATGTGCCCGTCGTACCGGTTAACGAACACCGGAGTCTGCGAAGTGAACGCATCGATGAGCTCCTTGGTGGGCAGATCACCACCCGGCCAGTTGTCATGATCCCAATCGCCTCCCGTAATCCAGCGCTGGGGATATTTCTCCGCCCTCTCGCGAATTCTCTCTGCAAACTCCCGCCGGCTCTTCGCATCCCTCAGATCGACACTCTGGAGCTGAAATCCCCCCGACGAAAAATGGGTATGGTTGTCGATGAAGCCGGGCAACATCAACCGTCCCTTCAAATCAACAACCCTTGTGGTCTTACGTTTCAAAGCATTGATTTCCCGGTTCGAGCCGACTGCAAGAATCCGCTCGCCGGCAACGGCTACTGCCTCCGCCAGGGGCTTTGACGGATCCACCGTCCACACCTTCCCGTTCACAAAGACGATATCGGCTGAGGGCGTTTGAGAAGAGACGGCAAGCGGAAGAAGAATGAGGCCCCAAAAAGTGCGCTTCATTTCTTTCCCCTTTTGAGTGAGTGTTGAATTGATTGTAGAAGTTACAAAAACGAGAGACGAGGAAAAAGACAAAGTAGGACGTTGAGATTGCCATAATTCCTTGTGATTCAAAGTCTTAGATGAATATCCCTCATTCGCAGTACTTTACGTTCATGCTGGTATGCGGCATGCACCTTTCCGGGCATGCGAAAGACAATCCGATACATTGCACTTCTGGTTCTGATCCTCTCATCGTCTGCCGGAGCAGACACGTTGCTGAGGCTCCAAAAAGGCACATCGTCAGGCGTCGATGTTGTATTGAAAAATGACCGGGAAATCGCCGCTCTCCAATTTACGATTCGGGGCGAAGGCGTTCTTCTGGGGGAAATTCTCCCAAGTGGGCGCATGACGGCACCTCAGTGGCAGATGAGCTTTCATAGAGTCGATGAGTACACGATCAACGTCGTGATTCTTCGAACCGGGACACATTCCCTGCCGGAGGGCGAGGGCATCATTGCTTCCCTTACGGGGTTGTCTGGCCGCGGAACGCTCGTCCTCAGCCGCGTCGTCATTGCTGATCCAGAAGCACGAAGTGTCGCCGTGACGCTGGAAAATCTCGAGTGGTATGATGAAACCGGAGCATCAGTGGCGCTGGGCCAGAATTATCCGAATCCTTTCAATCCAACAACGACAATTCCTTATGTGCTCGACCGGGCTTCGACAGTCCGATTAGTGGTCTACGACATTACGGGGCGTGAAGTAAAAAAAGTGGTGGATGAACAGAAGGAAGCAGGGTCGTACGCGGCGATCTGGGATGGAACCGACGATACCGGGCTTCACGTCCCTTCAGGCGTGTATTTCGCGAAAGTCGAAGCGGGGATGGAAGTGAAGACGCGGAAAATGGTCCTTGCTCGGTAGAGACGGTGCTAGCCTTCCTTCCTCATGTCGCTCGTTCTCTATTCCACGATGGGTTCTTTGCGTTGTGTCAGCAGGATTGCCGCCACGCCCAGCACACCCGCGGCGATAACAGCTGCGACAACGTAGTCGTTGCCTTCTGCAACGGGATTTGATCCCGGGGGTGGGGCAGGTGGTGCGGGCCGGTACGGCCTCCTGACCTTCTCCCACGGCACGGGATCGACCGACGTTACTTGAAATCTAAACTTGTAGGGCCACACTTCACCTCCCGCCTCCAGAGGAATCGCAAATTCCACTATGCTCCCCTTGTAGCCGAGAATCCGATTCCGGTACTGTTCCGAATTCCGGTCGGTCGTCTGCAGAAGGTCCCTCTCCTTCCATCCGGTTTTGGTCCACATGATATTTTCCGACGGGATTGCCATGTCGATCACATAGCCCGAAGGGGGAATGGTCAGGGTTGTATTTTCCTTGTGGCTTGCGGTGTAGAGCGTTCGTTTGTTCCGGACGGCGTAATAGCGGTTTCTGACACCAATGGCCGACTCGTCCCATCTGATTTTGATCGGCACCGGGGAGAGGTTCTGTAACTTGAAACGGATCGCTCCATCGTCGAGGCGGAACTGGATTTTAATCCGCTGGTCGCGATACGACAATTGGCCAAAGGTGGCGTTGGTCAGACGATAGGAGTACTTGTATTTCGTTCCAAGGGAGGATTGGAGACGGGAAGCGGCGCTGCAGCCTGCGAAGATCATCAACGCGATCACTGCACAGACAAACAATCGTGGGGTCATGTGCCCTTTATGGTTGACAGTTGAATAAACCTGATGCATCATAGCAAGACGTAAGAAGTAAGACGTAAGAAAGTGGCTGATGAGTGCAGGGAGCCGTAAACCGTCAACGAGCACTCACGGCGACTCAAGAGGCTTTATACTCTCTTACGTCTCGCTTCTTCCTTCTCACATTCCATGTTCTTCCCCAGGTTCATCAATCGCGTCCTTTCTCTCGGTATTCCTTAGCGGCTTTGACAAAATCCCTGAACAGCGGATGCGGATTGACCGCCCGGGATTTGAGCTCGGGGTGGAACTGACCGGCGACAAACCATGGGTGATGCGGCAGTTCGATCATTTCCACAAGCGAATTATCCGGCGACACACCGCTGAAGATCATTCCGTGTTCTGCCAGCACTTTGCGGAATTTATTGTTCACTTCGTACCGATGCCTGTGGCGCTCGTACACAAGGTCCTTTCTGTACGCCGCATAGGCCTTCGTGCCCCTGGTGATAGCGCAGGGATAGGCCCCCAGGCGCATGGTCCCGCCCATATCCTTCACTTTCTTCTGGTCAAGCATCAGATCGATCACGTTGTGGTTTGTCTTTCGGAATTCGGTGCTGTTGGCGCCTGCGAGTCCGCACACATTGCGCGCAAACTCGATCACGGCGCATTGGAGACCAAGGCAGATGCCGAAGAACGGAATGCCGTTTTCCCTCACATGCTGGATAGCCCGAATCTTTCCCTCCACACCGCGCTCTCCGAATCCGCCGGGAACAAGCAGACCGTCCACACCTTCCAGGTACCGCTCGGGGCCTTCGCGTTCCAGCTGTTCCGCCTTCACCCATTTGAGATCCACGGCAACGTTGTTCTCCGCACCGGCGTGCACAAACGACTCATTGATACTTTTGTAGGCGTCCAGCAAATCTGTGTACTTACCGCAGACTGCAATGGTCACCCTGCCGGCAGGATTCTTGATGCGGTCCACGAACTTCATCCACCGTTTGAGGTCGGGCCTCGGGCGTTTCAGGCCCAGCTTCTCCAACACGATCTCATCCAGCTTTTCCTGTCCGAACACGATCGGAACCTCATAGATTGATGCCACATCCCTTCCTTCGATCACGGACCGGGATTCCACATTGCAGAAAAGCGCAATCTTTTCACGCAGATCGAGCGAGAGCGGGCGCTCGGAGCGGCAAATCAGCACATCGGGCTGAAGGCCTATCTCCAGCAGGGTCTTGACGCTGTGTTGGGTCGGCTTTGTCTTGAGTTCTCCCGCGGAGCGGATGTAGGGAACCAGTGTGACGTGGATATTCACGGCGTTCCGGTGGCCCACGTTCAGCGTGAACTGACGGATGGCCTCCAGGAACGGCAGGCTTTCGATGTCGCCGACGGTGCCTCCCACCTCGGTAATGACGATATCATACTCACCGGAAGCTCCTACGGCCGCAATCCTGCGTTTGATCTCGTCGGTGATGTGGGGAATGACCTGGACGGTGGCACCGAGATAGTCGCCGCGGCGTTCGCGTGAAATCACCTCGTAGTAGATTTGTCCCGTCGTGGCATTATTCTGCCGCCCCATACTGACATCGAGAAAACGTTCATAGTGGCCCAGATCGAGGTCAGTTTCAGCTCCGTCATCGGTCACGTACACCTCGCCGTGCTGAAACGGGTTCATGGTGCCGGGGTCCACGTTGATGTATGGATCGCATTTCTGGATCGTCACGCGCAGTCCTCGGGATTTCAGGAGCAAACCGAGCGATGCGGCCGCGATGCCCTTCCCGAGCGAGGACACAACACCCCCGGTAATGAAGATATATTTTGGATGCCTACGAGCCATGGGAGGAATCTTTCGATGGAACGAACGATGACGAGGAGAGGTGAAGAGGAGAGGATTTTAGAATGTGGAGCACGCGCTCGACGTCCGCAGGAGTATCGACAGGGACGGTGTCATGCAAGGTCGTGCCCACGGCAATCGTCTCGCCCGCCTCGAGGATTCTGAGCTGCTCGAGTTTTTCCGCGCGTTCGAGCGGCGATGCTTCCATGAGGGCGAACCGGAGCAGAAATTCCCTCCGATACACATAGATGCCGATATGCTTGTACATCGCGGCAGACGACGGCCAGCGCGACAGATCGTTCTCATCGCGCACATGGGGAATGGGCGAACGCGAAAAATAAAGCGCATGGCCCCGACGATCGAACACTACCTTGACGACCCCTGGATTGGAGAGATCGTCAGGAGATTCGAGCCGCCGTGCCAGCGTACCTACCACCGCCCCGCTGTCGCGCTCCAGAGTTTCGACGGCCTCATCGATGAGGGTGGGTGGAATGAGAGGCTCATCGCCCTGAATGTTGACGTAGAGTTCGGCCGCCAGAGATTTTGCCACGGCTGCTACCCGGTCGCTCCCGCTCACCACGTCAGCCCGCGTCATGAGCACTTCGCCGCCAAACGCCTTCACGGCCTGTTCGATCCTGCGATCGTCCGTCGCTACAATGACACGGTCAAGTTTCCGGGCTTTCATCGCCTGCTCATAGACTCGCTGCACCATGGGCTTGCCCAAGAGGTCCAGGAGCGGCTTGGCCGGAAGCCTCTGTGATGCATAACGGGCCGGTATGATGCCGATCGTGGTCAAGAGTTCATCTCACTCCCTTGTTCTTCATCCACCCTCTTCCCCCTTTACCGTCTTCGGTACCTTGAAGAACTTGTCCGTTTTTGCCGGGGCGTTCATCAGGGCCTCCTCGGCGGTCAATCCCGGCCTCACCACATCGTCCCTCATCCTGTTCTGCAGGTCGATCACGTGGGACAAGGGTTCTACGGTCGCCGTATCCAGTTGATTGAGTTTCTCGACGTACTCGAGAATCCGGTTTAGTTGATGAGTGAACTTTTGTTTTTCTTCTTCCGAAAACTCGAGCCGGGCGAGCTTTGCGATATGTTCGACATCCTTTACCGTGACCATGGGAGAGACACTTGGTTTAAGGTTTAAGGTTTAAGGTTCAAGGTTTAAGGTTTAAGGTTCAAGGTTTAAGGTTTAAGGTTCAAGGTTTAAGGTTTAAGGTTCAGAGTTTTCCCGATGCAGCGTCGGTGTCGTCGAGTTCGGTTTCAATGATCCACACTGGAAATTCTCATTCCGGTTCCACAAAGTTCCGTTCCATGACGGCCCTGACTTCTTTCATCAGCGCGATCTCCCCTTCCTTGCCCCGGAATCCTGACGTGTCGATCGGCGGTTCGATCACGATCTCAATGTCGGTCGGACGGACTTTCAACGATCCTTTGGGGAGGATGCGGAAGCTGTGATTGATGGTCACAGGCACAATCGGTACACCCGACTTCATCGCAAGCACAAAGGCGCCGCGCTTGAAGGGCTGAAGTCTGCCATCCTTCGTCCGTGTTCCTTCAACAAACAACAAAACCGAGGCACCGCTCCGAATCTGGTCAGCAGCCTTATCGAGACTTCGGAGCGCGTCCTTCGGGCTTGCACGATCAACGGCAATATAGGGCCCGTACTTCAGCGCCCAACCCCAGATCGGAACAGCGGTCAACTCCCGTTTCAGCATGATTCGGATGTCATCCGGAATCCCGGCGATGGCGGCCGGGATGTCGAACCAGCTTGCATGGTTCGATGCGTAGATCACGCGTCCCCGTCCGGCATGTTCCTTTCCTCTCACCTTCACCCGGATCCCGAAAATCCACAGGATGAACTTTGACCAGTGGCGGGCGCACATATGATAGGTTCGACCGCTCCGGTCGATCGGAATCGACACCAGGGCGAGGATTGAATACGGAATCGCCACCAACAGAACCAGGAAACCTTTCAGCAGAGCGATCATCGCGCCTTCCCGCCGCGTCTCACCGGCCGGAAACCGCCGCTCCTCATCGCCGGCACGGGCGTCAATGCTACAGTGCCTCCACAGCCTGGATCCGCTTGTCCAGCGACGGATGGCTGTAGAACAGGAACTCGACTGCAGGGTGCGGTGCATGATCGGCCATGTTCATCCGTCCCAACTTGTTCAGTGCGCTCAGAAACGCATTCTTGTTCTGTGTCAGCCTCACCGCGTAGGCATCGGCCCGACGCTCGTGGGCGCGGGAGACAATATTGGTCAGCGGCGTCGTGACCAACGAGATGAGTCCGAGCCACAGACCGAGGAGCGGCAGGGCGGCAATCGTCTGTCGCGAACCGAATCCAAACCACGCGAGGCTCGCATCGTAGAGCTGCGCAGCGAGAAACAGCCCCACAAACGTCGTCAGCGTCCCCAACGCCATCATTGTCCACAGGTGGTTCATCGTCTGATGGCCAAGTTCATGGGCGAAGATCGTTTCGATCTCTTCATCCGTAAAGTTGGCCACAAGCGTGTCACCCAGAATGATGCGCTTGGCGCGACCGATTCCCGTAAACGCAGCATTCGCCTTTTTGGTAGTCTTGCTCATGTTGAAGACAAACAAGCCCCGGACTGCAACGCCCGCCGAAGTGCACAGGGCGAGAAGCCGATCGCGGAGAGGACCCTCTTCGAGCGGCCTGAACGTATAGAAGAGGGGAAAGATCAGAACAGGGGCGACTCGGGCAAGCACAACGGACACGATGAACAGAACGGCGGCGACGGGGAGCCACCAGGCGGGGCCAAAGGCATCAAGGCAATAATACAGTAAAGCAAGGAGGAAGATGAAGAACGGAGCACCGACCAATGATCCTTTTGCTCTTTGCCATAACCACGCGCCGAAGGTTTGGTTGGATAACCCGTAACGATGCTCGAGCAGGAAGCTGGAGTAGTAGCGAAGCGGGAAGCTAACAATGCTTTCTACGACACCCAGAATGAGAGCGAAGATCAGCAGAACGGCATATTCCTGGCCTGTTCGGTTCCGTATGGCTTCTTCCAGGGTCGAGGTCAGCCCAGAGGCAACCAAGGCGAAGATCAGCACGAAAACGAGCAGAGATTGGGCAAGACCTGCACGCAGTTTCAGCTGCTGGTACCGTTTGACATCCTGATGTCGGGTGTTGGGGCGAGGAACCTGTTGAAGCGGAAGCTGGTCCGGGGGCGCTTCGGGTGCGGATTGATTGGTTATGCGAAGTACAGATCCGTCACGCTGCATCAAAGCTTGTTGGACATAGGTGAGCTGGACGGTGGTTTGGTTAACATAGCAATATTGCATGTAAGAAGCAAGTATGTTAGACAAGCGAGACGGAGGAGAGTTTAAAGCCTCGGGAACCGCAGAAAATGTCGGAAGGCAGACCCGGGTCCTCGTTTTTCAACAGCCACTTTCTCACTTCTCACTTCTTCCCTCTCATTTCTTGCTTCCAACGACTGTCCCTCCATATAAAACAAAAAGCGCTCCGCGAGGGAGCGCTCTTGCTTCAACGTGTACTTCACTTTCACAGCGCGTAATTGACACCAGCCTTGAAGTTGATGTAGCTGATCGATCCACCGGAAGCCAGCACAATGTTATAGCCCGCGCCGGCATCGAGATACAACCGGTCGGCGATCTTCGTCTCATATCCTCCACCAAATCCGAGAGAAAAGTTCGTCGAACTGCTGGAGACCGAGAAACCAAACACATCCACGCTCGCGCTGACCGAGGTCAGACCAAGATCTGCCTGTCCATACACGCCGCCATCCCCCATAAAATAGAAGCGACCAGAAACGAGAATGGGAAGGGCGCTTTGGCTCACGGTGTTCTTTTCAGCAAACGAAATGTATCCGAGTGATGCCGCCAGGGCGACCTGGTCTGTCAGTCCGTACTGGAAGCGGCCCTGAAATCCAAACCCGAACCCCGCACCATTGGCAAAATCTCCGAGCGGGAGACCAAGGTTCAAGCCGCCGCCGACAGCCATGGCGCCTTGCTGAGCCGACGCTGTGCCGACAAGGCAAAGCGCAACAGCCAGCGTAATGAAGAGTTTTTTCATAAAGCCTCTCTGTTTATTTATTGGTGGAATGTGTTTATACACTTTGCAAGGTTCCCCTGCATTGGCGCTTAATATACGATGACAAAGATCAAATATCAAATCTTCATAATTCTTGCCCCCAGCAAGATTCTCACTCGTAGAGCAAATACTTTTCCCGTTTGATCATGAATTGAGCCCTTTCCCGGTCGATCACCCGGAGAATATCGTCTACATTTCCTTTGGTTTGAAGGAGTTCTCGAACCCGGTTCGACCCGTTCACCTTATCGAACATCTGAATTTTCTCTGTCTTTGCCCGCTGAAAGATATCGCGATCCGGAAACAATCTGTACAAGGCCTCGAGGACGGCAAACTGCACGACCGCCAGTTCGATGCGGCTCCGATCCGTGACGTGAATCTGAACACCCTGGTAGAGCTGACCGGTCGTGTCGAAGTAGAAGGGACGATACGACATGGGTCTGAAGCGCACGCCGGCGATTCCCTGAGAATTCAGATACCGCGCCAGCCTGCGGCCGTCGATCCATGGCGCACCCACCACCCGAAACGGAAGCGTATAACCCACGCCCTGATTGACCGTACCGAGTTCGCCCAGCAGACCCGTCATCACATAGAACATGGGAGTCTCTTGATCCGGGATGTGAGGCGAGGGAGGCACCCAGGGAAGCCCGGTATCGCTCCACCACATCCTCCGCTGCCAGCCCTCCATCGGTACGACATTCAGTCGGCACCGCCTCCCTCCTTGCAGCCATCCCTCCTCATTAATCATTCTCGCAAGTTCGCCGGCAGTTAAGCCGTACACGTAGGGAATCGGATACATTCCCACAAAGGACTTGAATTCGTCTTCGAGCATCGTCCCTTCGACGCGGACTCCTGTGAGGGGGTTCGGCCGATCCAAAACGACGAACTCAATGCCGTTTTCTGCCGCCGCCTCCATGGCATACCCCATTGTGGAAATATACGTGTACGAACGGACGCCAATGTCCTGAATATCATAGACAAGCACATCCAGGCCCTTCAGCATCTCCGGCGTCGGTTTCCTGGTTTTCCCGTAGAGTGAATAGACGGGCAAGCGCGTGACTTCATCCACAGTGCTTTCAACGTACTTTCCGGCTTCCCTGTCCCCCCGAACGCCGTGTTCCGGACCAAAGAGCGCCACGAGAGTCACTCCGGGCGCCTGAGCCAGGACGTCTACCGTTGTCTCGAGGGTCGATGTGACACCCGTGGGATTGGTGATCAGTCCGACCCGCTTTCCCTTCAGAATATCGAACCCGCGCTCGCGCAGGACGTCAATCCCGGGCTTTACGCGGTCCCCTGCAAACGCGGAGGCGTTCAGCAGCCAGAGGAGGGCAAACAACAGGATGCCTTTATTCATATCGGAACTTCGGTTGGCGTTGGCGTTGTCAGCAATGGTGCCTCAGGGTACCGGCCTGCCGTCCACCAGCCAATTCTTCACCCATGCAAGCTCCCTCACAAACACCATGAGCGAGGAGAAACTTTCCTCGTCCATCCTGAAGAATCCCTCAACAAATCTCTCCTTCACTTCTTCCGGCCCCTCTTTAACCACCGTTCTCATGAGGGACGTCGTTTTTTCGATGGCAGACTGGAATTCGGACGCAAGCTTGCCGTACCCTTCGTTCTCTGGACCGATTCTCCTCATAAGGTCCTGTGACTTGGCAATGAACTTCGCAAAGAAGATAATGTCGTCAAACACCTCCCGCTTCCCCGACGCCGTGCTCTGATCCAGCAGAATGCCGATCTCTTCCTTATACTTCATGCTTCGATTCGCATACTTCTCGAGCTCATTCACAAATCGTTCTGTGTCCGGACGCAAGGTCATTCATTCCTCATCTCTTTGTTGCCCGTCCCCGCTCCCAGCGATTCAGGATCGCTCTGAACTCCTCCGATGAAAGTTTTGGCCGATCGTACTGTCCCCGAATGATCCGTTGACGGACCGCCTCGTACAGCGTCACCGCGCATGCAACCGAGACATTCAGGCTTTGGATCATGCCGAGCATGGGAATCATGAGGTGAAAATCGGCCATCGCTGCGCACTCATCCGACACCCCGCGATGCTCATTCCCGAAGACGACCGCCAGCTTGTTCGTCAGGTCCACATCATAGAGCGACTTTGACGCTTCCCCGATCCTCGTCGCGGCGATGGTAAATCCCTCCTCCCGCAATCTTCCGAAACACTCCTCGAGGGACCGAAACGTTCGTTGCTCCACCCACTTTAACGCGCTCGCCGAACTCTTCTTCCCCATCTTCGGAAACTGCTCCTGAGTGTACACGAGCTGTACCTGCAGCACGCCCGCCGCGTCACACGACCTGAGCATCGCGCTGACGTTGTGGGGATCGTGGATATTCTCCATCACCACTGTCAGATCCGGTTGACGCTTCCGCAACACCGTTTCCAGCCTCTGTCGGCGTTTTTCAGTTCCCATGTCCGTTGGCGGCTTGTCTCAACGAGAGCTGCCGATGCATCGACCTCATCTGCAACAGCACGACGGCGGCAACCACAGCAGTGCCGCCCGCAACCTGAACGGTATTCAGGGCCTCGCCCAGCGTGAAGTAAGCCACGGTGATGGCCACAACGGGCTCAAGGGTCGTTACAATGCCCACCGTGCTGGCGTCAAGGAGTTTTAATCCCGCCGTGAACATGGTGTGCGGAATCAGAATCGAGACAACGGCAAAGAACCAGAAGACCCCCCAATCCTCCGCAGTATATCCCCGTGCCGCGATCTCTGACGGCGTGTTGATGACCAGCCAAAACAGCGTTGAAAACCCGAAGGCGTACGTCAGCGTAGTCCAGACCGAGTATGTTCTCAGAAGATGCTTGCTCATCAACAGCATGAATGCGTAGCACAGCGCTGAAGCCGTGCCGCTCAGAAGCCCGGATCCGCTCAACCGTATGATCGACCAATCGCCCCCGCTCACCGCCAGCCAGCACCCCGCAAGGGACAACACAAGGGCCAGCACTTTCGCCCCGTTGAAGGATTCCTCCTTGAGCACAAAAACGGCATAGACCATGACCAGCACGGGAGCGGTATATTGGAGGAGAATGGCCGTCGCCACCGTGGTTTCCTTCACAGTATAATAATACGTGAAGTTCGTGATGGCTATGCCCAGGACGCCGGCAAGCATGAATTTGGGAAGGTCTCTTCTGCTCACCCGAAAAACCGATCTGTCTCTCACCAAAAACCATGCGGCCATGAGCACAAAAGAAAGCGACGAGCGAGTTTGAGTAATGATGAGGGTATCGTACCGCGTGGTAAAGAGAAATTTCGCAAGCGATGCGGAGCCTCCCCAGAAAAGCACAGCGATCACGATGAAGAAATACCCCGCGGCGGGCATTTGCTGAATCCCCGGCATGTTAATTCTCAGATCCTCCTGATTTCTCTGATCCTCCGGATTCCTCGGCCAGCCTTCGGTAGTACTCGCTTCGCTCCTCGTCTCCGCTCAGCTCATAGAGGCGTGCCAAACGCAGCAGGAGAACTTTCTTGTTTGCCACATGCTTCAGCCCCTCGTTGAGGAAATCAATGAGGATATCGATGGGAGGAATGTTCAGGTCCGGGTCATAGCAATCGCAGGCATCCAGGTACGGATCGGGTTCGCCTGGCTTTGCTGATGCGGACTTCTTGTAGTACTTGATGGCGAGCTCGAAGTTGTCGTAGGCCGAGTACGTCACCTCGAAAACGCTGGCAAGCCACATATAGGTGTCGTACGAGATGTCGGGGAATTCCCTTGCCAGCTTTTCACCGAAGAGACAGAGTTCGTCGGGGCTGAGGGAATTGTTCCAGAAGAGGAGGCGGTAGAGCTCCACATCCTGAATCTTTTGCTCCAGCGCATCCTGAAAAGCTTCGAAGAGATCGTTGAAATCCGAGCTGTTGGCAAAGATATGTCGGAGCTCGTCAATCGAGTAGCGGGGCATGCACGATCCACACGGAAATCTGCCGGACGAGAGCGGGATTGTCCGCACGGGGCGCACGTGCCCGCGCGGGGAACGATGGAAGCTCTCAGGTTCATCAAAGTAAGGAATGGGGGATCGAAAAGCAATGGATGCAGAGATCGCGGAGAATGAGGCGGAGCAGAAAAGCTACGGAATGACGACGAGCTTTTTGATGTGCCTTTCTCCACCGGCATTCAATTCGAGGAAATACACGCCTGCGGCGCGAGATGCAGTCCATACAAAGTCATGCACACCGCTTGCGGAGAGCCTTTCGTCCGCTGACCACACTACCTGGCCGAGCAAGGTATACATTCTGAGCTGAATGAGGGACTCGCGCCGAAGAGAAAATCTGATGCGTATCGGAACTCTGGGATCGGACGGAACGGGGTGCGGGAACACCTGAAAAATTTCCACGACACTTTCCGACGCATGTGAACGGGATTTTCCCGTGGAGACAGGAACATCAAACACCAGGTCGCAAACGACGGGAAGATGATCGGACGCTTCATGGAGGGCATGGGCGACGCTGTCATGCACAGCGTTGTTTGGAGGGCGGCTGATGGAATCATTATAATGGAGCCCATCATTGCCAAAGGCGCGGTATGATCCCGGCACTATCCGAATTCCTTCCCCGTCACGGATGGACGGAGAGACGAGGATCATATCGAACCGGTCATCAAGTCCTCCAACAGCCCCACCTGCAAAGGCCCTCAGGCGGGTTGATTGGGTGTGATGGATCGCATTGGTTGCCGAATTCCAACGGCCCGTGATGCTCACCGGATCAACAGCATGTCCTCGGGAGGTTCCGGAATCTGTCAGTTTCCTGTAGGCCGGTTCATCGGGGCCATAGATGTTGAAGTCCCCGACAACAATGAAATCAGAGCCTTCGGGAAGCCGATTGGTCACGGCCCGAAGACTGTCCGCCTCGGCCGCGCGTTTGAGCGAATCTTCAAGACCTGCATTCAAGTGAACGCCGAAAATACGAATGATCCGTCCTGTCTGCACATGTTTCAGAACGAACTCGTTGATATCGCGTAAGGCTGTTCTGATTGGGTTGTTTTCGAGAAAGAGAAAGAAAGCCGGCTTGTAGAAGATGGCGTTGTCGGAATCGGGCCCGTCACGGAGAATTCCCACCGCGTACTCTTTGTTGTTCGCATTCAGAACGTTAAACAGGAATCCAGGCACGGCACGGACCGAATCGATCTCCTGAACAACCAATATGTCTGGCCGAACGGATTGGATGACCGTCCGAAAATGCGCGTCGCGGACGTTGTCGCCGTAGCGAAGAAGGTTGTAGGTCATGATCCTGACCGTATCCTGCGCGGCAGAGAGAAATGGGAAAAGAAGAAAAATGATGATCCGCCCCAAGAGGACCCCCTGCAGGAAGATGGGGATTCTTGGATAGAGAGTCAAGAGGCAGGGTGGATTTCGGATTTCCCCGCCCGACCAAAGATGATCGAATCATGTTCGGCCCGACGGCGGGTCGGGTTTCAAGTTCAGTTGAAACATGGAACCTCAAACCAAACTTTGCTATATTCCGACATGACGAAGGTTGCCGTAGGCATTCTCGAGCGTAACGGAGCTCTGTTGGTGTGTCAAAGAAAGAAGGGAAGCCGGTACGGACTCAAGTGGGAATTTCCGGGCGGAAAGCTTGAGGCCGGAGAAACCGTGGACCAATGTCTGAGGAGGGAGCTTGCAGAGGAGTTATCAATTCACATTCAACACATTGACAGGATTGACGTGCGCACATCGCACTACAAGGATGGGGGTCTGTTTGAGGTTGCCTACTGTTTTGTCACTCAATTTGAAGGTGAGCCTCGCAACAACGTGTTTGAGCAAATCCGGTGGGTTCGGCCTGAAGAACTTCCGGGCCTGGATCATCTGGAGGGTAATGCAGAGCTTGTGAGCATGCTTGCCGGTTCCGGCACATCATGACACGTCGTCGTCCGCCCTCCCGATCCCTTCCTCTGCTTCGCCGTTCCATCACTGCCTGGTATCGCTCAAATGGGCGGAAGCTTCCCTGGCGACAAACACGCGATCCTTACAAGATTCTGCTTTCCGAGGTCATGCTTCAGCAGACCCAGGTGGCACGGGTCCTGCAGAAATACCCCCGCTTTGTCGGTCGATTCCCTACGTTCACTGCGCTGGCCGGGGCCTCAAAAGCGGCCGTCATCAGGGCTTGGAGCGGGATGGGCTACAACAACCGGGCGGTCAGATTGCGCGAGCTGGCGCGAATCGTCCGTACGCAATACGGCGGAAAGCTTCCGTCGGACACGGAAGAGCTGCAGAGGTTACCCGGCGTCGGTAAATACACGGCGCACGCGGTCGCGTGTTTCGCCTTTGGGAAGAGAGTTCCTCTGGTTGACACAAACATCGCCCGCGTGCTGAGCAGGCTTTTTCCGCAGATCAGCGATCGCTGGCATGCGGCCGAGTGGGCACTCCCCAAACGCAGCGCGTACGACTGGAACCAGGGATTGATGGAACTTGGCGCGACCGTGTGCACAAGTGCGCGCCCTGATTGTGCCCGATGTCCCGCCGTTCGCGTTTGTCCGAGCGCGTTCGTTGCGGCAAGGCGAAAGACGGCGGCGCAAAAGCGCGAGCCGGGGCGGGACGGGGTGCCGAACCGCATCTACCGGGGCCGCATCATCGAACTGCTCCGCCGAAAGCCGGGGAGCGGGGTGTCGGAGATTGGTAAGCACATAAAGACCGGGTATTCAGACCGGGACCGTCGATGGCTCCTCAGTATTCTGGGGAAGCTTGAAAAGGACGGCTTGGTCCAAACCAGGCCTGTCGGCAACGGTCGGAGGGTGCAGCTTGCATCATGAGTGGAAAGGGACAACGGGAAAAAGCTTTTGAAGCCCTGCGAGAGCTTCACAAGAAAAAGCGCTCTGCGCTTAGACGCCGGTTGTCCGAATTCTCGTCCGTTTCCCCGTCTGACTATTTCTATGAACTCGCTTACTGCCTCTTGACACCTCAGTCCAGCGCGAGACATGCCGCCCGTGTCGTGGAGATGTTGAGAAAAGCATCGTTCCGGGAGACTGGGCTCAATCCGGAACCTTTTCTTCGCGAGCGATCCTGCTATATTCGCTTTCACAGAACCAAGGCCCGTCATTTGCTTCTCGCCCGGGAGCAGTTTTCGAGAGTGATGGAAACCCTTGGCAACGGACATCCGGCAAGCGAACTGCGCGAATGGCTTGTCAGAAACGTCAAGGGACTCGGATACAAGGAAGCTACGCATTTTCTGAGAAACATCGGGAAGAACAACGGCCTGGCGATTCTGGACCGGCATATTCTGCGAAACCTTCAGCGCCATGGCGTTCTCCGTTCGATCCCACCCTCATTGTCGCGCAAGAAATACCTGGCGATAGAACGTCGGTTCGGAATATTCGCCGAACGAATCGGCATTCCGGTTGACGAGCTCGACTTGCTGTTCTGGAGTATCGAAACGGGGGAAATACTGAAGTAACGAGGGGTGTCGGTTTTCACTTCTTATTCTTCTTCATGAACTACCTCATTCTTGGTTCCGGGCTCATGGGTGGCGCGTTGGCGTATGACCTTTCGCGCTCGCCCGGTGTCACTTGTGTAACATTGGCAGATGCCGACGAGGGAAAGGCCGTTGAAGCCGCGCGCCGAATCGGTTCGGACGTGATCCGCCCGCTTCGTTTGGACGTGGAATACTACGACGACGTCCTCAGGGTGCTCCAGGGGCACGATTGTGCCATCGGGGCTGTTTCGTACCGTTTCAATCATTTGCTCACCCAAGCCTGCATTGAGGCCGGCGTCCACTTCTGCGACCTGGGCGGAAATCAGGACGTGGTGGACCGCCAGCGGACTTTGCACGACCGAGCAGTGAAACGCGGTGTGACGATCGTGCCGAATTGCGGGCTCGCGCCCGGCCTCGCCAACGTTCTTGCCGCGCGGGGAGCAGAGCAGTTTGAGCGCGTGGAGGAAATCAAGATCAGGGTCGGAGGTCTCCCTCAGCATCCCACGCCGCCCTTCAACTACCAGCTCGTTTTTTCGGTTGAAGGCCTGGTCAATGAGTACACAGGATATTCGGTCGTATTACGTGATTTCAAAAAGACCACTCTCCCGACGATGAGTGAGGTCGAAACGATCGAATTCCCTCCACCCTTCGGAACGCTCGAGGCATTTCACACTTCCGGAGGAACCTCCCTCCTTCCGGACATGTTCGCGGGGAAGGTCAGGGCGCTGGACTACAAGACCATCCGATACCCTGGTCACTGCGAGCGGTTCAGAGCCCTGCTCGACCTTGGCTTTGCATCTTCAGAGCCGATCTCAGTCGGCTCCAACGTCATGACGGCGCGGGAGGTATTTCACGAACTGCTCAAGCGCAAACTGTCCGGCTCCGATCCCGATGTCGTTCTTCTCCGCGTGACCATCCGCGGACTGCAAGCCGGGCGCGCGCGGTCGCTGGTGTTCTCGCTGATTGACTCTTTTGACAAGAATACCAATATTAGTGCCATGATGCGCACGACGGCCTATCCCACTTCCGTCATCGCACAGTTCATTGTCAGGGGGGTCATCACACAAAGGGGGGTTGCGACGCCCGAGCAATGCGTTCCCCTGCAGCCCTTCCTCAGGGAACTTCGTCAACGCAATTTCGACATTCGAGAGGATTGGAAAGACTGATGGCCCAGACAAATTCGTTTGATATTGTCTCCGAGGTGAATCTGCAGGAGGTGGACAACGCACTCAACCAGGTCCGGAAGGAGATCGCCCAGCGGTACGACTTCAAGGGATCAAAGAGCTCACTGGAATTCCTGCAAAAGGAGAAGAAGATCGTCGTCATTTCCGACGATGACTTTCGGCTGAAGAGCGTTCTGGACATTCTGCAGTCGAAAATGATCAAACGCGGCGTTCCCCTCAAGGCGCTGAAATATGGGACCCCACAACCGGCAGCCAACAGCACCCTGCGCCAGGAGATCTCCCTGCGTGTAGGCATCGAGAAGGAAGATGCAAAACTGGTTGTCAGGAAGATCAAGGATTCGAACCTCAAGGTACAGGCACAGATCATGGATGACCAAGTCAGAGTCACCGGAAAAAACAAGGACGACCTTCAGAAGGTGATCTCCATTCTGCGCGAGGCCGATTTTCCTTTTGCCATCCAGTTTGTGAACTACCGGTAAATGATGAACGTCTTTCGCGTTGTGTTCTGTGCACTGCTCGCCGCATCACCCTTCCTCCCCGCCCATGCCTCAAGCGACACGCTCTCAATCGCCCTCACCATCGAGAAGCAATCGAGCGGAACGCTCCGCGGGTTGGACCGTTCAAACGTTGTGTTTCTCGCTCTGAACGATCTGGTGTCGTCGCTGTCGCTCCCGAGCGCCGTGAATGCGGAGGTACGCAAGCTGGAATTCCGCGTTGCTTCACACCGCGTAAAAATCACCGCGGGTAATCCGTTCCTCGTCATCACGGATCTCACAACCAACGCCGCCAGCGTGTATCAGATGCCCCTGGGGGCTGTGCTGGACAACGACGTCTATTTCGTGCCTGCCGAAGAGTTTTTGAAAGCCCTGACCGTTGTATGGCCGAACGAGATCGAATTTGATCCGATCGACCTCGTCTTGTCGGTCTCTTCTGCTCCCGCCGCCCCGGCCTTCGACATCACCAACGTCGCGATCGAGCGGAAGATGAACGGTTACTTAATGACCGTGGAAGCGTCGAGAAAGCTTTCTGATGTGGAGGCGTGGCTCAAACCCGACGGATGGCTCTTTGTGACGGTCGCCAATGCAAAGGCAGACACCGCCTCACTCGCCCGCTTGCATCCCTACGGGGCGATTCGCAGGATCCTCGTCTTCCAGTCGCCCACCTCGGTCCAACTGACGTTCAAGGTCGCGCCGGATGTTGTCAAGGCGGAGGTGTTGAACGAGCCAGGGAGCAACAATCTCCTCATCGCGCTCCACACGCAGTCGGAAGCCGAGAAGGCCGAGCTGGAGAGGCTGAGGCAGAAAATGAACCGTGAGCGATTGGAGAAGCACCAGCAGCAATGGAAACTGGATGTGATCGTGCTCGACGCCGGCCATGGAGGGAAGGATCCGGGCACGATCGGCGTGCGCGGGACCAAGGAAAAGGATGTGACCCTTGGCATCACGCTCCGGCTGGGAAAGTTGATCGAAAAGCACATGAAAGAGGTGAGCGTTGTCTACACCCGGAAGGATGACCGGTTTGTGGAGCTGTACAAACGGACACAGATCGCAAACGATGCGGGGGGGAAACTCTTCGTCAGCATCCACTGCAACTCGATGCCTCGGAAACCTTCGAACAAGAGCGGGTTTGAAATCTATCTCTTGCGTCCCGGACGAACCCAGGATGCCATTGAGATCGCCGAACGGGAGAACGCCGTCATTCGGCAGGAGGAAGGATTCGAGGAACGTTATAAGGAACTGACCGAAGAGTATTTCATTCTCGTTACCATGCAGCAAAGCGCGTTCATGAAATACAGCGAACGGTTTGCAGGAGTGGCTACACAGGCCATGGCAAAGAGGCTGGCGATCCGGAACGGCGGGGTCAAGCAGGCAGGGTTTTACGTTCTGGTGGGCGCTTCGATGCCGAACGTGCTGGTGGAGACCGGCTACTTGTCGAACCGCCAGGAAGAGGCCGTATTGAGATCCGCGAAGGGACAGCAGGAGATCGCTCAGGCCTTGTTTGAGGGAATCAAGGAGTACAAGGCAATCTACGAAAGAACATTGCGCGAGGAAACAGCCACCGGGGAATCCAAGAGCCAAAATTAGAAACTTCAAAAAATGGAACGGCCCGGCTTCCTCAGAAGTACGAGGCCAGGCCCAGAAGCATTCTCATTCCCCTCTCCTGGTTCCCCTCCCTGTCCCTCATCCAATTCAACTCGTAGTTCAGCTTCAACGCAACGTCCTGAGTGAACCGAAGGTTCAGACCGAGAGTCGTTCGCACATGGTCGTCCCCCCTCACATCAGCATCAAAATCCACGAAGTCCACGCGCGCGGAGGCGGTGAGATGCGACCGCAGCCATCGTGAAAAGAGGCCGCTCCCAAACGGCACATGCGTCTCAACAGAATACCCATACTGCCGGCCGGCAAAGATGCCGCGCAGGGAAGGCTGAAGATCAATCGAGGCATGGACGTACTCCGCCTGGATGTTGATCCATCCGAAGGAATGCTCGGCATCTACCGCCAAAATTGTGAGCATTCGCCTGTCGTCAACCTTCAGGCCGTCCACGCTGAACACATTATAGGCTCCCGCATGGAAGGACAATCCCAGCTCTGATCCAAAGACCGGACTGAATGCCATGCGACCAACGACCGCCGGCTCGCCATTGTTATCCTCTTCGAACAGCCGGTTTTTCCCGGCCGCGATCCGAGTCCCCGGAGTATCTTCGATTATGTCCTGGGTAAATCCGTTGACGGCATAGATCTCGTAGGTCAGCCGCGAACGGTCGGACGGGTAAAAAGCTCCAAAGAATCCGACACCAACTTCGGAGAGCGTTGAGGGAATGATCTCCGTTGCCGCCAGAGGACGCTCAATCAACTCGAGTCTGGGACTGTCATGCACGAGGTTTGTTTTTCCGAGCGGGGAGAGGATCACTCCGCCTCGAAAATTGACGGCGTCATGCAGGGCAATATCCACAAGCCCGTATTCCAGTCTGATTTCTTCCGCACCGTGCTCGATCTCAATCTCTGAGGTCACAACAATCCCCTCAGAAACCACCGAATAGGTGAAGAAATTGAACCTCCGCGCCTCGAACGACCATCCTTCGTTGATTCCCGCGGTGCGCGCAAAGACCCCGACAACATCCGTATACCCGCCGATGACCGTCCTCCCGCCAAGTCTGGTGATGAACGGCTTGTCGTAGATCCCTCCGGCAACCAGAGCTTTCGGGCGAACGAGGGCCGTGTCCTGGGCGGAAAGGACATTTCCCATCATGAGCGTGAGAACAGCAAGGCGTTTCATAGGTTCACTTCGATCTCCGCTATCCTCCCTTTCATTCTCACCACATACTCCCTCAGGGGTTTCTCCGCCGGCCCGTTCAACACCTCGCCCTTCAGATTGAATGCTGAATCATGGCACGGGCAACGCAGAAGCGCCGGCTCCTTCCGCACCGTGCATCCCAGGTGAGTGCATCCCGAGGAAAGCGCGATCAATGACCCGTTTTCCCCTCTGATGAGGAGAATCGGGTATTCAAGAAACATTGAATCCAAAGCAACGGCATCACCCGCCTTTTGGAGTTCCGGAATTCCGGTATCGAAGCGTATGAGCGAGCCCTGAACGTCCACCTGCTTCATGGGGACCCCCATGGTTGCGCAGGCGAAATGCATGCCGCCGAGCGCAAGAGAACCCGCTGCAATGCCTGCCTGCCTCAAAAATCGTCGTCTGCCGAGTTTGTTCATAGAGTCTCGAGAAAACGGACAAGGGATTGTTGTTCGGCATTTGACAGCTGGAGGAATGCGTTCCGCGCGTTCTGCGCTTCGCCTCCGTGTGCGCGGATTGCCTCGCGCAAATCCGAAGTTCGTCCGTCGTGGAGATAGGCGGCCGAACCTCCCAGGAACTCACGGACAAGCCGCAACCCCCACAGGGGGGTTGTCCGCCATTCCGTTCCTGTCGCGACGCCCTCATAAACACCGTCGGCAAGGTCCGGACCCATGTCGTGCAAGAGGAGGTCCGAGTAGAGCTCCACGGGCCTGTTGCTGAGCACTGCGACGGGATGATCGCCTGTCTGAAGCACGGGCACATGACATGATGCACAGCCGATGGTCATGAAGATCTGTTTGCCCTGAAGAACCTCCGGTGTCTCCTCGCCGCGACGCGGAGGAGCCAGCGTCTGAAGGTAGAAAACCACGTCGTTCACAACCGACGCAGGCAGTTCCGGATCGGGGGCATCGTCCCGCAACGGAACACCGGACTGGGGATGGGGGTTCTCCACCGGAAGAAATTCTGTGGTGATGCCGATGTCCTGCTGATAGGCCGTGACCACTTGTTGACGGAGAAAAGCAACGCCCGCCTTCCGGCCGAAACGTCCCAGAAACGGACCCGGCCCCATTCCGACGTACTCCGGAGCGCCGACCCAGTTCGGCCGGCCGGAGATTCCGTCGCCATTTCCATCGGTTTCATCAGCGTTGGCGAGAATTACGGAATCCGGAATCGCCTCAATGAGGCCTAGTCCGAACACGGGAGGGCCGATGCGCACGGAGACGCCATTGGCTTCCGACGGCAGAACCTCGGGCGTGACGCCGGGAATGCTCCGTTCCTGCAGTTGCGGACCTCCCCTGGAAAGCAGAGGATCAAACGTCGAGCCATTCCAAAAACCGAAGCGAACAAGTTTTGTACGCGGAGATCCGCGCCCATCGCCGGGATGGCAGCTTTCGCAGGAGGGCTGATTGAAAAGCGGCCCAAGACCCTCGCGCACACTGAACGCCTTTCCGAAAGCCTCATCCCCCCTGGCAAAGGCGGCGTGTTGTGCGCTGGTCAGGCCGGGCAGAGGAGCGTCAAACGTTTCGCCCTCGGCGGGTGGCTCTGTCAGAAGTGCATCGCAGGCGATGCCCGTGACGGCAATCAGGAGAGCCAGCACAAGATCTCGCAGAGTCGTGAGCATCAGAACAAAAGTCCCCACAGCTGTGTTACGAGAAAACAAACGACAAACGCGATGGAGAGAGGCAAGAGAGCGGAGAGGGTTGTCCATTTTGCGCTGCCGGTTTCCTTGTAGATGGTGTACAACGTCGTCGAGCAGGGATTGTGGAGCAGACTGAACAGCATAAGATTGATGCCGGTCAGGAGCGTCCATCCCCCGGCTCTGAGCACCTCGGCGGTCGCGGCTTCCGATTCCAATTCGAACATGACGCCGGCTCCGCTCCCCACACCGGTCATGCCCGTTACCAGGGCCGTCAGCATGAGAATCGTCGGAATCACGATTTCATTGGCGGGAATGGCGATGATATAGGCCAGGAGGATCACACCATTGAGGCCCACAAGGAGGCCGATCGGATCAAGAGAGGCGATGGCGTGTTCTGCGATACTGGCGTTGCCGACATGGATGTTGGAAACAAGCCAGATCACCGCGCCGGACGGCAAAGCCCACACCACAGCACGCCAGAGCACGATGAGCGTACGATCGATGACGGACGTATAGACGGTCTGCCAGATCCGCGGGGGGCGATATGGCGGGAGCTCGAGACTGAAGAACGATGCCTGCCCTTTGAGGATGGTCTTTGACAGACCCCAGGAGACGATGAAGGTCATGGCGACGCCGATGACAACGACCGTCACCACAGCGAGCGCCGAGACCGCGCTGGAGAGAAGGGGCGGGGCCAATGCCCCAATGAAGATCGTCGCCATCAGAATTTGCGTCGGCCAGCGGCCGTTGCAGAGTGAAAAGTTGTTTGTGAGAATGGCGATGAGTCGTTCGCGCGGGCTGTCGATAATGCGTGTTGAAATGATTGCCGCGGCATTGCATCCGTATCCCATCGCCATAGTCAGAGCCTGCTTGCCGTGTGCGCCTGCACGGCGAAAGAGAGCATCGAGATTGAATGCCACCCGCGGCAGGTAGCCGAAATCCTCGGCGATCGTAAAGAGGGGAAAAAAGATGGCCATCGGCGGCAGCATCACACTGACAACCCAGGCAACAGCGAGGTACATGCCATCAAACAGGAATCCATTCAGCCACCAGGGAAAGCCAAAGGAGGATCCGGTCTCCTTCAGAAGAGGATGGAGAGAGTCAATGAGGACCGAAGCCAGAAACGATGATGGGACGTTTGCTCCTTCAATCGTAATCCAAAAAACAATCCCCAGCAGGGCGAACATAATCGGAAATCCAGTCCATTTTCCCGTCACCAGCCGGTCGAGGGCACGCTCGAAGTCGAAGCCCGGGCGGGTTCCCGCCGCAGAAACTGTCTTGCGCGCGATGCGCGACGCCTCCGCATACAAGGCCTCTACGGTAAGGTCATGAAACCGCTCTCCGAGCTCCCATCGCAGGTTTTCCGCGGTTTTCAGGATCTCCTCACGCGACGACACGTGCGTCCTCCTTTGCTTTCCTCATCACAGCGGTGCCCTCCAGAGATGCGATCCTTCCCAACTCTCCCGTACGCACAGCCTCGGCAATGCGTTGATCTCCTTCGAGGAGACGCAGAGCCACCCACCGCGCGTTGGGCAGGGTTGGAAAAGCCCGTTTCAGCCGTTCCACGACCCGATCCACGGCCTTGCGCAGTTTCGGGGACTCCGTCCATACCCTCCTCGGTCTGCACTCATATGATCCCGTTGCCACCTCCTCAATGCGCTGAAGCAATGCCGGCACCCCCTCCCCTGTCCGTGCGACAAGGGGGACGACCGGAACACCGAGCTCCCTCATCAGGGACCGGTCATCCACGGTGATACCGTGCCTGCGGGCCTCATCCATCAGATTCAAAGCCACAACAACTTTTTCGGTGATTTCGAGAACTTGAAGGACCAGATTCATGTTTCGCTCGAGCCTGGTCGCATCGACGACAACAACCGTGACATCGGGCCGTCCAAAAAGAATGAAGTCCCTTGCAATTTCCTCGTCTGCGCTGGCAGACAGCAGGGAGTAGGTACCCGGAAGGTCCACAACCTTGTACTTGCGCCTGTTGAACGAATAGGAGCCTTCCGCCCGCACGACGGTCTTGCCCGGCC
This sequence comes from Bacteroidia bacterium, assembly GCA_022180565.1. Classification (GTDB taxonomy): domain Bacteria; phylum Bacteroidota; class Ignavibacteria; order UBA10030; family UBA10030; genus JACQPU01. The sequence goes on from BQML01000022.1 coordinate 23,827, forward strand.
AGTTTCCCGTATGTTGTTTGAGGCCCGTGAGCGTGTTAAAGACCGTGCTTTTTCCGACGTTCGGATTTCCGGCCAGCGCAATCACAACATCGGCCGACGAGGCGTCCAGTCCGTGGCGTACGAGGCGTTCGTCGCGGTTCAGCGGATTCATCGCGCACGCGGCACAGTGTTCCGGTACGTGAGGATTTCCGTGGGTTGGTACCTGTTCAGTCGACATAGACAAGTTCTGCATGTTCCCTGCGGAGAGCGATCGTGGCTCCCCGGATTCTGTAGGCCGTAGGATCTCCTGTTGCGCTCCTCAACTCGGCGGCAATCCTGGTTCCCGGGACAACGCCCAGGTCCATCAGACGCCTCCGCTGAAGTCCGCGGCAGGCCGGTGAGATTCCCGTGACAACGGCCATCTCTCCGGGCTTCAACGAAGCCAGGGTCTTACGCGGGCCGGTCTTCACCGGAGCCGTGCTCCGTTCCACCCGCAGATTTCCCGCTGTCACTCCCGGAAGGAACGTCGCCCGACCCTCGTGTTCCAACACCACACCGCGGTCGGTCCGCTCACGGATTGTTACATCGAGACCCGGATACAACCCTGCATCGACGAGATCCTTGTAGACGTTTCCAGGTTCGTCCTCCACGTGCACGACCCGAACCGTTTCGCCTTCCCGAAAGGCCTCCAGATTCTTCCCTGGTTCGCCGGGAAGACGGCCGCTCGGACTTGGGATTGGATCTCCATGGGGATCGTACACCGGATGGCCAAGCCTCTTGGAGAGGGACTCCGCTTCTTCGTGCGACAGCGTGTGTTCCTTTTCTTCGGCCTCCTTGTGCCACTCAAGCTCGCCGACCATGGTCTCGTCCGCCAGGTGTCGTTCCCACAGTCTGTGGACACGTATCACCTTCAAAGCATACTCTCTTCCTTCCGACGTTAGCGCAAGTTCGGAACCGCGGACTGCAACGAGGTTTTGTTCGCCCAGCGTTTTTGCAATTTCCGCCGCAACGTCGATCGGACAAGAGAGCGCACCGGCAAGGCTGTTCAGCGTACAGGGAGTGCCGGACGAGTCGCAGTGAAAAATGTGCTTGAGAGCATCCTCTGCCGCAACACGCGCCCGGATACGTCGTTTGCGGACGATCAGGCTCGCGGCAGCAAGGCCTGTCAAGAGAATCGCCAGAAGAATCAGGAATGTCGTCATGATCCGGAACGTTCAACAAAGATGTTCTGTGCAAGTTTGGCGCTGATGAACTGCTCCCTCCTGCCGAATTGAACTCTGAGCGATCCGTCAAATTCGATCCGTTCGTTGACCCGGACCGTTGTGCCGAGCGAAATGCCGAGTTTGGACATGTACTGCAGGACTTCGGGGTGTTCGTCGCTCACGCGCGTCACAACCGCCTCTTCCCCATTCCCCAGCTTTGCCAGCGCAATGTGGTTTCTATCTTCCAAGAAGCCGTCCCGTGTGGGGATGAGGTCACCGTGCGGATCCCGACTCGGGTATCCAAGGATCGCGTCAATTCGTTCCTCAAGTTTCTCGGACATGCTGTGTTCAAGCCGTTCGGCCTCCTCATCGATCTCGTGCCAAGAAAATTTCAACACTTCTACAAGGAACAATTCCCACAACCGGTGTCGCCGTACAATGGCGAGCGCTTTTCGCCTGCCCTTCTCGGTCAATTGCACCCCTTTGTACGGTGTGTATCTCACCGTCCCCTCTTCCGCCAACTTCTTGATCATCTCGGTCACCGACGGTTGCGAGATCTGAAGCCTGTCGGAGAGAAGCGAAGTCGTGACGCGTTTTTCCTGCTCCTGGAGCTTGTAGATGTTCTTTATATAGTTCTCAACCTGCTCACTTGGCATCGGTTTACCTTATAAAAGATTTAGGTATGCCTAATCTACAAACTTTGACCAAATGTGTCAAGGGCGAAATCCTATTGACTGTTAGTCGCAATTTTGCATTCTTAAGTCTGGGAAAGCCCCACAATTCCATCTCGCCACTTTATGCGACGCATGGCCTCTCAGGGGAGGAATGGTGCCAACGTCAATTTCGGTCCTACACCTCGAGGACAATTCGGCTGACGCCGAACTCATCGGGGGTATCCTGCAGAAGGAATTTCCGGCCTGCACGATCCTCGTTGCCCGAACACGAGGCGAATTTGAAAAGGCCCTTGATGCCGGTCCTTTCGACCTCATTCTCTCTGATTACAGCCTCCCGTCGTTCACCGGCCTCGAGGGCCTGGAACTCGCCCGCAAGAAGTTTCCGGACACGCCGTTCATTTTCGTTTCCGGCGCCATCGGTGAAGATCGCGCGATTGAATCGCTCCGCCTGGGCGCCACCGACTATGTTTTGAAGGACAGGCTTGGCCGGCTTGGATCGGTGGTTCAGCGTGCCCTCACCGAGGCCCATGAGCGGCGTCGGCGCCTGCAGTCTGAACATGCTCTCCGCGAAAGCCAAATCCTCTACAAAACCCTGGTCGAAACATCGCCCAATGCAATCATTCTCACAGACTTGAGCAAGGTCGTCACCATGGTCAACCGCCGGATGGTCGATTTGTACGGCGGGACTTCCGCCGAGGATCTGTTGGGCCATAGCGCACTCGAATTCGTGACTTCCGACGATCGCTCCCGTGTTGAGGATGCCTTCCAGGAAATCCTGGACAAAGGCATAATCCGGAACGTGGAATATCGTTTACTGCGAAAAGACGGGACGAGCTATCCTGCAGAGGTGGACGCGGCGCTTCTGCGTGACGCGGACGGGCGGCCAAAGGCATTCGTTGGAATGGTACGGGACGTTTCGGAGCGCAATCGCACGCGTGACGCGCTGTTGGAGAGCGAGCGACGGTACCGAAGTCTCATCGAAACCTCACCCGATGCCGTGCTCCTCACCAATCTCGAGGGTACGATTCTTTTCTGCAATCAGAGGGCCGCCGACCTCCTCGGATTCGACGGCCCCCTCGCACTGGCGGGCAAGCTCATTTTTGAATTCGTTCCTCCGGAACAACACGGGGGTCTGCGCGCCATGGCCCGACGCCTCCGAACCGAGGACAAGGTCTACAGCTACGAGTACACGATTTTAACGCGTGCAGGGACCCGCGTCGAAGTGGACGTCAGCTCTTCGCTTCTGCGCAACCGCGACGGTCAACCGCGTGCCATCACCAGCTTTTTGCGCGACATCACGGCCCGCCGAAAGAATGAGGAAAAGATCCTCGAGCAGGCCGCTCTGCTGGACGTCGATCCCGCGGCCATTATCGTTTGCGACCTCAATGACCGCATTCAGTTTTGGAACAAGGGCGCGGCAAGACTGCTCGGAAGAACCTCAGAGGAGGTTCTGGGAGTGCCGGTCACAAACTTCCTCGCCCCGAGTGTTCTCGACGACCACAAGAAAGCCCGGAACAAGCTTCTGGAAACCGGCAGCTGGGTGGGCGAGCTCATCCGCGTCAGGAAAGACAACTCCCTGGTGCCGGTCGAATCCCACTGGACCCTCGTTCGGGACAGCCAGGGCAATCCCAAGTCCGTGTACGTTGTAGAAACAGATATTTCGGAGAAGCTCAATCTCCAGAATCAGGTTCTTCGGGCGCAGCGCCTCGAAAGCATTGGGACGTTGGCCGGCGGCATCGCACACGACCTGAACAACGTGTTGGGACCCATCCTGCTCTCACTCCAGGTGCTTCGCCGAAAACTCACCGACCCGAAGGACCTCCGGTTGATCGAGATGATCGAGGGGAGCGCGAACCGTGGCGCAGCCATGATCAAACAAGTGCTCACGTTTGCCCGGGGAATCGAAGGCGAGAGGATTCCCCTGCGGCTTCACCATATTGTCGGTGAGATCCAGACTATGGCTCACCAGACCTTTCCGCGCTCGATTTCGTTCAGGACTTCGATGCCGAAGGATCTCTGGACTGTCATCGGAGATGCGACACAGATTCACCAGGTGCTGTTGAATCTCTGTGTGAACGCACGCGATGCTATGCCAAGCGGCGGCACCCTCAGCATCGAGGCAAGCAATGTCAACATCGACGAGGCCTATGCTCAGATGCACCGGGATGCCAAACCGGGGCCGTATATCCGCATCACCGTGACCGACACCGGCAACGGAATTCCCCCCGATCTGCTGGACCGGATCTTTGAGCCGTTTTTCACAACAAAGGGGCAAGGACAGGGAACGGGACTGGGGCTCTCAACAACGCTCGGAATCGTCAAAAGCCATGGAGGGTTCATGAACGTGTACAGCGAGGTGAGCCGGGGGAGCAGGTTCACGATATATCTTCCTGCCGAGCCGGGGGCCGAGGCCGAGGCCAGCGCACCTGACGCGTCGGAAATCCCCCGCGGACAAGGAGAACTGATTCTCGTGGCCGACGACGAAGCCACTGTTCTCGAAATCACCCGAGCCGCACTGGAAGCGCACGGTTATTCCGTTCTGACGGCGGTAGACGGTACGGAGGCTGTCGCTCAGGCCGCTTCACACAAAGGAAGAATCGCCGCGGTCATTTCCGACATGAACATGCCCTACATGAACGGGCTGGCAACGATCAGGGCCCTCCGCAAACTCGACCCATCCATGAAATTCATTGCGGTGAGCGGCATGGTCGAAAACGCCGTCAAGGATCTGTCAGAAATGGAGGGAGTACGAACTCTGCAAAAGCCCTTCACGGCGGAAAGGCTTTTGCAGTTGATTCATGAACTGATCCGGGGGGAACCAAAGGCATCGTAAGAAATCATCCGCGTTCCTTACACCACCCTTTTCAAGCACAACGATGTATTGGTTCCTCCGAAACCGAACCCGTTCGATAGTGCGCAACGCACCTTCGTTTCTCGCGCCTTGAGGGGAACGTAATCCAGATCGCATGCGGGGTCCGGCGTTTCCAGATTGATCGTCGGCGGGAGGATCTGATGCTTGACGGCAAGAGCGGTAAAGGCAGCCTCCACTGCGGCGGCAGCGCCGAGCAAATGACCGATCATGGACTTCGTTGAACTGACCGCGAGGGTGCGGGCGTGCGACCCAAACGCCGTTTTCACAGCGTCGGTCTCCGCAATGTCGCCGAGCGGGGTCGATGTGCCGTGAGCATTGATGTAATCCACGTCTTCCACGGCCACGCCGCCCCATTCGAGGGCAAGCTTCATTGCCCGCGCCGCTCCTTCGCCTTTCTCCGCCGGCGCAGTGATGTGAAACGCATCGGCACTCATGCCGCAGCTTACGACCTCCGCGTAGATGCCTGCGCCCCTTTTTTTTGCATGCTCGAGTTCCTCGATTACCAGCACAGCCGCTCCTTCGCCCAGCACGAAACCGTCGCGGTCTTTGTCAAACGGCCTTGATGCCTTCTCCGGCTCGTTATTCCGACGCGAGAGAGCTCGTGGAGCGCAGAATCCTGCAAGGCCCACGGGCGTTACAGGCGCTTCCGCTCCCCCCACGATCATCACATCGGCTTCGTTCCGTCGGATGCTGTGAAGCCCGTCCGCAATGGCATGGTTCCCGGTCGCACAAGCGGAGACCACGCCGTAGTTTGGCCCTTTCGCTCCCAGACGGATGGCAGCGTACCCCGAGCAGGTATTGATGATCGAGCCCGCGACGAAGAACGGCGATACGCGCCGCGGTCCCTCTGTGTGGATCTGCACACTCGTCTCTGAAATATTCGTCAACCCCCCGATTCCGGATCCGATGATAATCCCCACACGTTCCGCGTTCGCGGCGGTGATGCTCAACTGCGCATCCTCGACCGCCTCCTTCGTCGCCGACCAGGAGTAGTGGAACACCAGATCATATCTCCCCGCGTCCTTCTGGTCCATCACCGTCCGGCTGTCGAATCCCTTCACTTCCCCTGCGATACGCGTCGGATAGGCTGAGGCATCGAACCGGGTAATCGGACCAATACCCGAAACCCCCTCGACACACTTTTTCCACGAATCGCGCGTGTTCAACCCGAGCGGAGTGACCATCCCGATTCCCGTAATCACAACTCGTCGCATGTTTACTCCGGGTTTGTTTTGAACAATTCGTCCGATAGTCCAGTGTTCAACCGATAGTTCGAATAGCGGATCTCCATGCTTCCATTTCTCGGCGGGCGGCGGAACTCCTGCAACTGGGGTTTTGCAGCGAAAAGATCGTTGGCTTCATCGATCGTATCCGGCAATGTCGTCGTGAAAACCGCCGTCATGCGCTCCGGCAGCCAGAAACGGCCTTCCTGCAAGGCATGCCGGATCTTCACCGTCACCGAGCGGCCGCGATAGGGCGAGCTCGTTGTTTGTACGATCGTATGATTGGAAGGATCCACCCAGATCGTCATCGACTGCACGGGCGCCTGCGGGTTCCTGGCCATGAGGATCAGCCGGTATACCTCCTTCCCTTCGATGCTGTCGGTCGCCTCAAAAGCCGCCGTGTAACGGGCGGTGAGGGCCGTCACGGGCATGGCAAGGCCGGCGCGCGGAAGAAGCGCAAAGTTGCCGGATTTCACGTGGATGCGGTCAGGACGCTTGAAGTACAGCGTTGCCTTCATCTCGGGAATCTGCACCCTCTCCATGTTGATCGTCGCCGCCAGATCCACGGTATAATCCTCAATACCTGCATAGGCCTCCTCGCATCGGGCCAGAATTCTCTCACCTCGTGCTGCCTGTGCAAACGCCAACTGCCATCCGCCAAGGATGAAAACAGCAAGGCAAATCAGGAGGTTATGAGTCCGCACGGCGGTTCATCTCCATGTTCGCCACGAAAGGACGCCACTTTTCCTCCGGAGAGGGTGGAGTCAAAAGGCTTACAGCGATAAGCGCCGCGATGGACACGGCGGCGGCGGGAAGAATGATGTAGTCCGTTTCCATGAACGGTTCCGGCATGACAAAATTCAGCACGGTGATGATGAACGTCACACCCATACCTGCGATAATGGACGAGACGCCGCCTGCGACGGTCACGCGCTTCCACAGGAACGCCGCGAGGAGTGCCGGCGTGATCCCGGCCCCCACCATCGTGTAGGCGGTAAAAGCCATGTCGAGGATGCTTTGAAAGAAGTTGGCCAGTACAAACGCAAGAACGCCGAGAGCGACGATCCAGAAGCGCTGGAACCGGATGATCGTCCGGTCGGAGACATCGGGGCGGATGAACCTTTGATAAATATCCCTGGCGATATTCGTGGAAGGGATCATGAGAAACGTGTTCGCGGTCGAAAGAATGATGGCGACCGCCGCGCAGATCAGCAGGACTCCGGCAAAGGGAGGGATATCGAACCTCGCGATGTGAAGAATAATTGTTTCCGTCGCGGCCTTATCGAAGCTGCCGTCGGGAAGGACGAAGGGGGCCTGCGACAGGTATTGCGCGCTTCCTGTCACCGCCAACAGGTTCAGCGCAGTTTCGATCACGATCACGCCGACAACCATCCCGATCACCGCTTTTCGCGCAGTCGATTCGTCTTTCGCGGAGAAGAACTTCTGATACATTCCGCTCTCCCCCAGGAGAAGGAAAAACGTCGGAAAGAACACCCCCATCGCCCATACGACGTCCTCCTGCCCGAAGACGGCGAAACGGTCCGCGGGAAGAGCGGCAATCTGATCCGGCCCGACGGAAAAATACGCCAGCGGGAGGGCGATGAGCACGCCGAATGTCATGATGATGCCATTCATGAGATCAATGGAAATGATCGAGACAAGGCCTGCGAGCACCGTGAATCCGATCACCACGGCACAGGTGATCGCTCCGCCCCAAAGAGGATCGATTCCGGTCAGAATATGGAGCAATCGTCCACCTCCGCGAAACTGGTAGCCTGCAATGGTCAGGTAAGCAATGATGATCGCCGTCGTTCCGAACAGACGCGCGGTCGCGTTGTAACGTTTTTCGAGAATATCGGAAAGGGTGTATTGGGAGATCCGGCGGACGCGGTGCGCCAGAAAATACACGAGCGCAATCCCCACCCAGGCCCCCGCGCTCATCCACAGCTGGGAGATTCCCGAACGGAATGCCAGGCCTGCTCCTCCGAACAGGCTCCCGGATCCCACCCAGGTACACACAAGGGTTCCGGCCAAAAAGAGCGCTCCGGTCTTCCGGCCCGCCACCATGAAATCGTCCTGGGTCTTCACCGCACGCGAACGATAGAGGCCGATCCCCGCAAGAATCAGCAAATATGCGATGACGCCGATCAGGTAAATATCCATTTCTCTCCCGTGGTTATGTCAGAATATCCTTCCGAACGAAGATCGCCCATGCTGCCGCGGCGAAGACAACGGAGGTTCCTCCGAGCCAGGCCAGAGACCGAACGATGTCGCTCCAATCGACCGGCTCCGCGAACAGGCCCATCCAAACGTTGAGATGGGATGTGAAGAGATACGGCCGAATCGCTTCGAAATACTCCCCCGGCAGAACCCCCACGATCAGAAGCACGATCAGAACACCCATCGTCGCGACGATCGGTCCGATGGCGTTCTCGACGAAGGAGGAAAAAAAGAAGGCGATCGTCGCAATCGTCGCCATGGACCATCCAGCGAGAATATACGCTGCAAAGAAGCGCCACGCAACGTCGGACGCCGGAAGAACGAGAATTCCTCCGCGAAACACCAGCAAATCCCCCGTTCCCATCAGGAGAAGGGCAAGACCGATGCTGAAAACACCGAGAAAGCTTACGAAGATAATTGCATACGCCAGAGTCGTGAGATACTTGGCGAGAAAAATCCGTGTCCTCGAAACGGGTCGGATCAGGAGAAGCCGATACGTGCCCGCGGTTGCCTCACCGGCCAACTGATCCCCGGCAACGAACGAGATCAACAGCGGGATGTGTACCCAGAGACTGTTCATGAGTTGGTGGGCAACGAACCAGCCATTGAAGAGACTCCCGATGAAGAAGAAATCCTGATGAAACGAACGCAGGCTTGCCTCCGTGAACCGTCCTCCCTCGATCTTCATGGCAATTTCAACCAGTGGGACAACAACAAGGATAATCAGGAATCCCAGGTACGTGCGCTTCTTCAGGAATGTCTTCATGCATTCGGCGCACAGGAGGCGGATCATACTCATGCGACAGAAGAGGATTCAGTCATGGAGAGGAAGAAGTCTTCGAGAGATCGCCGGGGAATCACGGCCTCAAGCCTCACGCCGTTTCGCACCAGAATCTTTACCAGGTCCGGAATGTGCCGGAATTCCATCGTAGCATGAATTTCCGTTCCGACACGCTGGACAGCGCGTACGAGCGATTTTCGTGCGGCCAGAAGCCGCCGAATGCGGTTCGAGGGCGTTCCGCGAAAGATCACCTTTTGCTCTCCCGAATCCAGCAGGTCGGCAACGGAACCCTGAACGACGAGATCTCCCTTGTGAATGATCGCCATCCGGTTGGCCACCAGTTCGATTTCCGGAAGAAGGTGGGAAGAGAGAAAAACGGTCTTGCCGCGTTCGCGGGCAAGATGGTTGATGAGGTCTCTGATCTCCTTCATGCCCTGGGGGTCCAGCCCTCCGGTCGGCTCATCCAGCACAACGAGTTCCGGATCGTTCAACAGCGCCTGAGCGATACCAAGGCGTTGTTTCATACCGTGGGAGAAGGTCTTGACCTTGTCGAAGGCTCTTTCCCGAAGCCCGACGAGTTCGAGAACCTCAAAGATCCGCGATCGCTTCACTCCTCCGCACAACGCACCGATGATTTCGAGGTTTCTCACGGCACTGAGGTACAAGTAGAAGTCGGGTTTCTCCACGATTCCGCCCACTCTGGCGAGCGCGTGCGATCGTTCGGTGAGAACGGATCGCCCAAAGAGCCTCACGTCGCCGGCGGTGGGGCGAATGAGAGACAACATCATGCGAATTGTCGTGCTTTTCCCGGCGCCGTTGGGGCCAAGGAAGCCGAACACGTCACGAGGAAAGACCTCGAGGTTCAGATTTCTAACGGCGGTTCGTTTCCCGAAGGTCTTGGAGAGACTGAACGTCTGAACGACGGGGGACATGGATGGGTGAGATGTGAGAAGGGAAAGTGACCCCGGCGCGAATCGAACGCGCAACCTACAGCTTAGAAGGCTGTTGCTCTATCCAATTGAGCTACGGGGCCAGACTGTCATTGCACCTACGGCTGTTCAGGGTGTGCGCCTGTCCTTTCCCCTTCCATGCAAGATCAGAATCCACAGCAGCTTTCCGGAACCACGACGTTCCGGACCAGGTCGCGGCAAACCTGAGCTTTGACGTCCCACTGCACGTTGCACGATCCGCATTCCTCGGCACAGCGCGGCCCGGCCGGTTCCTCACATCCCACCACAAACTGAACCGCTATCACCGCAAGAGAGACACTCAGCAGAGCCTTCAGTCCTGTCACCAATGGTCTCATGATTCCTTCCAATGATTTCGCGTGGAGAGAAACTACGAAGATTCCTCCTCTTTACCAACCCCATCCTTTTTCAAATCACGCCCGTTCCTTTTCCCGCGGGACGTCGGCCCTGTCCATCATCTCCAACACGGCCCGCCACACAGAATCCACCGATGTATCAAGCATGCATCGGAAATGTCCCTCCGGACACGTGTCTCGTCCGATGTGCGAACACGGCCGGCAGGCCAGGCCTTTCTGTTCAATGACGATACTGGTCTCGCGCGGCGGGAAGAATCCGAATTCCTCCACCGTCGATCCAAAGACCGCGACCAGCCGCTTCTGCATCGCGGCGGCCATATGCATCAACCCCGAATCGTTCGTCAACACAACGTCACAGTACTGAAAAGCCGCGGCCGATTCTGCGAGGGTCAATTCCCCCGTCCAGTCAATCACCCGTTCATCGCCGGAATGGCGCCGCAACACCGCAGAGAGCGTCGTTGCTCTCGGCACGTCGGCCTTACCTCCAAAGATCATCACCGCCCCCGCCTTTTCAGCCACAAATCTTTTCCCCACCTCTGCAAACCGCTCGGCCGGCCACTCTTTCGTCGCATGCCGGGCAAACGGACAGAGTCCCAGAACATGTTCAAACCTGTTCAAATGGAGCTTTGCCACACGACTGGCTACTCCAAACAACACGTCATCGGGCAGATGCAGTTCCGCTCCCTTCCCGTCTGAGGAAATCCCGTACTCGCTGAGCGTCTCAAGGTACCGATCCGCCACCGGCACAATCCCCGCATAGGAGTTCTTTTTGAACTTGACCAGCAGGGTTCTCTCGGGGATCCTCTTGTCCACCACAACGGCTTTCACTCCCCTCATGCTCCGTACAAACCGGCTCCGGATGCTGTTATGAAGATCGACAATCAGATCGTACCGTTCTTCTTTCAACACGCTCTTCATCCGACGAAGCCCCGCGAACCCCTCGGACGCGTCGAATTCATACGTAAAATTCACGTTCGGATTGAACCGGACAAGGTCGGCGTACTCTTTTCGGGTCAGGAAATCAATCTGGGACTTCGGGAAGCGCGAGCGAAGCACCCTCAGGAGCGGTGAGGCAAGCACAACATCTCCGACGGAACTAAACCGAATGACAAGTGTTTTAGAGGGAGGCCGCATAGACAAAAAGGTACGATTAATTGCAGGGACATTCAATTGCGGGTTTCACCGTCCCCCCCTCACCCTCCCCGGCCGCGCGTTGCATTTTCCTCCGGGAGCAAGTATATTGAGCGCTGAGGAGGCATCTCCATGACCCGTCCCACAACGATCGCCGGTTTGCGTGCGAGCGGCTACACCGTCCTTCCCGTCAAGGAGGAGGTGCGCAGAAATCTCATCGGCAAGCTCGAGCGTAAGGAACAGTTGTTCAAAGGCATCATCGGCTATGAGAAGACCGTCATTCCCGCGCTTGTCAACGCCATTCTTGCCCGCCACGATATTCTTCTCCTGGGACTTCGCGGACAGGCAAAGTCACGCATCGTGCGACTGTTGCCAACGCTTCTCGATGAGTATGTTCCGATTGTTCGGGGATGTGAGATCAACGACAATCCCTACCGTCCCGTGTGCAAGCGTTGTACCGACCTTGTGCGCCAGCACGGCGACGAGGTAGAGATTGAATGGATTCACCGGGACGCAAGGTTTGCAGAGAAACTTGCGACTCCCGACGTGACCATTGCCGATCTCATCGGTGACATCGATCCGATCAAGGCGGCGACGCAAAGACTGCACTACTCGCATGAGGGCGCCATCCATTTCGGCATTATCCCCCGTACAAATCGCGGGATCTTTGCCATCAACGAACTTCCCGACCTCCAGCCCCGCATTCAGGTCGGACTGTTCAACATCATGGAAGAAAAAGACATTCAGATCCGCGGGTTCAACATCCGGATACCGCTCGATGTCATGATCGTGTTCACGGCCAATCCGGAAGATTACACCAACCGTGGGAATCTGATTACACCCCTGAAGGACCGCATCGATTCGCAAATCCTCACCCATTATCCCCGCACTCTTGAGGATGCGATCGCCATCACAGCCCAGGAGGCATGGATCCACCGAAACGGGCGTCGGATCGTCATTCCGCACTACTTCCGCGAGATCGTCGAATGCATTGCGTTCGAGGCCCGGAAGAGCGAATTCGTCGACCAGAAATCCGGCGTCAGCGCGCGGTTAACGATCTCGGCCATGGAGAACCTCGTGAGCAACGCGGAAAGGAGAGCCATTCTCCTGAAGGACGATGCGATTGTGCCGCGTATCTGCGATCTCGCTCATGTGCTTCCGGGTCTCACCGGGAAGATCGAACTGGTGTTTGAGGGAGAGCAGGAAGGCTCCGTGAAGGTGAGCAAGGCCTTGATTGGAAAGGCGGTACGCGAGGTGTTTCGGAAGTATTTTCCGGACCCCCTCGAACGGAGACAAAAGGGTCCCGGTGGTGAACAGCGGCCGCTCCCGCAGGACTCCGAGTATGCGGCCATTATCCAATGGTTTGAATCCGGCAACCGCGTCGAAGTCTCGGACGACAGTCCACTTGAAGAATATTTCCGCGAACTCAACCGGGTGAAGGGACTGAAGGACCTCACGCAAAGACACCTGAACATTCCTGAAGCGAGCCGCGCCGAGCTGGCCTCGGCCATGGAGTTTGTCCTCGATGGCCTCCACCAATCGTCGCGCATTGCCAAAGAAGAAGTCGACCGGACGACCGCTTACAAGGATTTGGTCCAGAGCATCTTTGCGGGGCGCGGACGGACTCTCGACGAAGAAAGTTAGGTGCCCCCGACGATGAGAATCCGCTATACGCGATGGACTGCAGATTCCATGACCGATGAGCAGAGGCTGGAATCGCTGATGTCGTTCTTCAGCTATCTCCTCATTCAGTCGAATGGCGACGTTGAGGAGGCCATGGAGTGGCTGAGGCAATTGGCCGAGGAGTACGGACTCTTCGACGAATCGTTGACGATGGACGAGCTCATCCAAAAGCTCAAGGAGCGCGGAATCCTGGAAGAAGTCAAGGACATGCTGGTGCTGACGACGCGCGGAATTCAGAAGATCCGCCAAGATGCCTTGCGCCAGATCTTCACATCGCTCAAAAAGGCTCCCGACGGCTCGCACGAAACCCCGTTGAGCGGAAGCGGAACCGACCGTTTGAGCGAGACGCGTTCGTGGACGTTCGGCGACCATGCGACGAACATCGATCTCACTTCCACCATCACCAATGCGCTGAAGAGGGACGGGATTGACCACTTCGCGCTCCAGGAAGACGACCTGGAGGTCTACGAGACCGAACATATGACCTCGTGCGCCACGGTTCTCATGCTGGATATCAGCCACAGCATGATCCTGTACGGCGAGGACCGGATCACTCCCGCCAAGCAGGTGGCACTGGCACTGGCGGAGCTGATCCGCACGAAGTTCCCCCGGGATTTCCTGGCGCTCGTGGTGTTTGGGGACGACGCCAAGATTGTAAGCCTGGACGAGCTACCGTTCCTGAGTGTGGGGCCGTATCACACCAACACCCGGGCCGGCCTTCAGTTGGCGAGGAACCTGTTGAGGCGCAGTGGGAAGGTCAACAAGCAGATCTTCATGGTGACGGACGGCAAGCCTTCGGCCATTTTCGATTCGGCCGGCAGGCTTTACAAGAACTCCTTTGGCCTTGATCCGCGCATTGTCAACAAGACGCTCGACGAGGCCGTGCAGTGCCGAAGGGAGAAGATTACCGTAAGCACCTTCATGGTAGCACAGGACCCTTCTCTCGTGAATTTTGTCGAAGAATTCACCAAGGCCAACCAAGGCCGCGCTTACTTCTCCTCGATCAACAACCTCGGCGAGTTCATCTTTGTCGACTACATCCGGAACCGCAGGAAGCGGATCGGATCCCGCTAAAAAAAAGCCTCACCGCTGTTGAGCTTTCGTTTTTTTTTCGTATCTTGGTCCCGACGATCTTCGAGGAACGCTCTCCATAATGCCCAGACAGAACCGCGGCACCTCCCGCCGCGTGTCGAATTCCCTTCTCGCTTCCTTTCCAGTCCCCTCCGCTCAACTGGATCACAACGGACGTTTTACGGAATGGAACAAACACGCTGAGCGGCTGACGGGCCTCCGCCGCCGGGATATCATCGGCAGAACGGTCGTCGACCTGTTCCCCCCGCATACCGCAGTGTCGTTCCTCAAGAAGCTTAAGAACGTTGCTAAGACCGGTACGACTTCCCACTTCAAGAAACTCGAGCTGCAGACGGGGAAACGATCCGTCTCCATCGATGGCACGGTTTGGAAGCTTCCATCCGGCGTTGGATTCGTGATCTCGTCTGCGGCCGGATCCGAAGACGATTTTGCCCAATCGGTCTCCATCCTCGACAGTATCACCGATGCATTCTTTCTCCTCGACAAGTCCTGGAGGTTCGCCTACCTCAGCCCAAAATCCGAGCAATTCCTCAAACGCCTGAATGTCCGCATCGGGGATCTCCTGGGGAAGGATATACGGACGATGTTTCCCCCGGGAGAGGATCCATCGGGCTATGATCGCCTGCGAAAAGCGTTTGTCGAGCGGGTGACCGTGGAATACGAGGCATTCTTCAAACCGCTGAATACTTGGTTTGAGGTAAGTGCCCATCCTCTGGGGGACGGACTTTCCGTGTACGTGCGAGACATTACGCGTCGAAAACTCGCCGAGACTGCCTTTCTGAAGCTTTCCAACGCGGTCGAACAATCCGCCGACGGCGTGTTTGTGACCAATACGGAGGGCGTGATCGAGTACATCAATCCCGCCTTTGAACAGATCACCGGATATCGCCGCTCGGAAGTTTTGGGGAAGACGCCTGCGATTCTCAAGTTTGATGATCAGGACCAGAATTACTTTGAGCGAATGTGGGCTCAGGTCAAGGCCGGCGGCGTTTTCCGGGCCACGATGGTGAATCGCCGCAAGAGCGGCGAGGTGTACCACGTGGAAGAGACCATCACCCCCGTGCGAGACGCCGCGGGCACCATCACTCACTACGTTGCGACCTTAAGGGACGTCAGTGAACGAAAGAGGACCGAGGAGAGATTTCGCGCCCTGATCGAGAACAGTTCCGACGGCATCGCCCTCCTGGGCCGCGACGGAACCCTTCGATATACCGGCCCCTCCACAGCGCGCATTCTGGGTTACGAGACCGAGGACTTCACGAACAGGCTTGGATTCGATTTCATTCATCCCGATGACCGCCCGGCGGCCGAGCAGGCCTTTCGGGAGCTCCTTGCCCATCCGCGCA
This sequence comes from Bacteroidia bacterium, assembly GCA_022180565.1. Taxonomy (GTDB): domain Bacteria; phylum Bacteroidota; class Ignavibacteria; order UBA10030; family UBA10030; genus JACQPU01. The sequence goes on from BQML01000022.1 coordinate 39,354, forward strand.
CGATCATGCTCCTCCAGTTCCGTCTGCGGCACAAGGACGGCGTATGGCGCTGGATCGAGGCAACGGTGAACAACCTTCTCGATGAGCCGAGCATCCAGGCCGTCGTGCTGAATTACCGTGACATCACGGACAGGAAACACATCGAGGAAGCGTTGAAGAAATCGGAGATTGAGTATCGCAACCTGTTTGAGCGGGCCAACGACGCGATCTTCATCTTCGAGCCGCAGGGGGAGGTCATTCTGGAAGCCAACAACAAGGCGTGCCAGTTATACGGATTCTCGCGGGACGAGCTCATCGGCATGAGCCTGAAGAATCTGACAAAGGATGTGGGACGCGGCGAGTACGAGATTCAAGAACTGCTGCGTCACAAGAGCTCGAGGAACTTTGAGACGATCCATTTCAATAAGAAGGGGGACCCCATGGAGATGCTCGTCAATTCCTCGGTTGTGGAGTACCTCGGGCGGACGGCGATCATGAGTATCATCCGCGACCTGACTGAACTCAGACGATTGGAGCACCAGCTGAGGCAGGCTCAGAAAATGGAGAGCATTGGAACGCTCGCCGGGGGCATCGCGCACGACTTCAACAACATCCTGAGCATCATTTTGGGATATTCCTCGCTCATCAAGCGCGGGAAGGCCGACGGGAAGAAATTTGACGAAGCCCTGGACACGATCACAAAGGCGGCCCAGCGAGGTGCAACGCTGGTAAAACAAATCCTGACCTTCGCGCGCAAAACCGACGTCATTTTCGAATCCGTTCGCATCAACGAACTCCTCGCCGATCTCACCAAATTGTTGGGGGAGACTTTCCCCCGTACCATCAGCTTCGATTTGCAACTCGATCCCGCGGTTCCGACGATCCTGGCGGATCCCAACCAACTGCACCAGGTGTTTCTCAATCTGTGCGTCAATGCGCGCGATGCCATGCCGGAGTCGGGAGTCATCACCCTCGGCACGGGGCTCATCAACGGTCTCCACCTCCAGGAACGGTTCCCCGATGCGCGGCAAAGCGAATACGTGCATGTGCGAGTCAGCGACACAGGGACGGGCATGGATGAAGCGACAAAGCAAAGGATCTTCGAGCCCTTCTTCACCACGAAGGGCCAGGGCAGAGGCACCGGCCTCGGGCTGGCAGTCGTCTACGGCATCGTGAACAACCACCGCGGCTTCGTCGACGTTGAAAGCAGGCTGGGCAAGGGCACAACGTTCCATCTGTATTTTCCCGTCCAGATGCGCACCTTCGAAACTCTGGGCGAGGGGAAAACCCCGGTCGAGGAGATCCCGGGGGGATCGGAAACGGTGCTTCTTGTAGAAGACGAGCATATGCTCCGATCGCTTGTGAAAGAACTGCTCGAAGGACATGGGTATAGCGTCCTCACCGCTTCCGACGGGGCCGAGGCCCTCGATACCTACCGCCGGCTCAAAGACGAAATTGACCTCGTGCTCACCGACATTGGCCTTCCGAAGCTCAGCGGGTGGGACGTCTGCAAAGGCATCCTTGAATCGAATCCGCGCGCGAGGGTGATCGTCGCCAGCGGGTATATCGATCCGAATCAAAAATCGGATCTGAAAGACTCCGGCGCAAAAGATTTCATCCACAAACCCTACCTCCCCGAGGATGTGCTTCGGCGTGTTCGCGCCGTTCTCGACGCGTCCTGACTGTTGCTTTGAATTGTTGCCCTCTCCCGCCTGCCAAGGCTCACATTTCCTCATTGCACTCATCCCTCTGACGCGGTACGTTGCTATGATGATCCCACGCTCCATCCCCGTCGTCATCCTCACCTCCTCTAGCCAGGAGCGGGACATCGTCGAGAGCTACAGACTCGGCGTCAATAGCTATATCAGCAAACCAATCGACTTCGAAAAATTTGCCGGGGCGGTTTCCGAGATCGGCCTCTTCTAAGTACTCCTCAATCCCCCCGCGATAAGACTAACCGCGGTTCGGCGGCAACAGGCAACACGTTGTCTGTCTTGAGTTTGAGCCAATTTTTGTCGATTTTTGCTGGTTAGGCTTTGTTCCACTTCATGGATCCTTCATGCTGCTGATCTTCCCCTCCATCGAGATATCCCATGGTGAATGCGTCCATGTCGTCCACGGAGAACCCGGCTTCGAGCACGTGTACTCGGTCGATCCTGTCCGCATGGCTGTGCTCTGGAGGGGAGAGAACGCCAAGACCCTCCATATCATTGATCGGGACGGTGTTGAGGAGGGAATGATCAGGAACCGCGAAATGATCAAAAAGATCGTGGAGGCTGTGGACATCCCCGTCCAAGTCGGTGGGGGGATCAGGAATCTTGAGGAAATACGTACCCTCCTGGACATGGGTGTGTATCGAGTGATCGTCGGTACGGCGGCAGCAGAGACCCCCGAGCTGGTTCAGGATGTGATTCGCGAACACGGCTCCCGCAAGATGGCCATCAGCATAGAGTCGTACCAAGGTAAGGTGCGGGTAAGCAGGGGCAGGAAACTGCTTCCGGTATCCCCGATCGAGTTTGGCAGGCAGATGAAGGACCTGGGCGTTTCCCGAGCGCTTTTTTCGTCCATTGACGATGACGGAAAAACCAAGAGGCTCGATTTGACGGCTCTGAAGGAAATGGCCACTTCCACCGGGCTCCGCATCACTGCCCAGGGCGGAGTCAGAAACTACAAAGATCTGATAGACCTGCAGACCCTTGAGCAATTTGGAGTGGATTCGGCGGTGATCGGACGACCGCTGTACGAAAACACCTTCCCCTGCCAGAGATTGTGGCGGCTGAATGAAAAAGATCTGAAGGACCTCGGACCAACACGGCGCATCTGATCGTGACCGTCACCGTCATCGGCCATCTTTGTCTCGACACGCTTCATCTTCCGAACCAGGCTGAGCCGGTCCGTGATTTCGGCGGTATTGTTTATTCCATCGCCACGCTCGCCGCCATGATGGACCGGGAAGCGAGGATTCTTCCGGTCGTCGGAGTGGGGGAGGCCGAGTACGACCGGTTTCTGGATTGGCTGAAGCAGTTTCCGAACGTGGACGCCGCCGGGGTGTACCGGTTCAAGGGCCCGACCAATGACGTGCATCTCTTTTACGGGGAGGGTGGCTCGCGGATCGAGTGCTCGAAGGACATTGCCCGGCCGATCCCCATCGAGCATATCAGGCCGTTTCTGGAGGCGGATGGAATTCACATCAACATGATTTCCGGATTCGACATCACGCTTGAGACGCTTGACGCCATCCGTATGGAGACCCGGGACCGAGGAACGCCGCTGACGTTTGATACGCATTCCCTGAGCCTTGGGATCGATCACGAATTCAAGAGGTTCCGTCGACCGCTCTCCGACTGGCGGCGTTGGTACTTCATGCTCGACACCGTACAGCTCAGTGAGGACGAAGCCGCCGGGCTCACGCCCGAACGTTATACGGAACAGGACTTTGTCCATCAGGCCCTCTCGCTCATGGTGAAGAATATCATCATCACCCGGGGCGCCCGCGGTGCGACGCTGTTCGAACAACGCAACAAGAAGATCACTCGACACGACCTTCCGGGGCACAAGCTGACGGATTCGCCGGACCCCACGGGGTGCGGCGATGTCTTCGGCGCGGCTTTTTTTGCGGAGTATCTCAGAACGCACTCGGCTCTTCGAGCGGCCGGGATTGCCAACAAAGTCGCCGCCTGGCATACAACCTATTCGGGAACGGCCGGCCTGCAGAGGGCGCGAGAATCCGTTCAGAATGAGTTTCCTGCATAGACGTTCATGATCGTTCAAAAATTCGGAGGAACCTCGGTAGAAGACGCGGCAGCGATGAATGCCGCGATCCGCATCATTGAACGCGAGCGATCCCGCACGCCGCTTGTGGTCCTCTCCGCCATCGGCGGAGCCACAAACACCCTGCTGGGCGCCGCCCGTGTGGCGCAGAACGGTAGATTCGACGAAGCAACGCGGGTTCTGAATGATTTGCTGGAGCGGCACGTTCTGATTTTGGAAAACCTGCTGGATTCCAGGTCGCGGATCCAGCGAATCCTGCTTGACATCCGACGTCGCTTCGAAGAACTCAAACACCTGTGCCAGGGCATCGCCCTGCTCGGAGAGCTGACGGACCGCTCTCTGGACACGGTGGCATCCTATGGCGAACGACTTTCGACCGCTATCATGGCTGAGACCATGGACGAGCGAGGACTGCCGGCGGTCTTGATCGATGCCAGAACGTTTATGATCACCGACGACAGGTTTACCGCAGCTCGCCCTTTGTTTGACGAACTTGACGCACGGCTCAAAGAATCCGTCGCCCCGTACGTCTCCGCCGGGAAGATCGTCGTCACCCAGGGTTTCATCGGTTCCACACGCAAAGGCGTCACGACCACCCTGGGGCGCGGCGGGTCGGATTATTCGGCTTCCATCATCGGAGCGGCGCTCAATGCGGAAGAGATCCAGATCTGGACCGACGTGGACGGGGTGCTTACGGCCGATCCGCGGATCTGTCCTGATGCACGCCAACTCGGGGTTATCTCCTTCCGCGAGGCATCGGAGCTGGCTTACTTCGGGGCTCGCGTGCTTCATCCAAGTACGATTCTGCCCGCCGTCCGGAAGAACATTCCCGTCCGCGTGCTGAATTCGCGGCGGCCCGATCGTCCGGGCACCTTGATCACAGCCAACCCGCCAAAGTCCAATGTGGCGGTGAAATCGATTGCCTCGAAGAAGGGGATCACGGTCATCAATATTCAATCCACCCGCATGCTGATGGCGTACGGGTTTCTCGAAAAGATCTTCTCCGTCTTCAACCGTTACCAAACGCCCGTAGACCTTGTCACGACGTCGGAAGTAGCCGTCTCGGTCACGATCGACAACAAGGACCGTCTGGAAGAAATCGCGGCGGACCTCGCGGAAGTCGGCGAAGTTGCCGTCTATGACCGCAAAGGAATCGTGTGCATTGTCGGGGAACAAATGCACGCCACGGCAGGCGTTGCCGACCGGGTATTCCGGGCGCTTGGCGACATCAACGTCGTCATGATTTCGCAAGGGGCTTCCGAAGTAAACATGAGCCTCGTGCTGAACGAGGAGGACATTGTGGAAGCTGTGAGGCGTCTCCACTATGAATTCTTCCCAACTCCCACAGCCGGACGGGTGGCCGAGACGGCAAGCCATGAGGTGACGTCATGAACATAGCACTCATCGGGTACGGGAAGATGGGAAAGGAAGTGGAAGCGGTCGCGGGTGAGCGCGGATGGACAGTCGCGTTGCGCCGGACCTCGCGTTCCTCGCCCCCATCCGAGGCGGACATGCGATCCATTGACGTTGTCATTCATTTTGCCCGCGCGGATTCCCTCCGACAGCATGTGGAGGAATGGAGCAAAGCAGGCAAGCCGATGGTGGTCGGAACCACGGGATGGGGATCCGATCTCGACGCCATGAAGAGGATCATCGACACCAACGGCACGGGTCTTGTGTACGGATCGAACTTTTCACTCGGCATGCAGATCTTTCAGCGCATGGTGCGACGAGCGGGGGCGTTGATCGACCGGTTCCCCGAATACGATGCCGGCATCCGCGAAACGCACCATCGTCACAAGGCAGACAGCCCGAGCGGGACGGCGTTGATGCTGGGAACCATGCTCCTCGAGAAGCTTTCCAGAAAATCCGAACTGGTTCACGGGACCTTGCGGGGACCCGTCAAACCGGAACAGCTCCCAATCGCTTCCCTGCGGATGGGAACAGAAGTGGGCGAGCATGCGGTTCTCTTTGACTCTCCCGCCGACACGATCGAGCTTGTGCACAAGGCGAAAAACCGTCGCGGCTTTGCCTTGGGCGCACTCCTTGCGGCGGAATGGATCCGCGGAAGAACCGGTATTCACACGTTTGATGAGGTCGTCTCGGACCTGCTTGACCCCTAGTACTCTTTTCCGATCCATGAGGAGAATCTGAGGTATGGCACAGCGAACAGCGTTCAAGAAGCGATTTCAAGGGACAGGCACCGCCCTGGTGACCCCTTTTAAGAAGAGCGGGGCGATTGACGAACATTCGCTTCTGCAATTGCTCGACTATCAATTGAAGGGAAAGGTCGAGGCTCTCGTGCCGCTGGGGACAACAGGAGAAAACCCGACGCTCTCGCGGACGGAGATGCGAAAAATCATCGAAGTGGTAGTGGAACATGTGGCGGGACGTGCGCTGGTGATTGCCGGCGCCGGGAGCAACAGCACAGCGACCGCGCTCGAACTCGCCCGAGAGGCGCAGGCGGCGGGAGCTGATGCGGTACTTGTGGTCGGGCCGTATTATAACAAGCCCACGCAGGAGGGATACTACCGGCACTTCAGGACTATTGCCGAAGAGATTGAGATACCGATCATCGTTTACAATGTTCCGGGCAGGACGGGGGGAAACATCGAGGCGGCAACGGTGCTTCGGATGGCCGAGGAGATTCCGTTGATCCGCGGGGTCAAGGAAGCTTCGGGAAACATGGCGCAGATCATGGAGATCGCGCGGAACAAGCCTGCGCATTTTTCCCTGCTTTCCGGCGACGATGCCCTCACCGTTCCCATTATGGCGTTGGGCGGCGATGGATGCATTTCGGTGGTTGCAAACGAGGCACCGAACCTGTTCTCGTCTCTGGTGAGGGCCTGCCTTTCAGGCAAATGGGAGAAGGCCCGCGATCTCCACAACCGTCTGCTCCCGCTCATGAACGCGAATTTCCTTGAGTCAAATCCTATTCCTGTCAAGTCAGCTCTGGCAATGATGGGATTGATTGAAGAGGTGTACAGGCTCCCGCTTGTGGAACTGAGTGCGCGTCACCGGGAGCCGCTGAGGAAAATCCTCAAATCCCTCGAATTACTCTGAAAGAACACGGTGCCCCTCAAGGACCATATCGAGGCCTTCTACGAACAGGATCCCAAACAGCTTGATCGCGCTGGGGCGCTCCGCGCATTTCACGAACTGAAATTCTTCCTGAACGGCGGTGAGATCCGTGCGGCTTTTCGATCCCCCGACTCCCCCACCGGGTGGCAAGTCAACGATTGGGTCAAGAAGGGTATTCTGCTCGGATTTCGTCTCGGAGAACTCGTGGAACTTCGCCTCTCCGAGCATTTCCAGTACTTCGACAAGAGCACCTATCCTCTCAAGAAGCTCACGCCGGACCACCGGGTCCGTCTCGTTCCGGGAGGATCGAGCATTCGCGATGGGGCGTTTGTCGGCAAAGGGGTCGTGATCATGCCCCCCGCCTACATTAATACGGGTGCATTCGTCGACGAAGGGACGATGATCGACTCCCACGCTCTCGTTGGTTCCTGCGCGCAGATCGGCAAGCGTGTTCATCTCAGTGCCGGCGCACAGATTGGAGGCGTGCTCGAACCCGTCGGCGCCCTTCCCGTCATCATCGAAGACGATGTGCTGGTCGGTGGTAACTCCGGTGTGTACGAAGGGACAATCGTTAAGCGACGTGCGGTCTTGGGGGCCGGGGTGATCCTCACGGGCTCCACCCCGTTGTACGACCTCGTGAATGGAACTGTACTGCGACGAGCCGACGGTCACCCGCTGGTGGTTCCCGAAGGCGCCGTGGTCGTTCCCGGGTCGCGCGCTGTGGACAATCCCTTTGCCAGAAAACATGGGCTGTCCCTCTACGCTCCGGTGATCGTGAAGTATCGCGACGAAAGCACCGATGCCTCCACAGCGCTCGAAGAGAGCCTCCGATGAGGCGTTTTCTCCTCTGCGGAAGCAACGGCCTCCTGGGTCAGCGCCTCGCGCTGATGCTCGGGGGAGAGACCGAATATGAGGTCCTGAACACCTCGCACCACCGCTCGTTCGTGTTCGATCACCATCTCTTCGATTACACCCAGCTTGACCTGACAAGAGCGTCGGACGTCAAAAGCCTCGTGTCGAGTTTCCAGCCCGACGTGATCATTAACGCGGCGGGCGCCACGAACGTGGACTGGTGTGAAGATCATCGGGAGGAGGCCTGGGCCATCAACGTTACGGGCGTTGAGCACCTGGTCGAAGCGTCTCGAAAAGTAGGCGCAACCCTCATTCACGTTTCCACAGACTATATCTTCGACGGCAAGACGGGGAATTACCGCGAAGATGACAGGCCGAATCCCCAGAACTATTACGGAAAGACCAAGCTTGCCGGTGAGAACGCAATCAGAATCGCCGGAATCGATTATGCCATTGTGAGAACCGTCGTCTTGTACGGCACGGGATACCGCGTCAAACGCAACTTTGCCCTCTGGGTACTTGACAATCTGAAGAGCGGCATGAGCATACGGTGCGTGGACGATCAGATCAGCTGTCCGACCTATGTCACCGATCTCGCGCTCGGCATTCTGAAGATCGCCGAACTTGAAAAGACCGGGATCTTTCACATCACGGGAAGCGAGGCCGTCAGCCGGTACGAGTTTGCAGTCCGCATCGCCAGGGCGTTCAATCTCGATGCGGGACTCATCCACCGCGTCAAGACTTCGGATCTCCCTCAGCGGGCTGTGCGACCGATGAACACAACCATGATTACCGTGAAAGCACAGACGGAACTGGGCTTGAAAACGTCCAACATCGAGCAAGGCCTTGCACTGTTGAAACAGGAACTTCAATCGGCAGGAAAGAACTGATCCATGGAATTCACGTTCGCCCTCGTCAGCGGTTTCGTTCTGGGAACCATCCACGCATTCGACGCGGACCACATCACCGCCGTGACGGCCTTTTCCGGAAAGGCCGCGGACGCCCGAAAGGCGGCCTTTTACGGGGTGGTCTGGGGACTGGGTCATTCCGCCGTGCTTATAGTCTTCGGCCTGGTGATCATGGCCTTTCGTTTTGTGATCCCGCCGTTCATCGAATCCGTTTCCGAAGCCGTGATCGGATTGATGCTTGTGGGCATCGGCGCGTGGGTTTTGGCAGGCTTGTTCCGGAGAAGGAAAATTCATATTCACCGGCATGAGCACGACGGGGTGGAGCACATTCATTTCCACTCGCATTTCCAAAAAGCCGACCACCGCCACCGGCACTCCATGTTCCTCGTGGGTGCGGCCCATGGGTTGGCCGGCACGGCGTCCGTTCTCGTTCTTGTTCCGATAACGCTGAGTCAGTCGCTCCTTGCCTCTGCCGCGTTCCTGCTTCTGTTTGGAGTCGGCACCATGACAGCGATGGGAATTTTTGCGTATCTTCTTGGTTCCGTCGCCCGCATGGCGGCCGCCGGTCGATTGCTCCCTGTTTTCGAAGGAGCCGCCGGGATCGCCAGTATCGGCGTGGGAGCGCTTTGGATCACGAATGCCGTGAGCAGCATGTAGGTTTTTGAACTCTCAACTTCTTTCCCCCCATGCTCGACCTGAAATACATACGAGAACACTTGCAGGAGGTCCGTAACGGAATACGCGCCAAGGGCTTGACGGTCAACCTGGGCTCGCTCCTTTCCCTCGACGAGAAGCGCAGGGCGCTCATCCAGGAAGGGGAAGCTCTGAAATCGAGGCGGAACCAGGTGTCTGCCGAAGTGGGAAAGCTGAAGCGCGAGGGAAAGAACGCGGACAGCGTGATCGGCGAAATGGAGAGTGTGAAGGCGCGCATTCAGGCTATCGACGCCGAGCTTCGTACCGTTGACGACGAGATTCGCGGCATCATGCTGACGATTCCCAATCTCCCCCACCCTTCCGTGCCTGTCGGCTCTTCTCCCGCGGACAACAAGGAAGTGTTTGTCTGGGGCGAACCGCCGCGGGTGGATTTTCCTCTGAAGCCTCACTGGGAGCTGGCCGAACGGCTTGGGATTGTTGACTTCAGCCGGGGGGGAAAGATTGCCGGCGCGGGATTCCCCGTGTACATCGGAAAAGGGGCTGTCCTGGAACGAGCGTTGATCAATTTTTTTCTCGACGAGGCCGCGAACCGGGGATACAAGGAAATTGCTCCTCCTATTCTCGTCAACGAAGAGAGTGCGCGCGGGACAGGACAGATCCCCGATAAAGAAGACCTTATGTATGGAGTGGAGCGTGACGGCTTGTTCCTCATTCCTACAGCCGAAGTTTCTGTGACCAATCTCCACAGGGACGAGATCCTGACGGAGCGTGACCTGCCAGTTCGTTATGCCGCGTATACGCCCTGCTTCCGGAGGGAAGCCGGCTCCTACGGTAAGGATGTGCGGGGCCTCAACCGGGTCCATCAATTCGACAAGGTGGAGCTTGTAAAGTTCGTGAAGCCCGAAACGTCGTACGACGAGTTGGAGTCCCTGCGAGCTGACGCGGAGCGACTTCTGCAGCTTCTAGGCCTTCCCTACAGAGTGTTGCTTATGTGCACCGGCGACATGGGATTCACGCAAAGTAAGAAGTACGACCTTGAAGTCAGGGCGCCCGGGCAGGACCGGTGGCTTGAGGTCTCCTCATGCAGTAATTTCGAGGCCTTTCAGGCGCGGCGGATGAACGTCCGGTATCGCCCGGCGAACGGATCGAAGCCAGAATTTGTTCATACCCTCAACGGGTCGGGCCTGGCTTTGCCGAGGGTGTATGCGGCTCTGCTGGAACACTATCAAACACCCGAAGGAAAAGTGGTTGTGCCAAAGGTCCTGCACCCATACACAGGTTTTGAGGTTATCGGGTAGAAATCGTCGATCATCGACCCCGGTTTCGGTGACATCCATTTTGCATTTTTTCAATTCTCCCTGACCATGTACCATTTCCCATTTCCCTTTTTCCATTCTTGAAACCTCTCCTACGCCTTCTTCCGTACCTGAAGCGGTACCGCAAGACCCTCCTGATCGGGGTCGGCACCGTCGTGGGCAGTAATTTGTTTACGGTATTTCAGCCTTTGTTCATGGGATATGCGGTCGATGAACTGAAGCTGGGCATCGAAACGAAAACCTACGTCAGCACCGACCTTCTGCAATGGGCACTGTTGATCGTCGGCTTCTCGCTCATTGCCGGCTTCTTCACCTTCATGACGCGTCAGACCATTATCGTTGTTTCGCGGCACATTGAATTCGATCTGCGGAACGACTTGTTGGCCCATTTGCAGAAGCTCTCATTCTCGTATTTTCAGAACAAGCCCACGGGCGATCTGATGGCGCATGCAACGAACGACATCAGCGCCGTGAGGAACGTGCTGGGGCCAGGCATCATGTATCCGTCGGACACGCTGATGACGTTCACAATGGTCTTGACGCTGATGCTGATGAAGGACTGGCAGTTAACTCTTCTGGCATTGATCCCCCTGCCTTTCGTGTCGGTTGCGGTTTATTGGCTTGGCAAGGTCATTCATCACCGGTTTACGGAGCGCCAGGAGCAGTTCTCGCGTCTGACCACGCGGGCACAGGAAAACCTTTCGGGTATCCGTGTCATCAAGTCGTACGTGCGGGAAGAGTACGAGACGGAACGGTTTCAGGCGCTCAGCTGGGATTATCTCAAAAAGAATCTCGTTCTTGCGCGCGTCCAATCCATCCTCTGGCCGCTCATGTTCCTCCTCGTGGGCTGTTCGATGCTGATCACGATGTATGCGGGCGGGATCAAGGTGATCGACGGGGAAATGACGATCGGCACACTGACGGCATTCGTGGCCTACCTCGTGATGCTGATCTGGCCCATGATTGCATTCGGGTGGGTGATCAACCTGATGCAGCAGGGTGCCGCGTCCATGGGCCGGCTGGCGGCAATTTTCGATACCGAACCGGAAATTCGCGATACGGAGAAAACCGACCACAGCATTGACAGCATCGAGGGAGAGATTGAATTCAGAAATGTCGGCTTCACACACCAAGGAGCCGGAAAGCCGACCTTGCGCGCGATCAATCTGCACATCGCCCCCGGTATGACCGTCGCGGTGGTGGGGTATACAGGATCCGGCAAGTCCACGCTCGTGAACCTCATTCCGCGCCTGTACGATGTCACCGAAGGCGAACTGTTGATCGACGGGAGGGACGTCAGGACAATTCCTCTGCAGGTGCTCAGGTCAAACATCGGCTATGTGCCCCAAGAGACGTTCTTGTTTTCGGACACCATCTCGGAGAACATTCGTTACGGAATGGCCGAGGGCGGGGATGACCGGGTGTTTGAAGCGGCGCACATCTCGCGCATCGCCGCGGATGTGAGCGAGTTTCCAAGGCAATATGAGACGATGATTGGGGAGCGGGGGATCACATTGTCGGGAGGACAGAAACAACGCACCAGCATCGCCCGTGCGGTCATCCGGCGCCCCTCGATTCTCATTCTTGACGATGCCATGTCGTCTGTGGATACCTATACCGAGGAGGAAATTCTCTCCCGACTCCGGGAATTCATGAAAGGCCGTACGAGCATCATTATCAGTCATCGGATCTCAACCGTCAAGGACGCCGATCTAATCGTTGTCCTGGATGGCGGATCGATCGTCGAAAGGGGTACACACGAGGAGTTGGTTGCCTTGGGCGGAATTTACGCGGATCTGCATCAGAAACAGCTTTTAGAGAGAGAGTTGGAACAATTGTGATGAAGGCGGGTCGTGAGAGGTAAGAAGCGAGAATCAACAGAGTGGCCGGGGAAACACACGTACCCTGGAACCGCCGACCAAGCACTCACTGCGGCTCAAGCGCTTTTAGACTTTCTCACTTCTGCCATCTCACGCGTCACTTTTCCTGTTCTTCAATTGTAACTCTTGAATTCAATCTTGCCTTATGCATGAAGAAGAAGTCCTTGGTAAAGCCTACGACGCCCGCCTGATGAGGCGGCTCTTGAAGTACCTCAAGCCCTACCGCTGGCACGTGGCGTTGGGGGTGTTTCTCGCCATCATCGTGAGCGCGTCGGAGGCGGTACGGCCGTACTTTACGAAAATCGCGGTCGATCAGGATATTGCCAACAGCGACAAGGAAGGATTGCTCGTCACGATCCTGCTCTTCCTCGCCGTCCTCGTGTTCCGCGGCCTCGTGCAGTATTTCAGCGCCTACCTCACGCAATGGATCGGCCAAAGGACCATCTTCGACCTGCGCATGGAGGTGTTCCGGCACCTCCAACATCTCTCGCTCCGCTTCTACGACCGCAATCCGATCGGCCGCCTGATCACACGCGTCACAAACGACATCGAGGTGCTTAACGAGATGTTCTCTTCGGGCGTCGTTATGGTGTTTACCGACGTGTTTACGATCATCGGCATCTTCTACTTCATGTTCACGATGAACTGGGAACTTGCGCTTGTTTCTTTGAGCGTCATGCCGCTGCTGTTCTATGGAACGTTTCTGTTCCGCAAGAAAGCTCGCGAGGCCTACCGGCAGGTTCGGATTCAGATCGCCCGCATCAACGCGTTCATGCAGGAGCATATCACCGGCATGGTTGTTGATCAGATTTTCAGCCGCGAGAAGAAATCCTTTGAAAAATTCTCATCGATTAATGCGGCGCATCGCGATGCGAACATCAAGTCCATCCTCTACTATGCCTTGTTCTATCCGGGTGTCGATCTGATCGGGGCGTTGGCGGTCGGTCTCATTCTGTGGTATGCCGGACTGAGCGCACTTGAAGACACGATCACGCTCGGTACCGTCATGGCGTTTTTGCAGTTCAACGAAATGTTCTGGCGGCCGATCCGCGATCTTTCGGAGAAATACAATATTCTGCAAACCGCCATGGCATCGTCGGAGCGTGTGTTTCAACTGCTCGACGACAAGACGCTTGTGTCCACGCCGTCCGCCCCTGTTCTTCCCGAGACCATTCGCGGCGAGGTGGAATTCCGGAATGTCTGGTTTGCCTACAACGCTCCTTCGGACGGCACGGCATCTCCGGAGTGGGTGCTCAAAGACGTTTCCTTCCATATCAACCCCGGGCAGACGGTGGCTCTGGTAGGGCACACCGGGGCGGGCAAGACGTCGATCATCAGTTTGCTGTCCCGCTTCTATGACATCCAGAGAGGCGAGATTCTTGTCGATGGCGTGAACATTCGGGACATTCCCGCGGAGCATTTGCGAAAGCACATGGCCGTGGTCCTGCAGGACGTGTTTTTGTTCTCCGGCACGATTCGGGAGAACATCAATCTGGGCGATGAAAGGATCTCACTGGAGAGGATCAAGGCTGCGGCGCGCGTGGTCGGGGCAAATCGTTTTATTGAGGAACTGCCGGGCCAGTACGACGCCGAGGTCAAGGAACGAGGCGCCACGCTGTCCGTCGGCCAAAAACAGCTCCTGTCCTTCGCGAGGGCCCTGGCATTTCAACCGAAGATTCTTGTGCTGGACGAAGCCACATCGAGCATCGACACGGAAAGTGAGATTCTGATTCAGCAGGCGATCAGGAAGCTTCTGCAGGGTCGCACATCCATCGTCATCGCGCACAGGCTTTCCACCATTCAGCGCGCCGACACCATCATCGTTCTGCATAAAGGGGAAATACGCGAAATGGGCTCGCACCAGCAGCTCATCGCACGGGATGGGATCTATCGCAAGCTGTACCAACTCCAGTACAAGGAACAAGAAATCAGGGCGTAGAGTGAACCGGGGACGAGGCTCCTTTTCGTTGACAAACCCTCCTTTTTCGCTTATATTTTCCCATGTCGTCCATCCCTCCTTTCGATTTCTTCCTCAAAAGCTGAATGAGCCAGAGCAAAATCGTTACGATCGAGCGGCACATTATCGAGGGCGAACGTGCGCACCCCGGTGCCACGGGTGATTTCTCCGGCCTGCTGCGCGACCTGACCCTTGCATTCAAGGTCATCTGGCGCGAAGTGAGTAAGGCCGGCCTGGTGAACATTCTGGGCCTCACAGGCAAGAAGAACGTCCACGGCGAGGAGGTCAAGAAACTCGACGAGTTTGCCGACGATACGATCTATCGTGCCATGGACCACGGCGGCCACCTCTGCGTTATGGCGTCGGAAGAAAACGAAGACGTCCTCCAGATCCCCGACAACTATCCCACCGGAAAATACGTTCTCATCTACGATCCGCTCGACGGGTCGTCGAATATCGACGCGCTCGTCACGATCGGAACAATCTTCTCGATTTACCGGCGAGTGACGCCCAAGGGCAAGGGCATGCTCCAGGATTGCCTTCAGCCCGGTTACAAGCAGATTGCCGCGGGATACTGTGTGTACGGCTCTTCCACGATGCTCGTCTACACGACGGGCGATGGGACACACGGGTTCACCTTCGACCCGAGCATCGGGGAATTTCTGCTCTCCCACGAGAACATCAAGATTCCGAGGCGCGGCAAGATCTACAGCGTGAACGAGGGGAACTATCGCTGGTGGCACGACGGGATGAAAAAGTATGTAAAGTATCTTCAGGAAGAGGACAAGGAAACGAAGCGTCCGTATTCCGCGCGGTACATCGGTTCCATGGTTGCAGACGTGCACCGAACGCTGTTGTACGGCGGGATTTTCATGTATCCCGGAGACACGAAGAATCCCAACGGAAAGCTTCGTCTCATGTACGAGGCTAACCCGATGTCTTTCATTGTTGAACAGGCAGGAGGACGATCAAGCAACGGCCATAAGAGGATCCTTGACCTCCAGCCGGAATCCCTCCATCAGCGAACACCGCTCTTCATCGGAAGCGAGGAAGACGTGTGTATCGCGGAAGAATTCCTGCAGGGAAAACGCGAGAGTGCCAGGGCGTCATGAATCCCGATCAGCTGATCGAACAAACGGATTTCATCGTTGTCGACGTGGAGACCACCGGGATGAGCCCCATCGACGACCGCATCACCGAGATCGCAATGATGCGCGTGCGCGACGGACGGATCGTCAGCGAATTCTCCACACTGGTGAATCCGCTCAGAACGATTCCTGCCTACATTACGGACCTGACGGGAATCGACAATGTGATGGTGGAGGGGGCCCCCACGGCCCGGGAAGTGACGCCCTACATGGCCGAGTTCTTAGGAGACGGGGTGTTTACGGCTCACAACGCCTCGTTTGACTGGTCGTTCGTCACCCACACCGCCCGAAGGGAGCGTCTGATCGAGCTGACCAATGAGCGCCTCTGCACCGTTCGCCTCACGCGCCGGATCCTTCCGTTTCTCCCCAGTCGTTCGCTTGGACCCGTTGCGCGCTTTCTTGACGTCACGATTCCCCAACGCCACCGCGCTTCAGGCGACGCTTTTGCGACCGCCGAAATCCTCATTCGCTATCTGAAATACCTGCAACGGAAGTACGCCCTTCGGACCGTAGGAGAAGTCCTCCGGTTTCAGGAAGTGAAAACCGCCGAGGTGCCGGTTTGGGTACCCGGCAAACACCAGTAGGACAACATTCAAAAACCGTGATACCTTTTTCCCTTTTGAATTGTCTCACTACCGTGCCGGCAGCGGTATCGTGATCAGACTCCTTGCCCCTCCGCGGTCCACCGCCTGGACGCCGAACAGATAATCATCCTTCAGCTTTGGAATCGTCAGAACCGTGTCGCGCGTAAAGACTTCCTCCTGCCAGACAGGTGATGTCGTTTCGCGTATTCTCACGTAGTACCCCGCCAGATCCGGCTCCGTATTGGCGTTCCAGCGAAGGGTGGTCTCATACTCGAGCCGGGATACTACCACACCTGCATTTCGGGGAGCGGCGGGAGCAAGCGCCAGGGTCGCAAGTGCCGCGGCATTGACTCTCGCCACATTCGCCAGATAGGCAAAGTCCATAAACTGAACCAGATCTCCGTATTCCTTTCCATTTTCCACGCGCACGTTTTGATGCTGCCAGTCATAGTTTTCGCGCGCTACGCTGAACCTCACCGCTGGAATCCCTCGGGCATGGAACGGCGCATGATCCCCCCCGCGAAGAAATCTGTCCCTGCGGTAGATCAGCCGTACATCGAACCCGTTCACGTACTTGTCTGCCACGTCGTCAATCCACCGCGCCAGGGAACGAGAGGATCCATCGCTCTCCAGACCCAAACTGTTGCGCATCCGGAACACGGAACCGGTGTCGAGCGGACTGAACGCCTCGGAAAAGAGCCGGACGCTCCGATCATCTTTCACTCCGTCGCCACCCATGGAATTTCCTACAATGTCGTTATTGAGCATGGCTTCGACGTTCCACCCCCGATCACGAGCCTGATCAGCCCACGCCGTTGCTCCGAGCAATCCCTGCTCCTCTCCTGCGAACGCGATGAACACCATGGTGGCATCGAACATCTGATCCGCCATCACACGCGCCAGTTCCAACACGAGCGCCGTGCCGCTCCCATCGTCATTGGCACCCGGTGCATCGCTCAGGGCATCCAACGGATCGCTTGCGCGGGAATCGTAATGTGCGCCAATGACAATGATCCGTTCCGGAGCGCTGATTCCCTTCAGGGTCGCCACGACGTTGATTATGTTTGCGGGCGCCGGTACACGTCCCGACGGCGGAACGATCGTCTCATGATACGCAACCGACATCCGGCCGCCGCTTCGCTGAGCGCTCTGCTCGAATTCCGATTTGATCCATCTCCGTGCCGCGCCAATCCCCCTTGTCGCATTCCCAGTGTCCGAAAGCGTATGACGCGTCCCGAATCCAACAAGTTTTTCCACAGACTGGCGGAGCTGAGCCGATGAGACGCGGGACACCACATGTTCCACGACGGCATGCCTGGCGGGAGGCTGGGCACGAAGAATACCGGCCAGCAATATTGATCCGACCACGATCTTGGAAATGCTCATACCAGGGCCTCCATGCTTCATTTGCTGTTTGCAGTGATCTTGATTTGCGTCCAACCACATCACTTCACGCTTCCATCATCTCCACATACTTGGTTCCTGCGGCGGTGTTCCAGAGCACGACAGTATCTGACGCCTTGATGACCCCCTGTCGAACAAGATGCCCTGCGGCGACAAGCGTTGCCGCTCCTTCGGGACAGCAGAACAATCCTTCTCTGTGTGCCAGATCCGCAACGGCTTTCCGGATTTCGTCATCGCTCACTGCGATCGCGCATCCTCCGCTCGCGTAGATCGCATCAAGGATCAGATAATCGGCAAACGCTTTGGGAACGCGAAGGCCCGAAGCGATTGTCTCTGCATGATCCCAGAATTCCGACTCGGTATTCTTCTGTTCGAATGCCCGGACCAATGGTGCACAGCCTGTGCTCTGCACGGCGACCATCTTCGGTCTCTTCGGACCGATCAGGTCCAGTTCCTCCATCTCCGCGAAAGCCTTCCACATCCCCACGAGGCCCGTTCCGCCCCCGGCCGGATAGATAATAACGTCGGGCAACTCCCAGCCGCACTGCTCCGCGAGTTCGTATCCCATGGTCTTCTTCCCCTCGAGCCTGTACGGCTCCTTCATCGTGGAAACATCGAACCAATCCGGATGGAGGCTTCGCTTTGCGTTCATGGCTTTTGCCGCGTCACTGATGGTGCCCTTCACGAGTTCGACGTTCGCGCCTGCAACCATGCATTCGGCAATGTTCACCCGCGGAGTATCTTCAGGGATGAAGATATGGGCTTCCATGCCGGCCCGGGCGGCATAGGCCGCCAACGCTCCCGCCGCGTTGCCCGCCGATGGAATACACACCTTTCGAATGCCGAGTTCTCTGGCCTTCGAAACGGCCATTGCAAGCCCCCTCGCCTTGAACGACCCGGTGGGCAGGCGGGATTCATCCTTCATCTGCAAACGCGCCACCCCAAGCGTTTGTTCATACGCCGACAGGTGGAGCAGGGGTGTCGCCGGCTCCCCAAGCGAAACGATGTTTGCCGGGTTCTCTACGGGCAGGAGCGGCTGAATCTTCCACATGCCGGCGGGTCTCTGCCGGAACCATTCACGGGAAACTGTTTGTTTAAGGTGGGTCAGATCATACCGCGCAGCGAGGATCTTTCCACAGCTCCGGCAAACGGTCTGGACTTCATGCGGAGAATGCCTCTCGCCACAAGCAGTGCATTCGAGATGGGTCAGTGCTGTTGTTTCTCTGTCCACAGGTATTGGCAAATCAGGTTTTCGGCCTTATTGAATCATACGGCGAGTTTCTGTTATATTCCCGGTCCCGGTTTCCCGGGACGATCGCTCACCAACGCCAAGGGCACATCATGACCAGATTTTTTTTCGCAATCCTCTTTGTGCTTGTTGCACTCGCCGATTCTCTGACCGCTCTTCCGAAATTTGCCAGCAGGCTCAACGTCTCCTGCAGGAGCTGTCACGTGAATCCTACGGGTGGAGGTCTGCGGAACGCCTTCGGGGTCTCCTATGGCCAGGACGAACTGCCGATTCCCACCTGGCGCGATCAATTCGCCCTCGAGGAATTCTCGACACAGCTCAGCGACATCGTCAGTATCGGTGCAAATTTCCGCACCCTCTACTTCTCCCAACAAACGGGTCCTTCGACATCAAGGAGCTCGTTCTTTCAGATGCAGGCCGACCTGTATGTGAGCGCCCGGCTCGCGAAGAAAACCTTCCTGTATCTCAATCGCGGAATTGGAAACCGGTTCGAAGCCTTCGGTGTTGCCGGCATACTTCCTCTCGATGGCTACGTCAAGGCCGGGTGGTTCGTTCCCGCGTTCGGCCTGAGAACCGACGACCACAACATCTTCACGCGCGATAGAACCTTGTTTGCGTTCGGCGGAGGACAAGACGCCGGGGTAGAAGTCGGCCTTTCCCCAGGTCCCTTCGAATTCACGGCAGGAGTGACCAATGGCGCTACGGGCGACCGCGATGACAACACGTTCCGTGCTATCATGGGGCGCGGTGAGGTCCGGTTCAAACTCGGGACCGTCAATCTGCGCGGAGGAGGATCCTACTACAACAATCCGCGTCCCACCAGCGCGGTCACCCTCCTGAGCACCCATGGAACCGTGTCCCTCAAGGACAATCTGACTATCCTGGCAGAATATGTCCAGCGGCGAACGCTGGCCAACAATGTAAAAACCTTTGCCAATATTTTCTATGTCGAAGCTGATTACCTCCTGATGCAGGGATTGGATCTCAAGGTGGGGTACGAACATTACGATCCGGACACACGATTCACCACGGGAGCGGAATCCAGAATCGTTCTGGGGCTTGAGGTCTACCCCATCAGCGGAGTTGAATTCAGGCCGCTCTACGTCATCCGCAGGGAAGAGCCGACCGATGTCGCGAACAACCAGTTCATTTTGATGATGCATCTCTACCTCTGACACTTCCACGATACCGGAAATCACCATGACCATTCTGCACCGTATTCTGGGCATCACTGTATTCGGTGCATCACTCGCACTGGCCCAGGAACCATCTCTTACGTACAAGGAACATATATTTCCGATCATTGAAAAGCATTGTCTTCGCTGTCATCTGGAGGAGAACGACAACCCCAGCGGACTGGCTATGGATTCCTTTGAGCTTCTCATGAAGGGGGGAAAGAACGGAAATACCGTGGTACCTGGAAAGCCGGAAGAATCGATCCTTTATCGGAAGCTTCTCTCCGACCCGCCCTTCGGAAAGCAGATGCCGCGAAACAGGAAGAAACTCTCCGCGGAAGAGATCGGACTGATTTTCGAGTGGATCAGGCAGGGGGCACGGAAGGAATAGCACCGGACTCATCGCCAACCCTCACAACTTTGATCGTGTTGGTAGAGCCCTTGGACATCAGGGGAATTCCCGCCGTGAAAACCACGTACTCTCCGTTTCGTACATATCCGCGCAGAACAAGCTCGTCCTCAATGCGCTTGAAGGCGGTGTCCGAATCGACGTCCAGATCAGGAATAATCATTCCGCGAACCCCCCAGATCAGGTTCATCCTGCGCAGGATCCTCTCTCTTCCGCTCACAGCGATGATTGGCGCCGGCGGTCGGTATTTGCTGATGCGCAGGGCTGTACCTCCCGAGTGTGTTACCGGCACGATGGCTTTTGCTCCAAGTTGTTTGGCCAGAACCGCGGCCGCGCGGGCGACGGCATCGAAAATGTCATCATGACGGATTCCTTCGAGACCCTCGCCCAACCTGTCCCGGGCAATCGTCTCGGCCTTGCGAATGATCTGGTCCATCGTATGCACTGCCTCCACGACGTACTTGCCCACCGATGTCTCGCCGCTCAGCATCACGGCATCCGTGCCGTCTAAGACGGCATTCGCCACATCGTTTGCTTCCGCACGCGTGGGACGAGGACTGTCGATCATCGATTCCAGCATTTGCGTTGCAATGATGACCGGCTTTCCGGCTTTGTTGCATTTCGCCACGATTCTCTTCTGCACCAGCGGGACCTCCTCCGCCTGAAGCTCCACACCAAGATCCCCGCGCGCCACCATGATGACGTCGGCCTCTTCGATGATCGCGTCAATCGCCTCCACCGCCTCGGGCTTCTCGATCTTTGCGACGATGGGAACCTTTACCCCCTTGCGGCCCTGCTGGATGATCATCTTCCGAAGATCCCGGATGTCCTCGGGTTTTCGGACGAAGGAAAGCGCCACGTAATCCACTTCCTGCTCCAATCCGAATTTCAGATCCGCCCGATCCTTGTCCGTCAGCGATGACACGCTCACACTCACGCCGGGGAGATTTATCCCCTTCTTGTCCTTCAGGACTCCCCCGTTCACAACTTCACAGGAAACCTCCGTCGAGGTTTTTCCTGTCACAACCATTTTGATCCTGCCGTCATCCACGAGGATCGTATCTCCCTTCCGGACGTCCTTCGGCAGGGCCTTGTAGGTCGTCGAAACCCTCCTTGCATTGCCGATCACATCCTCGATCGTGAAGACAAACTCCTGTCCCTTTTCGAGGGACACGGCATGATTCTCGACAACACCCGTGCGAATCTTCGGCCCGCCCAGATCCTGGAGGATCGTAATGGCCTCACCGGAAGCGGATGCGGCCGTGCGAACCCGTTCCAACGTGAGGCGGTGGTCTTCATGATTGCCATGTGAGAAGTTGAGACGAGCGACGTCCATCCCTGCGCGGATCATCTCCTTCAGAATCTCAGGCTCCTGCGACGAGGGCCCGATGGTGCAGATGATCTTGGTGTGACCAAACTGGCTAGGACGGTTCATGGCTTGCACGTTGAGTGAGATGTGTCACAAGGAGTGGAAGGATTTCGCCCGACGGGCCGATGATCGTTTCGTTCATGCGTGGGGAAAGATCGGTATATTCACGATTGATTTCCACCACATACGCCCCCGCGTTGCGGGCCGCCAGGGGGATGGATGCGGCCGGATAGACGACTCCCGACGTACCCACCGAAAGGAACACGTCGCAACGATGGGCGGCTTCCATGGCCTTTTCCAACGCGCCTGCAGGAAGGAGCTCGCCGAACCATACGACGTCCGGACGGAGGAGTCCTCCGCATTCCTTGCACCGGGGCGTCTTTTCGAACACCGCTTGTTCCTCCTCACCCGCAAAGAGACCGCACTCAACGCAGTAGCTGCGCGTGATGTTGCCGTGAAGCTCAATGACGTCCCGGCTTCCCGCGCGCGCATGGAGACCGTCCACATTCTGTGTCACGAGCGTGAAGTCAGGAACCAGATCCTGCATGTGAGCCAGAGCGACATGACCCGGATTCGGCAGTACCTCACGGATCACTTTCTTCCTGTAATGGTACCATTCCCAGACAAGTTCCGGGTTGCTGATAAAACTCTCAAATCGGGCGAAGTCCTCGGGCTTAAACTTCTCCCAAATCCCTCCCGCACTTCTGAATGTCGGCACGCCGCTTTCTTCCGAAACCCCTGCGCCCGTGAGCACGCAAACGGACTGTGCAGACGATAAGGCCTTAAGACAATTTGCTGAGAACATGATGAAAGTCTTCCCGGCTCTCCGCGTGCATTCACTCCGGCCTCAGAATCAGCAGCTGATGTTCTCTCTCTTCTACCTTTTCCCGGTCCATCGGCTGTTGCTTGTAGGCCCCGTTTCGCCACAAGGGTATCTGATTGTCATAGTTCCTGTGGAACAAATGGCCCGATTGACCGGGGGGGACAACGATTCTCGTGTTGTTCACATCGGCCATGTCGACGATGAGCCTCATCGACGGGCCAAGATGATTCAAGAACGGTTCCTTGAGCCGATAGTCTCCTTTCCATACTGTCGCGTGCGACCCACCGACGGACAGCGGCCCAACGTTGAAGAGACGGCGCAGAAACTGGTTCCGACCGAAGATGTGCCCGAACTCAACGGTGTGAATTTTCCCCCACCTCCACTCCTTTAACTCTCCGCCAAGCATTGCCCTGAGCCTCTCCACGGCTCTCGCGAGGCTCTTTGTTATGATCCCGGTTTTTGTCTCCGACGCGGGCGTCCGCACGTCATCGAACCAGTCCGACGAATCCCTCTGCAAGAGATTCGTTATGGCAGTCATCGGCTTGGACGAAAGGGTGTCATAGAGGCTTGTCAGCAGGGGACCAAGCTCATCGGCAAAAGTGTTATGGATGGCCTCAACCAGAAACGCCTCGAACAGCGAGCCGGCCACACTCTCCTCGCGCATCTGAAAATCCCAGTTGCGAAAGTAATTCAAGGCCGTGCGAACGTCGTCATTTGCCGCGCCAACGCTTTCATACGCTTTGAGGATCTCCGGAATGAGCACGCGGGCCTGGGGCGAGAGGACATCGAGCTGGATCCTCTGATGATCCTCCAATGTCTTTGCCCCGTCCCGTCCCAGCAGTTCAACGATCCTCTCAGCGCGCCATGGCGGTTCCCAATTGCTGGAAAGGTAGTACGGATAGTCTCCAGCGACAATCTTGTTGTTGGCCGTGACGATGAATCCCTGCGGCGGATTGTATGCAGAGGGATTCTGTTCGAAGGGCACGAAACCCGTCCAGTCATTCCGATCATTCCAACCGGGATACGGCGATGAAAACTGCGGGGAGGGCCTCCTGGGAATTTTTCCCCCTGTCACGTATCCGATGTTTCCCTCCGCATCCGCATACAGGAAATTCTGTGCCGGCGCGGAAAAATCCTCGAGGGCAGAGCGGAACTCGCGCCAGTTGCGGGCACGGTTCAGATTCATAATGGCCCGGACTTCAAGCGACGGCTCACCGGCAACCCATTTCATGGAAAGCAGGCGGTCTGAAGGTTCGGCCGCGGGCTCGATTCTGTTGATGACGGGCCCCCGATGGGTGTGGTACGTCGTGAGGATAACGGGCGGATTGTCTTTCACCAGGATCGTATCTGTCCGCATCCTTATCGGCACCCATCGATCGTTCAGGCGGTAGTGCGTGGGAAATTCAACCGAGTCTGTTTCCTCGACATAGTAATCCACGTCGTCGATCATGGCACTGGTCATGCCCCAGGCGATGTGCCTGTTTCGCCCGATGACCACGAAGGGCACGCCCGGAATCGAAGCGCCGATGACGTCAAAATCCGGGCTGGAGAGATGCATTTCGTACCAGCGAGCTGGAGCCGTAAAGATCAAATGGGGGTCGTTGGCGAGGACAGCGTTGCCGGTGACCGACTTCGACGGCGCAATGACCCACCCGTTGCTACCGGAGCCATCATCCGACGGGCCGAAGAAACGTCTGTATGCCGCGTCGGCCTGAAGAAATGCCGACAGCGTTTGCCGCGCGGGAAGGACCGTGGGAGCGGCTGCCGGCCAGTCGGGATACAGATCCCGAGCGCGCCTTTCTCCAAAGTGCTGAGCGATGTATCCGTACGTAATGTCCACCCACCGCGAGGTGTTCAGCTCCCAGGCCATCAGCTTGGCCAGCAAGAGCGTATGCCGGGGCTCCCACGGATCAGGTTCAAAACCAAGCATGTCAAACTCGATTGCATACCGGCCCCGTTGTTCCTCCAGAGCTGCGTTGACACCTCGGGCAAAAGCCTCCAGGGCCGTCCGCGTTTCGGCATCCAGGAACCGTACGGTTTGTTCGGCAAGGTCGCGCAGTCCGAGGGTTCGAAACATCCGATCGATCGGAAGAGCCTCACGCCCGAGGATCTCGGCAAGGCGTCCCTCACCCGCCCGGCGGAGAAGGTCCATCTGCCACATACGGTCCTGAGCCTGGACGAAGCCCGCTGCGAACCAGGCATCGACGGACGATTCTGCAAAGATGTGCGGAACACCGAACTGGTCGCGCTCGATCGCGACGGGCCTCACGATACCGCGGACCTTCAGCGAACCCGTCGCGGTGGGAAAGGAGCGTGTCGAAAGATGATAGGCAAGAATCAGGAGGGCAAGGACAATGACAAGAGCTGAGAATCCCAACCCGATGAGAATCCGCGTTCGTTTTTGCATTGGCCGATCAGACGATGAACCACCGGCAATGTAGCAAAACTTGCTCGCGGATTCAACGCAGGACTGGAGGGGTGTCGATCAGAAGCGGAACGTCAGCGTCACAACGGCATTGTGCGTCTTCACATGTTCGTTTGTGCGCGATGCAGGCCCGCCCGGGCTGTAGTAGTTGTCGCGAAACGTCTTCCAGGATCCGAACGCGTAGCCCGCATCGAGCCACACATTTTCATCGATGCGGAACGCGGCTCCCGCGCTATAGAACTGCTGATCGAAGTCAGAGGGATCTCCCTCATAGGGAGAAGGCCGGAGCTGGAGGCCGCCGCGCAGTTTCACGCCCAGGTCCCATAGTGTCACTTCGGCGCCGCCGCGCAGATTGAACGTGGGCCGATAGATGTTTTGGATGAGTCTGTTCTCAGACTGCAGATCGCTGCGCGAAGTCACGAACTTCATGTTGCGCCAGTCCGTGTACTCCACGTCGCCGGCAATCACCAGCCAGTCGCGGAACTGAACCGCGCCGCCGAGAGTAACCACCACCGGCGTCGCGATTTTGTAGTCCGTCTTCCCGTCAAACGCAATGTCGAACTGGTCCACCGTGCCGTTCAGGTTGGGATCGAACCGACTGTGCCCCTCGTCGCTGAATGTCTCTTCGATCGTATAATAGGTCGGCGTCCGCACGGTGAACCCAATCCGGTATTTCCCCTGTTTTCGATAGTGAAGGCCGAAGACCGCGTTGAAGCCGCTCAGATCGGTATTGATCGTGCTGACATAACGGAACTGATCGAAAAGCCCGAGAGTGTCGGAAGGGGCCTTCTGATAATTGTTCAAAATATCCTCTTCCATGAACTCCCGGTCGTATGTGTACGAGCCACTCACGATGCTCAGGGTTACGCCCAGGGCCAGGTCCCGCGCCACATCGACTGCGCCGCCGAATGACCAGTGGTTCATTCCTCCGCTCTCCCGGATCACCGCGCTTTGCTGAACATTTCCGCTAATCGAGGTGACGAGCCTGTTTCCTGAGATGTCGGCGAGGTAGAGTTGATACGGAATGTTGTTATCGAGCAGATCGTCGCGCTCCGCCGGGGAGAGTGTGGAAAGATCCACATCCGGAATGAGCGAGGGGATGATCGAACTGGAGGAATTATAGCCGGTAAACTCGGTCTTCGCCGTGTAATTGGCCACGCGGTTAAAGCCAATCGCAAACGTTAGACCCCCTCGCACTGTCGGCACCGGATAGACGAGGCCGAGGCTGTTAAGATTCAAACCGCTCTGAGAACCCTCGGTGCGCGTACCGAGGAAGCGCGTCGTGTTCCCAAAATTGAGATACGAAGCACCGACAGAGAATTCGTAACTCTTCTGCTGGGCCAACCCGGCGGGATTCCAGAACAACGCCGAGTAATCGGGTGCCAGGCCCACAGAGGCGTTGCCCATGGCCAGGGAACTTGCGCCTACCCCGAGGCCAAACTGGGAAAACCTGAGAACGTCCTCGGCAAACTGTCCTTTCGCAGGAGCGCCTACAAGAAGGACGGCGCTCCACACCACAACGATCTTCTTCATCTGTTTCTTCCGCGATAATCCAAAGAGTTCAGAGATTCAGGTCAGGAATCAACGATTTCCCCTCGTCGCTCCACTGCTCCTGTTGGACCCATTCGAACCGCTGTTCCCCCGGCTTGTCGAAGGAGCCGGCGTTGACGGAGGTGAGGAGGATGACGGGCTTCGGTACGACGATTGGTCCTTTCCGCGTGACTGAGAAGAACGATCGGATCCGCTTCTGCGTGTTTCACCTGACGACTGCGATTCACGGCTTCGGGATTCAGAGGAACGGACTCGCGATGAACGTTCGCGCGACGAATTCTCCGGCCTTCGTGTATAGCCGGTGCGCGAACGGGAGTCCCCCGATTCTGTCCGTGTCACGCCCGTGTTCGAAGAACCCGAACTGCGACTCGTACCCGATCTTCGGGTAACCGAGGGGTATTGATTTGACGTCGTCTGGTATCCGCCGATGCCCACCGTTCCGCGCCTGGTATCTCCCGTGCGGCGATACCCGGATTCCCTTCGGCCGGTACGGTCGTACGTGTTGTAAGGTTGATAATACGCATAGTAACCAGGATAGTATCCGCCATAAAAATACGACCGCGGATACCAGTAGCCGTAATAGGAAGGATAATAGTAATAAGGGGAATACCAGCGCGCGTACCACGGACCGTACCAGTCCCAAGACCAGGGATCCCAGAAGAAAGGGTCTGAATACCAGACGGTGCCCCAGTAGAATGACGTGCGCCAGGGATAGTAGAAATGGAAGCCGGTGTAATAGCGGGGACGCCAACCTTCCTCTTCGTAGTACTCTTCATTTCCGCCGCGATACGCCACAGAGTCATCCTCTTCTTCTGCGTCGCGCTCGTAGTACGCCTTGCCTTCATATCGATCTTCCACAGTGGCCAACTGCGTATAGCAACCGGAAAGAATCAATGATGCAAGGCCGATTGCTGAGATTGCCGGGAATAAGGTCGACTTCATGATATCACCTCGCCTTTCAACTTCTCTCCGTACCAACAATCTCTGTGCCGCATTTGTTCATTGCTGGTTGAAGATTTCCGTCGAAAATCGATGAATTTTGGGGATAAGAATGGCCGAGGGGGATGAAAGCGTACACAGAAGGCCACCGGGTGTCCACGCAATTGCACACCGGGCGGTGCCCTTCGGGGAGGAGATATCCCCGTAAAAAAACAACTTTCGGTAAGGGATGCCTTCAGAACCTGCCGACGTACTCGATCTGCAGGACTCGGTTGGCGATGGTGATGTTCCTCTGGTTCTTTGTCATGTTTTTCAGATCGAACCCAATCATCAGTCCCTCTCCCGCCGACAGCCGGAACCCCAGATTGAAGTAGCCGTGTCCCTGGCCAACGCTTTGTGTGTTGTCATTGACGGCGAAGTCATATTCGACGAGCACAGACAGGATATCACCGAGGGATTTCTCGGCGCCGACGAAGAGATTGAGGTCCTTGTCGCCGTCCTTGTTTTCGAGCGAGTAATTGAAGCCGCCATGCAGGCTCAGGTGTCCGAGCATTTCATAGTTCTTGCTCGCAACCGCATAGAATCCCGTCGATTTGATCGTGTAACGCTTGAGACTGTCCAAGTAAGGTTCCTTGCCTTGGGAATCGAAGCCGATGGCGATTGCAGGCATCATCGTGGTTTCCTGCACGATCCGGAGCTTCGCGCGAACGCCCGGCAAGGGGTTCATCTCGATCTTATCGGGCCCGATGATGCCCGTACCTCCATAGGAGATTCCAAAGCTGAACCGGTCGAAGAGGCCGACTGAGACACCTGCCAACACACCACCGCGCTGGAAGAAGTTGGCGGTGATATGATAATCGGCCCTGCGCAGCATGCCGGCAGTCGGCTTGTCGATGATCATCGTGGGTTCGAGTGTGGACATATCCCCGGCCGTGCCGATGGTTTGCCCGTGAGATTCGAGAAACAAGCCCATGAAGAGGCCAACAATCAGAAGATGTTTCACCAGATGCTCCAGGTATTGTGGAAGTTGATAGTCAAATCAGAAATCGTCTTCTCCGAACGTTCTCCGCACCGTTTTTGGCAATTCATCCGCGCGTCGGGACTGTTCTCCCGGACGTGCTTCGGTGGACCGCGGGAATGATCCGGTTGTGCCAATAATACGAAATCCTTCCTCAAAAGATCCGTCTTCCACCTCCGGCTTCGACACGTCTTCCTGATGAAGCGGAAGAATCGGCGCGAGGGTTGATTCAGCAGGGCCCTGGCTCTTGCCCTTCACTGCCTTCAGGAGCCCCTGCATTGCCTCGCGATATTCGCGCTTCAAGTCCTCCTCGGCGTAGGTCATAACCTGTCCCTTCCTGAGGAAGAAGTCCCCATTGATCATCACATCGCTCACCGATGCGCGGGTGCAATCGCGCAGCATGCTCCCCACGACGCGTTCAGGATCTCCCGATGCAAGGGATAGAACGTGGGCGGGGGCAGAAACGTCAACAAAGGTCATGTCCGATTTCTTGCCGGGTTCAATCGAGCCGATCTCATGATGCAATCCCAGTGCGCGGGCACTGTTGAGGGTATGCAGACGAAGAATGTGTTGCGATGTCAGCTTTTCCGCGCCCGGCATGCGTCGGACCTGACGCATGTTTTCGAACGGATCCGGCAGGCCCCAATCGGATCCGAGTGCGAGCGGAATGCCCCGGTCAAGCAGTGCCCCAACCGGCGGCGGTTCTGTCTGTTTGGCAGGGAGAGACGCGGGGTTGACAATGACGGGAATCCCCGCGGCTGCAAGAACATCGAGATCTTCCTCTGACATCAATCCCCCGTGCGTCATCTGAACGGGATAGTGGAAGATTCTGAACTCGTCGAGGATCCTCACGATCGAACGATTGAAATTCCTCCTGATCGCTTCGTGACCTTCCCGTGTCTCGCCAAGATGGGAAAGAATGGGCACCTTGAACTCTCCTGCGAGACGAAGCGTTGTCTGCAAGCCATACAGGGTCAGGTCTTCCTCCGCCGGAAGCACCAGGGACGAGAGCGGGCCGGAGGCTGAGTCTGCCTTCGCATGGTCCATTTGCTCGCTGTTGTGGATTCCAACGAATCCGCGCAGGTCGCTTCTCCTCAGCGCCTCCCGCGCCGCGGCAAACGGGACATCGAGGTGATCAAAGCCGAATTCCGAGATCGTGGTCACTCCCGCCTTCAATGCGCTGAAGTATGCGGCCCGGTACATCGGGATCAGCTCTTCCTTCGATGCCGTGCGCTGCAGATACGAAAAAGCAAGTCGGATCTCAGCCACCCTGTTCCAGCGCGCGAGGGGGATCCTGTCCGTCCACATTCGCAACGCGAAGGATTCCCCGTGGTAATGGGCATCAACAAAACCCGGCAGAATGATTTTATCCGAGGCATCGATGACTTCAGCATTCGGATAACGCGCTCGAAGACCCGCGGCAACAGGATTCAGCTCGGCAATCCGGTCGCCTTTGACCAGAATGGCCATCACGCCGGCGCGGTCCGCTCCATCGCAGGTCACCACGAAGCCATTTTCGATGATCTTGACCGAATCCATTTCACGCCTTCGTACTTCTGTCAAATTCCGTCAGGATTTTTCTTTCTGCAGCTTCCATTCCGTTCCGTCCTTCTTATCCTCCAAAACAATCCCAAGGGCCTTCAGGCGGTCCCGAATCAAGTCGGAGAGCGCAAAGAGTTTCTGCTTGCGCGCTTCTGTACGCACGTCGATCAGAATCTGCATGAGCGGAGCGTCGAGGCCGCCTTGAATCGACTCGACGTGAGCAGTCTTAGCGGGCAGAACCCCCAGCACCTGGTCCGCATACTCTCTAAAAACGGTGTCGATTGCCTCCAACTCGCCGCGTCCCGGTTTTGTGTCTGCATTCAATCTCTGATTCACCGCGCGGCTGAAATCAAAGAGTACAGCGATCGCCTGCGGCGTGTTGAAATCGTCATTCATAGCATCGAGGAAGTGCCGCCGGTACTGATCAACGTCAAGCGCGTTCCCGGCGGACTTCTTTTGCCCTGCCGATTCCAGCTCCTTCTTCACTTTCCGCGAGGTCTCCACGAGCTTTTCCCATCCGCTGCGCGCCGCACGAAGAGCCTCGTCGCTGAAATCCAGCGTGCTCCGGTAGTGACTTTGCAGAATGAAGAATCGGACGACGAGGGGGTCGAAGGTGCGAAACGCATCCTTCAATGTCACAAAGTTGCCGAGGGATTTTGACATCTTCTGGCCGTTAACGGTTACCAGATTGTTATGGATCCAGTACCTGACAAACGGCCTTCCGGTGGCGCATTCGCTCTGGGCGATTTCACATTCATGGTGAGGGAACTGATTGTCGAGGCCGCCGCCATGAATATCGAACGACTCGCCCAGATACTTCATCGACATCGCGGAGCACTCCAGATGCCAGCCGGGGAAACCTTCGCCCCACGGGCTGGGCCAGCGCATGACATGCTCGGGGTCCGCGCGTTTCCACAGGGCGAAATCCTGGGGATTGCGCTTTTCATCGCGCATTCCCACCCGCGTGCCTTCCACGGTGTCTTCCAGCGTTCTCCCCGAAAGCTTGCCGTAATCCTTATCCGACCGGACATCGAAGTATACCGATCCGTGGACTTCGTACGCGCATCCTTTTTCCAGCAGTCGTTTGACAAGCTCGATCTGCTCGACAATGTGTCCAGTTGCGCGGGGACTGATGTCCGGACGAAGGATGTTCAGCGCGTCCATATCCTCAAAGTAGCTCCGCGTGAACGTCTCGGCCAACTGCATGGGATGAACCTTCTCCAGCTTCGACTGTTTCAGCATTCTGTCCTCACCGGAGTCGAGCAGATGCCCCACGTCGGTGATATTCTGAACGTACAGCACTTTATATCCGATGAACCGAAGATAGCGCACAATGATGTCGAAAGTGACGTAACTCTTCCCATGGCCGATGTGGGAATGGCTGTACACCGTTGGACCGCATACGTACATACCCACCACGCCTCGGTGAAGAGGCACAAACGGTTCCTTTGTGCGCGTGAGGGAATTGTAGATGATGAGGGGTTGGAGATTCAAGTGAGTTTCTTACTTTTTACTTTTTACTTTTTACTTTTTACTTTTTCCTTTTTACTTTTTCCTTTTTCCTTTTACCTTTTACCTTTTGATCTTGCCTTGTCCATCCCCATCAATTCCTTTGCTCCCGTCAGACCTGCTTCGGTGACTTCGGCACCGCTCATGAGCTTTGCCACTTCTTCCACGCGTTCCTCAAGCTCGAGTTTGCGGAGCACTGTGCGTGTGCGCGCCTGCACTTCCTCTTTTTCCACCACAAAGTGTGCGTCGGCAAGTCCGGCGATCTGCGGAAGGTGCGTGATGGCAATGACCTGATGGAACCGGGACAGGCTCTTCATGCTTTTTCCGACTGCTTGGGCAATCCTTCCGCTCACCCCCACATCGATCTCGTCGAAGATGAGGAGGGGAAGCCGTTCCGATTTTGCCAGGATGGATTTGAGCGCCAGCATGACGCGGGAGACCTCGCCTCCGGACGCGACCTTGCTCAGCGGCTTGGGTTCCTCTCCCAGGTTTGTTGAAAGAAAGAACTCCACCCGGTCGATTCCCCTCGGCCCCGCTTCGTAGTATTCCTTGCCGAGTTTCACATAAGCCCGTTCAGTGCCCTGCACGACAGCCCGTGTCTCCAGACGCCGGTTTTCGATACGCACATCGAACTCTGCGTTGGCGATGCCGAGCCGGGAGAGTTCCTCAATCACCGCACGATTGATCTTCTGAACACATTCCCTCCGTTTCGAGGCAAGCCGTTCTGCGGCCGCGGAACAGGTGCGCCGTTCTTGATCGATGGCCTGCGCGAGCGCCGTCAGTTCCTGGTCGAAATTCTCCGCGAGCGAAAACTCCGCCGCAATTTTCCGCCTCTGTTCCAGGATCGACTCGATGGATCCTCCGTACTTCTTCTTGAGGAGCGACAGTCGGCCCAAGCGTTCGCGAATCTCTTCGAGCCTTTCCGGGGTGAATTCGATCCGGGCGTTGTACTGCTGAAGGAACTTCGCCACTTCGGCCACCATTGCGGCGGCCGACGCACATTCGTTGCGGGCTTCCTCGAACTGCCTGTCGATCCGGGCAAGGTCCTCCAGCTGGTTTCGTGCCAGCACAAGTTGATCGGCCACGGCCTGGTCGCCTTCATAGAGAATCTGATGGAGCCGTGCCGTGGCCTCGAAGAGCTTCTCCGCGTTCTCCAGCACTCTCAGTTCGGTTTCGAGGGAGTCCTCCTCGCCGGGTTTCGGCTCGACAGCGTCGATTTCCCTGAGCTGAAATTCGAAGACATCACGTCGTTCCTTGAGGGCGGCTTCACGTTCCCTGAGCTCCTCCAGGCGTTTGAACAGGGCGTCCAGGCGCTGATACGATGCACGGTATTCATCGACCAGGCCGTCGAGACCGCCAAAGTCATCCAGGTATTCCACATGGGTCAGAGGACGGAGCAGAGACTGATGTTCGTGCTGGCCATGCAGATCGACCAGCAAGTCGCCAAGGGTTTTCAGCGCATTCAGCGTCACCGGTGTGTCGTTCACAAAACAGCGGTTCTGGCCTTTGGCCGAGACCTCCCGTCTCAGGATCAGTTCCTCCCGGACATCAAGGCCTTCGGTTTCCAGAAACGCCTTCACTTTCCTGTTCGATGCGACGCCGAAAATCCCCTCGACAACCGCCTTGTCGGCCCCGGTGCGGATGACCTCGGAGCTTGCGCGCTCCCCCAGAATGAGTCCCATGGCGTCAACCAGAATGGATTTTCCGGCCCCCGTCTCGCCGGTAATGATGTTCAGGCCCGGTTCGAACCCGGCCTCAATCTTGTCGATGATGGCGTAGTTGCGGATGGAAATGCTCTTCAGCATGCGTGCCGCGGCTGTGGCAATGCAACCAATCTACGGAAAAAAAGGGGAAATTCAAGGTCGAGGGGACATGTCGATCCCCGATCCGCCGGATGGAACTCAATCAACAGAACTGTCGGCGGCTGAGGAGAAGAAGTTGAGGTCGGGGACATCACCAAGAATGCCGTGAAAGAAGGCATACCGGAAGAACTCGGCCACGCTTTCGACGTGTTCCGAGCCGAAATCGTACGAAAACGAATCGAAATACGATCTCCGTGATGCGTCAACCGACGCAAGCGCTTCCACTCCGGCCTGCTTTGCCGCAAGCAGCGTGCGCAGTTCTTCGCCGGTGAACATGTTTTCGCGCACAACCCAAAAACCGTGCACGTACGGGAGGTCGGTCATATCGCTCCATTCGTCCACCAGGTCGATTGAAAACAGGCCTTCGGGGGCCGTTGACGGTCCTGTTGCCGCAACGAGCGCGGCATCGGCTTTTGCAAGCATACCGGCGGGATCAGGATGCATCGGCACAAACGTCAGCCGATTCTCCTCAGCGGGCAGGTTTGGAAATTTCTCCAGGAGGATGATCCGTGCCAGAACGATTTCTGACGTCACTCTGATATCCACGGCCATTGTCGAGATGCTCTTCCGGTCGGGATTGACATAGAGCCTGACAGTACCGGTGGGTTTGGAAGATGCGGCGCATATGCCGGGAAGAATGCGGAAGTTGCCTCCATGACGGGCAAAGTCGATGGGGGAAAGAAAAGCGCCCCGAAAATATCCGGGGCGGTCGCGAAATTCGATGGCAAGTCGTGCGGGAATGTCCTTGTGCAGATTGAACCCCGCTTTCTCCAGACCATGCGTCAGGGGGTTCAGATACGTGGCGTCGGGGATCCCGAGCCGCCGCAGTTCGGTCATGACGCCGTCGTCTTTTGCGTGACGGCCTTGGCTGCCAGGTCGCGGAGATAGTACAGCTTCGCTCTTCGAACGCGGCCGTCCTTGATCTTCTCGATCTTTGCAATTCGGGGAGAGTGGAGCGGGAAGATGCGCTCGACGCCGACGCCATCGGACACCTTCCGCACGGTGAAGGTCTCGTTAATGCCGCTCCCGCGGCGGCTGATGACCACGCCCTGGAACTGCTGAATCCGTTCTTTGTCGCCCTCAACCACGCGAACGTGGACGTTGACCGTGTCACCGGTCTTAAAGGCGGGGAGGTCCTTCTTCTGCTGGGTCGCTTCAATCAATTTCATCTTGTCCATTGCTTTCTCCAGATCATTCTTGTTCGCGCTGTGATTCCAACAAATCTGTTCTGCGTTCCTTTGTGCGCCTGAGCCGCTGTTCTTCCCGCCATTGTCCGATCCGTTCATGGTCGCCGGACAAAAGCTCGTCGGGAACCTTCATGCCGCGGAATTCTGCGGGCCGTGTGTACTCGGGGTATCCAAGCAGACCGTCCTGAAACGAGTCCGACAACGCTGATTCGCTTGCGTTGAGCACGCCGGGGATCAGCCGCACCACCGCGTCCACCAGCACCGCCGCTGCGAGCTCGCCGCCCGTGAGAACATAGTCACCGATCGAGATTTCCCGAGTCACGATGGCCTCCCGCACCCGCTCATCGACACCCTTGTAGTGGCCGCAGAGAATAACCAGGTTTTGCTTCAGCGACAACTCGTTGGCGAGCTTCTGATCGAGTCGCTCGCCTTCCGGGCTCATGAACACAACCTCGTCGTACATCCTCTGCGCTTTCAACGCCTCGACACATTCGAAGATCGGCTCGGGCTTAAGGATCATACCCGACCCGCCGCCATAGGGCGTGTCGTCGATGGTCTTGTGCTTGTCGTGAGCGTAGTCGCGCAGGTTGTGAACATGAATCTCGGCCAGGCCCTTTTCCTGCGCCCGTCGGACGATACTCTCCTGCAAAGGGCTTTTCAACAGCTCCGGGACGGCGCTCACAATGTCGATCCGCATTACTCCAGCAGTCCTTCGATCATGTGCACCACAATCGTCCTCTCCGCAAGATCGACTGTCTTCACAAACTCCCTGACGGCCGGAATCATGGCCTCGCCTCCGTCTGTCTGAACCACCCACAGATCGCCGCCCGGAAGATTCAGCACGTCCTGCAGGATTCCCAACTTTCTGCCTTCATCCGACACCACGGTCATACCGACGATGTCGTGCACGTAGTACGAGCCGGCCGGAAGTTTTGCAGTCCTGCTTTCTTCCACGAACAGCCACAGACCTCTGAGCGCATCGGCTTCCGTTCGTGTTCCGATCCCCCCTAACTTGACCACCGTGCGCCCGTTTTGTGCTTCCACCGACTCGATAGACCGGGTTTCCGTCCGTTCCGCCGTACTCCCCACTTCAACGGTTCTCAGTTCGTTGAGCCTCTCCGGCCGTCCGCCGAGCACGGACACGGCGACTTCCCCCTTCAGTCCCACGCTCCGGGTGATTCGTGCGACCGCGATCATGGTTTCGGGCATCTCATGCTACGTTTTTCAGCCGACAATGTCGAGGAGGACGCGCTTGCCTTCCTTTGCCGCCACAGCCCGTAAGAGCGTCCGCACCGCCGAGGCAGTCCGCCCGCTCTTGCCGATAATCTTCCCAACGTCGCTCTCCTTCACCTTCAGTTTCAGGACCAGGGTTCCTTCCCGGTCCTCCGTATCGATCGACACCGCCTCGGGATGATCGACCAAATGTCTGGCAATGAACTCGACGAACTCCTTCATCGATCCACCTCCTGTCCTGCTACGAGGCTCTCCGAGGAATTCTTTGACGTTCGCCCTTCTCCTTTTGACCTCTTTTCGAATGATGAAGGCTGAACCTCAAAAGGTTCTTATGGTCCGCCCCTCTCCTCTCTCGATTCGAAACTTTCTGCGGAACCGTCGTGCAGATGGTACCAAATCCCTTACTGTGCCGCGGGGGCTTCCGGTGCCGCGGGTTGGGCGGCAGCGGGGGTTGATTCAGATTCCTTCTCCGCCGCCTTTTTCTTCCGCTCGGCCCTCCGCAACTTCCGTTCGGCATCCCTCTTCGCCCTGTCTTGCTGCTGCATGTTCCAGCGCTCGAGGATCTTTTGCGTCGAGGCCTCATCGGTGCCGCGCTTCAGAAGCGTCCAGCGAAGCCAAATGCCGGTGCGGCGAAACAGCGAACGAACCGTGTCCGTGGGCTGTGCACCCTTGCGGAGCCAGTACAGCACGCGCTCGTCCCGGAACTTCAGCTCCGGCGGATGTTTCTGCGGATCGTAACTGCCGATCGCTTCGATATAACGTCCATCCCGCGGCGAGCGGATATCGGCCGCGACTACTTTATAGAATGGATGCTTCTTCTTTC
This sequence comes from Bacteroidia bacterium, assembly GCA_022180565.1. Taxonomy (GTDB): domain Bacteria; phylum Bacteroidota; class Ignavibacteria; order UBA10030; family UBA10030; genus JACQPU01. Next base: position 76,002 of record BQML01000022.1, read on the forward strand.
CGGCTCTGCGTAGTCTGAGCTTAACCAAAGGTACTCCTGGTTTGATCTGATGATGGAATATGTTTATTCGCCGAAGCCCCGACAGAGTCCAACTGCGAGGCGCAGGCGGAAAATCGGAATAAATTCAGGACAAGCGTCACAATCTGCTCATGGCTCTTTTCAAGCCGCCTTTCGACAACTTCTTCATCATTTTCTGCATGTCCTCGAACTGCTTCAACAGGCGGTTCACTTCCTGCACCGTTGTTCCGCTTCCCGCGGCGATGCGTTTCCGTCTGCTCCCGTTGATGATCGAAGGTCGTTTGCGCTCTTCGATGGTCATGGACTGTATGATCGCCTCGGTCCGTGTGAGCGCCCCCTCGTTCACCTGCGCGCCCGCGGGGATCCTGTTCATTCCCGGGATCATTCCCAGCACCTGGTCCAGCGGTCCCATGTTCCGCACCTCCCTCAGCTGATCCAGAAAATCCGTCAGCGTGAATTGGGCGGAGCGGAGCTTCTCGCCGAGCCTCTGGGCCTTCTCCTGATCGATCTTCTCCTGGGCCTTTTCCACCAGGCCGACGATGTCACCCATGCCCAGGATTCTGGAGGCGATGCGGTCCGGGTGGAACGCCTCGAGGGCGTCGAGCTTCTCGCCGACTCCGATGAACTTGATCGGCTTGTGGACAACTGCGCGGATGGACAGCGCGGCGCCGCCGCGGCTGTCACCATCCATTTTCGTCAGCACCACGCCGTCGAAATCCAGCCGGTCGTGGAAAGCCCTGGCCGTGTTGACCGCATCCTGGCCGGTCATAGCATCGGCCACAAACAGGATCTCGTGCGGCCGGGTCTTCGCTTTGATCTCGGCGATCTCGTTCATCATCGCGTCGTCCACATGCATCCGCCCCGCCGTGTCGATGATGACCGTGTCGCGCACATGCCTGCGGGCGAAGTCCACGGAGCGTGCGGCGATGCCAACGGCATCCTCCCCCGCTTCGGAATAGACCGGCAGGTCGAGTTGTTTGCCTAACGTAACCAGCTGATCCACCGCCGCGGGCCGGTAGACATCGGCCGCAACGAGCAGGGGATTTCGGCCTCTGCCCTTCAGAAACCGCGCGAGCTTCGCGGAGAACGTGGTTTTGCCCGAACCCTGCAATCCGACCACCAACACTACCGTCGGGGGCTCATGAGCCTCCACGATGTCGGTTTTTGAAACCCCCAGCAAGCTCACCAGCTCATCATGAATGATCTTGATGATCTGCTGTCCGGGGGTGATGCTGGCGAGTACTTCCCGGCCAACCGCGCGCTTTTGAACCTTGTCAATGAATTCGCGTGCGACGTGGAGATTCACGTCGGCGTCGAGGAGCACCCGCCGCACCTCTCTCAAGGATTCGGCGACGTTCTCCTCGGTGATCTTTCCCTGGCCGCGGAGCTTTTTGAAGACGGCTTCAAGTTTTTCGGTCAGGGTTTGAAACATGGCCTCTCTGATTCTCGCTGATGACGCTGATGTTATCGCTGATTACAGATTTCGCAGATGACACGGTTAAGAACATTCTAAGATTGCGCAGATCAAGAACATTCTAAGATTGCGCAGATCAATAACATTTCAAGATTGCGCAGATCAATAACATTCGAAGACTGCGCAGATCAATAACATTCCAAGACTGCGCAGATCAATAACGTTGCAGATTACGCAGATCACTCTATCAATGACATTGCAGATTGCGCAGATGGCGTAATCGCATTGCAGATTGTGCAGATTTGAAACGGAATCAGCTTAAATCAGCGTTGAATCTGCTGTTTTAAGGGGATTTAGAAAGTAACGAAAAATCACCCCTGAATCAAGGCGATTTCCCAGGTTTTGCAGGGGGTCACGCGATCAGGCCCGCATCGAACTTGACAAAATCCCGAAAGAAAACTAACCTTCTGCAAGGTTGTGTCAGCACGCTGACACAGGTGTATCGTATGCGGTGAGGGAATCCATGCCATCCATTCAGCTTTTCAGGGGGGTCACCGGTTTGGCCCTCTTTCTAGTTGCCATTTCCCATTCCCAGGTCGTCATTCGCCAGCGCATCGCTATCGACCCTAAGCCAGTAGTCCAGCCTCAGGTCGCAAGCGCTGCCAATGCCACGCTCAGGTACGAGCTGCAATATGATGGTCCCGTGCGATCGCCGGAACTGGACTTCATGAGACTCCAGGAGCTTGTCTGCGGTGTGTTTGATTCCGGCCCAATCAATTCTTCCCTCACTGTTCCGGCACAGAGCGGCTTGTGGAACTTCAGCTTTCGCATTCATACCCCGATCGTCTCAAATCAATACGCTCGATTCACCGTTTGGCTCGGAGAGGATGTCATTCTCAAAGACTCCCTTCTGATCAACTGCGGTTCCACCTGCCAGATCAACCACCAGTTCGGTTTCAGGATCAGCAACACGTTCGACCTTGAAGCCAACGGCCAGATATTCTACTCCGAGCGATCCTTCTTGAGCGCAAATGCTGCAGGCCAGCAACACTGTACCACTCAAATGTGGCATCCTGGACTACCGGTGAACCTTCGGATTGTCTCCGGCCAGGGATTAGGCCAATTTGCTGATCTGAACGGTAACCCCCTTGGTCATGAGGTAACGGTCCAAGGCTTCAATGTGGACCAAGTCACGTTTCTTGCCAATGGAACAGAACCTGATTCGATCTCGGATTTTGTAACCATCGAAGCATCCAGCTTTGGGATTACCCGCACTGCAACGATTGAGGTCCTAAGGATTTCAGAAAGCCCTATTTGGCTTGCGATGGATGCCCAAGGGGATGTCTCCTACGGGGCTGAGATGTCCGTTCTTGCACAGGCCTTGAACATGTTCCAACAGGAAGTATCCGCGGGCCCTGGAGTGACCTACACGTTTGAGATCATCGGAGCCTCTGAATGGGGAACGCTCTTCCGAGGGGCTGTTGAAGGTAGCATTATCTCCGGAGTCCGGCCGACTGACGATTTCTTCTCAAGGGGAATGGCAACCATCGGCTTTCGCGCACGGAAGACCGAGCCGGCAATACCGCAAAGGGTAACCGTAAGGGTCTCTGCCAGTAATCCCGACATTCATCCGGGCACGTATAGCTTCAATGTCCTTCCCAGTCCGCTTGCGATCACCGTGACCCCTTCAACAATCAGCAATGGTCAAACGGCCACGATCAGCGTTCAGAAGAAGAACCCTGACGGCACGGTAAGTCCCTGGCTTCAGGATGCGGGGTTTTCCTACGAGATCATCAAAGGACAGAATGGAGGCTATATCCTCCATCCGGATACTGCAAGAAGGGATGATTTCTTCGACGGCCAATCCGACACACTATCATGCAAAGGTCTTCCGGCGATACGTAGATTCACTGCGGAGCCCGAGGATATCACCAGCCAATATCCGTCGGTGGATGAGGTATCTGACCCTGATTCGCTAATTGCCAGAATCATGGAAAACCGACAAGCCACGATCTATCAAGGTCACACGATTGGCCCATCGGCGCCACCTTCCAGTTTTGTGGATACAACGTTCTTAAACACTCTCGTCTCATACAAACACCAAGCCTTTGCCCTTGGCTGGGTCAAGGAAGAAGGCATTGTCACTAACCTTGACGCCAAGCTCGAAGCAGCACGGCTACAGATAATCGCGGGCCGGCCGCCTGCGAAACAGATACTGCAATCATTTGTGAACGAATTGGAGGCTCTGAATACGCGGGGCAATCTGATCACGAGCGAGGCTTACGCCTTGCTGAAGTTTAATGCAGAGTATCTGCTGGAAAGGTTGAAGTGAGGCATCAGAAGTCAGACAAAATCCCCCCGTCATCCATCAACACAATCACCAAGGGGTGGTATGAAGCAACTCATTATTCCTTTCTTTCTTCTGCCCGCGACGGTGGCGGGGCAATCCATCATGTCCCACGGAGCGATCGAAATCCCGTTCGCATCGGCGGGGCATGTGATCGAACTGACGATCGAAAACGCCTCGTCAATCCCGCAATCGTCCATCACCGTCAACGCCGCGGCGCTTCCCGCCTGGCTCACGCTTGAGCCCCGCGAATATGCGCTCGGTGCTCTCCCAGGCCGAACCGGAAAGACCGCGCTCTTCATGTTTGCGGTGGAAAAGGCGGCTCCCGTGAACACGGATCATACGTTGACGTTCACGGTAAACGGAAGCTCGGGACAAACCTGGTCTAAAGGTGTCACAATCCGGATTGCACCGCCGGCTTCGTTCGAGCTTTTCCAGAACTACCCCAATCCGTTCAATCCAACCACCAGCATTGCCTACCAGCTTCCTCTTGAGAGCAGAGTCCGGCTCGTCATTTACGATCTGCTTGGAAAGGAAGTCTCAACCCTGGTGGACGGGCACCGGTCCGCGGGATATCATCAGGTGGAATGGGATGCTTCAGACGCTTCAAGCGGGCTGTACGTGTGCCACATCATGGCAACAGGCCACGACGGAAGGGAGACGGTCCGGAACAGAATGATGATGCTGGTGAGGTGAGGAAGACGGAAGATAGGAGACGGGAGTCAGGGCTGGGATGGGCCACCCTGACTCCTGATCCCTGACTGCACCCCTGCTCTACCCGGCCTTCTTGAGGGCCTCCGCGCCGCTGACGATTTCCAACAGTTCCTTCGTGATGGCCGCCTGACGGGCGTTGTTGAAGGACAGGGTGAGCTCGCGCAAGAGATCCTTCGCATTCTCGGTGGCATTGTCCATCGCCGCCATCCGGGCACCCTGTTCGGCAGCATTCGATTCGAGCAGGACGCGCCACATCTGGAAGTTCAGATGCTTCGGCACCAGCGCGTCGATGATCTCCTTGCTCGACGGCTCGTAGATGTACTCCACCTGCGCGTGCGCATGCCCGTCCTCCGGCCGAACCTCCTCTGGTGGTATCGGCAGAAGCTGTTCAACAACAATCCTCTGCTGAATGACGGATTTGAACTCGTTGTATACCATGACCACCTTGTCGAAGTCGCCTTTGAGGTATCCATCCGTGAGATCCCTCACGATGGCGCGGGCATTGTGGAAATCCAGCCCGGCGAATAATCCGACATACCGGGCGTACAGCTCGTAGTCCCGTCTCTTGAAGTACTCGAATCCCTTTTTGCCGACCGTGATCAGTTTCAGTCCGTGGTCCGCTTCAAACTGCGCCGCATAGGTCGTCCTGATCTCATGTTCGGCAGTCTTGATGATATTCGCGTTGAACGCTCCGCACAATCCCCTGTCGGCCGTCACCACCACGATTGCGACGCGGCGGACTTCCCGCGGCCGGAAGAGGGGATTCAACGAAGGATCCGCCTGCGTCACGAGATGCCTCAGGAGCTCGCCGATCTTGCGCGCGTACGGCCGTGCGGCAACAATCGCCTCCTGTGCCCTCCTCAGCTTCGCGGCGGCCACCATCTTCATGGCTTTGGTGATCTTCTGGGTGTTCTTGATACCGGAGATCCGACCGCGTATTTCCCGGAGTGTTGCCATGATTTACGCGGGCTTTGCCGCTACTTTGAACTTCGCGAAGAACTCCCTGGCGATCGAATGCAGGCGTTCCTCGATTTCCTTCGTCAGTTCCTTCTGCTCCGCGATGGCCGTCACCAGATTGCCATGCTTGAGCGACAACAACTCGAGAAACTCCTTCTCGCACCGCCGCACATCCTCCAGCGGAATCTCATCGAAATATCCGTTCGTCCCGGCAAAGATCGACACCACCTGTTGTTCGACGGGCATTGGGGCGTACTGGTCCTGTTTGAGCAATTCTACCAGGCGCGAGCCGCGGCGCAGCTGCTGCTGGGTGGCCTTGTCCAGATCCGATCCGAACTTTGCGAATGCTTCGAGCTCACGGTACTGGGCTAGCTCGATCCGGAGCCGGCCCGCCACTTTCTTCATGGCTTTGATTTGCGCGTTGCCGCCGACACGGGACACCGAGATGCCCACGTTGATGGCAGGACGGATACCGGAGTTAAACAAGCTGGACTCCAGGTAGATCTGCCCATCGGTGATGGAAATGACGTTGGTCGGAATGTACGCCGACACGTCACCGGCCTGGGTCTCAATGATCGGGAGGGCCGTGAGGCTTCCTCCGCCCAACTCCTCGCTCAATTTGGAAGCACGCTCGAGCAGGCGCGAATGCAGGTAAAACACGTCGCCCGGATAGGCTTCGCGTCCCGGAGGCCTGCGGAGCAGAAGCGACATCTGTCGGTAGGCCTGCGCCTGTTTGGTCAAGTCATCATAGATCACAAGCGCATGCCTTCCGCTGTCGCGGAAAAACTCGCCGAGTGTGGCGCCCGAATAGGGAGCAATGAACTGCATGGGGGCTGGATCGCTGGCCGACGCCGAAATGACGGTTGTGTACTCCATCGCGCCCTCTTCTTCAAGCTTGCTCACGACCTGCGCCACCGTGGAGCCTTTCTGACCGATCGCCACATAGATGCAGAACACCGGCTTGACTCCCTCTTGGCGTGCCTTCTCTGTGTGCGTGTATTTCTGATTGATGATCGTATCGATCGCGATGGCTGTCTTTCCGGTCTGCCGATCGCCGATGATCAGTTCACGCTGTCCGCGGCCGATCGGCGTCATTCCGTCCACCGCTTTGATGCCGGTCTGCAGCGGTTCCTTCACGGGCTGGCGCTGAATGACGCCGAGCGCTTTACGTTCGATCGGAAGCACCTTGTCTGTCTTGATCGGTCCCTTGCCGTCCAGAGGCTCGCCGAGTGGATTGATGACCCGCCCCAACATGGCGTCTCCCACCTTCATGGAGGCTACCCGACCTGTCCGCTTCACAATGTCGCCTTCCTTGATGTGCGTGCTCTCTCCGAAGATCACACAGCCCACGTTGTCTTCTTCGAGGTTCAACGCCATGCCGAATGTGTTCCCGGGAAACTCGATCAGCTCGCTTGCCATGACTTTTGACAATCCATAAAGGCGCGCAATACCGTCGCCCACCTGCAGGACGGTGCCGACGTCATAGATATCGACTTCCTTCTCGAATCCGGTCAATTGCTTCCGGAGTATTGCTGAAACCTCGTCGGGTCTGACTTCTGCCATAAAAGATCCTTTGTTAATCGGGTTGAATCAACGACTCACCCTCAATGAAAAATCCGAAATTCGAATCCCGAAGCACGACGCACATCCGAAACACGGAGTCCGGTACTTCTGATTTTCGTACTTGATTCGAATTTCGACATTCGAATTTCGAATTTCCTAATTCACTCCATTTCCCTGACTGAACTTCTTTCGCAACACTTCCAGCTGATGCCGCACGCTGGCGTCGAACATCGTATCGCCAATGCGGGCGACGAATCCGCCTTTGACCTGCTTATCCAGGCTGAACGCCAGCCGGACGTTCTTTCGAGTGATCTGTTCAAACTTTCTTCTGATCTTCTCGCGCTGGTCCTCCGACATCTCCACTGCTGTGCGGATCTCGACGGGGACGATGCCGAGTTGTTCATCCCTCAGAACAAAGAACTGTTGAAGGACGTCTTGCAGGAGTGCCTCGCGTCCCTTTTCCGCCATAAGGTCCAGAAAGTTTGCCGTGAGCGGCGACATCCTCTTCTGGAACAGTTCGCGCAACACGGCGCGCTTTTTCTCTGTTGTGATCACCGGACTTCTGAGGAACAGGCCAAACTCGCGGGACTCCTTCAGCAAACGTTCCAGTGATTCGAGATCCGCCGCCACCTCGTTCAGAACCTTCTGTTCCTCTGCTGCAGTCATCAGAGCTTCAGCGTAGCGGCGTGCAACCCGGTAAGTACGCACCCTCTCTCCTAGTTGTGCTTTAGTTGGTCAACAGCCTTTTCGATGATTCTTCGGTGCCTCGCGGGGTCCAGCGTCTCATCCAGAATCTTCCCTGCCGCCTTTACCGCCAGATCGGCGACTTCCTCGCGCAGCTGTTGTTTGGCCGCCTCGATGTCCCTCTGGATCTCCTCCTTTGCCGCCTGCAGTTCATGCTGGGCCTGCTGATGTGCCTTTGCCACGATCTCCTCCCTCATCTTCTCTCCCAACGCTCTCGCCTCCCTCACGATTTTCTGATACTCCTCCTCGGCCTTCGCCATGTTCCGCTCGTTCTGCTTGAGGAGCTCTGCGGCTTCCGCTCGGGCACGTTCGGCCTGATCGAGCGAATCGCGGATCTTCTGCTCACGGTCCTGCAAAGATTTCAGAAGGGGTTTCCAGGCAAACTTTCCCAGCACAAGGACCAGGAGGACAAACACGACCGTGGTCCAGATACTCAATCCCGGATTAATATCAAACATGCTTGAACCCTCGTGTGTGATGGGCCGGCTGTTTACTTCAGCGCGAGCAGAATACAGATCGCCAGCGCAAAAAACGTGGCGCCTTCGATAAGAGCCGCCGCGATGATCATGGATGTTCTGACTGCACCGGCAACCTCAGGTTGACGGCCGCTGGCTTCCATGGCAGATGACGCCAGTTTTCCGATGCCGAATGCGGCCCCGAGGATGACGAGACCGGCCCCGAACCCGGCCGCAAGGTATGCATACGCAGTTGCTTCCATTGAAAATTCCTCCTGAGTGAGTATTGTTCTTTGAGAGTGAAAAACTGAACTCTATTTCTGACAACTCTGAACTCTGATTCCGACCCTAACTCCTGACCCTTGACTTCCCTTAATGCCCATGTTCCCCCTCGCCCTGCGGAATTCCCAATCCCATGAAAAGCGCCGTCAACATGGCAAACACGTAAGCCTGAATGAATGCGACCAGTACCTCCAGGAGATTGATGGCGACAACGAAAACGACGGGAATGGGTGCGAAGTAGATCGATTTTGCCAGAAAGATGAACCCAAGCAATGCCAGAATAACGATGTGCCCTCCGCTCATATTCGCAAACAAACGCATGCACAGGGCGAAGGCCTTCGTGAAGATGCCCAGGATCTCAATGGGGATCATGATCGGCCAGAGCCACCAGGCGACACCTCCGGTGAAGTGAGCCAGGTAATGTGACAGACCCTGGGCACGGATCGCGGCAACCTGGATCATGATAAACGCCACCAAGGCCAACCCCGCCGTGACCGAGATGTTGCCGGTGGCCGAAGCGCCGAACGGCACAAGGCCGAGCAAATTCATGATAAGGATGTACAGGAATGTTGTCAGAATGAACGGTGTGTACTTCAGGCCGGCCGGGCCCATCGTGGTCAGGACGATCTCGTCTCTGATGAACACGACAAAGACCTCGACGAGGTTCGCGAAGCCCGTCGGAACGGGATTCTTGCGGATCTTGCGTGAAGCCGTGACCGCCCCGACTGTCAGAAGAACCGCGGCGAGCAAAAGAAAGAAGACATGCTTGGTAATAGAAAGGTCAATGCTGAGCCCGCCGATCTGCACGGGCGGAAACGCCGGGATGTCCCAATGGCCGCCCGGGAATTCGAGCGTGCGTGAATCGTAAAGGTGTTCGAGGAGATGATTAAAATCGAACTCCTCGCCATGCTGTGCCGCGACGGCGGAAGTATCGGCGAGGAACGTCTGCAGGCTATCCGGTGGCGTCAGCGAATCGATCACGTTGTAGGAACGGTATTCTTCAATGAGACTTTCTTCTGCAAAAAGACAATTTCCAGCGCAAGATTCACAATATAGTACCCGAGCAGGGTGAGCATCAGCGACAGCGCATCAAACGCGTAGAGCTTGATCAGCGCCAGGACCACCAGTGCCATCAGCATCAGCCGCCCCACCATTCCGCCCAGCACGACTTTGAGGAATGTCGTGTGGGACTTGTCGAACGCATATTCCACCGAGGCAAAGCCGAGCAGAAAGTTTGACAGGCTGATGATTGCACCGGCCAACACGCTGTCAACATGGTGGTCCCCTTCAAGGTTGACAGCCACCAGGTAACCGGCAGTGGTCAACAAGGCGTACCACACAGCCACCCAGGCAAGAAATCGACGTCCTCCGTCTGCCGTTCCCGCTTTTCCAACCGCATCATTTCTTCTCTCGTTCATGTTCCTTCCGCTCGAACCGTGCGACAGTCGTGAAGAACTTCATGAACCCCCCCACAGATCCCAGCAACAAACCTGCCAGGGACAGCCAGGGAGATGTTCCCCAGCGCTCATCCAGCCATGCTCCCAAGAGAAAGAATGCAACGACTGCGGCCGCAAGCTGGATCCCCATCGTCAGAAAGGGTGAGTATTCCCTCACAACATCCGCCCAGGCCCTTCTGTCGCCGGGTTTCTTGGTGGCACTCATTCGACCTTCGATATTCTTTTCATGTTGAAAGGCAACACCGAATGGTGAACGCCGACTATCGAATGTCGAACTATCCCCCTAGTGTCTTTGCTCGTACGACGAGCCGCGGTCAGCCATCGTGACGCGGCCGTCGAACAGACATCCCTCATCGATCACCAGCCGAGTGGCCCGGATGTCACCGCGAACGGTTGAGCGGCCCTCGAATACGATCTTTTCGGCGGCGTTGATCGATCCTTTAATCTTCCCTCCAACCGTCACATTTTTTGCCGAGCAGTTCCCCTCGATCTCGCCCGTCGCCCCCACAGCCAGGGATTCGCTTGCCGCAACCTCCCCGATGACCTTCCCGTCCACGCGCACACTGCCCTGACTGCGGATTTTCCCCTCAATGACGGTTCCGGGTCCGATGATGTTCAGTTCTTTGACGGGATCGTTTTTTGCCACGATGCTCCTCTTCAGAGATAGAGGTTCAACAGATACAACGAAGGATCGACGGGTGTCCCATCTTTCCAAATTTCAAAATGCAGATGCGGACCCGAGCTCATGCGCCCGGAGTTTCCAAGCAGGGCGATCGGCTCGCCGCGCTTCACAAACACGTTGGCTCCCTTGAGCAGGGTCTGATTGTGTTTATAAAAGGTCAAAAAACCGTCCGTATGCGAGAGGATCATCACATAGCCTTCATCGACCGTCCAACCGGCGAACACAACGTATCCGTCCGCCGCCGCGTTCACCGGGGTTCCGAGCGTCCCCGCGATGTCAAGGCCGAAGTGCCGCTGGCCCGGCTCGAATCCGCGCGTGATGTACCCTTCGGTCGGCAGAACGGCCGGGAACGATACCTTGCGAACCGATCCGTTCTGCGAAACGGCCTGGAGCGGATACGAAACCGCTTCTGCAATACCGGGTGAAACCGAACGTTTTGTGTCCGTTGTTCGCGACCGGTCGGTCTCCTTGCGGACGGTGCCGGTCACGACCACGCCCGAATCCGTCGCGACGGCATTCTCGCCGAGCGCATTCCGAATCTTGGCGTTGTAGGCTCTGAGCTGAACAAGCTCCTCCATCAGCGACGCCATCTTCTGATTCAGCCGAACCAGTTCCTGCGTATAGCGAATCTCCAGGGCTGGGTTCGGGATGTTCACCCACGTACCGAGTGGCGAATAGATCAGCAATACGAAAACCAGGCCGATGATTCCACCCACGATGCCGAATCCCAGCAGAACGGTTTGCCAGAGGGCAAGCCGGAGACTTTTGGGTTTTGCGACATCGTCATTCGGGACCAGGAGAAAGGTATAGCCTTTCTTTCTGGTGGCGTGGTGCGGTGAATCGGCAGGCATGTGGCGTCAGCGCTCCTCCTTCACCAGCCCGTTGGAAGCGGGCAAAATCCTGAAAAACAGCCAAAAAAGATAGGAAAAAGAGGCCGGAAAGTCAAAGAGATTTTCTGATAAGGACTGCTCTGGACCGCTGACCGCCGACGATGAGGTGAGAGCGTCAATTTCTTGGGGTTTTTCTTTCCAAGAGGTTCGGCCCATCCGCATCTTGCCCCGCAATCCTCTCGATCAGTGACATCAGATTTGTTCGAAACATCGATCGGTCAAATCGGACTGCGTGGTTGCGGATAATTGACGAATCGAAGGGCGTAGTCTCACATTTCACAATGGCGCTCGCCACATCCTCCACCGTCTGCTCACGAAACAGCACGCCCGTCACGCCATCCACCACCGTTTCGAGCGCCCCGCCTTTTGCATAGGCGATCACCGGCTTTCCGCAGGCCATGGCTTCCAGAGGAACGATACCGAAGTCTTCGACGCCGGGAAACAGAAGGGCCCGGCACGAACCGTATAAACGGGCGAGATCGGCGTCGGATTGCCAACCGAGGAACCTGATATGTTCACTCTCGCGGGACTTCAGTTTTTTCAGGTCAGGTCCGATCCCCACGATGTTGAGCCGTCTGCCGAGATGCTCACAGGCATCGATCGCCAGGTCTATTCTTTTATAGGGAACGAGGGCGCTGACGATCAGATACGAGCCGTCGTTTTCTGTGGAGAGGGGGAAAGCGGACACGTCCACCGGGGCGTGAAGGACTTCAGCCGTGCGCCCGTAATAGCGCTGGATGCGGTCTGCAACATTGCGTGAATTCGCGATGAAGGCATGAACGCGATCGCTGGTTCGGACATCCCATGCTCTCAGGCGTGGGGCCAGAACTTTCATTGCGGTTCTGGTCAGAAGATCCGCCTTGCCGGGACCAAAGTACTCGTCGTACAATTCCCACACATACCGCATAGGGGTATGACAGTAGCAGATATGGAATGCATCCTTCGGCGGAATGGCACCCTTGGCCACGGCATGACTGGTCGAGATGATCAGCTTGAAACCCGAAAGATCGAACGATTCGATGGCCTTCGGGAAAAGGGGGAGATAGGAACGATAGCGTGTCCTTTTGAGAGGAAGCTTCTGAATGAAGGATGTTGTGATGGGATGAGATTCGATGACCTTGGACACTGATCCGGGATTATGAAGAAGAGTGAAGATGGGGGCACCTGGGAAGAGATCACACAGCACTTCGAGGACCTTCTCTCCGCCGCGCATACCGGTGAGCCAGTCGTGGACGAGAGCGATCCGGTTGTCTGGAGGAAGGGGCATGAGATGAACGTAGAGAGAATATGGGGAAAAAGAAAGAGGAGGCGGAAAAATCTGAATTTCGAAATATGAAATCCGAAGCAAATCGGCAATCCGAAATTCTAACATTGATTTCGTGGTTCGGACTTTGAATTTATTCGGAATTTCGGTATTCGAATTTCGTCCTTCCTTCAATTGCTTTCGATATACTCCCTCCCTATATTTCCTCATTCCATCAAATTACCCCTCAGAATGTCTCTCCTCCTGGCCCTCATCATCCTCGCTGTTCTCTTTCTGATCTCGGCCGCGCTGGTGATCCTCGTTGTGGGTCCGTTAATTCTGCTTCAGCCTCAGCGCCGCACCAAGGAATGGTATGTCGGAAAAACGACGCTTCTGGAACCGCGCGACGCGGGCATTCCGCAGGAAGATGTGGTGATCGCCGCCCCTGACGGCATTCTTCTGAAAGGCTGGCTTGTTCGTCAACCCAAATCGAAGGCCAAGGGCACGATTATCTACCTCCATGGTGTGGGTGACTGCAAGACAGCCGGGGTGGCTCTGGCGCGTCTGCTTTTTAGAAGGGGATTCAACGTTCTTCTGTACGATTCCCGGGCCCACGGGGAAAGCGGTGGGCGATTCTGCACCTACGGCTACTATGAAAAACACGACGTCGGCACCGCGATTTCGTATTTGGCGAAGCGGAGAGACCTGCGGATGGGAAACGTCGGCCTCTTTGGTACCTCCATGGGAGCCGCGGTGGCGATCCAAGCGGCGGCCATTGACGAACGCATCAGGGCGGTGGTAGCCGAGGCGGGATTCACGGACCTGCGAACGATCTCCGTAGATTACCAGAAGCGGATCGTGAAGCTCCCGTGGCATTTCCTCCGCAATGTCGCCATGAGCAGATCTCAGAAGATCGCCGATTTCAAGGCGCGTGAAGTGTCTCCCGTCACCGACGTGCAGGCGCTCTCTATCCCCATTCTCTTCATCCACGGCACGGAAGACAGGTTCATCAACTATGAATACTCCAAGATTCTCTATCACCATGCAAAACAGCCCAAAGAACTCTTTCTTGTTCCAGGAGCAAACCACACCGACATCTGGGAAATTGCCGGTAAGTCGTACGAACGACGAATTGTTTCGTTTTTTACGAAGGCTCTTCGTTAGCCTTCTCGTGTTCTGCTCCGTCGCGTACGCTCAGTCTCCGTTCTCCCAGGACAGCGCGTATGCGTATCTGAAAATCCTTGCAGGTGCGATTGGCCCGCGTCCCATGGGTTCTCCCGCAGAACGCGCGGCGATGGAGTTCGCGGTGCAGAAGTTCCGCGACTTTGGCCTTGACGAGGCGTATATCATGCCCATCCGGGAGGCCTCGACCGCGGGCCTTCAGGGCGGCGTGAACACGAACAGCGGGATCGCCGTGGGGGTTCTGAAGGGAAAAACCGACCGCGTCATTGTCATCGGAGGGCATATTGATTCGGCGAGTCCGGAGATCCCAGGCGCGAATGACGACGGTTCGGGAGCCGCGTGCGTGATAGAATTGGCGAGAGTGTTGAAACTACGAAACGGTGAATGGACGAGAGAGCGAATCGACGAAACAACGAATCGACGAGACAATGAATCGACGAAGCAACGAATCGACGAAACAGCGGATCGACGAAGCAACGAATCGACGGTTGTGTTCGCGTTGTTTGGAGGCGAAGAGCAGGGGCTGGTAGGCTCGAAATATTTTGTCAAGTACTTCGACCGGATCGACAAGGTCGATCTCATGCTCCAGATCGACATGACCAACGGATCCGAGTGGCTGCTTCCGCTCACCGAAGCCGGTGATGTGAGCACGCCCGAATGGCTTGTTCGCGCGGCATATGAGGAGTTCAGTGCTCTGGGATACACAGGACTCTCCTACCCCACACATTTCTATACGTTCATGCATCTCGTTCCCGGCGGAGGTATCGGATCGGACCATCAGCCATTCCTGGAACGCGGCATTCCGGCGATCGACTTCACATCGGACGTGACGGACCCGATCCACACGCCGCAGGATAATCTCGAGAACTTCATTGTCAGCGGTTTGAAACGTTCGGGCGACCTTGTCTACAACCTCTTTGTACGATATGACGCAGGAACACCGGAAGAGCGGGTGGGCTCATATTATCTGGTTCAGTTTGGAACTATCCTCTTGTTTTTTCCACCGGCCGTGCTGTGGATCTTTTTATTCATTGCCCTTTCCCTTTCCGTCGTCGCCCTGCTGGAGATCCGCAAACGACGCGTCCCCGAGGAACCGAAACGAAAGATTCCGGGGCTCAAGCTGTTCCTTCTTGCCATAATCATTCAGACGTGTGTCTGGAGCTCCGAGAATCTTGTAGGTCTGATTTCGGGTCGACGATTTCCATGGGTGGCTGATCCCGACGGCTATTTCATCCTTGGACTCCTGGCGGGACTCTTCGGCATCTGGGTCAGCATTCTTCTGAGCAGAAGGCTCAGCGTGAGCACGATGGCGTATCGCTACGCTCTTCGCAGTTCGGTCTTTCTTCTTGTCTTTATCGTTCTTCTTTCGCTGGTGTCCGTCAAGCTCGCATTCTATCCCGCCACAGCACTTGCCTTGGTCGCGCTGTCCTTCCTCATTCGCCGACGTTTCATCCGCCTGGTTTTTTGGCTGTTTTCAGGACACCTCATGTTTCGGCTGATCTTCTCGGAGGGTTTCTATCTCTTTGCGCGAACCACGTCACAGCTTCCAGCGGAAGGCACCGCCCCCCTGTTCCTCCATATCTTTTACATTCTCTTCTTTTCCGTTTGGTCCTTCCCCTTCCTCTTGGCCTTCGCCGCCATCTGGTGGGATTCTCCCTCTGAAATGCCATGGCTCTCGGCATTCGGCAGGCCTGCCGGCGGAATCGCCTCGGGTGTTGCGGTTATTGCCTGCGCGTTCTATCTTTCGACTCGCCCTGCGTATTCGGATCTCTGGAACCAGATCATCACGGTGCGCCAGTCCATCAACTTCGGCGCGAACAAAGGAGTGGTCACGGTGACCAGCCCGGACTACCTCGACGGGGCGGTAATATCCGTTGGCGGAAGGGATACGACGATTCAGGGGCGGATCGTCTCGGCCAGGCTTGCAGAGTTCGATCCTCGTGATTACGACTGGATCAAGACCGAACGAACCGTTGAAACGAGGAAGGACTCGAATACGACTTTTTCGATCGGCTTACGGATCTTTTCCCGGACAAGACCTTATTCCCTTACGGTAACGTATGCCGGTGAAACGGGCGGGCCGGAGAATATCGTGACCCCTCTCCTCTGGTCGCAGGGACCGAACAGTGTGACCTTCCGCTGGTATTCCTTCCCCGACACCTCCCTCTATATCCCCGTCTCCTTCAGCCTGGCCGGCAGCGACAGCGTGCGGGAGTACATTGAGGCGGTCTTTCTGGAACAACCGGTTTCAGTACACGTCGCAAAGGATCACACATCCACCGTTAAGAGAACCGTTCTGGAGCGGACGGCGATTCTCAGTCACAGGAATTAAGTCGACTGGCGGGGTTTTGTCCCTAAATTCCGTCTCTTCGTCCCATCGATTTCGCCCCTGGGAACTTTTTTCCCCTTCCGGCTCTTGACTATTATCCGGAAATTCGTAATAATCCGCTCGTTGCGCCTCAGCGAATTGAACCAGGGGAGTTCGAAAGCGAGGTATCAGTCATGAAGAAGGTAGGGGAAGTTTCTTTTCGTATTCCATTCCGACCGGGCCGCCTCACTGCGGACCGCCTTTGGGGGCCACACTGTACACCGACCGACTGTAGCACCGCTCCATGCCCATGGGAGTTTCTCCCATGCGGTTGTTGTTATTAATCCACCATCTACACAAACCTATTCACATCTCTTGAAGGAGGAGATATGAATACATCATTCGTGAGGAGTGCCAGCACGCTGATGCTGCTGATCAGCGTGCTGATCTTTTGCGCTCCTGTACACGCGCAAGGTGTGACCGGCGAGATTCGCGGCACGGTCACGGACTCTGAGCGTGGTGAGCTCCTTGTTGGGGCCAACGTCGTCATCGACGGTACCGCGCTGGGGTCTGCGACAAACCTGGAAGGCCTGTACAGCATCAAAGGGGTTCCTCCGGGAACCTATACGGTCACCGCGAGGTATGTCGGCTACCGTCAGTTGTCTCAGCAGGTGACGGTGAGTGCGGGGCAGACCGTGGTGCAGGACTTTGCGCTTTCGGTCAGCGCCGTTCGTCTGGGCGAAGTTGTTGTCACGGGCCAAGGTACGGCCATTGAACGGCGCAAGCTTGCGTCGCCGATCGAGACGATTACAGCGCGCGACATCGCTCTCGCCCCCGTCACTTCGATCGATCAATTGCTCCAGGGCCGGGTGGCGGGCATGGTCAGTCTCACCACTTCGGGTCAGCCGGGGACAGGCGGTCGCATTCGTACACGCGGAATCCGCAGTGCCCTGAGCAGTCAGACACCCGTGATCTTTGTGGACGGTGTCCGGGTTGACAATCAGGACAACTTCCGCCTCTATCGCGGAACGGGTGGGCTTGTCAGCAGTTCCCTCGCGGATATTCTGACCGGCGACATCGAACGTGTTGAAGTCATCAAGGGTGGCGCGGCGGCGACGCTCTACGGTTCCGATGCCGCGAACGGGGTGATTCAGATCTTCACCAAGAAAGGATACGCCGGAACGCCCAAGTGGACTTTCACGACGACGCAAGGCATCGACGCTCCTGAAACCCGGTGGGTTCGGGAGCCTTTTACGAAGGACAAAGTCCTCAAGACCGGCGGGTTCCAATCCTACACCGTGGGCGTTACGGGCGGTACGGATGTAGCGACCTATAATGTCGGCGGACGAATGCAGTCTGCCGAGGGAGTCATCGAGAAGAACAGCACGAAGATTTATTCTCTCAGCGGTGGTCTTCGCTCAGCGTTGGGCGAAAAAGTAAACATTGAGTTCTCCGCCGCTTACACGAACTCCCATTATGGGGGAATGTACAACAACAATGCCATCGCATCGGTGCTGGGTTCCACCGAGGACTCGACCATTCAGAGCACACCGAATCCCGATTCGACTCTGCGTGTGGCCCTCCTGCCGGATCTCACCGATTTTGTCAATCGATTTACGACGGGGCTGACCACGAGGTATAATCCGTTCAGCTTCCTGACAACGCGCGCCACGATTGGTCTTGACTATCGCAAGAATGAACAGCGCAATTTCAATCCGGTTGAGGCGGCCAACTGGACTTCCACTCCAGGCGGTGGGGTATTTCGATTTGACCGTGAGTACCTCCAGATCTCTTTGGATGCCGCGGCAACTCTTGCCTATCCGCGCGAAGGAGACATCACGTCCACCTTCACTGCCGGCGTCCAGGGGTTCAGGGAAGAAGACCGGCAATCGCAAGCGACGGGAACAAACTTCCCCGTTCCGGGAACGGACGACTTTGACAATGCGGCAACCGTCTCTGCGGCCGAATCCAATCAGCAGTTGTTCCAGGGCGGATTCTATTTCCAGGAGAGCATCGGGATTTTCAACAGGATCTTTGTTGACCTGGGCTTCCGCGTCGATGGAAACTCTGCTTTTGGAAAGGATGTCGGCCTCCAGTCGTATCCCAAGGCCGGGTTGGCGTACAACATTTCCGACGAACCTCTCTGGGCCGATCTCCTTGGTCCCGTAAGCGAATACCTCACATCGTTGAAGCTTCGGGCATCGTACGGGGTTACCGGCAAGTTCCCCCCGGCCTTTACACGTGACCGGACGTTCTTGGCCGGACGGTTCCTGAATGTCGGCTACATTTCTTTCTCGGCATGGCAATCCGGATTTGAAGCCGGAAAAGACAACGACGATCGAGTACGGCTTCGACGCCGGCTTCCTGAACGATCGCATCAGTATTCAGGCGACCCAATTCTTTGAGACAACGAAGGAAGCCTTGTTCACGGTCGGTCTCGAACCGACCACAGGCTTTGCGAACAAGCTTGCCAACGTCGGAGAGATTGAGAACAGCGGTTTTGAGTTTTCCATTGAAGCCATTCCGATCTCGACCCCCGATGTCGATTGGTCGATTCGCTTTTCCTATGCATCACTGTTCAACAAGGTGGTAAGCCTGGGCGGCAGCGCGCCGTTCAACATCGGCGGCTTCGCGTTTCTGCCGATGCGGGTAGAGGAGAACATGCCCATCGGCGTGTTCCGGCTCAACAAACCCCGCCCTGATCTCGGCCCCGGGGTGTACGACGCCAACGTCCTCGACCGAAAGATCTCGCCAACTCCGAAGCATACGGGATCCATCAGCACCTCCCTCACCCTGTTTCGCGATCTGCGGATCACTGCCACCGGTGACTATGCCTATGGACACTACGTATTGAACACAGGTTCCGTCATCCGGTTCTTCAACGGCTTGACTCCGGAGATCAACCGGGTTCCCGCCGGGTACAACTTCACGACGGCCTCGTCGGTGTGGGTGGAAAAGGGGGATTTCTTCAAGCTGCGCGAGATTTCTGCCCGTTATCAGGTGCCAAGCCAGTTCTACGAGGGCTACGGCCTCCGCGGGCTTGCCGTCAATCTCTCGTTCCGGAACGTCTTCTCGATCACTCCGTCCAAGGAGTTCGACCCCGAGCTCCACGGCGTGCGTGCGGGACGCGGGCTTGACGTTGGAGGCATCAATTTCTTCACGGTCTCTCCGCCATTCGAGACACGGTTTGGCGTTGAGGTCAGTCTCTAACCCGCAACCCTTATGGAGAACACCATCATGAAAACGAACAACGCTTTCAGGAAGGTTGCAAGGGCTGCGGTGCCTGGCGTGACGTTCCTGATCCTTCTGATCGGCGGGTGCGAGTTGATCGACCCGACCGAGGTTCGCAATCCGCAGATCGTCGAAGAGAATCTCATCGGTCAGAACCTGACGGCCAACGCTTGTCTGACGAGCGCCCGATGGGGTTTTGCAGATCTGCTGGACAACACGGCGTACTTCACGGACGTCGTCTCGGATAACTACGACAACGTCGCCACGTTCATTTCACCGAACGCCGATGATCCGCGTGCCATCCGACCCGACGACCTGACGCTGAACGGCAACTCGCTGTACGCGATCGCCCAGCGCGAACGCGCTCAGATCACGTACTTTCTCACAACGATCGTCCCCGCGGATCCGGGTGCGGCGGCAACGATTGGACCGGACCTGCAGTTCTATCGCGGGATGGCGACGTTAATTCTCGGTGAAAACTTCGCCTATGCGCCCGGTCAACCGGGCGGGCCGGCACTGACGGCGAACCAGCTGATCGATCTGGCCATTGCCGATTTCACGGCGGCCGCGTCAGGCGGATCGACCACGATTCGTCAGGCGGCCCAGTTCGCCCTTGCGCGGGCGCATTATGCGAGGGGAAACCGGACAAATGCGGTGGCGGCGGCGAATGCGGCGCTCGCAACGACGGGCGGAACGACGTTTGTCTTCAGCTCGCCGTACGATGCCGCAACGCAGGTGAACACGTTCTATACGTTCGCGGTTTCCAGAGCGCTGAACGACATGCAACCTTTGCCGAGGCTGGACTTCCTGGATCCAAAGTACACGGCCGACAATGCGCCTATCGCGGCATTGAAAGCTGAGGAGATGTACCTTATCCTTGCCGAAGACGCTCTGGCCGCCAACAATCTCGCCGGCGCGAGGACGCAAATGCTGGCCGCCATGGCTCTGGCAACAAGCACTGCCGGCGGACGAACCACGAGCACGTTCACGGACAGCGATCCAAGGACGGGCAGGCCGAACGACAACGCCATTACCGTGCGCGCAAGCGCCTCGGCGCCCGCTCTGCCGAATCTCGTGCGTCGACGCAGTGGAAGTGCAGTTCCGCAAAAAGCCTTCTCCAACACGAGCGTGGACAGCGCCGCAATCAACGCCCTGACCACGGGCGAAGAACACCTGCGGATGCTGCACCTCCTCCGCCAGGAGATCTTTTTCGGTGAAGGCCGCCGGATGTCGGATCTCGGGATCCGTCTCCCCATTATTCAGAGGGAAATCGAAACCAGTCCGACGATCAATCCGGGTGATCCGGGTACGGCAACGACCGTGCCCTCGTACATACCGACCGGCTCGGGATTGGATGCCTTTACCACCTCAGGAACAGTCGTCACGATTACGAACGACATGAACCAGGTTCTTGCAACCAACAGGGTTGCCAAGTTCCCGATGCCGTTCTAAGAGAGGTTCGATCGGGGGAGGATCCGTTGGATCCTCCCTCGATTGTTTCTTCTATGATCCGTCTGCATTCACTCGTCATCGTAACAATGATTCTCTCCGCCTGTTCGGGGAGGCCTCTGCGAACGTTTTCCCCCGACGACCCCCTTCAGCCTGATTTGTATGTGAAACGCGTAACCTACCGCGCCCTCGGGCCTACCCAAGGAACACGCACCCGCGCGACGTCGCTCCAAATACGCTATGAATTCCGAATCCAGGTAGGAAACATCGGTAACGCAGGTTTTGCGGAGCCTTTCACGATCAGCCTGACAACGCAGTTGAACGACTACGAAACACACCAATACGGCAAACACGTGTTGGTCAACGAAGCTCTCGCCCCCATCCAGCCCGGTCAGGATCAGACATTTGTCCTCACCGCCGACATTGAGTATCCGCGTCCACCCTTCCCCGCTTTTCTTCCCATGCGCATTTACCTCAATACCGAGGGACTGCAGACAACGACCGCGTTAACGATTCGGAAAATTCCCGAGCACGATTACCGGAACAACGTGTACGAGCTCTCCTTGAGAACGATTCAGCGGCTTTGAGGGGTGCTGCGCTCGAACAGCGCCACCGATTCGATGTGATAGGTGTGCGGGAACATGTCGACGGGCTGAAGTTTGACCAGTCGATAGGCCTCCCGGCAGAGAACGGCCGCATCGCGGGCTTGTGTTGCAGGGTTGCAGCTGATGTAGACGATTCGCGGAACCTCGAGATTCAGAATGGCCTGAACAACGTCCGGATGCATGCCGCTTCGCGGCGGGTCGATGATCAGAACGTCCGGCCTCGCATACGAGCTCATCCAACCCGCCTGCTCCGTGAGCCTGTCTTTCAGATCACCCGTGATAAATGTGCAATTGGTGATCCTATTCTCTCGCGCATTCACTTCGGCATCCCTCACCGACCGCTCGACGGATTCGATCCCGACGACGTGCGCTGCGGCATCCGCGACGAAGAGCGCGATCGTCCCGGTCCCGCTGTACAAGTCATACACGGTTTCCCGGCCCGTGAGCGCCGCGAATTCCTTTGCAACGCCATAGAGCCGCTCCGCCTGCACCGTGTTTGTCTGGAAAAACGAACCCGCGGAGATCGTGAACATATGCCGCCCGAGCCGTTCACGAATCACACCGTCGCCGTACACGACGCGTTCGCGATCACCAAAGGCAATCTGGGCCTTCTTGTCATTAATTGTATTCACGATCGTTGTTACCTGCGGCACTTCTCGACGAAGCTCTCCGGCGTATTTCCGCATCACATCCAAACGGTCCTCGAAGGTGACCAGATTGACCATGAGGTCCTCTGTTCGCTTGCTCTGTCGCACAACGAGGAAGCGGAAAAAACCGGAATGGGTTTCTGTCGAATAAACCGGGAGACCGCTTGCGCGCGCAAATGAACGCGTGAAATTCAGAATCGCGGTTGACTCGGGAGACTGAAGGTGGCATTCGTGAATATCAAGGACCTTGTCGTACCGTTGGGGAACGTGAAGACCGAGGTAGAGCGGCGGCGCGATGGATGGTCGGTCTGTCACGGGCAGTTCTGTCAGCCATTGCTTGTCAGAGAACGAGAATTCCATTTTGTTGCGGTAGAAGAAGATCCCGTCCGAACCGATCATGGGGAGGAGATGAGGATCCTTGAATCCCCCGATGCGTTCGAAAGCCTCGCGAACCTGCTGTTCCTTGAAACGGAGCTGTGCGGCATACTCCACGTGCTGCCACTTGCATCCGCCGCAGGTGCCGGCGTAGGGACAACGGGGAGACACACGCAGCGGGGATGGCTTGAGGAGATCCACGAGCCGCGCTTCCCCGTACTGTTTCTTCGTTTTCAACACCTTCACGACCGCCTCATCGCCGGGAACGGCGCCCTCCACAAACAAGACGTACCCCTCCACCCGTGCGACGGATTTGCCTTCGAAGGCGGCAGACGCGATCTCAACGGTCAATTCATCGCCTTTTTTGGGGGAAGGCATAGGGAGAAGAAGGGGGTCAGAGATCAGGTTTCAGGTTTGGACTTCGTGGCACTGCAGGGAAACTTAAAGCTTGAACCTTGATCCCAAAACCTCATATGCTGAACCAGTAACTCACTTTGAGCAACAGCACATTGCTCATCGGCAGGGAAAAGACATTGCCGAAGTCATCCCCGAGGCTGGTGGCGTAGCTACCGTAGTCGCCCTGACGGGCCTGGGACCAGACCAGGAACAGCGTGCTGCCGGGGAGGTATTCCCAGCGAAGAACGAGATTGGAATTCAGAGACAATCGGTTGAAATCGGGCCATGAGAAGACATACGGCACGAACTGATCGGGTGCGGTCATACGCATGAAATTCTCATATCGCCCCTTGGCAAAAAACACTTGCAGGTAAGCCTGCAGGGTGAGATCACGTGCGAAAATGAAACTCCCGCGCATGGTGAAGTCCCATTGCTTCGTCGTCCGCTCCCCGACGATCGAGATCAGGTCCGGTGAGACCAGCGTATCAACCAGGTTTGTCACCCAGGCGAGCTGACGACTCTGATTATTGTTCTCCACAAGCAGGGTAAGCGTGAACGAAGTGGCGAGCTTGAGTTCGGTCTGCAATGCGGCCCTCAAAGTCGACCCGTTGCGTGAATCTCCACCGACGTCCATGGACAAGGTCCCCACCACTGCTTCCCGTGGATCCGATTCGACCGCCAGCCCCACGCTACGGCTTTCCGCCCGCCGGAACAATCCGTTGCCGCGTGTTTCGCGGTCGTCATATTTTCCCAAATTCACGGATGTCCCGATGTTGATCTCCCAAAAGCTGGGGAGCATGATGTAGCCGTTGAGATTGTACTGATGGAACAGGTTCGCTCCGTCGAAGTTGTAGCGATAGTGATATCCCGCTTCGACATTGTAGATTCTCTTCCAGCCGGTGACCTCATCATCGCGATACAGGATCCTCCCGCTGGATCCGTAGTCGTTCGGCCGGCGGAAGAACCCCACATCATTGATATTGTACCCCTTCGACGTGAAATCAACCCCCACATTCCATCGCCAGTGCGGCCCGCCATCTTTGGCAAAGCCGACGCTTCCCGCCGAACCGTCAAGAATATTCCCTGAGGGTGTGGAAGTATGCGATCCTACCAGAAACCCGTCGAGACGATACGTACTCTCGTCGAACTTCAGGTTCCAGTCGAGCCCTCCGGTGAACGCCGGTATCCGTCCTTCTCTCTGGACCGTCGTGATCATCATTCCCGCGTTCGAGTTCTCCATCACATCCTGCCGGAGGCGGACAACGGTGAAATTCGTGAGCGGCTCCACAACCCGTCTTGATTTGTTTCCAACCGAATCCACAAACGTGGCTTCCTCCTCCGCTGTCACGGCTTCGAGCACGCCGATGGAGAGACCGCTTTCCGTCTTTCCCGAGATCTTCGCCGCACCCACAATCGTCGCCGTCCTCGGCTGGGATTCGATGTATCCTCCCGGCGGAGGATCGATGTCGATAGCCCGGCCCACACGGCGCGAGTAGAAGAGACCGGGGCCGCCGAACGTCGATAAACGGAAAATCTGCGACCCTTCGATGAAGAAGGGCCGTTTTTCGGGGTAAAATGTTTCAATCGTGCTCAGGTTCAGTACGGCAGGGTCAGCCTCAACCTGGCCAAAGTCGGGATTGAAGGTCGCGTCGATTGTCAGCGATGTCGTCGGGCGAATCTTCACATCGAAACCCGCGTTGGATGTAAGGTCATTTCCGTCGGGAAAGGCAGGGGATTTCGGGACAAACCTGTTTCCGCCAACGACATACGGAAGCACCTCGACCTGCCCGGGGCGTGTGATTTCGCTTAATCCGGTCAGGTGCCCGAACTTCGATACAAAGCCGCTCTCGCTTTTTCCGATGAGGACCCAATGCTGTACCTCGTAAAGGCGCGAAATATAGCGGACGAACTGGACGCCCCATTCCTGTTCGTCCCGGTCGGGAAATCTGAGCACCTTGAAAGGAATCCGCAGTTCGGCGGACCATCCCTCGGGCGTGATTTGCACCTCCGCATCCCACACCACATCCCACGAGGCATCCTCTTCTTTTCCGTCGTCGGAGATGAGGATGTCCGTTTTCACCCCGGCGGCATTGACGGTAAACTCGAACGCCGTCTGGTGATCATGATAGCTGTCGAACCTCACCGAAAACCAGTCCGATTCCACCTCATCGTCGCGCCGCGCAAGTCTCGCAACGATACGCGAAGGATCGGAGTCTCTCATGGTTGCGCCTACATAAATTGCGTCGTGGTCGTACAGAATGCGAACCTCTGTTGATTGTGTCGCGGGTTGTCCTTCCAGAGGAAGATACTGGATGAAATCCGCTGTAGGTGTAGCGCGCTGCCACTGCGGTTCGCTCAAGACCCCGTCAACTCGCGGGGGCGTGTCCACGCGCACGGCCGAGACCTTTTTTGAACCACTGCCGGCGACAAGGAGGAAAGGGAAAAGAAGCAGGAAACAGATTATTTTCGGTATCATGGTGATAGAATATCGGAAAAAGCGAAGAAATTCAATGGGATTTCCCAACGTACATGAAAAAGGCAACCTCCAACGCAGTCGTGTGCGATGAAGGTTGCCTTCAGTATTGTACGAACCGGACTTAGCGCCGCAGTTTGCGGATCTCGATATCTGAGTTCACGGTCTCCAGATAAATTCGCTCACCGCCGCCGTTCAGAAGATATGTCGCGTGGATTTCCTCGTAATCGTCGCGCTTGTCGTACGTCGCCGCAGGAAAGTCGGACCGGATATCGTACCGCTCCTTGCGCGAACCCCAACGGCCCTCGATCCTGATGACCGCTTCAATGCTGGCCTTGGCGTTTTCGGGGATGGCCAGGCGGATCCTTCCGCCCGCTGTCTTGAGTTCGCTCGCGCCCTTTCCGGTCGGAACAAGCTCGGCGCGAATGGCCCCACCCGCCGTCCTGGCGTCGATGGAGCCGGAGATGTTCTCGAGCTCAATATCCCCGCCTGCCGTATTTGCATCGACACGACCAGTCGCCCCGCGCAAAGCGATGTTCCCGCCGGCCGTACGCAACCTGGCATCACCTGAGACCTTTCCCACCCGTACATCCCCGCCGGCCGTTGAAACGGTTGCTTCCCCGCCAACGTCGCCTATCGTGATGTCTCCGCCTGAAGTCTTCGCTTCAAGCCTCTTGCCGACATATTCGACCTTAATGTCTCCGCCTGAAGTCCGGATGCTGGCTTCTCCTTCAACCTTCCTTAATTCAATCGCCGTGGATCGACGCGTGAGAGTTACGTTTCCGGCGGGAGCGATGGCTCAGGCAAACGTTGGTCGCGATCCTGTACAGCCATGTGGAGAATTCGCTTCGAAGTTCAAATTTCCTCAGGCCTCGATAGACGCGCAAGAAGACTTCCTGGTAGATATCCTTCGCGTCTTCGGCATTGTTCACGAACGACGCGGCCATCGAAAGAACATGGCTGTCGTACCGGTGGACAAGCTGTTCGAAGGCCGCCATGTCGCCGTCCTTGGCTCGGAGAATCAGATCGGTATCGCTCATGGAGTCTGCAGATTTTGCTCCGGACATGGAATTAGACCCTGGAGGAGGAAAATAGTTGTAGGCTGGAGTGTTCCCCCCAAGAACCCCGGAAATGGGTTTTTCTGTGAAAAATCAAACGTTTTGGGCGGCGTCCAGAAGAAGCTTCACAGTCTCGGGGGACGATGCTTCTGCGTAGTAGCGGATCAGAGGTTCGGTTCCCGATGCTCTCACAAGAACCCAGCCGTCGCTGACAAAGAGCTTGTATCCGTCCTTTGTTTCCATTCTCTCGACTTTCCGGCCGGCAAGCGATTTCACCCCTTTCCTATATTGTCCGAGGATCCTCCTCTTCTCCTTCTCCGTCAAGTGTGCATCCACCCTGTTGAAATAATGCCACCCAAATTCGTCCATCAGCTCGGTCACCAAATCGCTCAGTTTTTTCTTCCTGACCGCCATCAATTCACAGAGCAAGAGGCCGATATAGATTCCATCGCGCTCCGGGAGGTGGCCTTTCACGCCGAGTCCGCCGCTTTCTTCCGCGGCAATCAGAATATCGCGTTCGGTCATCAGACGGCAGAGATGCTTGAAACCGATGGGGGTTTCATGCAGCGTGAGTCTGTAGCGTTCACACATCGCGTTGATCATCTGACTCACGGAAAACGACTTCGCCACCTCGCCTGTCATGTGCTTCTGCTCAACGAGGTACTTCAGCAGGAGGGCAAAGATGCGGTGTGAATCGACGAAGTTGCCTTGTTCATCGTACACCCCGACCCTGTCCGCGTCACCGTCGGTAGCGATACCGATGTCGCATTGGCGGCCGATGACGATTGAAGCGAGGTCCTTCAGATGCTGAGGAAGCGGCTCGGGGTGCGAACCGCCAAACGAGGGGTTGAACGAGTTGCGGAGAACCGCGGCCGCCGGCACGAGGCGTTCCAGCACACCCTGCCCCGCTCCATGCATGGCGTCGTATGCAATGCGGATACCGGACGAGCGGATGAGGTCCACATTCAACTTTAACCGAACTTCCTCGACGTACTGCGAGGTGAAATCCAGAAGTCGGATTTTCCCCTTCTTTTTGAGATCTTCAAACCCGTGTACTTTGGACTTTAAGCCTTTGACCCTCTTCAGTTGGTTTTCCAGCTTTTGAATCATTTCCGGATGGGCAGGACCTCCGAAATCGCCCTTCAGTTTGTAGCCGTTATACTTTGCCGGATTATGGCTTGCCGTAATCACAACGCCGCCGGCGGCTCCGAGTTTTCTTGTCATCAACGACACCATGGGTGTCGAGGAGATTTTATCGGAGAGGATGACTCTGATGCCCTTCGATGCGAGGATGGCGGCGGTCAGTTCCGCAAACTCGCGGGAGAGAAACCGTGCATCGTATCCCACGACAACGCCGTTCCTGATCTTCTTGTGGTTTTTGAAATAGGCCGCTGTTGCCGCTGCAACACGCGCAACATTGTCGAAGGTGAAATCGTCGGCGATCACACCGCGCCAGCCGTCGGTACCGAATTTGATGCTCATGGGTGAGACGTGAGAAGTGAGACGTGAGACGTTTGCGGATGTCAGTCGAATTCCACGTTGAATGCGCCGAAGCCGGCGTAGTAGCCATTGGTGTCCAGGTCCTCCTCGATGCGGAGAAGCTGGTTGTATTTCGCGATGCGGTCCGTGCGGCTGGCTGAGCCGGTTTTGATCTGTGCCGCGTTGGTTGCCACCGCAATATCCGCGATCGTCGTATCTTCCGTTTCTCCCGAGCGATGGCTCAACACGGTGGTGTAACCCGCCCGTTTTGCCATTTCGATGCAGTCCAGTGTCTCGGTCAGAGTTCCGATCTGGTTTACCTTGATGAGAATTGCGTTCGCCACGCCGGCGTCGATGCCTTTTGCGAGAAATTCAACGTTGGTCACGAACAAGTCATCTCCCACGAGCTGAACTTTCTCTCCTGCCGCATCGGTGAGCATTTTCCATCCCTCCCAATCGTTTTCGGACATTCCATCCTCCAGAGAAATGATCGGATATTGTTTCAACCATCCTTCCCAATACTTCACCATCGCCTCGGGGGATTTCTCCGACTTATCGGACTTGCTGAAGACGTATTTCTTTTTCTCCTTTTCATAGAACTCGCTTGCCGCGGGATCCAGGGCGATGTATATCTGGTCACCCGCCTTGTAGCCCGCCTTTCCGATCGATTCCAGAATCACCTCGATAGCCTCCTCGTTCGACTTCAGATTCGGCGCGAATCCTCCCTCATCCCCCACGGCCGTATTGTATCCTTTCTTTTTCAGAACGGACTTCAGGGAATGGAACACTTCGACGCCCATGCGCAGACCTTCGGCGAAGCTGGGTGCGTCAACAGGCATGACCATGAATTCCTGAAAATCGACATTGTTGTCCGCATGTTTGCCCCCGTTGAGAATGTTCATCATGGGGACCGGTAATACCCGCGCGTTGGTGCCTCCGAGATATCGGTACAGCGGCAACCCCAGCGCTTCAGCCGCCGCTTTGGCGACGGCAAGCGAAACACCGAGGAGTGCATTTGCTCCCAGTTTCGCCTTGTTCCGTGTTCCGTCGAGCTGGATCATCATCTTGTCGACGCCCACCTGATCCAGGGCGTCGAATCCGACGACTTCTTGGGAAAGGACATCGTTCACATTTTCGACCGCCTTTGTGACACCGCGGCCCAGATAGCGGTGCGCTTCTCCGTCTCTCAGTTCCACCGCCTCGTTTTCACCCGTAGAGGCGCCGCTGGGAACGGCGGCACGGCCCACACTGCCATCTTCGAGGGTGACTTCAACTTCAAGCGTGGGATTCCCGCGTGAATCAAGAATCTCCCTCGCCCAAACATCGCTGATCGTGGTAGACATGGAATACTCCGGAACGGTCGTCAGAAAAGGGAACTGCCAGAAACTACGGAAAAAACAAAGGAAAGGAAAGGGAGGGGAAGGGATTGATTCATCGGGAGATCGGGAGATCGGGTCATCGGGTCATCGGGTCGTTGATTCAATACCGTATTGATTCAATGATTCAATGACTCAATGAGTCAATCATTTCAATCATTCACCTCTTCCACCCAATCACATCTTCGTAACCATTCCTCGATTTCGATCCTGTCGGATTCTCTTGCTGTGAAGTTGAGGGATTCCCAGAAATACATCTTAGCTTTTTGATAGTCGCCGACGTTGAAATACAGGATTGCGACGCGCCGCATACGCTGGTAATCGAGGATCCCGGCGTTCAATCGACGCACGCGCAGGAATTCATGGAGCGCCTCGTTCGTTCGTCCCGCGCTCATGAACTCAACGCCGAGCAGGTAACGTATCAACGACGACGAATCGGTCCGGGCTCTCTTGTGGGCAAGCCACTCCACTTTCAGCGAATCCGCCATTTCGCCTGTCACGAGAGGGCGAAGTTCCTCAGCATCGCGCCGGCTCATGGCCTCGAGTCTGACCGCGCATGCCTCATCATAGGCCGTACTCAGATGAATCGCATAGAGGGCTTCATAGAGACGCTTTGCCCCGGCCGGATTTCCGGTTGCCCAGGCGGCGTCGCCGAGCGTGAGATACAACGGAAGCAACGTGTGCGCGATTGAGGAGTCCCTCAGCGCGGACGTTCCGAATTGGGTTGCCTCTTCGAACCGACCTGCCCGCGTCAGAGCGAGGACGTGCTGTATGACGGCCTCGGGAGAGCGGCTGAGGTCGATCGACCGCCGGGAACTCTCAATCGCCTTCTCCCATTCTCTTTCCCTGATGAGCGACCGGGTCTGCTCATTCAACGCGGCAATCACTCTTGCGCATTCCTTCGCAAAGATCGATGGGCGGCGGAAGTAGAATGCAGCCCGCGTGCGCTCCTCCACCGTAGGAGGGGGCTCACGAAGGTATCGGCGCCATTCGGCGACAAGGACTTCAAATTTTCTGTTGTAGAACGTCTCAAAGTCGCCCGTTCGGTATGTCCACTTGAACCTCCGCATCCCGTACTGATCCATGAGATATCTGCAGAACGAACCGGCGAGGATGTAACTTGTTCCCCCGTGCCCCTTCCAAAAGCCCATGAGGCTGAAGAGGTCTTCCATGTCCGGCTCGATACCGACCGCAAGGATCTGGGCCGCGAGACGGTGCAGGGTCTCGTCATACTGCACGCGCTCGACCGCCGTTGCCAGCCCTTCGATGAGGCCGGAGTTCATGCCAACGCCAAGAACCGGGATGCCGAAGTCCGCCGCCATGACATGAACCAGCTCATGGCGCAATGCCCTGCCGGCGTCGCTCAGATTGAGATGAATTTGTCTGAGCCATGGCTTCGCGATATTCGTTCCTGCCGCGCCGATCAGCCTGCCCTTTTGCTGGGCCGACGCGTACAGGAACGATCTGATCCTTCCCGCCGGGCGTATGCGCAATTGGCGCGCGATTTCGGAATAGAAGAATTCGTGGTCGCGTGCAAGACGTCCTGCGGTCTCTGAATCGAGGGTTGGCGGAAAAACAAGGACGAAATGTTCGGTAACGAGCTCGCCAGCCAGCTCTTGCCGGATGGAGGCTTCGGACGAGGAAAACGAGAGGGTGTCGCTCCACCACCATGTTCCCGCGAGGATGGCCGCACCCAAACCCAGGACGGCCTTCTCCCATCCCGCGGCAAGCTTGTGGACCGGTTGACGAATCATGCGTCGCCGGCGCACAAGCTCGGCGAGCACAACGATGACGGAAATCGCTACGAGAGTCGTGACGCGGTACAGCGCAAGCCGTCCGCCGATCGGCATCGATTCATCGTAGGTGATTCCCGGGAAATAGCCGAGCAGGGGATTGAACGAGAAGATCTGCGACGACGTCGTCGTGACAATCAGAATGTTGCCCAGGATGCCGAGCTCGACGAGCGTGAACACCGTCTTTCTCCACCGTCGAAGACCAGCGACAACGAGAAGCGCCAGCGCAGATGAAAACAGGGCGGAGGGTACCGGTCCCAGGGCAAAAAACATGAGGCCGTCGGCAAATGAGCAGTTACGAACAAACAGCGCGTTCAGACTTATGATGACCAGCGGAAGGAAAAGGAGAAGTGCGGAAACCACCGCTGAAGACCGATACACGGTCGTCAGATTCACGTCTTGCGGCTGTTTGCCGGCGTAAGCAAGAGTCACGAGTCCCGCCGAGTAGCCGGCCAGAAGCGCTATGAGGGCGGAGAACTCGAAGCCGAGATAATTGAAGAGAGGGATTTGTGTGCAGACAAGGGAAACAAGGACGAGGAGAACGGCGTGAATGCGGAATTGCTTCGTACCGATCAGTTGCTGAAATGCGTTCACGGTATCAGAATTCTTCCCCGCTCATCCGTTTGATGTCCGCTCCCAATCCACGCAGTTTCACCTCGATACGCTCATATCCGCGATCAATGTGGTACACGCGAAGGACCTCTGTCGTCCCCCGGGCTGCAAGTCCCGCCAGGATCAACGAGGCGCTGGCGCGCAGGTCTGTGGACATGACCTTGGCTCCTGTGAGCTCCTTGCGTCCGATCACCGTCGCGACATTCTCCTTGATCGTGATGTTGGCGCCAAGGCGGTTCAGTTCGGGAACATGCGTAAAGCGATCGAAGTAGATCGTATCCGTGATGATGCTTGTTCCGGACGCAAGGCTCATCAGCGCCATCCATTGCGCCTGCATATCGGTCGGAAAACCTGAATAGACGGCCGTTGTTACATTGACGGGTCTGATTATTTCCGGCGGCTGAATTTCGACAAAATCTTCCCCGCAGGTCAACCGTGCTCCCGCGTCTTCGAGCTTATTGAGAATGGCACCCAGATGACGCGGATTGCATCGTTCTACACGGACCGTCTTATCCTGTGCCCCGGCCAGAGCCCCCGCAACCAGAAACGTACCGGCCTCGATGCGGTCCGGTATGGTCGCGGCATCGGCAGGATGGAGCTCATCGACCCCCTCGATCTCTATTGTACTCGAGCCGATGCCGTGGATTTTCGCCCCCATCGAAACCAGAAAGCCCGCAAGCGCGGTGATCTCCGGCTCCATGGCCGCATTCTCCATGACGGTGGTTCCTTTAGCCAATACAGCCGCCATCAGCACGTTTCCGGTCGCGCCCACGCTCGAAACGTCAAAGAGAATCCTCGCTCCTTTCAGCCGCTTTGCCTTGGCAACGATGTATCCTCCGTCCAGTTCCACGTCGGCGCCGAGCCGGCGCATACCTTCGATGTGAAGATTCACAGGTCGCGGGCCCCAGGCACATCCTCCGGGAAGAGAGACGCGTGCCCGGCCGTAGCGGCCAAGCAGAGGGCCAAGAACGTACACCGACGCGCGCATCTTCTTTACGTGCTCATAAGGCGCTTCGAAGATTGTCACGTGCGAGGAGTCTATCTTCAGAAGATGATCGTCATGCTCGGTCGTACAGCCGATCGATTCCAGCAGGCGGCTCATCGTGGCCACATCGCGCAGAACCGGCGTATTGGAAAGCGCATACCGACCGGGAGCCAGGATCGTTGCAGGCATCAGAGCAAGAGACGCGTTCTTTGCGCCGCTCACGTGCACGGTTCCCGCGAGACGCCGCCCTCCCTGTATGACAAACTTATCCAAGCACAAACTCCGATCATGAAATGCGCAGTCAATATACTCGAATAAGTGAGGAAAGGCAAAGGAGCGTTCTTGTATCTCGCGCATTTTTTAGCTACCATTTTTGAGCTTTCCCCTTGGCAATTTTCCACTTGCCTTTTGGAAATGAAGATGGGAAAATGGAATCAATCGTGATTCATCATCGCTGAACCGATGCCTGTTCAGATTATTGTGGGTGCCCAGTGGGGCGATGAAGGTAAAGGCAAGATCGTCGATCACCTGAGTGAACACGTCGACATCGTTGCCCGCTACCAAGGGGGCGCCAATGCCGGACATACGGTCGTCCTCCCTGCGCGCGGAAAAACGAAGGAACGTGAGTTTGTTCTTCATCTCATTCCTTCGGGCATATTTCATCCGCATGTAACGTGCGTGATCGGGAATGGCGTTGTCATCGATCCAAAAGCCCTCATGGCCGAGATAGCCCAGCTCCGCTCCGCCGGAATCAACACGAAGGGTCGTCTCCTCATCAGCCACAATGCTCACCTCATCATGCCCTACCACAAGGCGCTCGACACGATCCGTGAGCAAGGCGATCAGAAGATCGGCACGACGGGCCGCGGCATCGGTCCCGCCTACATCGACAAGTACATGCGAACGGGCATCCGCGTCGTGGATCTGCTCGATCGGGACGTACTGTGCAAGAAGCTCCGCCGGAACATCGAAGAAAAAAATGAACTGCTGCGGAAAGTGTACGGTGCCACGGAACTGGACCTCGACGCACTGATCCAGGAATATCAGGAATTCGACAGGGAGATCGACGAATATGTCACCGATACGTCGGAATACCTGAACCGGGCGCTTCGGAAGAAGCGCTCGATTTTGGCCGAAGGCGCTCAAGGGGCGCTCCTCGACGTAGACCATGGGACCTACCCCTACGTTACCTCCTCCAATCCGACGAGCGGCGGGGCCTGCACGGGTCTGGGAATACCCCCGACGTCCGTCCGCTCGATCATGGGTGTAGTCAAGGCCTACAGCACGCGCGTCGGCAATGGTCCGTTCCCAACCGAACTTACCGATGAAACCGGCGAGCGTCTGCGTTCTGTGGGGGGCGAGTTCGGCGCTACGACCGGTCGTCCGCGCAGGTGCGGATGGCTCGATCTTGTCAGCCTCGCCTATTCCATTCGGGTCAACGGCATCACCGAAATCGCCATCACAAAGCTGGACGTACTCGATGCCTTTGACGAAATCCCCGTTTGCATACAGTACAGGGTCGGCTCGAAGACCCTCTCCGGCTTTCCGACCGACGTCCAGACGTTGGAGAAGGTGACCCCGGTGTATCGCATCTTCAAGGGATGGAGGACTCAGACGTCCGACGTGCGTGCCTTTCGAGATCTTCCCCCGAATGCCCGCTCGTACATCCGCTTCCTCGAAAAATCCCTCCGCGTGCGCATAGGCATGGTTTCGGTGGGGGCCCGCAGGGACCAGACACTCCACGTACGGTGACCGCGATGGCCACGGCTCTCAAGAGCGGAAGTCCGCAATCGGGCCGGTTCAAGGCGGGCCTCCTCCTGTTTGCCTTTCTGATTGCAGGCGGCACGCTCTATTACAGCCATGGCGTCGTCGTGCGGCTCGAAGAACGGCAGAAACAGGTCGCCGATCTGTATGCCAAATCGCTGGAATACCTTGCCAACGCGCCAGGCGCCATGGGCGGGGATTACAGCTTCGTCTTCGACGAGATCCTGCGTTCCATCGACTTCCCCATCATTCTGACGGATTCACACCACGAGCCCATCCCTCCCCTCTCGGGCTCCTACATCAACGCAGTCCGCAACATCGATCTGGACACCACGCTCAGTCTTGACGATCAGCGGGATCTTCTGGTGGACCTCATCCGGGACATGGACCGCACGAATCCGCCCATCAAGGTGGCCTATCAGGACACGATAATCCTGAATTATGTTCATTACGGTGAGTCGGACCTGGTCACGCGGCTTCGCTGGTATCCCTATATCGAGATAGCCCTCGCCGGGCTCTTCGTGTTTATCGCATACATTAGCTTCAGCTACATCAAGCGCAGCGAGCAAAGCAATATATGGGTAGGTATGGCGCGCGAGACTGCTCACCAGCTCGGAACGCCGATCTCGAGCATGCTGGGGTGGGTCGAGTTGCTCAAGACCGGCACGCAGGGGAACGAACGGCTGGCGGGCATTGTGGCGGACATAGAGAATGATGTGCAACGTCTGCAAAAGATCGCGGACCGATTTTCCAAGATCGGATCGAAGCCCGAATTGGCCGAGGAATCGCTCCAGGAGGTTGTTCAGAAGGTGATCGCGTACTTTGAGCGGAGGATCCCCCAATCCGGCAAGCGCGTGACGATCGAGTTCACAGAAGAAATCCCCGTGACCGTGCGCATCAATCGGGAACTGTTCGAGTGGGTGCTGGAGAACCTGATCAAGAATGGGCTCGATGCAATCGAGAACGGAGGCATTATCCGGATCACGACGGGTCGCGCAGGATCGCGGGTATTCCTTGATGTGGCAGACACGGGCAAAGGTGTCGAGGGAATATATCGAAAGGATATTTTCAGGCCGGGATTCTCAACCAAAGCGAGAGGATGGGGATTGGGATTGAGCCTCTCGAAACGCATTGTGGAGGTGTATCATAAGGGAAGGTTAATGCTGAAAGAAAGCAAGCCGGGAGAAGGAACGGTGTTTAGGATCCTCTTGAGGAATGGGTAGGTTTACCCGCTGAAGTCCACCTTCGGCGGACGCAGGCGGGAGGGGGGGATGGAATGATGGGGTGATGGGGTGATGGAATGATGGGGTGATGGGGTGATGGGGTGATGGAATGATGGGATGATGGGGTGATGGAATGATGGGATGATGGGATGATGGAATGATGGAATGATGGAATGATGGAGTGATGGAATGATGGAATGATGCTGCACGATTCGCCAGTTGCCCAATAACCATGAACCAATAGCCAATGAAATTCCTCCTTACCCTCCTTCTCTTTGTTTCAATTTCCTCCGGCCAAACACCCGACGATCTGCATTCCTGGGTCCGGGGG
>BQML01000023.1 GCA_022180565.1 Bacteroidia bacterium
TGTTCACGGTGACGGCCCACAAGCTCCTCCTCAAACCGCTTGAACTCCTCCTGCCCTTTTCCTACCTTCTGGTGCGCACCTGGTGCCATAGGGTTTACCCTCCTTCGATAGTTCTTCGATACTCTATCGTCGGGTAAACCCTTCTCTTTTTCAACCCCCCCTTACCACACTTTTACGGATGCTTCTCGTGATGGGCAGTGTCCCGGCTTCCAGGCCCTTCACGTTCTTCAGGGCTCTCTCTGCAGCGGCGGATCTTTGAGTAAGTGTACCCGGAGGCAGAAGAGGAGGAGGGCCACAGAGAAACGATACCAAGACGCCACAGGCGAAGCGTGCTATGGTACTGATTCTGCCCGGTGTTCTCTATTTATCCGCGACTGGTACAACTGCGTCTGCGAGGCATAGGCCATCGCTCTGACCGCGAGACGCGCAGCGATGTACAACTGCTGGAGGAAAAACAAGAGAACCATCGACCAGTACCCGCTGACAGAAAAAGTACTCTGGAGAAGAGCATAGAGGACCATGAAACCGAGTCCGATTCCGACGAGCAGAAGAAAGAGGCCTGCGGTTGCACCGAAGTTGGAGAACACAAAGCGCAAACCCGCCCAGGTCGCAAACACAGCGCTGAACCGGTCGTCTACGACGGTGCGAATCTTGGCATAATCGAACCATAGTGTGAGAACGCCGAGGACGATCAATACCACTGCATTGCGAGTCATGTAGTGAACAAATGGAGTCCACTCCGAGGGAGAATCCTGGGTCATGGAGGGTATACTTCCCGTCCACCAATCTACAATCCCTTCAAAGAATACAAGTCCGATGATCAGAAATACCAGCGAAATCCTGAAGAATTTTCCGAAGTACTTCGCTCCTTCCATGAGGAATTCCTGGAACGTCACCTGGTACGGCTTCGCAAACGACCCAATGAACGAACCGGCGAGGAATGTCGAGGCGAGCAAATAGACAAACGTCAGAATGGTGAGCGGTCCCAGGGATTCCACAGCAATCCTCCAGCGAAACACAAGGTCGACCAGAAAATTGCCGATGGCTTTCAGGACGGCACCGGAGAGGAACATCTCATAGTGTGCAAAGAAAGGGGCATATCCGGTGATCGTGTAGTCGAAGGAACGCACCAGCGAATGTTCCCGATGATCTGCTCGAAACGTATCGAACCAATTCGAATCCAGGCCATCCAGGAGCTTCTCCTCATATACGGTTCCCGCAATATATTCGTCGAGTAGATTGACGATCGGAAGCGCGACAGTGAGGGCGAGAACCAGATTGACGATCCAGGCAAAAAACACCATTCGCTTGGCCTGCCAGGTCTGACGGAAGCCGATACGGAACGCCTGAAGAATGCTCATGAGGAAGCCCTTTGTTCTGGTGACGGAACGGAATCAAATAAGAGACTTTTGTATCTCTGGTACGCGTACGACACAGCCAGCAGGATGACGCCGAGTCCGAGAAAGGAGAATACGCGGTACAGTGTTTCAAGGAAGGCGAGATCCATGATGAAAATCTTGAGGATGGTAAGGCCAAACAGTCCGATGGCGAAATATCGCGGTCCCCGCACCCCCCGCCACAAACCCGCTGCCATGGCGAGGATGGAGTAAACAAGCCACAGGGCCGAGATGGCGAGCTGACGAATGTTGAGGACGGAGGTGATCTCGTCTTTGATCGTTTCGCCCTGATGGTCCCGTCGAAGGACATGGAGAGCATGTCTGAAAAAGTCGTTCGTTTCTGCCGTCAGGACGACAAACAGCGTCAGCAGGAACGTGAACCCAAGGGGCGCGCGAAACTTCTTTGCCAGAGCCGAGGTCGTTCGGGCGGAGATGAGAGTGGCTCCGCCGATCGCCGCCGCGAGAATTACCGCGGTAAGCACCCGGGGTGTTCCCAAAAGCGCAAAGTCGCCAATGGGCTCGTACGCCAGAGATCCCCCCACGGTAGAGAATCCGATCAACGCGCAGGCAAAGAATCCCAGAGATGAAATAAGAAAAACCGTTCGCCGATACTGAGCACCGGCAAGGAAAAGCAGAAGACCTTCCACAGCCCAGAGGCGAATGGTGTTCGTTTCGCTGAACTCGAATGCCGTTCCGAGGAGCACGAGGCCTGCGGTAATGGCCTCAAGCCGTTCGGACGTGCCCCGTGCGCTGTCGCCGGGAAGAAGGCGACCAACCGGAACCGAGAGGGCATACACCAAGGCCAGGGCAAGGAAGGCTATGCCGACGCTGTCGGGATCTCTGTTTCCAACGAGAATGCCGGTTGCGATGGACGTCAGGAGTCCGTGAAATGATTGCACCGTATGCCGAACGGCAATCAGGGAGGAAAATCCCATCTTTTGGCGCAGAAGGTCTGCGAGGTGGAAGAGAAGCCAAAAGACGGCAAGAAAGAAAAGGGTCAGTGCAAAATCCCCGTCAGTATAAAACTCCGCATACCATGCGAAATACACGATGAACAGGGCGCCGAGCGACAGAGGCTCTAGAACGTACCAGGCTTCTTTTTTGAGGGTGATGCCGAGGAGCCCAAGCGTCAGAAGCGCCGCATACGTAAACAAGGCCACCTCATTCGACTCACCGGTGCTGAGCAGAAACGGTGTGAGGAAACCCCCGAGCCATCCGAGGATACTTACTGCAAGCGAATCATAACGAACGGCTTGAACCAGCGCGAGGATAGTTACCCCCGACATGAGAATGAACGCCATCCATTGGGGGATCAGATGATAGAAGTTGAATGATGCGTAGAGAGACAGATAGAGAATGGCAATGCCCGCTCCCACAAGACCCTGTGCAAAGATCGCGTATCCGCGCGTTCGTGAGCGGTGACCGGTCCAAAGACAGAGGAACCCAAAGACAATTCCGATGACCACCCGCATCGTTTCGCTCAACCAGCCATGATCGAATGCATACTTCAAAAAGAAGCCCATTCCGATCACCAACGCAACAGCGCCGATACGGTTCATGAGCCGTCCGCCGATTAAGGCTTCCAGTTCATGCTGACGGATGCCTGAACTACGCACTTTGGGCGGCTCGACCTTTGCTGTTGGCCCGGAAAGGGGAGGAGGGTGAAGCGCTCCAGGGGTTGAAGACACACGCTCAGGCCGGATTCCCGCGTGCTCCTCAAGTCGCGAAATCCGCTGGTGGAGGGAGCTCGTGCGGACAAAGAGCACGATGAGGAGAACGATCGGGACGATCGCTATGAGCAGGGCAAATGCTGTGAACAGGACTTGCATGTTAGTGCCAAAACGACCCTACCTCCATGAAATTCTGCACCCAGAAGAGCCAACGAATGCCGAGGGCACGAGCGGCAATGGAACGAAATCCGGAGGGCCGGATAACCTTGCTGTTGTTCACGTAATTGACGTCCATGACAATCTTCATGTCCGGATCGACGACAGCATACCGAATCGGTGAATTCGTTTTGTAGACGAATTGCCTCCAACGGTACTCGCCATCCCATTGCTCCCGGCGTTCCTCACCGTTCTCAAAGACGATAAGAACATCCACCGGTGAAATGGCTTCTCCCTCCCGGCTGACCACAACCGTGCACTCGTACGTCGAATCGGGCGGGGCGGGAGGGTCCGCGGGCTGTCCATTGTGGGTGAACACGCCCGCCGGCGCGGGGAGCCTTCGGTTTACAAGAGATTCAATCTTATAATCGAAGAGGTCGCTGCTGTACCATGTGTTGCGGAAAAACCAGCTCATGTCTTTTCCGGTTACTTCGTTGACGACTGCGATGAAATCCTGAGAAGTGGGGTGTTTGAAACGGTAACGGTGGTGATACGTGCGCAAAATGCGGTACATGGTTTCCTCCCCCACCGTGTATTCCAGCTGCCAGAGCGACATTGCGGGCTTCGTGTAGGAATTCAGACCGTAGGACTGATAGTACTCCCATCCTCTTCGGGCCATGACATCGTTCTTTCCCTGGTTGCGAAGCTGAAGGTTCCCGCTGGAGTATCGAGATTGTTCGATGTCGCTGAATACGTAAGGAATTCCCACAAACGATCCGGCTCCCGGTCCGCCGAAGAAATATCGGACAGCCTTGAACGGGGGCCAGGCAGTCTGGAGAACGCGATCCTGTGAGTACGAATTGAAACCCTCATCAAGCCAGGCCTCCTCGAACTCATTGTTGCCGATCAACCCATACCAGAACTGATGACCGAATTCATGAACGGTGACGCTCTCAGGACTCGGCGTTTCTTTCGGGGCGAACATGTTACCCCCCCCGGTGAAGAGGGTCGGATACTCCATTCCGCCTGACCTGCTGTCGTTTGCCGGGTCGACGACCGTGACGGTCTCGTAGGGATACTCGCCGTACCATTCTCCGTAGTATCGTAGAGCTTTGAAAGTCGCCTCAAAATAGCGCTCAATCAGGTTCCGATGATGTGGTTGGGAGAGGAGGATGACCTGGACGGGCCTCAGCGGATGATGACGGTCCAGGCGTTCGCCCTCGTCGGGCTCTGTATGCTCGAATGTTCTGACTTCACGCACAAGGCTGGGAGATGCGACCCACGTAAAATCGTGGACATCTTCCTGGTAGAACCGGTGTGTCGTGGTTCCGTCGCCGTTGTGCCGAACCTCCCGCGGGATTCCCCCCGTCGCACCGATCACGTAGGTGTCCGGAAGCGTGACCTTTACATCATAGACCCCATAATCCGCGAAGAACTCGGTTGTTGCGTGAAACTGATGGCAATTCCATTCGCCCTTCCACCATACGCCGATTTTCGGAAACCATTGAGCTACGAAATGATAGTCTCTGAGGGCCCCTGTGCGGGAAATCGGAAGAGGCTGTTTTGTCTCAAACTCAATGCGAAGCCTGAGGGT
Organism: Bacteroidia bacterium; assembly: GCA_022180565.1. GTDB lineage: Bacteria > Bacteroidota > Ignavibacteria > UBA10030 > UBA10030 > JACQPU01. The sequence goes on from BQML01000023.1 coordinate 4,818, forward strand.
TTCTCCCTGTCTGATCGCCCGCGGAGTAGTGATTTGAAAGACCGTCTGATCGTCGACATTATCGTCGTCCGGTTGTAGGTAACGGAACGTCCCTGTGATGTCTGTTTCACCGCGCCCGTCAAGCAGGACCACACGCGTAACGTTGGTGTAACCGTAGTCCTCCTGCTTCATGGTGGGACGGCCAAGTCTCCATCCGCTCTCTTTGGCAAACGTACTGCGATTGTTCTTCCAGGCGTTGTGATAGAGATGAAAAGGGAATTGAGACTGGGGACGGCCTGTTGTGTTCTTCCACTCAAGGATTTCCGATCCCGAGATCAGTCGGCTCTCCGGATCGAGCCGGACATCCATGGTGTAGTTAGCGATTCGTTCGCTCTGGCGCGGAAGCGTCAGCGCGCGATCCCAGGGCGCAAGAACAGAGCCCTGACTCAGGCTGGCAGGCGGCGAGGAATGGACAGCGCGATTTCCTTGCGGTGGTCCGAGAAATGCAACGAGGATGAGCGCACCCGCAATCAACAAGACGCTTTCAAGCAGAGAAAGGAACCGACGGGGCATGGTGAGTCTCCTGGATCTGTTCTGGGCCAAGACGGTTTCTGAATATAGGAAAAAGCGAACTTAAAAGAGACAGACCGGTCAACGGCCGCGAATCCGGGAGCGAAGGTCATCCAGAAGCCGGGGATCCTGTCGGTAGCCCATTGTTTCAAGCCGCTCAAAATGCTGTAAGGCAGAGGCATAATCTCCCTTCCCCATGAAGGCCAGCCCCCGGTTGCGGAATGCGTCAACATAGTTCGGATTGAGTTCAAGAGCGCGTGTGAAATCGAGGATCGCGGCGTCAAACATGCCAAGGTTGGCATAAGCACTTCCGCGATTGGTAAAAACTGCTTCTGATGCGAAGCCCAGGTTCACCGCCTGCGAATAATCCCGAATGGCCGATCGAAAGTCGCCGAGACGGAAGGAAACGTCACCCCTGCGCATGTAAGCCTCCGCAAAACCCGGTTGCAGTCGGATGGCGATCGTAAAATCACGGAGACTCTCCTCCGGCTTCCCCAGAAGATCGTATATCTGTCCCCGTTGTACCAGGGCAAGAACGCTTCCCGGCTCGATTTCCAGTGCTTTGTTGGAAAGGGCGAGTGCTTCAGGAAGATTCCGAAGCAGCATGTGCACCCGTGCCGCATTGATGGTGGCGTCCGTGTAAGCAGGATACACATCGAGCGCCTTCCGGTAATCTGCGAGGGCCATTTCAAATCGTCCCTGACGGGCATAGATGTTTCCGCGATTGTTCCATGCGACGGCAAGCGTGCTGTCGCGCTCGAGTGCGAGCGTATAGTCGTCAAGGGCCCGCTCCAGTCTCCCCCGCTCCGCTTGCGCAAGAGCACGGTGGACATAGGCCATCGGCGGTGGCGAATCGGAAGCTTCAAGAACCGAGTTCCAAAGGGTCAGGCTGTTCTCCCAAACCTTTGTGCGCTCCCGTGCGGCATATGCAAGCAGGACGACAACAATGGCCGCCGTGGAGGGAACCAACATACGGGAAAGACCGCGCGAGACGAACCACTCATGGGTCCGAACCGCACCAAGGGCCACGATCAGAAACAACCCGGTCAGGGGAATATAGGTGAACCGATCGGCAACCAAAGCGACACCGGCCGGAACGATCTGAAGCACCGGTACGAGGGCGACCAGATACCAGAGCACGCCAAAAGCCACGAGCGGGACCCGGTGTCTAAGGAGAAACGCGCCTGTGAGGATTGCGACGATGACGAACGGAAAAGCAAAGAAAATGCCCGGTACATCACCACTGGTGAGGGGTGCCTGGTACAGAACGGAGAGATTCACCGGTGCGACAAGTTTCGATGCGTAAAAGAACGTTGCCCATGAAGCAAGAACGACCCGTTCGAAAAACGAGAATGCAGCCTGACCGGTTTCAATCTGCTGAAGAGAACTTGTCGTCGGATCATGCGCGACCAACGCAAGAATGCCGAAGCCGATGGCCAGCAGAAAGAAGGGAATCTTTTCTACCACAACAGGGCGGGAGAGTCTTCTGCCCGCAAAGACGTCGATGAGGAGGAGGATCACGGGGAACGACATTGCCATGGCCTTGGAAAGAAGGGAGAAAGCGAAGGCAACGCCTGAAAGGAGAAGAAGAGCCTTCCTTTGCGGTGAACGAAGGTAGGCCAGATAGATCAGAAGACCGGAAAAGTAACCGACGGCGGACAGAACATCCTTACGCTCCGTCACCCAAGCCACAGATTCCACGCGAAGGGGATGAACTGCAAAGAGCAGGGCGGTCAGGAGGGCAAGAGGGACGCTCTGCGTAAGGCGAAATGCAAGCCAGAGAACGAGGACCGCGCTGACGCAATGGAGAACAATGTTGGTCGTATGATAGAGCGCCGGCTCCAGCCCGGCAATTTGATATTCCACCGCGAACGAGAACAAAACAAGCGGGATGTAATGACGGAATTCTTGGAGAGAATTGATCGAGAACATGGCCGAGACGTTTTCGGCGCTGAGCGAACGTATCAGGCGGTTCTCGGTCACGAGAACGGGATCGTCCCAGTTGGTGAATCCGGCAGTGAAAACAGGAGAAAACGTGATCAGGGTGACGAGGACGATAAGAACGGAGGCGCCGGTGAGTCGGTTTCGGGTCTCTCGGTTCAAACGTTCAAAGAGAGGCATTCAAGGATCGGCGGAAGAAAGAGTGCAGAAGTGTACCGCACAATTCCCTTGAATGCAAGATTGCTGGTAGCTAGTAGGATGAGATCCTTGGTTGAATGACAGCGAGCTTGATCACTTTCGTCTCGCCGATGTCGGGCATCTCGATGTAACAGAGATAGAGGCCGCTTGCCACCTGCCAGTTGTCTTTGTTTCGGAGATCCCATTCGAGATACTGGGATATATCGTTTTTTTCAAGAATGCGCACCAAGTGCCCGGCAAGGTTGAAGATGCGGACGGTCACACGCGGGGGGAGGTTGGTGAAGGTCACAAAATTGCGGTACAACGTGGTTTCCTGCGCGCGGCCTGCGAAATACGGGTTGGGAAACACTCCTACCCTTTTCGCCGCGATTTTCTGAATCTCGAGTCCCGTTTGGATGGTAGGGGCCGTAAAGAGGTACGTATCGAGTGCCGAATTCCGTTTGGGGGTGACGATTCTGAAGATCGTCCCCGTCTCAGGAAGCAGTCGCGCTACGTTTGCGGGAAATGAAGGGTCAGCCACACTCCCCCCATTCCAGAGAACGAGCACCATGTTTGAGAAAACCTGCTCCCCCGGCGTGGAAGTGCCCGCGAGCCATTCCTGATAGCCCGCATCCCCGGCGGCAAGATTCTGCGGTTGGTACCAGGAAATGGATTCGGTTTCCGGATCGTTGTCACTGCCGGAAAAAGTATGGTCGATCGGGCGGATATTGAACTGGCCGTTGACGTCGGCATCCGTTATGACCGGAATCATACGGTAATCGTCGCTCGAATCAGCGGGCGTGCCGCGAAGATTCCAAAGCTCAAACGGTACGTCAATAGCCGGGAGTCCCGGAGAACCTTCCGCCGCCTTGCCGCCTGCCGCTGTAAACCTCAGTTCAAATTGGTTGTCAAGGATTCTCGGCCAGTTCGCCCCATTGTTGGAAATGCGGTTCAGAAACACAGAATAGTTCATTGCCAGACTCCCTTCCTGACGCACATGGATCCCCCATCCCTGTGATGCGTTTAAGCCGAAGGTTTGCTGGCGCGTGCCGTCCGGCATTCCCCTCGTTATTGAGGGATAAGGGAACCCGTTAAAGGAGAACGCGGCATCTTCCGGTGGTACGAGAGGACCACCGCCGTTGGCGACAACCAGAAATTCTTTGAATTCCTTCGGAGCATCGGAGACTCTGACCTGAATGCCGTCGATGATAGGAAACGACCCGTCCCCCGATTGATTGCTCCTCCCTGAAATAAGAATGTTGCCCGCGGTAGAATTCTCCAGGTCCCAGACCAGAGCATTCCCCGCCGTTCGAAAACGCACGGCATATGATGCGCCGGTTGTCACAAGGGGATTCACGACAATCGCAGAAACCGAACCTTCGCCGGGACCGGAATGCGTTACCTGGAGACTGTCTCCGAACGCGGCACCCGGGACGACCCCAAAGGGAATCCTTGGCTTCGCGGAGATTCTAGCAGGAGCGGACTCGAATGAGCCGGGAAGAATGCCGGGTTCATGGGAATAATTGTACGCCGTGACAGCAAAATGATACTCCTGCCCGTTGTGCAATCGGGGGGGGAAAAACAAATCGAGGAGGTGATCACGGGTAACGGAAATAAACCTCTCCACTCCGCTGTCACTTCCCTCTTGCGTCAGGAAAGTTCCGATCGCTCCGGTTTCGCGATCAAATTGCAGGCTGACAATGGACTTGATTCCGTTTTTGACATCAAAGGTGGCGATCCTGACCCCTTCAGAAATATCCGCGCTGGGTGACGGGAGTTGATACACGTTGTATCCTTCAAACAAATAGCTGCGGGCAATGACCTCACTCTCCGTCAGTTCAGCCTGGCTCGAAGACCCCCATTCCAGGATGATCTGACCGTCGAGCTCCGTTGCGGTGACAAGCGGAGGGAGAGGAGCACGCGGGACAGAAAAAAGACCCTTATGGATAGTCTCCGAGAACTTCGCTGCCGCCTTCATGAGGCCTACGCTGGAAATCCGGTCTGCTCCGAGGCCGAAGACCACGGAAATGATGATTTCCTGTGTGTCTCCGGGAGAAAGCCTGAAAGGACCGGCCGAAACCAGAAATCGCTTGTCACCGGGTCCAAATGAGTACGAAGTTCCTCTTCCGTCGAGAAAACCGGTTCCAATCATCGGATCGCCCGACAACGGAAACGGAGTTGGCGATACGCCGGGTGGGTGCGCATAACGAGTGTCTTCTGTGGTGAGCGAGCCCAACGGAGCATATCCGCGAAGCAGTTTCCACCACTGCCCGGTCACGCTCGCATAACTAGGGAATTGGCCTGAGGGTGGATCCGTATACGGCGATCCGCTGGACAAGTAGGCAAAGGATGTCATCGGGAGATTCTTCGCTCCCTGAACCACGCGAAAATCCTTGTAGCCGGAATCCGACGGTGATGGAACAAGTGGTCCCTGGAGTACACGGTATCCGACCGACGGAGGCGCAAGACCAAAATTTCTGAAGACGTCATCCTCGTTGTTGCCATTATATCCGAAACCGAGATTGAGTTCCACGTCGCACCCGACGAGATCATCGGAGAATGCACCAATGTCTGAGTCCACCCACTGCCCCACGAACATGCTGTCGATAAAGAACGAACCCGCCTGAAGGCCGGGAGCCGGATCAATATCTACCCCACCTTTGTTGATAAGTTTGTAGCGGGTAAAATAGATATTCTCGAGAGGAAATCCGCCCTTGTACGTCCAGACAGTTTTCTGAATTTCGAGCCCGGTCGGTTTTGATTCCGCGAACGAGGCAGACTGATATTCATCGAGATCATTGAAGATCATAAAGATAACCTGATCAGCCGGTGATGATCCATCCGAACCCCCGATTCCCGGTTCGTCATATCTTCCTGTCTTGAGGCTGTCGAGAAGATGCTCTGCCGGAAACATCGCAGCCTGATAGCCGGGGATGCCGTTACGCTCTATGTATGGAGCGCCGAGATGAACCGGCCATTCATTCCAGTCCTTTTCGTATTGGTCGTACACTGCTTGCATTTGCGCTTGCGTAACGTAGACTTCCGGTTGCTCAAAGATGAGCGCGGCTTCTTGCCGAAGGTCCCCTTGATTCAGCAACAGTCCGAAATCCCGTCGGATCCGATAGATTCTCACCTCCGGAGCAAACGGATTGGCAGGAACTGCCGATGAGCCGAAGCCGATCACATGTCCCGCTGTGGTTCCGGGGTCGTACGTTCCTCCACCCACTCGCACGAGTTGCTCGGCCGCCGGTTGGGTGAACGCTGCATCAAGGTACATCTTGCCTCCCCACACAAATCCGTCCTGATATACAACATTTCCCGTCCCTTTCGGAAAATATGTCCCGTTGTCTTGCTGAGGAGAATGGCTGGAGAGTCCGTCGTTGCGGAACCACGCGGTCATGGAACCGACAGTCAGGATGTTGTACGAAGGGGCTCCGGAGCTCTTCAGGAGCGCGGCACGACTGCCGTGAATCGATTTGCCCGGCACTTGACCTACCGCGGTCGTCAGAATTGCGGCGGATGCAAGGGCGAGGATGCTCTTACCGATCAATGGCGTCACGCGAAAATGGCCATCCATGGTTAATACCTCAGCGAAAGTCCCAACCGGATCTGCCGGGGAGTTCCGTACATATCGTTACCTGTTACATTCATGTAAGCCCAGCGGTTTTCCAAAATCGCGGTTCGGTAGAATTCTTCATAGAGAGGTATCGACTTGTAGAAATCCGCCTGTGTCTGTTGAAGCCACCCGTCATCGTTCGTATACCCGGTTGTCGGGAAGACGTTCAGAATATGCTTTCGGTTAAAGAGATTCAAAACGTCCACTACCAGCTCAATCGTCAGTGGAGAAAAGGAAAACGATTTCTTGAATCGAACGTCAACGTTGTAGTACCATGGCGTCGTGATTTCGTTCTCGAATGATGTGGAGAGTGTGCTTCTGTAGTCGAACAGTGTGCGGACTCCGATATTCCAGGGATTAGCCGCACCCAAAAATTCGGGCGGTGCAACTGCCGTATATCTCTGCCCGCTCCTGAAGCTGAACACCACAGAAAGCGACATGCCGGCAAAGAAGGATTCATCATTCTCCGGTACAACCACACTCCCCATCACGGTCCCGCGATGCGTCTGATCATAGTCGGCGGGAATCAGAGATTCAGCGTATTGACTGCCGGGAGAATAATCGGACACATAGCGCCAATCGTGAGGGTCGAATATTCTTCCCTCGGTTCTTGAATACGTATACCACACACGTGTCGACGCATGTCGGCCAAGCGGAATGTCGGCCGAGAGTTCCCATCCCGACGAGAACCCCTTTGCTCCGTTCCGCAAGGCGACGAAGATCGGGGTTCCTTCCGAGTTCGTCACTCTCTCCAATTGGAGTTGATTGTCCATGGATTTTTGATAATAGACGACTCCAACGGAAATGCCGGAACCTGTTGTATGGGCGATCCCCACCTCAACGTGTCGTGACCGCTCCGGCTCAGCCGTGAAGGAAACCGCAGGCCAGCCGAGATTGTACGGCACCCGTAGATTCGGATGCATCAGCGCGCTTAACGTCACGTTATGTCTGAACAAATCCTCCAACTGGCGGAGTTGGACAAACGATCCGTACGCGAAACGCGCCGTTGTCCGCTCTGTGGGAAAGAATGTCATGCCGATGCGAGGAAGAAGGTATTGATATGCCGGTGTTTTTATCAGGCGCTCTTCCATCAGCATGTTCAGGTTCAGGTTGAACGGTACTTGCTGCCAGTCCTCCACACCGGTTACGGGATTGATCGACTTCGGGACCGCCGTGAGACGCGGATCAAGGAGTTCGTACCGAAGTCCGAGGTCGATCGTTGCAACGTCAAGATCCAGGAGGTTCCGGACGTAAAAGGAACCAAAATTCGGCCGCAGCGGCCCGTCAGGGCCGTCGTCCACCTCAGCCGAAGGATCATCGTAGCGGTATCCGGCAGTCGAAATGCTGCCGCCGCGCATCACCCCTACACGCCGTTCCTCTTCCGAAGAGTACGCAAGCCAGGGGCTGGTCATGAATGCGCGAATGTTTTCTATATGGTACAATCGCATGGTCCAAAAGGACAGCCTTCCTCCTGCTTCCAAGCGCCAAGCATCGAACATCCGGTGCATGACATCTGCCGAGAACTCGACTGCGGATTGATTCTCTCTCGAATATGCATTGTTTGGGGTCGAGGGATGATCGAGAACAAAGTTGAAAATGACGCTGTACGGAGGTGGAGGTTGAAATCGTGACAGGAATCCCCCATATCCCCGTTGTGCGTTCGCCAGACTGTCGGTATACGCGCGAATGTTATGACGGAAATCGGGATCATAGATACGGTGAAAACGATCATACCATGAAACGGAGACATCTGCACGCGTTTTGGAATCAAGACTCATGCTTGCCTTGAGGGCGGCGAAGCGCGTCGTGGTCTTGTTGAGGGGATTGCGATTCTGTACGAGAACACGCCGGAGCGCCTGAGACCATTGGCCCTCGGGATGAATCTCGTTTCTGTAGCTGCCGATGAGCTTCATATCAATCCCGGCCAGAGAAAACGCCGCGTTTCCCTGAACGGTTGTACGTTCGAGCCAGTTGTTTGGAAGGTGATTTCTTGCGAACACCATTGGCTGGGGAAGAGGCGTTCCCGGGGGATAGGGTCCCAGATTGTCCGTTACCAAATCATAGCGGAAAGGATTTAGGAACAACGGCTCCCGGTCGCGGAGAAAGGTGTGCTCGGCGGCAACAAAGAATCTCGCCGTTTCAAGAGGAAGTGGACCTTCCATAGTTCCAACAAGATTCTTGTAACCGAAGGAAGAAGTGCCGAAAAATTGTTTCCCCGGAGCGGCCAAACCGTCTCCTCGGAAATCAACGAATACCTTGAACCGCTCTCCTCCGGTTTTCATCCGGCTGATGACGGTTCCACCGCCCCTGGAACCCAGCGAAGCGCCATAGGCGCCGGAATGCAATTCGATCGATTCGAGAGCTTCCGGAATGAGTGGAACGCCGTCTTCGTTGGTAAAAGGGTTGAGGACACTGATGCCTTCGAGCAGATAGTCCGTCTCTCTATCCCTGCTACCGCGAACGTGAAGCCCGCCATTGACGGACGAAATGCCGTTGAAAAGCGGAAGGTACTCCGCGGCTCCCCTGTACGGTACCTCCTCAAGAGAATGCGAGTGCAGAGTATACACCGTCCATGCAATCCCATCCCTGGAGGGTGGATCATACACCGGGGGTTCAGGGTCTGGTGTCGCGCCCGCCGTCGGAATTCTGTCGGTGCTCAACGGAATTTCTTCTGTTCTTTCAGCGTCTGCCGTGAAGGCCTCGGTCCGGAGTGGAATCGCGATCGATCCTTGCATGCGAAGCTGTGCCAACAGGGAATCCGAACGCCCGTCCCCGAGAGCGACCGCCTCAGCCAGCCGAGATGCCGCGGCCGCAATGTCTCCGGAAGCCGCCTGAGCAAGTGCAAGGTTCCGGAGGATGAGTCCGCTGATCCTGCGATGTACGCTGTCGGCTGCAAGGATGGTGGCCGCAGAGCTGAAATGCTCAGCGGCGCGGGCAAAGTCTTTATTGTTGAACGCCGTCCTTCCAACGTCCGCTTCCTGTAGAGCACACTCCAGCATCAAATCGCGGCGCTTATCCGCAAAACCCACATGGTGACTAACACACTGCAAAAGCGCGACGTTCATGCTATCGTACTCCGCAAGCCGTCCGTGCGCGTAAGCAAGCCAGTAGTACGCCTCGGCGACGCGAAGCGGCAGAGTAGGGCTGTTGTCGCGTACGCTGTACTCGTCGAGGAGTCTCTGCATCAACCGCTTTGCCTGAACGAAATCTCCATCGGCGATCAACTGGTCGAACTCGGCATTTCGCACTGATGCACACCCGACGAGGAGTGCGGACAGGGTAGCGACAACTCCTCGAAGCAGAACAGGAGGGAGGATTGAATGCGTCATGAGACGTTTGGCGGAGGGAAAAGCGAAGCCGCGTGGCGGCCTGACGTGAGAAACTATCATGAGCCCCCTAGTGTTTCATGAGCGTTCTGCTGGTGCCGCCTGCTTGTTGTTGGGAAAAAAACTAATTCGAAAGTCGCCGGATATTGTCGATGGCTCGACGCGCGGCATGTCGAATGTCGCTGTCCCCATTGGAGGCAGCAACTTCTTCAAGGGCTGGCAACGCCTCGCGCACCCCGAGTTGTGCAAGAATCTCAATGGCTGTAAGACGTACGGGCAAAATATCATTCTTCGCAAACGATGTCAAGCGGTTTATTAACTGCACGTCGGTGGGCGCACAGGCGGCCCAGGTGGTCAGTGCCTGTTGGCGAAGAGCGTAGTGGTACCGGGTATCGGCAAATCGGCGCGCGAGAGGGACGAATTGCGCTTTATGAGGGACAAGATGCACATCGGCCAGGATTTCCATCGCCTTCAACGAGGCAATGCGCTTGACGTCGTACCACGAACGGCTTCCCGCGAAACGTTCGAGCAGATCCATCGGTAGCGCTCCATCGATCTTCGCGAGAGACACAAGCGCCGTCGCAGCAATGTCGTCGCTGGAATCTGTCTGCGCCGCGTGCCGAAGAGCCTCCCGTGCGCGATCCGTGTATCGCGATCCCAGCGCGATGACAGCGGATTTGCGGACGTAGTAGTCTTCGGAGTGCAATTGCGTAAGGAGAATGTCCTCGGCATCGGAGGATCGAATGGTTCGAAGCTGTGCCAGCGCTTCCGCCTTGACAATCCAGTAAGCATCACTTTCCAAAAGGTCTCTCAAAGCGCCGACGACGGCAGGATCGGTGGAATACTCCTTTGCGAGTTGCTGCAAAGCCCACAGGCGTCCCGAGATCTCATCGTTGCGGATCTGATAGAGAAGCTCCCCAAGCGGCTTCTTCTGCCGGAGGTCTGCGACGAGCGCGCCGCGTCCGTCAAAACTCACCATGTCCGGAGGCGCAGAAACATCAAACAGATAAGTCTCTTCGGCCTCATCAATCCAAACGACCTGCCGCGTGGTCGTTCCGGCGGCATCAATCCGAATCTCGGCTGGGAGCCGGAACACACCCTGGCCTTTCACGAAAGGCTGAATTTGCCGAACGTTCACCTCAAGTCTTTTCCTCCCGGGAATGAATCGGGATTGAACCTCGAAGATCGGATGTCCTCCCCCCCACATCCATTGTTCAAAGAAGTACTGCAGGTTGATCCCCGTTGCCTCCTCGATGGCATTCTTGAGATCCGCGCTCTCCACGTTCGCGAACTTGTGCTTGTTTTGAAAATAGGACAGGCCCCGAAAGAATGCTTCGTCACCGAGAATCCAACGCATCATGTGAAGGACGATTGCGCCCTTAAGGTATGTGGTCTCCGAATTATAGATTTCCGACCTGCTGTCGAAATAACGGTACTCAAGCGGCCGGATGACATGGGAGTCGGCGACGTATTTCAAATACGCCTGTCGGGCCAGCCACGTCGATGCTTGAAGAGCCTCGGGACCAAGCCGGTGTTCGTCCCATAGCATCATCAGATAAGACGCGAAACTCTCGTTGATCCAGATATTTGCAAGGTTGGTGCAGGTTGTGTTGTTCCCGAACCAGTGATGCGCGAGTTCATGGGAGATCAGCGTTTCGGCGGTCCAGTTCGTGGCGTAGGACTCAAAGTCAGGATTGAATTCCGGCGTTTCGCCCGGGGTTCGGAGAATTCTGTCGTTGTGTCCGGTGATGCCGGTGTTCTCCATGGCGCCAATGGCGTAATCATAGGCAGCCACCTGATCGTACTTGTCCCACGGGTATCGGAAATTAAACTTCTCGGAAAAGAATTCCACCATCTCCGGAGTCCGCTCGAACACGGCGGCGGCATCGTGCTCCTGTCCGGGATGAACCCACACACTGAGGGGGATCGTTCCGAATGCGGAACGAAGCGGCACTTCCCGATAATCGCCTACAAACAACGCCAGGAGATAATTCGAATGCGGAAGCGTCTGTAGCCAATAAAATGTTCTGGTCCCGTCGCTGTTCTCCGTGGTTTTGAGGAGCCTGCCGTTCGAGAGCGCCACATGGGGCTTGCCCACGGTTGCCGCGATTTCGGTGGAAAACTTGTCGTTGTTATCGTTGTAGATCGGAAGCCAGTTTGCGTGAATACCGCCCTCACCGTAGGTGAAAAGAGCGGGCTGGTTGTTGGTACCGGGACAGGCATCAATGAAGTACATCCCTGCCGTGGGTGTGGCACTGTAATCAACGATAAACGACACGGTGTCCCGTGACCCGAGAGTCCTGCCAAGCTCGATGGTGAGGGAAACCGAATCCGAGGAGAATTTCAACGCAGTGCCCGAGGATGCATCGCGTACACGACGAACGTTCAGCCGATAAGCGTCCAGCGTTATCGATTTCGCCTGGAGAAGCGGACGCAGGGTCAGCGTGGCGTTCCCCGCAACACTCTTTGCTTTCCAGTCGATTCGAAGGTCCACTCTGTAGTGGATGAGATCAAACGAGCGCTCGCGGTTTGGATGATAGGTTCCCGTCGGCAGCTGCTGTGCCTGAAGAAACGGCGGGATGGAAATCGCAAGAGCAAGAAGAATTCTTTTCATCGGAAGCCCGGTGAGATGTCGGAGAATACGAAGAGGAAACGTGATTATTCCCAGGAGGTACCCAGCCACGATTCATAGATCTGCTTCTGCAATGGTGTCGGTTTGTCGGTCCGCTTCACCTGGTACGAAGGAACCGCGCTTGCCGTGAGGGTAACGTCAAATTCGCGCAGGCGGTCGTCGCGCATGACCGTTACACGCACGCGATCACCGCTCTGTCTGGAGGCAATCCTGTCCGGAAGATCACCGGAACGGACACGATACCCATCGAGAGCAACAATCTCATCGCCGACATTGAGGCCGGCGCGGTACGCCGGTGAGCCGGCAACAAGCGAGCGAATCATGGTCCGTCCTTCTTCATCCCGGGTGGACGCGCCCAGCCACGGCGACGTTCTTTGTTCGGAGGTGACCATGAGGCCGGCGTAGGAAAGCGCCTTTTCCCAATCGAAAGATTTTGTGCCGTAGACGTAATCGTCAAAGAACGAAACAAAGCTCCCTCCTCCAAATTCCTCGCAGAGTTTTCTGAAGTCCTCGACTGTGTACCCCTTGCCGTTCCAGGGAAATCTCTTGTAAAGGGCGCGCATGACGTCATCAAGCGATCGCTTGTTCCCGGAACGCTGGCGGATTTCCAAATCGAGGATCAGGCTAGCATCCGCCCCCCGGTCGTAGTAGTCGGATTCAGCATTGTAGGCATTCTCGTTGGATTTCCAGTACTTGACCCATGCATCGAAACTGGACTCTGTCACCGGCTGTACCCTGTTTCCAGGCCTCAGACGCTCGCTTTCGATTTCCCGCGGAAGTTGCTCGATGATCTCCCGAGCCGTGATGTACCCTGCCCTCGCGAGCAGGAGGCGTCCGTAGTACGAAGTCGTCCCTTCGGCAATCCACAGCTCTCGCGTGTAGTTTTCCGCTGACCAGTCGTACGGACTGATCCCTGCAGGGCGGATTTGCTTCACGTTCCATGTATGGAAATACTCGTGACTGACGAGGCCAAGAAAACCGCGATAGGATCCCGGATTGGTGAGTGCAAAGGGCCGGCCGCCCATGATCGTGGAGTTGATATGCTCGGTACCGCCGCCTCCCCTCGCCGACAGATGAAGCATGAAGGTATAGCGTTCATAAGGCAGATCCCCCCAGAACTCACGATTGATTTTCACGATCCGCTTCAAATCCTCCAGGATGGCCTTGGCATCATACTCCCCCTTTCCAAGAACGCTGAAAACGTGCTTCTTCCCTTCCGCCTCGAATTCGTAGTCCTTCTGATTTCCCACAAAAAGAGGACAATCCGCGAGATAATCATAGGTGGGTGCCTGGAAGGTGTTCGAAGCGCCCCGAGTCCGATCAAGTCCCGTCGTTACATGCCAATTGCCGTACGGAATGACGGTCAAGGTGAGCGGGTGCTGGCGATGGTTTGATGAATACATGAACACCGCCGCCCCGTCCAGAAATGCCCCCTCATCGTTCAATCCCTTTGTCCGCAAATGAAACTCGTTGGCGTACACCCTATAGCGCGCAGTCAGTGTGGGCGAGCTTCCCTTCTCGATCCGCCAGGTGTCCTTGTCGGTCTTCATCCATTTCAAAAACTTCCCGCTGCCGTCGACGACAGAGAAGTCTTGGATCGCTCCTGCAAAGTCGAGAATGACGTATCTTCCGGTTCGCCAGGCCGGGAGGGAAAGCTCAAACAGTGATTCAGACGCCGGAAGTCCGTCAAAAGTGACCTCGACTTCGAACAAATGAGTCCATGGCTCCGGCATGGAAAGCCGGTAAGCGATGGAAGGAGACTGTGCAATGGCCATGGTTGTCCAGAGACCGGTAATGAGAAGGAGAAGAGATTGTTTCATGATCCGTTTCGGGTTTTGTTCGCAGGTGCCCGCTTTTTTTGTATGATAACGATATTGAATCTTCTGTTCAAGGAGAGATTCGGAAGTATCACCGTTCGGTCCCCAGCATAATCAGTCCCCGGAGAAACTTGAACCCGACTTCAGGATCGTCCGATCGAATGGAAAGCGTCTTGGCGTCAAGCCGTGTCACCCCTGGAATGACCGAGGCTTGGTCTGCCTGTGAGCTACGGAAGAACGTGAGCTCAAAGACGTAGGGAGCGCGAAGAGTATACGGTTTCATCGATTTCCTCTGGAGCACCGCTTTCTTCACTTCCTGCCGGATGAGCTCATGGGATTTCTTCAACGGCAGGGTTCTGGCGGCCCGCTTGCCAATGCCTTCCTTCACTGCCACGGTGACAACCGCGTCGCCGAGAATCTTCTTTGCCTGGACGCAGACCGCCTTGTCGCCTGAAACGAATACGACAGGAACATTGTATCGTCCTGCGAGGAGGGCGTTGAGGCCCAATTCGGGCATTTCCACGCCGTTGACCTTCACCGAGGCGACCGTTCCGCCCGAGATCGTGTGATCCAGAACCCCATCCGTTGTGCCCTCCGCGGGGTGGTAGCCGACAAACACCGCCGCATGGTAAGTTTCATCGATTCCCTGCATCATGCTGAGCGGCTTGGGGGATCCCGTAATGAGAGTTGCAGAGGGATGCAAGTCGGCGAGAATCAAGTTCCGCATGCTTCCGTGGGAGTCGTTGACCACCACTTCGGTGGCGCCGGCATCAAGCGCCCCCTGCACAGCCGCATTCGCTTCTTCCGTCATCCACCGCCTTGCCATTCCGTAATCCTTTCCATCACTTCCAACCTGATCCCCGTGCACGAGACCGGTAATTCCCTCCATATCCACGGAAATATACACCTTGAGGGATTGGGAAGACCCTCCCGTAACGAGAAAAAGAAGAGACAAGAGCAGAGCGGTTGTTTTCATACCATCTCCTTATGGATTAGGTCTGGAGGATATTGAGTTGCCAAAGGTCGCGGCTACTCGTCCTGAGAAACGGATGAAGGGCCAGCCGGCCTGTGGCTCCGATGCTTTGCTGCAAGTACGCGAGCTCCTTGAATTTTGCCCTTACGTCGGCATCTTCAGCCGAGGGAGGAGTAAACCCCGCCTCACGAAGAAGAAGCATCCCCTTGGCACGAATGGAGAGCTCGAGGTAAATCTGAAGGTAGCAAATCATATCGGCGATGATCTCACCGCGGAAACGGTCTTGAAGCGTTTTTAAGTATGTGCCGACGCGTGTCTGCGTCAGGTTCCCAGACGTAATCATTTCCAGCAACTGAACGTCGGTATCAAATCCCACGCCGAGCCATTCCCTCGTCGAGCGCTCGCTGGATTGAAAAACCGCGGCGAGGAGGAGGGGCAATCCGGCGATGATGGTTAATGGCGAGAAGAGGGGGTGAAACAGAAAGTGGTTGTAGTATGAATGAATGAGCACGGCAAGAAATAGGCCTTTCCACAGGACGAGGGGGGATTCCGTGGAGCGTTCTTCGGCTTCCCTCTTGGCCACGATGGCCACGATGGCGGTTGCTCCGCCATGCATCACTGCCGTCCCAAATCCTCGGACAATCCAAAGGAACATGTCGTCTGATACGGAAGTCGTCAGATAGTAAAGATTCTCAATGAACGCAAAGCCGGCCCCGACGGCAAATCCGTAGATTGCCGCATCCACCATAAACCCGATACGCTGTTTTCGGAGGAGGTAAACAAAGAACAGCGCTTTGAGAATTTCTTCGTTAACCGGGGCGCCATAGCGCGTGAAGGTCACAAAGGGCAGGCCGGTGAGCTTCTGAGTCCACGAGTTGATGAAGTAGGACGCGCCGGCGGCCGCGCAGCCGAAGAGGATCGCTCCCGCAACGCCGCGAGCCCTCACAAGCTTATAACTGTCGAGAAAAATCAGGGCAAGGAGGAACAGAAACACCGGGGCCAGGCTGATAACGACGGCCGGTACTGCAGAGAGATCGATCATTGCAGAATCTTGAGGGACACCATGAATTCGTCTGACCATCGCTGATTCTTCTCTGCGGCTCTTGCGTAGCCGAGGGAGAAGGTGGACTCAAAGGACGAGAAGAGCACGAGGCGAAAATCGAGCTGAGCGCCCGCGCTGATTGCCGTGCTGCGCGAGATCTTGTCGACATTCGTCCCGATGGCCGCGGTGAACAGCGAGAGGCGCATCCAGTTGGAGTAGAGGGTCTGGAACCCCAGGTGACGGAACCGTATGGGCGGGAGGTTCCATTCCAGCATGCCCTTCAAATAATTGATACCGCCAATCTGGTTGATGGCGAGACCGGGAAAGCTATGATCCTCCCGATACCGCCAGATTTCCCCCACGTCCACCCAGTTGTTTCCAAATCCTCCGAAATAGAAATTGGCGAACGGATTGTCGCGTTGGCCGAACGAAATGCCTCCCGCCGTCCTTAGCCACAGGGACGAATGGTTCATGGGCAACAGGAACCCGTAACCGAGATTTGTGCTGACGCGCGGATACACCTCCCGCAGGACAATGTTCGCATGGGTAGCCGCGCGCCACTCAAGGCCCTTCTCATACTCCACGGCCCCCAGAGATTTCGAGAGGTTCTGATAATTGATGCGGGCATCGAAGGACCAGAACCGATCGAAGGAAGCGACAATGTTCTGAAACTCCGGCAGACGCTCCAATCCCCAGTATCCGCCGACGGTGAACCGGTAATCCATCGTTTCCGGTTCGTCAAAGATCGCGTAGTCCTTGTACTGGAGTGAGAGGGAATATCCCTTCCGGCTTGTCTTCGTCGGCCCAAACAGGTCGTAGAAGTCCGCGCCGTTCATTGTGGCCGTCATCTTCCACTCCCAAAGCCGGTAGTTGAGAACGGCATGCACGCGTTCGTTGGATGGGAGCACAGCGTTGGGCGTGTAGGAAGCCGTCAGGTCGATCATATGCGAGTAAAGAGGATCCGCAAAACTGAGGCGCATCCCGTACCCTGCAAAGTTCTTGTATCCCTCAACCACGGGGTAGGCAGACACCAGCGAGATGTGTGTCTTGTACTCTCCGCGGTACGTGATGAGAGAATCAAGATTCACGTTTGCCGCTGAGGGGCGGCGTACGTGCCACGATCGTACCACGGGATGGCGTTTGGCGATCTCATTCCCCAGGTAACGGATTGCGCTCACGCTTTCCACCGATGTGTTGCCGATCATCACCGGCACAAATCCCTGTCCCGTGTACAAAAAGGCGAGGATGGAATCGGGAGACACCGGAGTTGGGCGGAAGAGGCCGGTTTCGCAATTCGTTAACCAGTGCATCTCCTTTGTTTCAAAATCGTATCGAACAATGTTCGATACCCCGCTATAGTACGACGATCCGAACAGATGCTTTCCGTCGGGTGAGAAAACAAAGTTCGCGGGTGTGCTGATGTCGAAGTCGTACAGGATGTCATAGGAGGTCTTCCCTGCGAGAAGATCGGCGGTGTTCATGGCGATAAGTTTCTGCGTGCCGTCGAGTTCCGCCAACGCGGCGGTCAGCATCGTCCCGTCCGGGGAAATATCGAGATCGAAAATGTCCTTTCCGTACGGCCACGCGTAGACAAGATTCCACTCTGTATACGGCGCAGGGATCCTCACGAGGGAAGAGATCCCATTGTAGTGCCGGACGCCCCAGAGGCTCTGATCCGAGGGATTGACCACGAAATCCCCGGTACGGCAGTCCTTCAGAAGCATCGTTGTCCGGCCCGTTTTGAGATCGTAGGCGTTCAGGTCGCGCCACTTGTTGTTGTCGGTTGAGAAGAACAGGGTTTCTGTTGACGGATCGTGGGCGAGAGAAGTAACGTAAAACAGAGTGCCTCCGCGAACGTCATGCAATCTGCGCTTTGCTCCCGTGGCAAGGTCGATCGCAGCAAGATGGGCAACTTGGCCCGGATAGTTCACTGCCGCGTAGAGAACGTTTCGCTTTCTGTCCACAAACGGCCTCGATACCGATCCCAGGAGCGTCTGCGTGATTCTGCGGTAAGGAGTGATCGGATGTGTTCTGATCAGAGTGAGGTTCTCGCGTTGCCACTCCTGTTCCCACACGATCCAGCGAGCCCATTCCTCATCGAGAGGAGCTCCGAACACCTGCTGGAACCGTGCTGCAAAGTGATTCATGCTTTCGCGGTCGTGGTTGTTCCATGCGACGACCTTCTCGGGTCCGTACTGCAGGGCCAGATAACTCATGAAGCGGGTGCCGTACAGGTATGAATTCGCTCCGACCTGAAAATCGGCCTTGGTTCCTTCTGCCTCCAGTCCCACGATGTCATAGAAGAGAGCGCTGTCTCTCACCATAGTGCGAAACATCATCTCATCGTAGGCGCCGAGGGCGCGCCCCAATCCACCATTCATCCAGGTTTCCATGAACACCGCCTGGCCTTCGAAGAACCAGCTCGGCGCGTAAAGCCGCGGACTCGTGAGATATCCGTAGAGAAGCGAAAGAGGGGCTTCAGGAATCGGCGCGATCTTTCCTCCGAACAGAGATCGGAAGAACCTTGCGGACGATGAAGGCTTATCCATCGTGACGATGTGGGCAAGCTCGTGATTCATCATCCAGCTCATCCGTTCCACTGCCGGCATGGTTTCATAGGAGTAGTGAAACGGCGAGATTCCCACGCTGATGAGATTTCTCGGTACTCCGGTGGCGCCTCCGTTTCCAAAATCGCCGAAATCCTGAATCAGCACCGTGACGGGTTCCGAAGGCGTGTACTCGAAGAGCCGCGAATGGAAATCGAGGGCAATCTCAAAACAGCGGGCCACATGCGGGACAAGGTACTCATGTCCCTTGGAGAAATAGACAAGTCGAAGGTGCTCGGTCTCCAGGGCGGACAACTGGGCGCGCAGGTGACCCGCCGACAGTCCGAAGAACAATCCGGCCAAAACGAGCGATCGTGCGGACAAGGGCATGTGTCCCTCGCTGATCGAAGATGAAGGGGCAGACGGCGTAGTAGTCGCTAAGAATCGGAGATAATATGGAGAAAGGCAAGCCGGAAGGAAAAAAGAAGAGGGAATGACCTCGCGGCCATTCCCTCGAAATCATCGGCAAACAGGGATCAGTCCAGACGATTGACGCCTTTGACCAACTCTGCGAACCGGGCGCTCTTCAGGAGCTGGGCGAACCGTGCGTCTTTCATGAGACCCGCGAACCTGGCATCCTTGGCAAGTTCGGCGAACCGCGCATCTTTCATGAGTTCGGCGAAGCGGGCATCTTTCATCAGCTCCGCAAAGCGGGCGTCTTTCATGAGTCCTGCGAAGCGGGCGTCCTTTGCCAATTCGGCAAATCGTGCGTCTTTCATCAGAGCGGCGAAGCGGGCGTCCTTGGCAAGCTCGGCGAACCGCGCATCCTTCATGAGTTCAGCGAACCGGGCATCTTTGGCCAATTCCGCAAACCGGGCGCTCTTGAGAAGCTGCGCGAACCGCGCATCCTTGGCCAGTTCGGCAAACCGCGCATCCTTGGCAAGCTCGGCGAAGCGGGCGTTGTTTGCCAGCTCGGCAAAGCGGGCATCCTTCATCAATTCCGCGAACCTGGCATCTTTCATGAGTTCGGCAAAGCGGGCGCTTTTCACAAGCTCCGCAAAGCGAGCATCTTTGGCCAGCTCGGCGAACCGCGCATCCTTGGCCAGTTCCGCAAACCGTGCATCTTTGGCCAACTCAGCAAAGCGGGCGTCCTTCATCAGCTCGGCGAAGCGCGCATCCTTCATCAACTCTGCAAAGCGAGCATCCTTTGCCAGTTCGGCAAACCGAGCATCTTTGGCAAGTTCCGCGAAGCGGGCGTTGTTTGCCAGCTCGGCAAAGCGCGCATCCTTCATCAGCTCGGCGAACCGTGCATCCTTCATGAGTTCCGCAAACCGCGCATCTTTCATGAGCTCGGCAAACCGGGCGCTTTGGAGCAATCCGGCAAACCGCGCATCCTTGGCTAATTCGGCAAACCGCGCATCTTTTGCCAGTTCAGCGAACCGCGCATCCTTTGCCAGTTCGGCAAACCGCGCATCCTGCATGAGCTCGGCAAAATATGCACCCTGCATCAATTCGGCGAACCGCGCATCCTTCGCCAGTTCGGCGAACCGGGCATCCTGCATCAGCGCTTGGAAGTTCGGGTCGCCGATCAACTTCTGAACCTGGTCGCTTTGCAACAGCAGTTGAAACTCGGGATCCTCAAGATTGACGTCCTCGGACGTCATTTGCTCCGAGCGGTATTTCTCGGCCTTCTGGATCCCTCCAATTGTTCCCGCCGCGTCGTCTGAGCTGACGGGTGGATAGAAGAACGCAAAATAGATGATCGCCAGCGCGGCGACGACGATTCCACCGGCGGCAAACAATCTCTTGCGGCCTCCTGCTGATCCTGTGGAACTTGGTGCCATGACTCCTCCTTAAGGTTTAGTGTGATTGATCCGTTTGACGTTCGGGTTCAAAAACCAATCGTTGCTCGAACCGCGTCGTTCCATCGACAAGAATCTGTACGGTCATTGTCGGAGTCTGATGATCGGAAACAAAGCTCAGCGTCGTGGTAAGGTTATTCCTGGCGGCCAGAAGTACCTGACCGGGAGAAACTTCAAGCGTGGAGGGCTGATCGGCCGTAGAGCGTACAAACCTGGCGTCGGCGGGAGGGAAGAGAACACGCAGGGTGAATTCACGGCCGCTTTGTAAAGACCCCTGAACCTGAATTGTTCCGTCAACGACCTGGCCCCGGATTGAACCGCTGACCTCGGGAAGGTCGACCCGGGCAGAGACTTCTGCTGAATGTCCGATCGTGCCCGCGAGCCCTGAGGAATCGGGGGGAGTTCCGGAGAAAGCCAGGAAGAGAACGATCCCCGCCACCGCGCCGCCGACAAAGGTATAGGCAGTTCGCAAAACAGGAATCCGGACAAAATCGGAGAGCCGATCCCAGAAGGAGGGTGTCGCCGCGGAAGGCCGCGGAAGCGAATTGAGAATTCTGAGTTTGAGGGACCGCGGTGGATCAACCTTGGGGACGTTCCTGAGTGTTGCCGAAAGTTTCTTCAACTCCGCGTACACCTCACGCGCTGCCTTATTCCGCTCGAGAATTTCCCGCACGCGTTTGCTGTCACGGGGAGAGTTTGTCCCATCCATTTCCTGATTCAGAAGATCGTATGTTCGCTTGTCAAGCATTCGTAATTCCCTTTTTCATCAAAACTCGCCTGAGAACGCGTCTGGCGGAAAAGAGGCGTGACTTGACCGTGTTCTCGTGGAGATCGAGAATGTAGGCGATTTCCCGGTAAGAGAGTTCCTGAAAATGATTCAAAATCACAAGGATGCGATAGTCGGGCTTCAATTCCAGCAGAGCATTGTTGATGGCGAGCGTCATTTCGGGATCGCCAACCGTTTCTTCTTCTCTCTTTCCTGAATGGAGCGTTTCGTCGAACCGGTCGAAATCCCGTTTGCGATTCAGGAAGTTAATGGATTCGTTGACAGCGATCTTATAAAGCCAGCTGAAGAACTTGTACTTCGGATCGAACGTGTCCAGCTTCTCGAATGTCTTGACAAACACGGTCTGCGTGATATCCTCGGCATCTTCTCTATCCGTCGTGAAGCGAAGCGCCAGGTTAAACACCGGTTTCTGGTACCGGTCAACAAGCTCCTCAAAGGCTTTCTGGTTCCCGTCCAGACATTGGCGAACGAGATCGGAATCCTCTTCCTGTCTCATACTTACAAGTAATCTTTGGAAAAGTTGGCGTGTGCAGGGGGAGAAAGGTACTTCCTTTTGAGGGAGAGTTGCAACCAAAACCGAAAAAACGGCCAAAATGCGCAAAAACCGGGGTGTCGGGGGTTACTCGATCTCAAAAATCATATCAAATCGGGCAAAATGAAAAACATCCCTGATATGCTTGCTCATATTGATCAATTTCAGCCTCTTGCCCGATTGGCTCAGGCGCTTCTGGGTTGCCAGAAGAACTCCCAGTCCGGCGCTGGAGATATACTGAAGCTCCTTGAAGTCCACCTTGGCAGACTCGTTGATCCTGCCCAGAACTTCCATTGCTTTATCCGTTTGTGCGGCGTCCAACCTCCCGCTCAAGACTACATCGCCCTGATCGGTTATTTTGATCTCAAACATTGTTTACTCCAGCGGTAGGCGAAACGAGATGATGCTCGTTCTGTTTTGATGCTCATACTGAAGATTTTCGACAAGTTTCTGCACAAGGTAGATTCCCAGACCGCCCGGTTTCCGTTCTTCCAGAGACCGTTTCAGATCAACGCTCCTCTGCTTGCTGACGTCAAACGGATCGGAGTCCGGATCGGTGATCTGCACCAGTACCTCCTTTTTGTCAAAAGACAGATGCATGTGAATATCGCCTTTTCCGGACGGATTGTACTTCACCATGTTTGTAAAGAGTTCTTCCACCGCAAGGTCAAGCACGTATCGTACCCTCTCGCTGATCGCATGAATCTGTGTAAACTCGTTCGTGAACTCAAACACGCTTTGGAGTTGTCCGAACGTGCGCCTGAAGGATCGGTCCACGACGTCAGAGTCCGTGTTTGTACACAATTCCCTCTTTCATAACGAAACCAATGTGCTCCAACGCACTGATGTCCTTCAATGGATCGCCGCGCGTCGCCACAATGTCCGCGAACGCCCCGGGCCTGATCTCGCCGATGGTTCCGCTCATCCCCAACAGATCCGCCGCCACCGTGGTTGCAGACTTGATGGCCTGCATCGGGGTCATGCCCCATTGAACCATGTAGGAAAATTCCTTGGCCTGATTCTCGGTCCACGCGAACCCTCCTGCATCAGTCCCAAAAGCGATCTTCACGCCTGCCTTCAAGGCCTTGGCAAAGGTGAGCCGAAGCCGGTCTTTGAGACTGAGAAAGACCGTATTGCCCTCGGCCGCCCTCCCCTCCGCAACCCACATATTCACATGAATCGTGGGGCACCAGAACACGCCGTTCTTTACCATAGCACGAATGCACTCGTCATCCATTGCCTGTCCGTGCTCGATGGTCTGTGCGCCCGCGGCAATGGCCGCCAGCACCCCATCCCGTGTCACCGCATGGGCAGCAAGCTTCTTGCGCAAGCGAAGAGTCTCTTCCCCGATAGCTGTGATCTCCTCCTTCGTGAAGTTCGGAATACTCCTGAAGGTGCCGTCGGGAAGCTGATAGTAGCTTCCGTCCGCGTAGATTTTGATCCAGTCGGCCCCGTACGAGATCTGTTCGCGTACGGCCCGCCGCGCCTCGTCAACGCCGGTGATCTCCTGCACACCTTTGGGCATCTGCAATTCCCATGCATAGGAAGAATTGTTCAGGAGGTACCGGCCTGTGGTACTGATGGAACGCGTGGCAACGAACATCCGCGGGCCGATGATCACTCCGTTGTTGATCGCTTTCTTCAGATCAACATCGGCATACATGGCGCCTTCGGTTTCGAGGTCTCGGATCGCCGTGAAGCCGTTCATCAGAGCGGTCGAACAGGCGCGCGCAGCGCGGAGAGTCCGGTAGGGGATCGATTCTTTCAGGATCTGTTCGGCATAGTCCTCGGCCGTGATGTCGCCCTGAAGGAGGACATGGGTGTGACAATCGATGAGGCCGGGGAGCACCGTGGCCGAGGACAGGTCGATAAGAGCGGCCCCGGCGGGAATCTCAAGATTCTTGCCGACAGCTGTAATTCGTCCGTTTTCGATCAGGATAACAGCGTTCTCTAGGGGGGTGTCGGATCGCCCATCGATCAGCCTGCCGCATTGAAGGGCGGTGATTTGGGCGGAGAGGATTGCAGGAAGAACGGCGGTCAAAAATGTCAACGTGCGGAGCATCAATCCTCCCTGAACGTTTGCGGTGCGGGATCGCGGCGGGAAGCAATATGATATATAGCCGGCTAAGAATCAAGGAACCGAAGGGTTTCCTGTTGACCAATGTCGAGAAGGATGATTCTGTCCGTGATGCCGGCCGAGTCCGCGAGCGCCAAAAGCTGTTCCATTGCATAGGTTGGGGAAGGATCGAAACCCTGAACGAGGGTCCGGTGATGCATCGGCAGCATCACCCTGGCGCCCACATCGTGAAATATCTCGAGGGCCTGGGCAGGATCGACATGGTAGCGCTCCATGAAATCCCGTGGCTCGATCGGTCCGATGGGCAGAATGGCAAGATCGATGCGGAACCGGCGTCCGATTTCCTTGAACAACTCCGGATGGTACCCCGTGTCGCCCGCGAAGAACACCGTGATTCCCCTGTACTCGATCACCCACCCCGTGTACCCGCGGTCACGCATCCAAAGCATGTCGAATCCGTACCGTCCGCTGAAGTGCTGAACGGGAACGGCGGTGAGGCGAACGCCCTCATGCTCGATTGCTTCCCAAGGCCGCAGCTCCTTCATTTCTTCAAAGCCCAATTCGGGGGTATACGGCAACGAGCCAAATGGCAAAAGGAGCTTCCCATGCTTGGGAATCCTGTCCAGACTGCCGAAGCTGAAGTGATCAAAATGGATGTGTGAAATAAGCGTGAAATCGACCTGTGAGAGACGAGAAGGGTCAAGACCGGGGGCAATCGTTCGTTTCATCACCATGCCGACAGTGTTCGTAAACAACGGATCGGTGAGGAACACTTTGTCGTGGATCTGGATCAGAACCGTGGCGTGACCGGACCAGAGGACGGAGAACGTCCCGTCCTGCGCGTGGATCGTCTGCTCATAGCCCGGGGCCGCTTCCATGGGTCTCCCCATTTGTTCCACCGACTTCAGAAGGAACCTGTTCACCATGGAACTGCATCCTCCGAAAACCAGAAGCGCTGCGAGAGAAATGAGGAATGGTTGGATCATGGGGTAACGACCGGACGTGAAGAGGGAATGATGATTCGTTGCTCACCGACATCGAGATCGACAATGCGGTCGGAGAGCCCCAGTTCGGAGGCAAGGGCGCGAAGCGTGATGATGGATTGCGCTGGATCCTCTTCAAATCCGTAAAAAAGGGTTTTGTGATGCACGGGAAGCATGTAGTCGGCACCGACATCCTGGAAGATCATCAATGCTCCCCGGGGGTGCACATGAATGCGGGATCCAACTTCCCAGGATCCTCCTGGACCGATAGGAATGACGGCCAGGTCGATTGTAAAGCGGCGGCCGATCTCCTTGAAGTACTCGGGATGGTATCCTGTGTCGCCCGCGAAAAAAACCGTGAGGTCCTTGTGTTGAACCACATAACCCGTGTAGCCGTGGTCGCGCATCCACGCTCCGTCGAAGCCGTATCGTCCGCTGAAATGCTGAACAGGAACTGCAGTGATGGTGAGTCCGGAATCTTCAACGGATGCCCAGGGTGCCAGTTCGTACACGGCGCGAAAACCGAACTCGGGCGTGTATCGAAGAGCGCCAAGAGGGACTGCAAGGACGCCCCCGCGGGGAAGCTGTTCGAGACTTCCGTAGCTGAAGTGGTCAAAATGCGTATGGGAAATCAGGGTTGCATCGAGTTTGGGGAGGATGGCGGGATCCATTCCGGGGGCAATGTAGCGCTTGACAACGATGCCCACCGTGCTCGTGAACAGCGGATCGGTCATGACCAGCTTGTCGTGCATCTGAATGAGCGCCGTTGCATGTCCCACCCAGGCGACGGCGAGGTCTGCCGAGGGCAGGAGGGGTTGAGTGATCATCGATGGCGGCGATGAGATGGGTTCGTGGATGCGGCTCACGGAACGCGTGAACATCCGCGCGGCCCACGTACTACAACCGGTCAGAAGAAGAGCAAAACCGAGAAATGCCAGAAAGAGAAGCCGGCGCGTCATCAGAATACTCTGAATTCCAACGATCCGATCCATGCGGTGGGGTTGTCGGCATGTTTGAGATTGAGATGGAGCATTCCGAAGAGCGTGGAGATGCCGGCAATTTTAAACACGCGTGTGGTCCCGGCGACACGGTGGGCCCCCACGCCGAGGTTCAGCGTCAGATGCTCGCCGCGTTCGGACAAAGGAATGAATCCCATGATCCTGGCATAAGAGCCGAAATACGAGGAGCCGAGTTTGGACGTGTAAATCTGTCCTGCAACGCTCAGCTCGACCGACCCCGTGAAACGGGCGGTCGGTTCAACGATGAAGGAGTACCAGGGGGAGACATACCGGTTCATGCCGAAGGAGTACAGGAGCGGCGTGACTTCCCACTCGAACCCGAAATTGGAAGTGCGGGCGTCGTTGTAGAGCGTGAGGGTGGGGAGAAGCTGAAGCGGAAGCCAGACGAGGAATTTGTCGGCGTTTTCTTGAGCGTTCGCCCTGGGAACCACACACACCAGAACAATGATGAGAAGAGATCTTTTCATGGCAAGAGATACAACGCAGCGGCATATCTCAAAGTTCTGTAACGTAAGAACAAAAACGGCTGAAGCCAAGACCAAATAGGAAGCACAAACCGGGGGCCACCACGTTGCCCTTCCCCCGCAGTCCTTGGCCCGCTTGCGAGACTTCGAATCGGCATTCGCTGAGCAACAGGCAATTTTTTCCCCGCATATTGTGTCCCCCTTTCCGCGTTGGGCAAAGAAAAAGATT
Organism: Bacteroidia bacterium; assembly: GCA_022180565.1. Lineage (GTDB taxonomy): Bacteria > Bacteroidota > Ignavibacteria > UBA10030 > UBA10030 > JACQPU01. The sequence goes on from BQML01000023.1 coordinate 31,390, forward strand.
GAGGCCCGCGAGGGGAAACGTGAGGATTGAACAGCGACTGGAGGAGAAAGGACTACGGGATGCTACAGTTTCGAGAGATGGGAGCCGGCCTCCGTCCCGATATCGCTGTAGCTTATGAGTGTATTGCCATCGTTGTCCACTTCAAACTCGACCATGACCCCGGCCTGCATGAGGAGACTGAACAGGCGGGTTTCATCGTAGCCCTTCAGATTGGGAAACTGGCCGTGGATCGTGGCAAGAAACTGATCATAGGGCACTTTCGGCATCACACAGACCCTTTCTTCCTGATGCAACAGGCACTTTCCGCAAGATACTGAACACGGAAAAACCTCCAATGATGCGCGTCACTCTTCGAAACGTTATCCGAAACTCTTCAGCGCGACGACATTGAACCCCTCGACCTTGAGACCATCGGACGTTGTCGAACTTCCTTGCCGGGCCGGGTCCAGTTCGATCTTCCATTGCACCAGGTCGGTGAATGTATGCTTTACTTTTGCGACGAGTTCGGCAAAAAGTCCGCTCTGTTCATAGGCCGCGGCGTTTTCCCTGGAATCCCAAATCGTGACGGACAATGATTCCCTGTTGCCGCGGGAGGGCATGATCAAGTATGCATGGAGACAGCCTTTTGCCGCCTGGAGGGCGGGAATGATCTCCTTGACATACAGGCTGTGGTATTCATCCTTCTTCTCCGGTTTTAGCATGACGGAGAGGATACGCAAATACAGATTCATGCCCTTGAACCCGATATCTTGTTTCGTGGGAAGATCGAGAGAGACCGGGTAGGCGGAGACCGTTGGTTCCTGAGGCTGTTGGGAGTGCTCCAGTTTCATGTCGTGCGAGAGCCCCATTCGCCATTCTGTAGTCTCCTGGAGATAGGGACGCACAAGGCCCATCAGGCGCGCGAATGTTCCGCTCTCGACATATGCTTCAGCGTCCGCCACACTCTCCCAAAGGGTCAGTGACACGAAGTCCTCGGGATTCTTCGAACTTTGCATCAGCGAGGCATGCAGACACCCCGGAACGCCCCGAAGGGCCGGAATGATTGAATCGGTGTAGGCCCTCTCGAGAGAATCGATGGCTGAGGGATGTACTTTGGCCCGGACGAGGCGGAGATACATGACAAATAAAGTCCCGAACCTACTGCGCCACGCCGATGACACCGCATGCAAGACGTCCGCCGGCGTCACCCGTGGGCTGGGTTTTCAGATCGTCCGCTTTCTCGTGAACAATAACGCCCCGGCCGATGATTGAATTCGGTCCGGAGAAGGAGAGCAGGTGATCAACAACTTCGAGATGAGCGTTGCCGTTCTTATCGGCTTCAATATTTCCCAAGTCTCCGATATGACGTTTTCCGGCGGAAGGGCCGCTGTGAGGCATGTTGGTTGGATTGAAGTGGCCGCCGGCCGACGTTGCGTTGTCCGCTGTGCAGTCCCCGTACTCGTGAATGTGGAAGCCGTGGTGCCCGGGAGAAAGCCCCGAGACGTGGGCGGTGACTTTGATGCCGCCCTCCACGGTTTCAAACCAGACAATACCTGAAGTCGTGTTCCCCTTGGTGGGGTGAAGAACGGCGACGGCTTTTTGGATCACGGCGCGGTTCGCGGGCTCGTGCTTCATGTGGTCCTGAGCCAAAAGATCGGAACCGGCTGACAATGCGGCGCACAAGAGCACAAGAAGAGATTTGTTCATAGCATGGCCTCCTTCACAGAATCTGTTCTCGGACAAAAAAGGAATAAAAATGTAACCAACGCACGCGTGAAGGTCAATACTCTCCAAATCCCACAAGAGAAAGAGGGTAGTTCTCCAAGAGGTTCCCTGTGTTCGGGCGTCTCTGGGAAGTCGTTGTCACGGGCGCAGATTGTTCGAGCGAGCCGCACCGTTTTCGTTCATTCTTGTCTGCCGAGAGGATATTCCTTCGGAGGTTCGGCTCCCAAGAGATGTTTGACAAAATAATCCCATCGCCGACGCATCATATAATTGTTCTGATTTCCGTATCCATGCTGTTTCAAGGGGAACAATAACAGGTCAAAGTCCTTGTTCGCATTGATGAGGGCTTCCACAACAAGGTAGGTGCTGTAGGGAGGAACATTGTTATCCATCATGCCGTGGGCGAGGAGAAGCTTTCCTTTCAGGTACTTCGCGAAATTCTGATTTGCTTCGATTTCATAGTTGTCGGTGCCGTCGGGATTTCTGAGAAGTGCTCCCTGGTACCTCTCTCCCCAGTCATCTTCGTATAAGCGCTGATCATGATTGCCGGATTGGGAGACGCCCACCTTGAAGAAATCCGGATACCTGAACATGGCGCTGGTTGTAATGAATCCTCCACCGGAGTGTCCCCAGATTCCTGCACGATCAATGTCGATCCAGGGATATTTCTCCGCCAGCTGTTTCATTCCGCCTACCTGATCCGGCAGGGTATTGTCACGCCCCATGGCGCCGTAGTACGTGTCGTGGAAAGACTTCGATCTGTTGGGGGTTCCCATTCCGTCAATGGTCACCACGATAAACCCAAGTTCAGCCATGGCTTGCCGGTCGCCGCGCGCGGCCAGGAATGCACGGCTGCCGACACTTCCGGATTGAGGTCCGGGATAGGCATTGTTCACAATCGGGTACTTCTTGTTCGGGTCGAAATTTGTCGGGCGGAACATCAATCCGTAAATATCAGTCTTTCCGTCCCGTCCTTTCATGGTAATGGGGATCGGGGGTTTCCATCCCATCGCGGTAAGTTTCGAAATGTCGGCTTTTTCCAAAGGCATCACAAGCCTGCCGTTCTTGTCGTACAGATTCGTCACGGGAGGAACATCCGGTTTCGAGAACGTGTCGACGAGATAGTTCCCGTCAGGGGACAGTTGAATACTGTGGTGGCCGTCTTCGGGGGTGAGAAGCACGACGTTCTTTCCGTCCAGTCCTATTCTGTAATAATGGAGAAAATACGGATCACGCCCTTGTTCCCGGCCGTAAGCGCCGAACACCATGGTCCGGTCTTTTTCATCAATCTTCACGATCTGGACCGTCATTCCGGGCCCTTTCGTGATCTGATTTTTCAATTTGCCGGTGTTCAGATCGTACAGGTAGAGCTGACCCCAGTTGTCGCGTTGCGAGTACCAGATGAACTCCTGAGTCTCCCACAGGATCTGCCATTCGCAATTCATCTCGTAATGGGTATCGACCTGTTCATGCAGAATTGTCCTCACCTGACCTGTGGCGGCGTTGGCGATTCTGACCCAGGCGTCCTTGTGATAGCGGGAAGTCGAAATGAAGGCAAACTGCTTGCCATCGGGACTCCATTTGTAGTCGGCCGTGGTGATGTCGTCTTCCACCGTGCCGCGATGGAAATCCGGAGGCATTTGGAGACGCACAATTCGCGGACCGTCGATTTCAATGATGACACGATGAATCATTGCCACAATGCTGTCGCCGGGGAGAGGATATTTCCAGGACTTCAGTTTGGGATGCCCGACCACGGATTCCACGAGGTGCATATCTCCGACGTTGCGTTCATCCTGTTGATGCGTGGCGATCTTCTTTGAATCGGGGGACCAGAGGATGATGGGTCTGTCGCTCGTTGTCCACCCGGCATTGTCCGTTGCGTAGCCAAAGTTCTCCGTTCCATCAGTTGTCAACGGTGTTTCCTTCTTCGTGGCTCTGTCTCTGATCCAGAGGTTCCAGTTGCGGATGAAAGCCTCGAGCTTTCCGTCGGGAGAGACGACGGCTGGGCTTCCGCCGCGGAAGAAGGGCTGTCTGCTCCTTCCCGCCGTGTCTTCGGCTGACGGTGAGTAGGCGGATTTTGTTCGCCTGACGGCATCGACGAGAACATACTCGTCCCCTTCGGCCCTCTGTGCCCTATACCAGAACGTAGAGTCTGTTTTCCACGTAACCCGGATGGATCCGTTGAGGACGAGGGGGTTCAGGTTTTGCGGAAGGAATTTTTCCGCTCGTGCGTAATCGGCCTCTGTCAGCCGTGTTTGGGACGCGGCAAGAAAAGGGAGAACGAAGAGGAGAACGAGAAGCGGCTTTTTCATGGCTTCCTATTCCAGGGTGTTGTGATGATGGATGTTTTCTGCATGGAAACCGGCGGGACACCGCACTGTTTCCTTCCCGGTCAATGGGTTATTGGATCGACCCGGCGCGGAGTTCTTTGGCGATCCGGTCGGCTTTATAGATGTCTTCCAACGCTTCGAGGATGCCTGCAGAATGAACGGAAACACAACGGTTCCTGGTGTCATCGAAAATGAAATCGCCCGGGAGGCTCTCGATGTTGCCGTCGAACGCGATACCCACCACCTCGAGATTCCGGTTTAGCACAGGGCTTCCCGAATTTCCCCCGATGATGTCGTTCGTGGATATGAAGTTGAACCGAGTGCTCAGATCGAACGACGAAGGCGGATTCTTCCAGCGCTGAGGAATGTTCCAGGGATCGTTCTTCTGAAAAGCATAGTACCGGTCGTACAGGCCGTAGAAGGTCGTGTACACGGGAGCCAATGTTCCGTTGTATTCATAGTTCTTGACTACGCCGTCTGCGATTCGGAGAGTGAAGGTCGCATCCGGGGGAATAGAGGTGCCGTAAATGTCGAAGACGGCTTTCCCGAGCACCTGCACGCGCGCCCTCTCGCGCGCTAGGGCATCGTTGAATCGTTCGCGAACAGTGTTGGCATACGAGGCCGCACCGGTAACGTAGGCGAGAAACGGGTCGGGGAAAGCGGCAATCTCGGACGGATGTGCAAGGAGGTTTTGCACAACGCTCGTGTCGGTGAGTCTTGTTCTTTGCATGAGCGAAGCGGCGGCCTCGGCCGGCTCCTGAGTGCCGCGGAATGCGTTCAAGGCGGCAACGCGCGTCCCGAGGTGTGCCGACGCCCACTGCAGATAAGATGCCAGAACCGCCCGGTCAAGCTCCTCGTTAATCACCATGCCGGCAATCCTGTTTTTCAGGGTCTCCAGACTCATTCCCCGCATTTCCCTCGCCCGTTCGGCTTCGGGCAAAGCGGACAGGCGGGCGTACTCCGCGAGGGAGTTTGCCAGCGTCAACACGGTCGGTCGTCCAATGCCGGAGAACGTCAGGGCCTGCACTTCTCCGAACAACGCCGCCTTTTCCTTCTGGATGCTTTCAATATTCGGCCAGACACTTTCGTAACGGGTTCTGAGATCCGGGCGGGAAGCGACGCTGTTGCGGAACTTCCGCTCGAAATCGCGCTTTCGTGCCATGATCACGGGATCCCGAAGACCCTTGGTCATGCCGACGTATACTTTCTGGCTGTTCGAAAAACTGAACAACATCGTCTGGTACTGGAGTTTCTGATCCGGATGCTTTTCGAGAAAAGCGCTGTAGACCGAGACCATGTCGTTCAGACGTTCCAGCACAAACGGATACAGGTGGTCGCGGTTGAATTCCAATTGAGCAACCGTCTGCAGGCGGCTTGTTCTGCCGGGGTTGCCGATGACGAAGACTGGTTCTCCCTCATGCGCGCCCTCAACACTCCAGCGGAAGTAGTGGTCGGTTTTCAGCGGTTGGCCGTTATCGCCGTACACACGGAAGAAGGCAATGTCCAGGTCGTAGCGTGGATACGTGAAGTTGTCATAGTCCCCGCCGAAATAAGCGACCGCCTGTTCAGGGGCAAAAACGACACGCACATCGTTGTAGCGCTTGTAGCCGTAGACAGAATACTTGCCGCCGTTATAGAAAGTAATGACATTGCACCGCAATCCGGTTTTTTCAGAATACCGTTTTTCAATTTCTTCGATTTTGGCGGAGCGATTGGCGACGCGTTCTTCATCGGTTTTTCCGGTTTCGAACGCCGTAACAACTTCGTTGGTCACGTCTTCCATCAAAACAAGCTGATCGACATACAGCCGGGGGACTTTGCGCTCCTCGGCCAGTGTCGGAGCATAAAAACCGTCCTCCGGCAGATTCTCGCCCTCTTTGTTGACGGCATCAAGCGCGCCGCGGGCGCAGTGATGGTTGGTGAAGACCAGACCATCGGCGGACACAAAGGAGGCCGAACAGTTCGGGAGGCGGAGAGATCCAAGGCGCGCCTTTTCGAACCATGCGGAGGATGGAGCGAAATTGTATGTCCGCTTGAAATAATCGATGGGAGGATAGTCGAAGGTCCACATCCTGCCTGTGTCGAATTCGCCGGCTCGCACCGTGTCGACGTTGAAGAATGAGGACGGGGTTTGTTGTTGCATCACCTCCTGCTGAGATGAGCAGGCGCCGAGAAGCAAAAGGGGGACGAGAAGAAGAGTGGCTACGCGTTGGGGTTGCATTGAGGATTCTCCTGAGATGGTCATGCGGTGGGATCAAAGTAGGGAGAAGAAGCTGAGGATGCAAGAAGGAACAACGGCGGGACGGGAACAGGTGAATGGCGGACCTGGAAACAATGGTAAGGCGGGACGGCGATGTACGGAGTGTTGCCCGAGAGCCGTCCCGCCCGAGAATCCGTGGTCTTACGCCGTGGCGGCAGCTTTCGGTTTGAACACGATGGACAACGCTATGCCGCAGAGAATGAACTCAGCAATCGTGTAAAGGAACCATTGCAGCGCCAGCGAGTACGGAATGGGCATCGATGCATACGAACCGTATCCCATCGAGATCCCAAACATCAGGCCGATGTACAGACCGTACCGGACCCCTTCCGCGATCCCCTTGTTCTCGTATCCCTTCGAGAAGATCAGCGTGAAGAAGTACGCGACGACCGCATCGACAACGAAGATGATCCACGATTTCATCTCCGCCTGCGGCCTCATCATTCCCTCCATCGTCGAATAGATCGGCGACAGCAGGACACCGTGAATAATCATATCGAGAATGATGAGGAGAATGAACACGACTCCGGATCCAATCCAGACCTTGTTCATATTTCCTCCATGATGGTGGGGGTTGTTGGAGAAAGCCGCTCCATGCTACAAAATCGGCGGGCAAGAGTCAAGCAGGGCAGATCAGAGCGGGATAACGCCGAAAATGCCGTGACCGACGAGAACAAGAATTCCGACAGTCACGACCCATCCTGCCACATCGAGTAAGAACCCGCTGCGTGCCATGGAACCAATCGAAATGTAACCGGTTCCGTAGACGAGGGCGTTGGGAGGCGTCGCTACCGGGAGCATAAAGGCCATTGAAGAGGCGAGTGCGGCACCAACCGCCAGCGTGACCGGTTCCGCGCCCGACGCCGTTGCCACCGATATCACGATGGGAGTCATCATCGAGGTGACAGCCGTGTTCGAAGTGATTTCCGTCAGCATGTCGACAAGGATGACAACCAGAAAGAGAAGACCCAGGGTACTCTGTGATCCGAACATGCCGACGAACGACGATGCTATCAAATTTGCAAGACCGGTACGAAACATGGCGTCCGAAAGCGCTATACCTCCGCCGAACAAGAGTAAGGTCCCCCACTCCACAAAACGGGAATCCTTCCAGTCGAGAAGGAACGTCCAACTCCGTGTGTCCACCGGAACGATGAAGAGAATGCATCCCGCGGCAATGCCAATCGCATACTCATCGATCCAGCTGAGCGCGCTGGCGAGAGAGGCAGGGAGAAGATCAGGCCAGAATGGATTCGTAATCCAGAGAAACACCGCGAAGACGAAAACACCGGCCGCGCGGCGTTCGCCCTTTGAAAGAGGACCAAGCGATGTCTGCTCGGCGAGCATGCGCTCCCTCCCCCCCGGAATGGCAGTGAACTCCGGCGGGTTCATGTTCACCAGGATCCACCAGGCGAGGGGAATGGAAGCGAGCACGAAAGGAATACCGAAAATCATCCAGTCAAGAAAATTGATAGCGTCGTAAGAGGGGTTGTCGTCAAACGCGGCATTCAGAATGCCCAGAGCTATCCCATTCGGCGGCGTTCCAATGACGGTCCCTGCTCCGCCGATCGACGCCGCCCAGGCAATTCCGAGCATCAATGCGGTTCCGAAACGAGAAGATCCGGGATGAGCGCCAAGGAGAGTCAGGATTCCCAGTCCCAACGGCATCATCATCGCGGCGGCTGCGGTGTTGGAGATCCACATCGAAAGAAAAGCAGTGATTGCCATGACACCGAAGAGAAGAGTTCGTGCATCGTTGGCGATGGAACCGCGCGTCAGGAACCACAGCGTTAATCGACGATCGAGCTTCCACTTCTGCATCGCACCGGCCAGGAGAAATCCGCCCATGAAGAGAAAAATGACAGGGTTGGCATAGTGGTAAGCGACCGCGCGGAGGTCGAATTCGACAATCTCGCCGTTGTGCCATCCCACGGTGTGAAACCAGGGAAGCACCGCCAGAGGGAGAAGCGCGGTTGCCGGAAGCGGTACGGCATCGGTAACCCACCAACTGACCATCAGCAGGAGAAGCGCGAGCACCGACTGCATGGAACGAGCAAGGATGTCGGGCGAAAACCCGGACGGTGGAAGAAGACTCCGGGCAGCCTCGAGAAACGGAGGAAATATGGGAAGCAGATGAACGGCTGCGAAGGCGGCCAATCCCCCAAAGAAGCCAATAACCTTTATCTTCACCGATCCTATCCGGTTTCCTCCGGCGGTCGGGCCGAGGCGGAGGAGATGACCGGTCCAAAAAACAGAGCGTTGAGGAACATACGGTTTGTGCCGAGCCAAAATGCTCGGAAGTTCGGATTGTCGGCGAACAGGATAACGCGCCCTGATTGAAGCGCCTGGACGACAACGCCCGCCGATCCGGCGATCTTTGTTGCGTACGTTCGATGCATGTATCCGGCCACCAAAGGGTTTTCCGCGTAACGCATCGGCGTGGCGTATGGGTTGGTCGATGGTTCCAGAATTTGTGAGGTGGTCTTCAAAACAAACAGTGGTGCATCTGCGTACCCAAACATCAAGGGATGGGTCCTGTCATATGTCGTGCGGAAGATGGTGCCGGGGAAAGCCAAAGCACGGGTGTAAGATTCGAGAAGAGCGTACTCCTGCGGGGGTGCCATGGAATCCTTCCGAGCAGGTTCCGCGCGAAACTTTGCGTTCGTCAACTTGTTGTCAATGCACCATCGAACACCCTGCTCCATGGCCAGCAGGACGCCTCCTCGCTGTACCCATTGTCGAAGCGCCTGCTTCCCCGTGGAATCAATCCCGGCCCCGCCGGAAAGCACAAGCGCCGTATAGCGATCGAGCTTTATCGCGCCGAGCGCCTGGGCCTCCAGCACGCTGGTTTCCATGTGCATCCTGTTGTCCAGCAAATGCCAGGCCTCACCCAGGTCGGTTGACACGGTACCCGATCCTCCGATTAATCCGACCACAGGGAGGTTCAAGGGTGAGAAATCGGAACTTCCGAGGTCGATACCCGACGGTGTCAAAGCGGTCTCCAGAGCATGAACGTTAACACCGTCATCACGCACCGCCAGATCGAGGAGGGCCAGAAGTGTGTCGGCTTTCTCCCTTTGCATGGAGACCGGCAACAGGATTGTTCCTGCCTCGAATGACCGAAGACCCGATGCTGTTCGGGCTTGAAAGGGCTTTGTGGCAACTCTCGCCAGGATCCCGGCCTTAAGAAACCGATACAGGGAGCGGGGAGCGTAGTATTCATCCCATTCCATGACGTACGCGTACGCATTTCTTGAACCCGACAGCGAACCTGCAAGAGACGGTGTGACTGCGAGCGGTGGGCCGAGAATGCCGCGGTTCAGCGACTGGAGCTCAGCCCACGGCAGAGCAAACGCCGCCGGTAGTGTCCACGCCGAAACATCGTAGAACAGACTGTCGGTAAACGTCGTTCTCCGTTCGAACAGCGATGTGATGAGCCGGTACTGAGGCTGAGCGGTCGGAACGACAAACGCCGATCCTGATTCAAATTGCCGGCCTTCCGCACGAACAGATTGAATGAGGGGATGGATCAGAATGTGGTGCCGGAGGAGAATGTCGACAAGATGACGCGTGCGCGCCTTATCGTGCGGGGTCCCGAAAACGTATCCTTTCACCGGCGCATTCGCCGCCAAACGGACTGCACCCGCAAAGAATGCTCTCTGATGCTCAAGAAGTTCGGTCCGCATTTCCACGGCCGCTTCAAGAGTCGAAAGAGAAACTGCCACCTGATTGCGGATGGTAAAAGGAAACGAGAGAGGTCCGTTGGGGCTTTCCTGGAGGTGGCCCCGCGAGCTTGCCTGTTCAAAGAGAATACCGATACCTCCGGTGATGTCGGGATAGGAAGATCCCTTCCCAATGTAGAAGTCGTCAAAACCCTCCTCCGAATAATAGAGGGATCCGATTGCATTGAGGGCACGCTCATGATACCGGGCAATGGCGGTCGTAAGGGATCGTGTTTCGGGCGGGGTCAGGGGATTCTCCCTCGAAGCCACGCCGGGTTGAAAAAAGAACGTGCTCGATGTGCCCATTTCATGATGATCCGTCAACACGTTCGGACGCCAGCGATAGTACTGCTCAAGCCTGCCTTGTGTTTCGGGATGTTGGACCGGCATCCAATCGCGATTCAGATCGAACCAATAGTGATTGCCTCGCCCTCCGGGCCACACTTCATTGTGCTCCCGATTGGCAGGATCTCCTACCGGCTGACGACCCTTATGCATGTTGACCCATGTTGCGAATCGATTGAGGCCGTCGGGATTGATGGAAGGATTCAGGAGGATAATACAATCGTTCAGCAAACGCTCCACCGCTTCTCCCTGCGCCGCGGCTAGATGATACGCGACGATGACCGAGGCATTGCTCCCGCTCGGCTCATTTCCGTGGACGCTGTATCCCATCCAGACAATCACAGGCATTGAGGCGATGTTCTGTGATCCGGAGGCAGAGGGATCGCTCAAGGAAAGGTGTTGCATTCTCAAGTTTTCGAGATTGCGCTGGTTTTCAGGCGAGGTGACGATCATCAGCATCATTTCACGGCTTTCGTACGAACGCCCAAACACTACTCCAGAAAAGCGCGGCGAAATCTCATCGAGGTGCTTCAGGTAGGCATGAATCTGTTCCGGCGTGAGATGCCATTCACCCACCTGGAACCCGAAGAATGATTCCGGGGTAGGAATCGAGGGATCGTATTTCGTCCCCGCCGGCAAATAGTATTGAAGCGTCGGTTGAGCTGATGAGGCGGTGACCAGAACGAGAAAGGAAAGAAAACTGAAGAAACGCGGCACGCTAAAGCTCCTTTCATGGTATCGAAATCGTGAACGGCATCCTCGAGCAGGAGATGCTGGAACCAGGTCTCTAGAGAACCCGCTTCTTCAGGAATTCCTTCATCGCCACGACGGATCGGGCGCGGTGGCTGATCTTGTTCTTTTCTTCGGACGACAACTCTGCGTAGGTTTGCCCATAGCCATCCGGGACAAAGATCGGATCGTAGCCAAATCCGTTGGTTCCCCGCGGCGCCTCGATAACCTTTCCCCGGCAAATTCCTTCGGCAACATCCTCGTATCCCGGTCCGACAAGGGCGAGAACCGACCGGAATTGTGCTCCGCGCCTTCTGGGAGGCACGCCGCGCAATTCGGCGAGAAGCTTCCGGTTGTTCATTTCATCGGTCGCGCGTTCACCGGCATACCGTGCTGAGCGAACCCCGGGTCGCATGTTCAAATAGAACACTTCAAGACCGGAATCATCTGCGAGAGCAGGAAGCTTGGTATGGTGGTAGACCGTTCTGGCTTTTTTCAGAGCGTTATCGCGGAAGGTCAGGCCGTCCTCGATGAGGGGAGGCACTCCCTGAAAATCTGCCAGCGTGAGAATCTCCAGGCCGAGATCCGCAAGCAATTCCTGAATCTCTCTGGTTTTGTGGCCATTGTTCGTGGCGAGGACGAGTTTGTTCATGAGGAGCCGGTTCGAGGGAAGAGTTTATAGTAGATGTTGAGAGCCGCGCCACTCGTGGTGATGACATTCAGAACCGAAAACACCGGATCGCCGAGGCTTACGGCATAAAGGGCGAGGCAGATACTGCCGATCGCCGAGAGGAGAAGAAACGCAAGATTGACGGTACAGCGGCCGGACCTGATGGTTTCCACGGATTGCGGAATCCAGCACAAGACAAGGGCGGCGACGCCGATGGAGCCGATCCAAACCATCTCAGTACCTGACCTTGTCTTCCATCGATTCCCATTCTTTAAACACCTCCAGAGCCTCTGAGTTGTTCAGGTGAACCATGGGAATTGTCCGTGTGGACACCGGCCTGGAGACTTCCCGGTACATTGCATCGTCGTCGAACCCGATTGCTGCTGCGTCTGTTCTCGTGTTGGCGAAATAGACCGCCTTGAGACGCGCCCAGTAAATGGCACCAAGGCACATCGGACAAGGCTCGCAGGAAGTATAGATTTCACAATCGGAGAGGTGAAAAGTTCGAAGCGTCCGGCAAGCTTCGCGGATGGCCGTGATCTCAGCATGAGCCGTGGGATCGTTCGTCGATGAGACGAGGTTTGTACCCCTGGCAACGATTCTGCCGTTGCGAACGATCACGGCGCCAAAAGGTCCTCCTTTTCGCTCGCGGATGTTTCGCCGGGCGAGGTCAACGGCCTCGGCCATGAAGGTTTCCGGGGCGGTGCGGGTTTCAGACAAGGAGGATCTCCATCGCTCGTTCAACGCGATCCACCCCAATGACCTCAATGTCGTTCGTGCCTTTCAGCCCTTTGGCGTTGTTCTGCGGTACCACAATGCGCTTGAAGCCGAGCTTGGCCGCTTCCTGCACGCGTTTTTCAATGTGGCCGATGGTCCGAATTTCCCCCCCCAACCCGATCTCCCCGACTGCCACAGCGCCCGCATCCACGGGTGCATCGCGAAGACTTGAAGTGATGGAAGTGGCGATGCCCAGGTCCACCGCCGGCTCGTCGATTCGGACTCCACCTGCAATATTGACGAAAACATCCTGGGTGCCGAGGCCAAGGCCAACCCGCTTTTCAAGCACTGCAAGGAGCAGGGAAAGCCTCCTCGTGTCCACCCCGGTTGTCGTGCGTTGCGGCATGCCGTAGCTGGTCGAGGTCACCAGCGCCTGGACTTCGACCAAAATGGGCCGCGATCCTTCAATACTGGCCACAACCGTCGATCCCGAGGTGCCCGAACGGCGTTCAGAGAGGAATACTTCGGACGGATTACGCACCTCTCTCAGGCCCGAATCGTGCATTTCGAAAATTCCGATCTCATTCGTTGATCCGAACCTGTTCTTCAGAGCACGAAGAACCCGGTACGAATAATGGGCTTCACCTTCGAATTGGAGAACCGTATCGACCATGTGCTCGATGACCCGTGGTCCGGCAATCATTCCTTCCTTTGTGACGTGGCCGATGATCACGATCGGAATGCCCCGTGTTTTGGCGAGCCGGAGGAGGAGTGCGGTGGATTCGCGGACTTGGCTGACACTGCCGGGTGCGCTCTCGAGTCCGGGCCGGTACATGGTTTGAATCGAATCGACAATGATGAGGTCCGGGGTTGCCCGCTCGATAACGTCAAGGATGAGATCCAGGTTGGTCTCGGCAAGAACGAGGATGTGCTGTGTGCCAGCCGGTTCAAGTCGTTCCGCCCGGAGCTTGATTTGCCGCGAGGACTCTTCGCCGGTTACGTAAAGAACCACCGATTGGGAGAGTTTCAGGGCAAGCTGCATCATCAGGGTCGATTTCCCGATGCCCGGATCGCCGCCGAGCAGGACGAGGGAACCCGGGACAATGCCGCCTCCCAAGACGCGGTCGAATTCTCCGATGGTCGTGCTGACGCGCGGCGTTTCCTCCCGCTCGATTTCATCGAGCGGCACCGGCTCGATCCGGGAGGCCGCTCCGGCGGGTTTGCGCGAGACTTTCAGCGGCGAAGGAGCTTCTTCGACAAATGTATTCCACTCAGAGCAATTGGGACATTTTCCCACCCAGCGTGGGGATACGTATCCGCAGGACTGACAGACATATTTTGTGACGATCTTCGCCATGAAATGCTCTGCGGGGAATATACCAAGGGTGGGCTTGAGATTCAACCAAACGAGGAGGCAGTCAAAACAAAACCCCCGGGGGAAGACCGGGGGCTTGGATTTTTTCGGGCAGGAGGACGAGTTTACATTCGTCCGGATCTCTCCCTCGCGCGTGAAGCATTTGCGCTCATGGGGAAATCCTTTGCCACCGTTTCATACTCTTGCTTTGCTTTTGCTTTGTCGCCCATGCGTTCATAACATTGGGCAAGCATGAAGTGCGCGTCGGCAAGTTTTTCTGAGTCTTCATACTGAAGCACCATCTGGAAGTGTTTTGCGGCTTCAGCGTAGCTTTTTTTTCCGTACTGCGACTCTCCTATCCAGTAATGGCAGTTGTCCTCGAGCTTTGGGCCTACCCCGCTGTTCAGCAAATTCTGAAATCTCGCCACTGCGTCATCGTAGGCTTTCGTTCGGAATGCCTGAAGAGCGACTTCGTAAGCACTCTCGGCTTCACTGCCGACCACGGTTTCCGATCCGCTTCGGGCCGAGATCATGGCAGACTGGGCGGCCACCCGGGCTGCTTCTTCCGCCTTGTCAGCACGCTGCTTTTCCGCCATGTACTTTGCTTCAGAGTCGGAGAGGCGCGCACTGAGACTCCTCACGTCCTGCTCCAGCTTCACAATCTGCTGTTTCAGGCTCGTATTCTCCATTTTCAACTCTTCCATCGTGGTGGCTGGAGGCGTCACCGGTGTTTGCTGTACGGGGGGCTGGTCAACAGGAGGAGCTTCCTCTTTCTTCTCTTCCTTTTTTGGAGCCGCGCCGATGAAACTCGTCAATGCCTGCTGATCCGAATCCGCGTCTTGCGCCGTGGGTTTTTCCGTAAGCACGCCCTCATCCTCAAATCCCTCTTCCTCCATCATCGCTTCCTCACTGCTTCCGCAACTCATGATCAGCAAGGCCGATGCGAGGAGTGCACCGTAGCCGATGCGCCTCAGACCCGCCCATACATCCGAACTATTGAGAACCATAAGGGCCTCCAGGGGTTCGATCTGTGAAATGAACTCCGCTTAATGTAGAAAACCGCCTTTTGAAAGTCAAGCAAGCCGTTGAAGGAATTACGGCAATCGAATGAGAACCTTCGTGAAGCAAGGAGTGCAAGATGTGGATTCAGACATGGGTTGTCACGCTGTAGGCCCTCGGCTATGGACGAACCGGATCAGGGCTTCCGCGACGGAACGGACAATACGATCCGGCACGCCGTCGCGGTGTGCAGACTTGGGCCGCATATCGCAGATTTCGTTGACATAATCCACGACAACATAACGGTTTCCGGTCGTGTAGGCAATTTCTGTCGAGAAGAATTCAAGGTGGCAGACGTTGTGAATCGCTCGTGCAATATCAGTGAGGACGTTAAGGCCATAGGTCTTTTCTTCTTCGGACGTTACTTCCTCGTAGACGTGTGTTTGATCATCCCACCAGCACGAGAACACATCGTCGAAGGCATAGATGACTCTGAACCAGGCCCGGTTTTCCGACAGGTAAGCCGGTCTCACGGTCTCCTGGAGCAGATATTTGTCGTCCTTGTGGTGCTTGCGCGCTTCGAGAACCTCTTCACGAGATCTGGCGCCGCGAACGACGCCGATGCCTCCCCCCGTTGTATTGGCCGGCTTGATGACGAACGGGCGGCCAATCTTCTGAAACTCTTCTTCGGAGATGCGGAGGTCCGGGACCTCAGCGTAGGGCGGAAGAATGATTGTGTACGGAACGGCGAGCCCGCGGCTGAGGAATTCGAGGTGCATGGTGGCCTTGTCGGCGGCGTGCTGCTGGCGATCCAGGAAATTGACAACGGAGGTGCCGCCGTTCGTGGAAGGTCCCGCAAGGAAGCGGTGGAGTGGATGGAAGGATTCATCCTCATCGGACGCGCGGTCGAGCAGGACACGAATGCATAGTTTGCCGGACTGTAATCGTGGGAGTATTTCCCCGACGTTCTGTGGAGTGATGAGGAGAGTTCGGAGTCCCGCGGTTAGCGCGACTGATTCGATGATTGCAACAAACTCCCTGTCGTACTCCCAAGTCCAGGCAACAGCGAGATCGTATTCTCCGCGGAGAACGTCCATGTCGTTTTCAAAGTACAGCACAAAAAGGGCCCATGCAAACCGGTTTTCTTGTTATTCAGGACCCGTTTCAATATATTGACATTATGAAAAACGTTGCTCTTGTTGCCCTTTTCGGTCTTTTTCTGGCCGGGTGTGCGTCCACGAGAACCGCGGATCAGGATCTGAAGAAAGAAACCGAAACCCCGCTTGGGTCCGCGGAAGAAAACAAAGAGCGTGCACTGAAACATTTTATCGACGGGGCGTTGTTTGACTCCAAAGAGGATTATGCTCGTGCCGCGCTTGAGTACCAGGAGGCTCTGAGGTACGACAAGAATCCGGCGATCTATTACGCGCTTTCCAAGGACTATTCCATCCTCGGCAAGCATTCCCTTGCCGCCGAAAACGCCCGACGCGCGATTGAGCTTGATTCAACCAACATCAGTTACCGCGAGAACCTGGCGGGCATCTACCTGAACGCATCACAGCCCGAGCTCGCCATTCGGGAGTACGAAGCCATCCTTGCCCTCGATTCCAGCTATGCCCCGGCCTGGTATACGTTGGCGCGGCTGTATCAGACCCGAAAACCGTTGAAAGCCGTCGAGATGTTTGAGCGGCTGATTGATCGAGAGGGTGAATCAGCCGATCTGCTTGTTCAGGCGGCTCAGTTGTACCTTGCTCTGGGACGGTTCGCGGAGGCTGCCGACCGGTTGGAGCGCGTCCTGCGGTTGGAACCCGGAAGCAGGTTAATCCAGCTTCAACTTGCAGAGGTTTATCAAAAAAGCGGGGATACGAAGAAAGCCGTGGCGATCCTTGAGAAGATGATCGAGATCGATGAGAATGATGTTCAGGCCATAGCGGCGTTGGCAGACATCGCCATGGAACAACGCAAATTTGAAAAAGCGGCCGTGCTGTTCGGAAAGCTTTTGGAGAAAGACAGCGACAATGCTGAGATCAAACTTCGGCTCGGTGCCGCCTACTTTGGACAGGCTGAACAAGACACCTTGCTCCTGGACAAAGCGCGGCAGATGTTCGAAGAAGCGGCCGAAGGCATGCCGGGAAACTGGAGACCGTACTGGTATCTTGGGGCCATTGCGGACATGCAGGGAGAGGATTCCGTTTCCACCGATTACTTCGAGCGCGTGACAAAGCTCGGCGGAGAGACATTTGACGCCTGGTGGGTCGTGGGGACGCGGGCATTCGAAGCGAACGAGCACGAGAAGGTGATGGATCTCATGGAAAAAGCCAGGAGATTGTTTCCCCAAGAGTTCCGGGTGTATCTCCTGCTCGGACTTTCCGCGTCCCGGCTCGAACGCAACGATGCGGCCGTGGAGAATCTCCGCAAGGCGCTGGAGTTGAACCCCGGGGACATCAATACGATCAGCTCGCTGGCGCTGACGCTGGACAACATGAAGCGGTTCGAGGAGTCCGACAGCCTATATGAACAGGCTCTCCGCCTCGATCCCAACGCCCATATCATTCTGAACAACTACGGGTACAGCCTTGCTGAACGCGGCCTTAATTTGAAGCGGGCTTTGGAGATGGCCGCCCGCGCAGTGGCGGCCGATTCCCTGAATTCCTCGTATCTTGATACGATCGGATGGGTGTATTACAAGCTTGGAAACTACATCGAGGCGGAGCGGTACATCCGCAAGGCGATCGAGGCAGGCGATGCGAGCGCGGTCGTGCATGATCACCTTGGGGATGTGTACTACAAGTTGAATGACCCCGCGAAGGCTGTGGAATATTGGAAGAAAGCCCTCGAACTGGAACCAAAGAACGACCAGATCAGGTCCAAGGTCGAACGCGGGTCGCCGTGAAGAGGATCATCCCCTTCAGCCTCGCCCTTGGCCTTGTAGCGTGCGCAACGGGTTCGCGGATAGACCGCTCTCTGACGCCGGAAGCGGTCGGCAATGCTGTGGTAGCCAACCACGACCGCGTGAATTCCTTGTTTGGAACCGGTATTCTCTCCATCGAAACGCCTGAGATCGCCCAGAGCGCTTCGTTTGAGATTTCCATACGGCGACCTGATTCTCTTTTGGTCAGGATTGAAGGCCCGTTCGGCATCGATCTCGGGCAGGCTTTGGTGACGAAGAATGAATTTTATTTTTATAACAGCATGCAGAACCGGCTTCTGAGCGGTCCGTCCAATCCGGAAAACCTTGGGCGTTTCTTTCGCATCCGTGTAGCGTTTGACGATCTAGTGAACATGCTTACGGGAGGCTCCTTCCTGGGCGAAGATCGCGGGAGGCCCGCCGATTTCGAAATCGAAGACGATGAGTATGTCTTCACGTACCGCCATCGCGACGGTGTGCGCCGGTACTGGGTCGAACCGGAATCTTTTCAGATTGTCCGCATTCATCACCTTGATGGGCAAGGGAACCTGCTTCTGGAGCAAACGTTTGGCAGATTTGTTCGCGTCGGAGATGTGACGGTGCCCCAGCTGGTGCGGGTGACCATGCGGCAGGAACGCCGCCGCGTATCGATCTCGTATGCAGATCTCTTCCTCAATCCCTCTTCCTTGTCGTTCAGGTTCGACGTTCCTTCAGATGCGGAGCGGGCGCGGGTGCAATGATACGATTCGCCGTTTTTCCTTCGGTAATTCTTGCCATCCTCTTAGCCGTTCCTCCTCTCCACGCGCAGAAAACGCGCGAAATCACAAAACAGGAGCGTGAACTGGAGAAACTTCGGAAGGAGATTGCTGCGTTTGAGAACAAACTCAAGGAGAGCGAGAAGCGGGAACGGTCGACGTTGGAACACCTGGACGACCTGGAGCAACAATCCGCTCTGATCCGTCAACTTATTACAAAACTCAAGGATGAGGAAAAAAGGATCACTCGTGACATTGATGATGCGAAGAACTCGATCGACGGGCTTGAGCGGCAGCTTGTGGCACTGAAGAATCATTATGCGGGGTACGTCCGGTCGGTGTACAAGAACGGTCGCGTGTACGATATTGAGTTGCTCTTCTCTTCGAATTCCGTCAATCAGCTCCTGATCCGGATCGAGTACCTCAAGCGTTTCTCCGCCCAGCGTGCGAAGGATCTCAGGAAGATCGTCGCGAAGAAGGAAGAGCTGGAACGGGAGAACGATCAATTGCAAGAGACCCTCCGGAACGAACGGGCTTTGATTACGGAGAAGACGAAAGAGGAACGGAGTTTGAAGAGCAAGGCGGCCCAGCGGCAGAGAATGTTGAGCAGGATTCGAAGGGACAAGAAGACCCTGCGTGAGGAGCTTTCGCGGAAGACCGCCGCGGTGAAGAGGATTGAACAGATGATTGCGGATCTGATTGAGAAGGAGAGGAAGCGCCTGGAAGAGGAGCGCAGGAAGCGGGAGGCCGAAGCTGCAAAGGAGCGGGAAAGGCTGGCCGCCGCGGGTCAGCCCGTCCCCATTTTGACCATAGAGCCGACCGGCACGTTTGCGCGACGGCGGGGGGTTCTGCGCTGGCCGGTTTCCTCAGGCGCCATAGCATCGAAGTTTGGCAAGGTGACGCATCCGGTGCTTCGGACGGTCACGGAGAACAGCGGAATCGACATCTCCGTCAATGTGGGCACGGATGTTGTGGCGGTGGCCGAAGGCGAGGTCTCGCTGATTTCCTTCATTCCCGGATATGGGAACGTAGTGATTCTGAACCATTATGACGGCTATCGTACGGTCTATGCGCATCTTTCTGAAATCCGTGTCGTGGAGGCACAGAAAGTGCAGGAGGGGCATGTGATCGGGAAGAGCGGCGACTCGGTAGCCGGATCCTTGCTTCACTTCGAAGTCTGGCAGGAGCGTCAGAAAATGAATCCGGAAGTGTGGCTGGCGAAGAAGAAGTAAAGATCATTGCTTCGTTGCCTCATCCGGTTGTTCATTCGTTGATTCGTTTCATAACCTACCCTTTCTCCCGATGTATCCTCACCTCTCTCTGCGGAAACGGGATTTCGATCTTATGGAGCTTGAACGCATCGTGGATGGCGAAGTTCAGCGTGCTGACCAGATAGCCGCGTCGGTGAGTTAAGGTGTCCGTCCATGCCAAAAGATCGAACTTCAATCCATTGTCCCCGAATTCTCTGAATCTAACTGAGGGCGCGGGCTCTTTTAAAATATCCTGATTAGCTCCTGCCACTTCAAGAAGAACGCGTTCGACGAGGCGGGCATCTGTCCCGTAGGCGACCTGAACGGGGATTCTGAAGCGTACTCGGTTGTCGTTGTGACTCCAGTTAATGACGTTCTGCGAGATCAGCTGGTCGTTCGGAATCACGATCGTGATGTTGTCGTTCGTAAGGACGCGTGTACTGCGGGCTCCGATGCGAATGATGTCCCCCTCCACTTCTCCCACCACGATCCGGTCGCCCACTTTGACAGGCTGTTCAATGAGAATGATGATTCCACTGATGAAGTTGTTCGCGATGTTTTGCAGGCCGAGGCCCACGCCGATACCGACGGCGCCGGCGAGGACGTTGAGCGTCGTGAGGTCGATGCCGGCGGTCTGAATGACCACCAGAAAGCCGATGACGAGAAAGATGTAACTGGTGATCGCGCCCGCGGCCTCGCGACGCCCAATGTCCATCGATGAGCGTTTTGCCAGGATCTGGGTTGTCCATCGTTTGATCTTTCCGCTGAGGTACAGGATCAGCGCCGTGAAGATCAGCATGTACAACAATGCTCCGACGGTGAGTTCGAAGCCACCGAGCGTGAACACCGGCACCCCCAGAATTTCCTTCACCGGCTGAAAAATCTTCTCAAGCCATTCCATAGGCGTACGTGCGTTGTTCAAAAAGGCCAGATGATCGGTATCGTGAAGGTAGCGATAATCCAAAAAAGAAGATTCAGCGGGGCTCCAACTCTCAAGAAATCCGAGAATTGGTACTGGCCCACGCCGTAAATCATCGTATTGGTTTGATACCCGACCGGCGTCATGAAGCTTGATGAGGCCGCAAAAGCGACGGCGAAGAGAAACGGTCGGGGACTGACGCCGATGGCTTCGGCGGCCGAGATGGCAATGGGCGCGATCAGCGCCGCCGTGGCGTTGTTCGACATGGCTTCTGAAAGAAGCGTCGTTATCAGATAGAAGGCCGACAAGACGGCGAGGGGGCCAAGGTCCCCCAAGAGGGAAACAACGTTGCGCGCCAATTCATGGGCGACGCCGCTACGTTCGAGCGCAAGGCCCAGGGTGAGAACACCGGCAAGGAGGAAAATCACCTTCCATTCAATTGCTTCATAGGCTTCTTCCAGAGTCAGGCACCGCGAGAAAATCATCACCACACATCCCGCGATCGCGGAGACAACAATGGGGAAAATGTTCAGCGCGGCGGTGGCTACCACGCTGGTGATCGTGGCCACGGCAATGACCATCTTTCCCGTTCGAAAGCCGGGAAGGCCGACTTCGGAAACAAATACGAAGTCCTCACGGCGTTTAAGATCGTCGATGTGGTCCTTGCGGGCAGTCAACAGAAGAACATCACCGGCCTGGAGGCGGGTGGACGAGAGCTTGGTGTGTTTGACTTTCCCACGATGACGAATGGCGACCGCGAGGGCGCCGTACGTTTCCTTGAATCTCAATTCCTTCAGGGTTTTTCCCTCGAGATCGGAATCAGGAGCGATGACGGCCTCGATGAGCTTAAACTCGTCGGGATCCATCGAGAGAGCAGTCTTCCGTTTCCGCGGACGAAGGCGTATCCCCTCGCGTTCTCGAAGCTCTCTGATCTGCTGCACATCCCCCACCACCCGCAACACATCACCGGCCCTCAGGATCATTTTCGATGGTGGAAGGCTGAGCTTCTTCTTTCCCCGAATGACGTCGAGGATCTCGACCCCGACTTCTTCAACGAGGGGTGAATCGGCAACGGTCTTCCCGACCGATTTCGCTTCCCGCAGAAGCACGATCTCCGCGACATAATCGCCCATCCCGTAATTGGCTTCGAGATCTGTTGTCTCCCGTCGCGTGGGGATCAAACGAATGCCTGCGATGAGCATGTACAATGTTCCCGCGACGAGAAACAGCGCCCCGAGCAGCGAAAATTCAAACATCCGCATCGGGGGCTCTCCATGCCGAAGGGCAATCGAGTTGACGAGGATGTTCGTGGACGTTCCGAGAAGCGTGCACACACCTCCAAACATTGATCCAAACGAAAGGGGTATGAGGAGTTTTGATGATTTGATTCCAGTCTCGCGGGAGAGTCCCAATATCACCGGGAGCAACATTGCCACAACGGCCGTGTTGTTGATGAACGCGGATGCGATGCCGACAATGAGCATCATAGCGGTGATGGCAAACCAGAAGTTCCCCTTGAACAGGCGCACGAAGACGTTACCAAGAGAATTGACCGCTCCGGTGCGAAAGAGGCCCGCGCTCAGGATGAACATGGCCCCAACGGTGACGGTTGCGGAGTTGCTGAACCCGGCCAGCCCTTCCTCGGGTGTGACGATGCCGCTGAGCAAGAGCACGCCCATGACCATCAGCGCTACGAGGTCGACGCGAAGCTTCTCGGTGGCAAAGAGCATCACCGCGGCGG
>BQML01000024.1 GCA_022180565.1 Bacteroidia bacterium
GCGGGCAGGCCCCCGGAGTACGAAATTCAAGGCAAGGAGAAGTGAGACGTGAGACGCAAGAAGTGAGAAGTTAAAGAGGCAGCCGTCGTGTACTACTGCCGCGGCTCCCGAAGGGATGCCCTTCCAAAGGCATTCCAACAATCTTCAGGAAATTCTCCTTGAACGTTACACTTGACGCAAAGTGCAAGCAATCATCGCACTGCTTTTGAATGCTTGTATCACCAAAGCCTGTTTGCCACTTTCCGCGAAACTCGCTACCTTCCATTACGCCTTCAGAACCTGCAATCGATTGAAATTGAATCCTGTCGGATCATATTTCAAGAAAGCCCCCCGGGGGCGGTTTTCGTTTCGAAGCACAACGACCATTCTTGTTGCCGTCTTCACTCTCTTTCTCATCCCGCAGTCTGCCCCCGGTCAAAAACTCGCGGACAGGTCGACTGTTTCTTCCGCTCTTTTCCGCCGCGCCCCAGGAGTTGACACCACCGAGATCGGAACCACCGGCGGTTCCGCCAGGATTTGGGTCATTATGGGCAAAGTCGGATTGGGTGGTGCTATGGGCGTTTTGTTCAGCCTTGCGGGTGGCTCCGCCGCCGTTTCGATCTCCAGCGAACAGGGCTGGGCCCAGTTGGGACCGGCAGTTCTTGGAGTGATAAGCGGTTATATTCTCGGGAGCGCCCTCGGCGTCCACATCATTGCCGAAACGGACAATCCGGAGTCACGCTTTCTCCCGACCCTGGGCATGGGCTTTCTTGGAATGGGCGCTGGATTGGCGGTAAGTAATCTGTCCAACGGAAAAGGGATAGGTGCCGGCGGACCGATCATCTTCCCCATCCTTTTCGAAATCGTTTACACAGAGTTGGCCGAATAACGCGTCGAAAGTGTGCAGGGGAACTTTTCCCCGGAGGAAAGACATGGATCTCATGACGGTTTTGCGGTACCTTGCCATCAACTGTGGGGCCGTTCTGACCGGTCTCATCTTTTGTTGGGCCCTTCAGAATCTTCAACCTCTCGATCGCACGAAGAAAAGACCCGAAAGGGTCCCCCTTCTCATTATCCTGACGATTTTCCTGACTCCCGTGGGAGCGTTTCTCGTATCCCTCATTCTACGATCCCGGACGCTCCTGAGAGACATCAAGGATGCGGAACTATAACCCTGTTGACTGCTATGGATTTCAATCTTGACAAAAGTCTTTCGGTTCTTGAACGCACGCCGCGGGTTCTAAGGACATTCCTGGCGGGTCTTTCTTCCGAGTGGACGCTGGCCAACGAAGGGGCTGAAACCTGGAGTCCTTTTGACATTGTCGGCCACTTGGCGGACGCGGAAGAAGCCAACTGGATAGTGAGGGCTCGCCTCATTCTTGCCCAAGGTTCCAACCGGCGTTTTGAGCCTTTTGATCGCACAAGACACCTGAGTCTGAAATTCACGCAGACGCTCGAACAAAGGCTTGACCGATTCGAAACTCTGCGGAAGGCCAACCTGGCCGAGTTGGAATCCCTCCGGCTCACTCCGGACCAACTGGACCTCAAGGGCGAGCACCCAGAGTTTGGACCTGTAACCTTGGGGCAATTGCTTTCCACGTGGGTGGTTCATGACCTTGGTCATCTTGCGCAAATTGCGCGGGTAATGGCCGGACAGTATCGTGAGGCGGCTGGGCCCTGGGAGGCATATTTGCCGGTGCTGCAGAGGAGACCTTGAATGCGATCTGTTTTTGTTCTCGTCGTGTACACGCTCCTGGCCGGGTGTGCCGGTCAAACGGAACTGTCCACGCGACCCGGTCTGGAAATCCGGGGCACGGTTACATGGATAGAGCTCGAAGGAGGTTTTTGGGCAATTCGTGGTGATGACAACAAGGTTTATGAACCGATCAATCTCCACACGGACTACCAAGTCGAGGGACTGCCGGTGACATTGAGAGCCTCCATGCGACGCGATCGGATGAGCACGCGTATGGCCGGTCCCATCATTGAGATACACAGCATCAGGAGACGCTAAATTCGTTCAGTGGGCTGCAACCCCTTAGTCATGCTCTTCAAAATTCTTTCCACAACTCGGGACCCTCTCATGAAAGCCTTTCGATTCTTGCTGTTCCTCTTTTTCGCTATCATTCCTGCAGCGGGCCAGCAGACCAAACCGTTAGATCCCGCCAACATGGACCTTACGGTCAGGCCCTGTGACAACTTCTATTCCTATGCCAACGGCACGTGGCTCAAGAACACGCCGATTCCTTCGGAGTTCAGCAGTTGGGGAAGCTTTACAGAACTCGCCGAGAAGAACAATGAAGTGCTCAAGGAGATTCTTGAAACTGCCGCCAAGGATATGCGGGCACCGAAGGGAAGCAATATTCAGAAGGTCGGTGATTTCTACGCGACAGGCATGGACTCGGCCGCCATTGAAGCGTTGGGGTTTACACCCATCAGAGATGATCTTCGGAGGATTGATGCTATTGCCTCCACGGGCGATCTGCAGGCCGAGCTTGCGCGTCTCCATGCCTCGGGCGTAGGCGGAGTTTTCGGATTCTCGTCAGGCATTGACGCAAAGAACAGTGCGCAGGTGATCGGCCAAATCAGCCAGGGTGGGCTTGGTTTGCCCGATCGTGAATTCTACTTCGAGCAGGATCAAAAATCCAAAGATATCCGGCAAGAGTACGTAGGACATATTGCGGCGATGTTCAGGCTTATCGGTCTCGACAAGGAGGCGGCACAGGAGGATGCGACAACGGTGATGGCGTTTGAGACGCGATTGGCCAAGGCATCGCGGACAAGAGTGGAGCGGCGGGATCCGGACAAGAACTACAACAAGATGACCCAACAACAGCTTGTGGAGCTGTCGCCGCATTTCGGTTGGGCGCGTTTCTTTGAAGCCGTCGGATCTCCTGATCCGGGCGATATAAACGTAGGCCAGCCTGAGTTCCTCAAGGAGGTCGATCTCATGCTTACGGAGGTTCCTCTGAACGACTGGAAAGTCTACCTTCGCTGGAGAGTCCTGCGCAACGCGGCGCCGGCTTTGAGCTCAGCCTTCGTTCAGGAGAACTTCCGGTTCTACGGCACGATTCTGACCGGAGCCAAAGAGATTCAGCCGCGCTGGAAGAGAATCCGTGCCGTCATCAACAACCTCTTGGGGGAGGCTCTGGGTGAAATGTACGTTGCCAGGGCATTCCCCCCCGAAGCCAAGGCAAAGGCCCTGGAGATGGTGAACAATCTGAAAGACGCCATGCGCGAACACATCAGGAAACTTGACTGGATGGATGATTCGACGAAGGCCGCGGCGTTGAAGAAGCTGAACTCCTTCGGTGTGAAAATCGGATATCCGGACAAATGGCGTGACTATTCCGGACTTCCTATTGACCGAAGTTCGTACTTTGAGAATCTCCGGCGCGCTTCGGAATTCAACACGGCACACAATCTCGGCAAGATCGGTAAGCCGGTGGACAAGACGGAGTGGGGAATGACGCCGCCGACCGTGAATGCATATTACAGCGCCACACGCAATGAGATTGTATTCCCGGCGGGCATTCTGCAGCCTCCGTTTTTCGATTTCAAAGCTGACGATGCCGTCAACTACGGGGGCATGGGTGCTGTCATCGGTCATGAGATCTCCCACGGATTTGACGATCAGGGAAGCAAATTCGACGCGGACGGCAATTTGAGGATGTGGTGGACGGCAGAGACACGAAAGAGATTTGAGGAACGCACCGCCGTTCTCGGAGCGCAGTTTGACGGGTACACCGTACTTGATTCGCTTCGGGTGAACGGCAAGCTGACCATGGGTGAAAATATCGGGGATTTGGGCGGCCTGGCGCTTGCGTACACGGCGCTGATGAACTCGCTCAAAGGAAAGTCGGTCGGCCCCATCGACGGCTTTACACCTCAGCAGCGGTTTTTCCTGTCGTGGGCGCAGGTATGGCGGCGTAACGTACGTCCGGAGCAGCTGCGTCTGCAGGTGAAAACGGATACTCACTCCCCTGCCGAATTCCGCACGAACGGTCCTGTTGTCAACCTGCAGGAGTGGTACGATGCGTTTGGCTGCGGACCGGACGGTGCGATGTATGTTCCTGTCGACAAGCGAGCGAAGATTTGGAACTGGAGATAGTTGAAGACCTATCGCTGATCGATCCTCCTGACGGGTTCTTTGATTCCGGGAAATTTTTTCCGGGACGATGACGCGGTGCTGGACCTTCAAGAGGAGACTTCAAAGGAAGAATCATCGAACGTTATGCTGTAGCGATGTCCGAGGCTCACAGCTTCGGTTCGTGTTGCATTTTGCGTTCTGAGTCATGATATTGTGGTTTGAATAATCGCACTTTATGAACAACCCGGCATTTCCATGTGCAGAAACATCCGAAACCTGAGACAGTCCGGCAGGCGGGTACCTCCCGATCGGGAGTTGGCAGACGCCGCACTTCAATTCGTTCGAAAAATCAGCGGTTATCGAAAGCCTTCCAGAGTCAATCAGGAGGCTTTCGACCGAGCGGTGCAGAAGGTTGCCGACGCCGGACGCGAATTGTTTCGTTCCCTTCGAACTAACCCTCGCCGCAGAGCGGCGTAATCGTTCACCATTTTCTGAAAGGGGGTTTCACGATGAAACACTCAATCTTCTTGTGTTCGCTTTTTGTCGCAGCGGCATTTCTCGCTCCTGCACAAGAGCAAGGGACAATGTCCAAGCTCGCCGTTGCTGAAGCGAAGCTGGGGAAAGGTGTGCAGGACAGGGAAATTGTCGATGAAACGGCGACTTTTGCCCTGAACGACAGGGTGTATCTTTGGCTCAGGGTCACCGGCGGCCCGTCCGATTCGATCACTGTCACCTGGAAAACCGGAGACCAGCGTTATTCTTCCAAGCTGAACATCGGCGGAAGTTCTTGGCGGACGTGGTCGTATAAGACTGCCTCCTCGGCCGGCGATTGGACAGTCACGGTAACGGATGCGGAAGGAAATGTTTTGAAGGAAATGGCTTTTACGGTTGGAGAAATGAAAAAGTGACATTACCGCGTATTTCGGTTGTCCGGGGAATCATCCGCGGGCGCCGGGAACATAAGGGGCAGGGGGTACCGGAAACTCACAAAGGCTCACCATGAAATACATCTTCAGGTATTCCTTGTTCCTGCTTTTTTCTTTTCCCCTGGTTGCGCAGGAGGCGCCGTGGGACCAAAAGGATCTCGATGACTATGTCAGGGCCGTCATGGAGAAGTTTGACGTTCCGGGCGTCAGTCTCGCAGTTGTGAAGAACGGGAGAGTGGTTGTTGCGAAGGGTTACGGCGTCAAGGAGCTTGGGAAGAGCGAGCCGGTGGATGCAAGGACATTGTTTGGCATTGCTTCGAACACCAAGGCATTCACGGCGACCGCTCTGGGGTTGTTGGTGGAAGAAGAAAAGTTGAAGTGGGATGGACGAGTGATCGATTACTTGCCGTGGTTTCAGCTTTCCGACCCCTATGTCACTCGCGAACTGACGATCCGGGACTTGCTGGTCCATCGGAGCGGTCTTGGGCTTGGTGCCGGGGATTTGCTTTGGTGGCCGCCTTCAAAGTACAGCCGAAAGGAAATCGCGCGCAGACTCAGATACATTCCGCTGGAGACAAGCTTTCGGAGTGCCTATGCGTATGACAACGTGCTTTACACGGTTGCCGGGGAAGTCATCGAGGAAGTTTCCGGACTCAGTTGGGAAGATTTTGTCCAGAAGCGGATTCTCGACGCAGTGGGCATGACCACGAGTAATGTTCGCCATTCTGACGCGGAACGAGGGGGTAACGTGGCATCGCCCCATGCAAAAATCGAAGGAACGCTGAGGGTGATCAAGCCGTTTGCGAGCGACAACACGAATCCGGCGGGCGGGATCAATTCGAATGCCGAGGACATGGCGAGATGGATGATCGTCCAGCTCGATTCGGGGCGTGTATCCGGAGGCAAGCGTTTGTATTCCCCGAGGACGGCCCGCGAGTTGTGGAGTCCCGTGACTCCGATGCCGATCGGTACTCCGGCCCCGGAGCTCGGCCCGTTGCGGGCGAACTTCCATGCGTACGCGCTCGGGTTTGTCGTCAGAGATTACCGCGGTTACAAAATCGTCACGCACACGGGCGGTTTGCCGGGTTATGTATCGCAGGTGATGATGATTCCCGAGCTGAAGGCGGGTGTTTGCGTGCTGACCAATCAGGAATCGGGTGCGGCCTTTAATGCGATTTCCTTGTACGTGCTCGATCGCTTTCTCGGAGCCACGCATGATTGGCTTGGAGGATTTCAAGCGGTTCTTGCGCGCATGGACTCCATTCTCGCGGCCCGTAAAGAGGGTATTGCCGCTTCACGAAATGCGAAATCAAAACCGTCTTTATCCCTGGAACAGTATGCCGGCACATACCGTGATGCCTGGTATGGCGATGTTGTCATCGCGTCCGAGGGGAAGAAGCTGGTCATTCGTTTCACGAAGACCGAATCTCTTGTGGGCGATCTGGAGCACTGGCAGTACGACACCTTTGTCGCTCGCTGGCGTGACCGTGAGCTTCGGGCGGACGCATTTGTGACTTTCGCTCTCAACCCGGACGGGTCCATTCAACAAGCGACGATGCGGGCGGTTTCGCCTGACACAGATTTCAGTTTTGATTTTCACGATCTCTTGCTGAAGCCCGTGCGCTAAGCAGTCTCGCCATGGACAACAAGCGACCTGCAGGGATGTTGATCCTCCTCCCCACCCTCCTGGTCACGCACGCATTCGGGGGACTGATGATCATCACCCGGTGGTATGAGATCCAGGAGGAACATCCCCGCCTCGACGAAACCATGCTTCCGGTCGCCATAGGTCTCATCGTGCTCTCGATGATCGGATTGATCGCCACGTGGTACTGGAGACGATGGGGCGTGGGGTGTGTTGTTGCGGCCTATTTGCTGGCGATCTCTTTCGACGTGTACTTCGAAATTTTCTTCCATCTGTATGTCGCGTCGGGGGCGATCCTCTTGTACGGGATTGCCCTTTGGCCTGCACGAACCCAACTTCGTTAGTGTTCCGTGTCTTTCACCGTCCGATTTTTTACCTTCCTCCTGATTATCCCGCTTCTCATTGTGAGGGCTCAGAACGGGGGATCTCTTTCTTACCGTGGAGACCGGTTCAGATGGTATGAGGATGCGTTTCATCAATTTCCGAGCCGGTATCCGGCCGTCAAGTCCCTTATCTTCTTTCATGCCACGGGCGATGCAACCGTGACACCTCAGGCGCTCGATTGGACTGTCACACACGATTCAGTCTTGACGAAGACGATTTCGCGGCAGATCTCACTATGGTAGGCGGATCATGAAGCGGAACGCGCTTTTCACAATGCTGTCTGGCGGCGACCTCCGCTCGATGGGGCGATCGGAGGAAGCAGCCGCCGAGGTCCTCGCGAACCCTCCGCTATTCGGAGATCTTATACGGGGCATGCAGTCGTCTGACCCCGTGCTCCGCATGCGGGCCGCCGGCGCAGCTGAACAAGTGACGGCGCATAATCCGATGCTGCTGGAACGGCATAAGAAGAAGATCCTTTCCACAATTGCAACCGTCACCCAGAAGGAGGTGCGGCGGTATGTTGCGCAGATGATTCCGCGGCTTTCGATGACGGCTGTGGAACGGAAGAACGCTGTGGGAATTCTCAACAAGTACCTTGAAGATCCAAGCAGTGTTGTGCGTACATCGGCAATGCAGGCTCTTGCAGAGATTGCACTAGGAGACAAGAGGCTGTACGCTTCCATCAGAAAAACCATCGAACGTGTTACGGAATCGGAGACGCCGGCGATGAAGGCACGAGGGAAAAAGCTCCTGGAGCGTTTGGCTCTGAGCCCTCCATCCATGACCCTTCGCGAAAGGAGGCGCAATCATCTTTCCCGGAGGAAATCATCATGAAACTGACGAGCAAAGCTTTTCAGAACGGAGGGAAGATCCCGACGGTTTACACCTGCGATGGCAAGCATGTATCGCCGCCGCTTGCCTGGACAGATCCCCCGCGCGACGTGAAAACCTACGTGCTCCTGTGTGACGATCCGGACGCGCCGCGGCGTGTCTGGGTGCACTGGGTTGTCTTCAACATTCCTGCATCCGAAACAGAGTTGTCGGAAAACCAGCTGAAAACAAGGATCCTGCCGAACGGGGCTTCCCAAGGGGTGAACACGTCGCGGGAACTTGGTTATGAAGGCCCCTGTCCGCCGAGCGGCACTCACCGCTATTACTTCAGGCTTTATGCGCTTGATGCGGAACTCCCGCTACAGCCCGGATGCACGAAGGAAGACGTGTTGAAGGCCATGGAAGGCCACGTTCTCGAAGAGGCCCAGCTTATGGGAACCTATGCGAGGAGCTGACGTGCCTCTTCCCACTGTTTCCGGCCTGTTTATCTATCCGATCAAATCCTGTGGGGGAATCTCTCTTTCTGAGGCTTTCATCGAGGAGCGGGGATTCCGGTACGACCGCCGTTGGATGGTCACGGATGAACAGGGCCTGTTTCTCACACAGCGGGAAGAACCAAGGTTGGCGCTGGCACGTGTCTCCATTGCCGGAGAGGATATCGAGATGACTGCAAAAGGACTGACTCCCATGCGCATGCCGCTTCGTTGGGGAGAAGGTGAAAGCATCAGCGTTGAGATTTGGGGACAGACGGTCAAGGCACTGCGGGGGCCAAGGGAGTCGGAGAAGTGGTTTAAAGCTCTCTTGGGAAGGACCTGCCGGGTTGTCTACATGCCGGACACGAGCGACCGGCCCATGGCTCCGAGGGATTCTCCCGAGGGACGCCGGATCGCCTTTTCGGATGCAGTTCCGTTTCTGCTCATCTCCGAGGGATCGCTTGATGAGCTGAACAAACGTCTGGACAGCCCTGTACCCATGAACCGTTTTCGACCGAACATTGTTGTTGGCGGGGTGGAACCGTATGCCGAGGACACGTGGAGAGATGTGAGCATCGGGGGGGTGAAGTTCGAGGTTTTACGTCCTTGTTCACGATGTGTGACGACCACGGTGGATCAGGACACCGGCGTACGGGGTGTGGAGCCGCTTCGGACGCTGTCAACGTACAGGAGGCGGGGTACCAAGGTCATGTTCGGACAGAATGTCATTCACCGCGGGGTGGGCGTGGTAAGGGTGGGCAATGAACTTGAAGTCCTTTCCAAGAGGGACTCCGAAGAGCTTTCTCGCCGGTAGGCTTCCCGGTCTGCAATTCACCCCACCTTCCATTTTTCCCCGGCGGGGCGGATTTCGTCGTGCATGCGTTTCAACGCGTCATAGGCGCTATCACTTCCCCGTTGGGCGGCATTGCGATAGAGGCGGCTTGCATCACCCGGGTTCTTCGGGACCCCGAGCCCGCGTTCGTAACAATAACCCAGGGCAACCTGGGCCAGAATCGACCCTTCCTCGGCTTGCTCTCTGAACATTCGGATTGTTGCGGGATCCACCGTCGGATTGTCCGTAAACAGTTCAACGGCCTTGAGGCGGATGAAGGCTTCCGTTTTTCCCATTGATGCCGCAACGCGCCACAGCTCGCGGGCGCGGGCCTGATTGCGCTCAACCCATCGGCCCGATTGATAGCACATCCCCAGCTCAATGACCGCTTCTGCATACCGCTGGTCGGCCGCTGATTGCAGGAGTTTCAGCGCCTGCTCCCCCGACAGGCGTCTGTCGATTCCTCCCGCGACCAGTCCAGCCCAGGCAAACTGTGCAACGGCATCACTGCTCTTTGCCCTTCGCTCGAGCTCTTCCCCGAATCCTTCCTGTCCGACAATCTCATGGATCAACCCCAGCGCTCGTGCCGATTCGTTCCGCACAGCAACCAGGTAGTGCGCTGTCGCGGCTATTCGGTCTCTCCGCCCCTGTATCCCGTATTCCCGAAATCTCCCGAGAAGAATTTCCGCCTCGGGACTCCCTGCCCGCGCGGCACGGCCGATCAGGGCATAGGCATTGGAATCCGTTTGGGCGATCCTGGGCTCGGCCCCCAACGCTTTGCGCAATTCCGCGCTCCCTTCCTTCAACAGGTCGTTGATCAATGCCTTATCTCCGGTGGACGTCGTATCGACATCGAAATCGATGAACAGGGGCTTTTGCTTGGTTGTGTCTGCTTGACGGCGGGCATCGGGTCCCTCCGGGATTCCTCTCTTCCGAAATTCTGCCAACGCCTTCTTCGCCGGTTCGAATCCCTCATCCGCCGCTTTCCTGACATGCTCGTACGCTTTCTTCCAATCTTGCCCGACAACAAGATCCTCTGTGTACATGAGTCCCATGATGAAATGCGCCTCGGGCATTCCACGCCTCGCAGCCCGTTCAAACAGGTCAAACGCCTGAAAAGGATTCCACTCGAGGCCCCATCCGTTGAGTGTGAGAATACCCAGATTGAAAAACGCCAGATCGAATTCTTTGTCCGTTGCCTTGCCGAGCCAGTACACGGCTTTCAGAGTATCGGCGGGGAAGCCGCGTCCCTGAAGGTAGCGAAGAGCCAGTTCATGTTGGGCCGCGGGTTCTCCGTCGTTAGCGCGACGAATGAGCTGGAAGCTCTCCCAGAGACGATAGTCCAGCGATGACTCCTTGATCATCATTCCAGGCGTCGTTTCCTTGCCTGCCGAGGACTTACGCTGCGCGATCGCCGAAGGTGACAGGCCCATCCACAGCACGATGCCGGCGGTGACTGCAATAGCGACGGGACAGTAACTGTTTTTGCGCATTTTTTTCACTATGCTTTTGAATATACGGGAATATTCGAAATGGCTGTAGAACTCTTCTATAAGAAATACGGGACGGGCAAGCCGCTCATTATTCTCCATGGCCTCCTGGGATCGCTGGACAATTGGCATACGCTAAGCTCCCGGTTTGGCAGGCATTTCACGGTCTACGCCATTGACCAGAGGAACCACGGGCGTTCACCTCATTCTGACGAGATGAGTTACGAAGCGATGGCAGAAGACCTCGTTGCTTTCATTCACGGTCAAGACCTCTCTTCTGTCGCACTGATCGGACATTCGATGGGTGGTAAAACGGCCATGGAATTTGCCCTTCGTCATCCCGCCGTGACGAGGGCGCTGATCGTTGTCGACATCGCACCGAGGGATTATGCGCCGCATCACGACCATATCTTCGAAGCCCTTTCCGCATTGGATCTGAGACAGTTCCGATCACGCGCGGCAATCGACGAGGCGCTTTCAGCCCGGATTTCCTCCGGGGCCGTGCGACAATTCCTGATGAAGAATCTGACGAGAAATCAGGACGACACATTTCGCTGGAAGATGAATCTGAAGGCCCTTCTCAACCATTATGACGAACTCAACCGGCGAATCGTCTCCTCTGCACCCTACGATGGACCGGTTCTTTTTCTTCGCGGACGGCAGTCCGACTACATCGCCGACAGCGATGAAGCCGGAATCAGGGCTCTTTTCCCGAAAGCAGAGATCCGATCTCTGGACAGCGGACATTGGATCCATGCAGAGCGGCCGCACGAGCTTTTTGCGATCGTTATGGATTTTTTGAAGCGATCTCTGTACTATTGATCCGCCCCCCGTGAATCATACAGGGGGTACCATGAGGTTCCGTTTCGGCCGGTGTTTCCTTTCCTTTTTTTTCCCGTTTCCTCTCGTTGCGCAAATCACTTCATTCCCCTACACTGAACGATTTGATTCGGTGCAGGTTCCGGCGCTTCCTCCGGGATGGAGCACCACCGCCCATCGGCTGGCGGGAGGAGATTTCTTCACCACCACGACGTCTCCCCGCTCGGTTCCATTTGCGGTTCAATCCACCAACTCAACCATCCCCCAGGAGTTGATCTCTCCCGAATTCGATTTTCGACACCGGGTGCCGCACGAGCTAAGGTTTTTTCTTTCGCGCTCGAGTACGCACACTTCCCCCCTCATCATAGAGGGTTCGCGTGACGGCGGGAGTACCTGGCCTTTCATACTCTCCGACACACTGCGACATCCGGGACCGACAGGCTACACAGAGACGGCCATTACGATTCCACAGGAATTTATGGGAGAAGAGCATTGCCGGATTCGCTGGAGGGTGCTGGGGGGAGTTGGCGGTACGGGTGGAACCCTCCGCATTGACGATGTTTCGATGACCGTGCAGACCGCTCATGATCTTTCCCTGTCGTCGCTCCGTATTCTTCCCGTTCATCCCACGACTCTTGATCCGCTGGCGATGTTCGTGACCATCCGTTCGTCGGGACTGCTACCGGCCTCAGAATACAGCGTTGACTTTTTTCTGGATCGCGACGGAAACGGCCGCCAAAGTCCGAACGAACATCTTGCATCGGTACGGGGGCCCGCGTTGATGCCGAACGACTCCGCGGAAGTTTCGGTTTTCATTGATCCTCTTCCCGCCGGCCGGGCCCGGATTTTCGCGTCTCTCGCGTTCGAGACTGACGAACGGCCCTTCAACGATACGATCAGTATTATCCTGCCTATCGGTCACCCCCGCGGTGCTGTGGTCGTCAACGAAATCATGTACGCACCGGGCGGCGACGAACCGGAATGGGTGGAGGTTTACAACACCACTTCTGCCGATATCAGCGTTCGCGATTGGAGGATCTCGGACAGCCGTATCGGAGTTCGAGCCCTCCTCACGCCCTCGGACATCTTCTTGCCGCCATTGTCCCATGCGATCATCGCCAAAGACTCATCGTTCTTCCTCGTCCATGATTCCGTGACGGTGCCCGTCATGACGGCGGGATTCTCAGCCCTCAACAACACCACGCCGGATGCCGTTGTACTGTTCGATGAGCGCGGAGTCACTATGGACAGTGTCTGGTACGAACCTTCCTGGGGAGGATCAGGAGGGCGATCGCTGGAACGCATTGATGTGTACGGGCCATCGGCGGATCGCGGAAACTGGCGGACGTCGGAGGATTTCCAGGGCAGTACACCCGGAAGGAGCAACAGCGTTGCCATCGCGGAATACGATCTGACGTTGTATTCCCTTGAGGTGTTCAGGTCAACGATTGCAATTCAGGTGCTCAACTCAGGGAGAAGGTCGATCGAGGCATTCGATGTTGCCCTCACCATGGCGGATGGCAAGGAAGTTGCCCTGCTCCGTGCTGAAACTTCTCTTCCGCGCGGAGGAATCGTTTTGTTCACGTATGAATGGACCGATTCTCCGCCCGGCACGACCGTACTTTACGCATCGATCTTGTTCGAGGATGATGAACGTCCGGAAAACAACATCGATTCTGTCAGGTTTTTCCGGGAGTTCAAGAGGGGCGCGATGGTCATCAACGAGATCATGTTCGAGCCGCCGGCGGGCGTGAGCGAATGGGTTGAGATCCACAACCCCGGGACGAGGGTTGTTGACGTCATGGGCTGGCGCCTTGCCGATGCTCCCGCACCCTCGGGAAGCCAGAACACAACCACGATTCAGGTTCCCTGGTCGATACCGCCGGGCGGCTATGGTGTTCTTGCCGCGGACTCCACGATTCTTCACCAGTTTCCCGATCTTGCGGTGGACGCGCTCTTCATTGCAAACCGGTCGGGCGGATTGGGGTTGGGAAATGATGGCGATTCGGTGATTCTTCAGGATCCCGCAGGAACTACTATTGACAGCGTTGCCTATCTTCCCTCTTGGCATCACAGGAGCATTCAAGATCCGCGCGGTCGATCGCTTGAAAGGGTCCGTCCCGACCTCGGATCGAACGATCCGCGATCCTGGAGTACCTCCGCAGCGCCCCGTGGCGGGTCTCCCGGAGCAAGAAACTCCCTTTACACGCCGCCGAATCCCTCCGCTTCCACCCTCTCCTTTTCGCCGAACCCGTTTTCTCCTGACGGCGACGGCCACGAGGATTTTTGCATTGTTCGCTTTTCCCTCCCCCTGGGGAGTTCAGTCATTCGTGTCCAGATCTTCGATCGAGAGGGCAGAAACATCAGAACCCTGGCGGATGGAGAACCCGCGGGACCGGTGGGCGAGCTCGTGTGGGATGGAATGGAATCCGGAAGCCGGAGAGCCCTCATTGGTCCCTACATTGTGATATTGGAAGCCCTTGGCTCCGATGGCAGTCGTTTCTCCGCCCGCGGAGTTGTTGTTGTGGGGGCAAAGCTTTGACCTGAATGCAAAAAATTCTATCTTGGCGACAGAGAGAATCCTCCACTGAAGAATGAGAACATCATGAGTCCTCACCACCGCGTCTCGTTACTGATCATTGCTTTCGGGTTTCTCCTGGGCGGCTGTTCGCCGGCGTCTTGGCGAATGGCAGAAAGGGCCTACAACGCAGGGGACATCGTAAGCGCGGTTGCGTATGCTGTTCAGACGCTCCGTGAGAATCCCGGCTATGCCGATGCCCTTGATTTTCTCGCCCGCGAGCTCCCCGTGGCCTACGAATCCTTTGCCACGCGAGCCCAGCGCGCCGAACGCGCGGGAGACTGGGATACGGCTTTTGCTTTGTACGAAGACATCACCGCCATGTCGGACGCTGTGGGCTCACTTCCGTCTCAACGACACGAGGACACAGGGCAGATCGTGCAACTCCCCACGCGCGTCGTCGATGACGAGCTTCGGAATGCCCGTCTGCAAGCGGCAGAGCAGCATTATGCGGCCGGTCTTCGGATGGAAGAACAGCAAATGGCAAAAGATGCCGCCAAAGAATTTTCGCGGACGCTCGAGTATCTTCCCGACTACAAAGATGCACGCCAGAAGTACGAGGTCAACCGCAAGGCGGCAGTCATGCGCATCGCGGTCATGCCGTTTGATAATCTGAGCGGGAAGCAATGGTATGGCGCGATCGGGACCATTGTCGCGGACCGGATCATCAGCGCGGCCATGGAACGACCGGAGAACATGGAATTCATGGAGTTCGTCACTCGGGAAAAGGTCGACGAGCTCATACGCGAATTGAAATTTGGCCGGACGGAGTTTGTTGATCCGGCCAGCGCAGCTCAGATAGGGAAACTGCTCGGCATTCACGCATTTGTTTTTGGAAAGATCACATCGATCGTCACCGATTATCCGCCGGACATTGTGGAAACCTACAAGGAAGAGAATGAAATTTCCCAAGGCCGAGACAAGCCTAAGAAGAAGGTTTCAGCCACTGTAACCGTAGTGACCCGCCGCGCGATCGGAAAGCTGACGTCGAGTTATCAGATCGTTGATGTAGAACGCGGCACAATTGTACAATCGGGGACCGTTCCCCGCACTGAGACCGTCGAAATTCGGTTTGGCCGTTATCGGGGAGACGAACAAGCGCTCTCTTACCGTTCCAGACAGCTGTGTTCCGTTTCCGAAGCCTACCCGCCTCCGGATGACGAAATGGTGAGCCGAGTTGCGGAGGCCGCAGCAAGGGACCTCGCTCGCGACATTGCCGCTTTTTTCCGCTGACTCCATCGCGTTGCCGTTCGCAGCTTCAATGCGTATATTGAGGGTGTGAACAGCACACCCGTCCTCAAGCGCCGATTCCAGGAGTCTCTCCGTACCGTTGCCGCCCGGCATCGGAGCGGAAAAGGGGGGATTGCCGTCAGCCTGTTGCTGACCAAAGCTCTCGACGATATTCTTCTGCGCGTGTTTCGCGCCTCTCGTCATCCATCCAAATCCTTGCTTTGCATCATTGCGACCGGCGGGTACGGCCGTAAAGAGCTTTGCTTTGCCTCCGACACCGACATCATGTTCCTGCTTCCGGAAGGTTCGCCGCCGGAAGTCGGTTTTGCGGTCCAGGGCATCCTGCACGACCTCCTCGATCTGGGTCTGGATATCGGTCATAGTGTCCGGACGATATCGGACTGCACGGGTCTGTGCGATTCGGACCTGGATTCGTGGGTTTCGGTTCTCGAGAGCCGGTTCTTATGCGGAGACCGGGCATTGTTCGCGCAATTCCGAACGCGGCTTCGGCGTCACGTTCAATCGACAGACAAGGCGGCATTCGTGCGGGATCTTCTGGCCCGGACACAGGCACGGCATGCCAAATATGGCCAATCCTCCAGGCTGCTGGAGCCCAACGTCAAGAACAGTGCGGGCGGATTGCGCGATCTCCATACAACGCTGTGGCTTCTTCTTGGAACGGGATCCATTCCCCTGTTTTCGCGTCCGGCCTCCCGCAGTACGGCAGTCACGCATATGCTCACGACACCGTTTGTGCGCGCACATCTGCCAGCGGGCCAGGTGAGAGAGGTCCGGTCGGCTTTTGATTTTCTCCTTCGCACTCGCAACGCGATGCATCTAGAGTCCAAGGGCCTGCACGATTCGCTGGATTTCACCTTTCAGCGGCAAGTGGCCGAGTCGCTCCGGTACGGAACAACGCAGACACGCAGCAGTGTGGAGCGATTCATGCAAAGATACTACGTTGCAACCCGGGCCATTACCCGATTCAGCCGGCGCATGATCAGAACGGTGGAAGCCGCACACACGACGGAACCCATTCCCCCGGCGAAAGTGCTCGATCGGCAATTTGTGCTGGTGGGAGGAAGAATCGTTCCTCGGAAGCGCGTGACCATCAGCAACATGCTCCTCCTCCGGGCCCTTCGGTACGCCCAGGAACACAAAGCCGATTTCGCGGAGCAGTTCGAGGATGCTCTTGTGCGGCAGATGCATCATGTGAGAGCCTTACGTTCGCGTGGTGAAACGGCGGCCTTTCGCGCCCTTGTGAATGCCGATGGCGGGGTCGCCGGAACGCTTCGAGCCATGAATGATCTTGGCGTCTTGGAGCGGTGGATCCCTGAATGGAAGCCTTTAGTGGCGTTCTTTCAGCATAGTCAATATCATTTCTACACGGCTGACGAGCACACTCTCCGTGCCGTTGCGACGGCCGAATCGTTGCAAGATGACCGTAGTCCGCTCGGGGATGCGTTCAGAAGTCTTCCCCGGCGCGATACGCTGTACTACGCGTGTCTTTTTCACGATATCACAAAACCGCTTCGCGTTGTAGACCACGAATACACGGGGGCAGAAACGGCCGGAGTCATTCTTCGACGCCTCCACATGAACGATATTGCGGACGATGTCAGTTTCCTCGTGCGCCATCATTTGTTGATGGAGCAGGTTGCCTTTCGCCGCAACCTCAACGATCCGCAGACGATTATTGATTTCACGTCGAAGATCCCCCGCGTCTCCCTCCTTGACTACCTCTATGTCCTGACCTATGCTGACCTCACTGCGGTAAACCGGTCAGTATGGACCGATTGGAAGGGTATGCTGTTGTTTGAGTTGTATCGGAAATCCAGGGAAACCCTCGAACGGCAAATGTCGATGGAGCAGATCCGTTCGGCTGTCGTTTCGCGCCGCAGCCAGGCTCTTCGCGAGGTCGTTCGTACGTTGGCGGGCGTGGTCCCCGAAGAATCTTCGCACACCCATTTGGAGGCTGTGGACACCGCCGCGTATCTCGAGGCATTTGACGCCGAAGAGATCGCCGAACATATCAAACACATCGAGCAGAACACCCCTGTTTCAGCGATATTCCGACACGCCGGCACATTGACGGAAATCACCGTCATCGCCCGTGACGCTCCCTACGCGCTCTCCCGCTTTTGCGGCGTCCTGTCGGCCAACGATGCCAACATTCTCGATGCGCATATCTTCACACGCAACGACGGAATCATCATCGATAAATTCCGGGTGAGTGATTTTCTTCAGCATTCGCGCCTTACCGATGCACAGTGTGAG
This sequence comes from Bacteroidia bacterium, assembly GCA_022180565.1. GTDB lineage: Bacteria > Bacteroidota > Ignavibacteria > UBA10030 > UBA10030 > JACQPU01. Next base: position 17,555 of record BQML01000024.1, read on the forward strand.
AAGGTGCGTCGTGAGCTTATCGATGTGATGACCGGGACAACGGACATTCTCCATCTCCTCCACCGACACCGGATGAAGTGGAAGCGACTGAAGAGGGAGCACAACCCGAATACGCGGATCGGAGTGGAATTTGAGGACCATCCGGTCTATACGATCATTGACGTGTTCGCGCCCGACCGTCTCGGTTTCTTGTACAGGATCACAGAAACCATCTCGGGGCTTGGGCTGAATATTCATTCTGCGAAGATTGCCACGCGCGCAGACGGTATCGTGGATTCATTCTATGTTTTGGACCGCAACGGCGGGAAGATCGACGATCCGTCCCGGCGCGCGGAGATTCAACACAATCTTCTCCAGGCCGTGGAGGAAGCGGCAGGATCAGAACTCACCCCTTCTTCGTCATGACCGAACGTCCGATCGGAGTGTTTGATTCCGGGATTGGCGGCCTGACCGTTGTTCGGGCGCTGACGCGCAGGCTTCCTCACGAGAACATCGTGTATTACGGAGATACCGCGAGGGTCCCGTACGGACCGAAATCCCCTCAGGTGGTACGAACGTATGCCGCGGAAGATACTGACGTGCTCCTTGCCCACAAGGTGAAAATGATCGTGGTGGCTTGCAACACGGTGTCGGCCGTCGCGCTCGATGTGGTTCAGAAGCGGTCCCGAGTGCCGGTGGTGGGGGTTATCGTGCCAGGGGCGGAGACCGCCGCGCGCGTGACGCGGAAAAAACGTATCGGTGTGATCGGCACCGCCGGTACCGTCCGAAGCCAGGCCTATGACCATGCCATTCGACGAGTCGATCCGACGATCGAGGTCTTTTCTCGGGCATGTCCCCTTTTCGTTCCGCTTGTTGAAGAGGGATGGATCGACCACAAAGCTACGGAAATGATTGCACGGGAGTATCTCTTTCCGCTCATGTTGGAAAAGATCGATACGCTCGTCCTTGGCTGTACCCATTACCCCCTTTTGCGGGAGGTGATCGGGCGGGTTCTGAAAGGTGTTGTCACCCTTGTCGATTCCGGGGAAGCCACAGCGGTAGCAGTCGAGGAAGCGTTGGAAACCCACGGATTGAAAAACCCGAGCACGCTCAGGCCGAATCTCTCATTCTACGTGAGCGACATTCCGCATGCATTTTCCGAAATCGGGGAGAGATTTTTGGGGCAGAAGCTGGGGGTGGTGAAGAAGATGTAGGGTTCAAGGTTCAAGGTTCAAGGTTCAAGATTTGTGCTTCATGGTACTCCTTTTGCTATATTGAGTCATGGTTCAGAGAATTCGGCTTCTCGGGGATCCGGTTTTGCGGGAGCGATGTGATCCGGTGAAGGAATTTCACTCCGGCGAGACAAAGGCTCTGATTCGGGACCTCCGGGAAACGCTGGCCGATTTTCGGGCCAGGAGGGGGTTTGGGCGCGGAATCGCGGCTCCGCAAATCGGTTCCACCAAGCAGATCATTTACATCGATTTCGAAATCCGCGGCGCTCTCATCAATCCGAAGATCATACGCCGGAGCGGGCGCACCTTCAGGCTGTGGGATGATTGTTTCTCGTTCCCCGATATCATGGTTATGGTTGAACGATGGTATACTATTACCGTTTCCTATCGGGATGAAAAAGGACGCAAGAAGACCCATAAAGCCGAGGGGGCTCTTGCGGAGCTCCTCCAGCACGAAATTGATCACTTGAATGGAATCCTGGCGATCGACCGGGCTGTGGATTCCCGGCACATTATTCTCCGGTCGGAATACGAGAAACTCAGCCACCGCGGACCGGTGGTCATGTGACATTCACAGACAGGTGACTTATGGGACAGGAACTCTTGAATGAATCTGAGATCCGGGAAAGGCTGAAGAGCCTCAAGGGCTGGACATTGAGCGGCAAGGAAATCCGTAAGAGCATCGAAGCAAAGGATTTTGTCAGAGCCATGGGGCTTGTGAGCTCCATCGCGCTCCTGGCAGAACGGAGGAATCACCATCCGGACATTGATATTCGTTGGAACAAGGTCCATCTTGCCCTCTCCACCCACAGCGCCGGCGGATTGACCGAGAGGGATTTTGAACTTGCTTCTGCCATTGATCAGTTATGAAAAGCGACCGTATTGCGCAGCTCAAGGATTTTCTCGAGAACGATCCGAACGATTCGTTCACGCGTTATGCGCTTGCCCTCGAATATGCCGGAAAGGGGGAGATTCAGATCGCCCTATCGCTTCTCCTTGAGGTCCTTGAACGTGACCCCGCGTATGTACCTGCTTATCAGCAGTTGGGATACCAATATCTGAAACTTGGGCGGTTGTCCGAAGCAGAGCAGGTACTTCGGCGCGGGATTGAAGTCGCCCGTGAGCAGAACGATCCTCACGCTCAGCGTGAGATGCAGGACGCCCTCGACGAGCTCGCCTGAGTTTCGAATCCATCGATCTGCCATCCCGCGGTGATGCCGTACCGCGTTGAGACTCAACGGACTTTTCGCTATTTTGGTTCTCCCATACTATTTTTCGCCGCATGCCATCCAAACTTCCCCAGAACGAAATCCTCAACATTTTCCGTGAAACCGGGGCCCTGCTCGAAGGCCATTTCCAGCTCACGTCGGGACTCCACAGTCCTCAATATTTTCAATGCGCGCGCGTATTGCAGTTTCCAAAGTATCTCCATCTCTTTGCCGGCGAGCTCGCCAGGCATTTCGAATACAATGAAATCGAACTTGTTATCTCACCCGCCATTGGAGGCATCGTGGTCGGGACGGAAGTGGGACGACTTTTGGGTGTGAGGACGATCTTTGCGGAACGAAGAGATGGGATCATGGAGATCCGGCGCGGATTTGAAATACGGCCCGGCGAACGCGTCCTCGTCGTGGAAGACGTCGTCACCACGGGGGGTTCGGTTCATGAGGTCATTGACCTTGTTCGAGGGGCAAAAGCCATCCTTGGCGGGGTTGGCTATATCGTCGACCGGAGCAACGGAATGCTGACGTTTGATGCCAGGCATTACTCCGTCCTCCAACTCAATGCCGTTACCTTCAAACCCGAAGAGTGCCCATTGTGCGGCAAGGGGCTCCCCGTCACCAAACCCGGCAGTCGCGGAAACTACTGATTCCATGAAGGGTCCCAAAACTGTTAAAAGCGAACGATTGTACACCGGGAAGGTCTTCAACCTCATCGTCGATGAAGTAGAGTATCCTTCAGGTAACCGTGCCATCCGCGAAGTTGCAGACCATCCCGGCGGAGCTGTTGTCATTCCACTCATCACCCCCTCGACGGTCCTCCTCATCCGACAATTCCGTTATCCGATCAAAGGGGTTCTGTACGAAGCTCCGGCCGGAAAGCTTGATCCACACGAGGATCCCGCTGATTGTGCCAGACGTGAATTGGAAGAAGAAACAGGATACCGTGCGCAACACGTCGAAAAACTCACGGCGATTTATACAAGTCCGGGTTTCTGCAACGAACGCCTTCATCTGTTTCTCGCAACCGGACTGACGAAAACAAGCGAGGGGCCGAGACTTGAAGAGGGGGAGGAGGGACTGACAATCGAGCTTGTCCTCATGGAGGAAGCCATACGGATGATTGAGCGCGGAGACATTGTCGATGCGAAAACCGTTTGCGGATTGTTTCTTGCGCTGGCACGTCTGAGGAAGGCAAATCATGAGTGACCTCCCGATGGACGACACGTACCCTTCCGACCGGACCTACAGACTTGATTTGAAGCGTTGTCCGGTTGTTGCCTGCGGCGGCGAGCTCGCGGAAATGAGCTATTACGAGCGGAACAACTGGGTCACCATCGAATATCAATGTAATACCTGCGCAAGGCAGTTTACGGTCAAGGTCGAATCGTAGCGAATTCGATCCGAACAATTCAGAATTCAAAGAGGGTGAGGCAATTTCTCCGGTTGAGCTCATAAAGAAAAAACGGTCGGGCGCGGCGCTGACGGAAGAGGAGATGAGATTTCTCTTGGAGGGGTACCTCCGCGGAACCCTGCCGGATTATCAGATGTCCGCATTTCTCATGGCCTGTTATTTCCGGGGGATGAGCGACGAGGAGACGGAAACGTTCACGCGTCTGATGCTGCATTCCGGACAGATCGTGGATCTGTCTGACGTTCCGGGGATCAAGGTTGACAAGCATTCGACAGGAGGTGTGGGCGACAAGGTGTCTCTGATCCTTGCTCCCATTGTCGCCTCGCACGGTGTGCCTGTCCCCATGATTTCGGGCCGGGGCCTTGGCCATACAGGCGGGACGCTCGACAAGCTCGAATCCATCCCCGGTTTCCGGACGTCGCTCTCCGTCGCGGAGTACAAGAGAATTCTTCGCGAAACCGGTGCTGTTCTGATGGGTCAGACGGCTGAGATCGCGCCCGCGGACAGGAAGCTCTACGCGTTGCGGGATGTCACGGCCACGGTCGAGTGTATTCCGCTCATCGCCGGGAGCATTCTCAGCAAGAAGATTGCTGAGGGCATTGACGCTCTTGTTCTCGATGTCAAGACCGGCAGAGGGGCATTCATGTCCTCGTATGAGGATTCAGTGAACCTTGCGAAAACTCTTGTCGATCTCGGCACAAGGTTTGGAAAGAACACGCGTGGGTTTGTCACGGACATGGAACAGCCGTTGGGCGTTGCTGTCGGCAATTGGCTGGAAGTGGTCGAAGCGGTTGAATGTCTGAGAGGAGCGCGGGGAGACGGGGACGCCTCGGCTGACCTGATGGAGGTCACGCACACGCTTGCCGGAGCGATGCTGGAGGCGGGAGGAAAAGCCGGGTCGTTGGACGAAGGGATCAGGCTTTCCCGTCAGGCCGTTGCGGACGGATCGGCGTACAGGAAATTCCTGCACATTGTCGAGACTCAGGGCGGAAACACCCGGGCAATCGAAAACCTTGAGCTTTCTCCCACGCCCCGGCATGCTCTGTCGATCAAGAGCCCCGTCGATGGATTCGTGGCGGGTATCGATGCGCTCGAGGTCGGACTTGTGTCCATCCAACTTGGAGCCGGGAGGCAAAAACTTGACGATGTGCTCGATCTTAAGGCGGGCATCGTCCTCAGGGTGAAGGTTGGAACCCAGGTCCAGGCCGGGGACCTCCTGGCCGAACTGTTTACCGATCGCGACGACGTTGTGGCATCCGCCCGCCAGCGCCTCCAGAACGCATTCCTCATCCGCAAGGAGCCGCCTGTCCGGCGACCGCTTCTGCATTGTTACGTTGACCAGGAAGGTATCCACCCCCGTTGGCAATAGTTGAGAGCCTGCTTTAATACAGGAACATCGGCTTGCCCAGCATGTTTGCAATCTTCGGCCTGTAGCGTTCCGTATCGTACAACTCATTCACATCCACCCTTTTGACGCCCATCGTCAGCGTCTCGATGGGAACCGTCGTGTATTTTCCCTCTTTGAGAGCCACCATTTTTCCCGACTCCTTACGGAAGAGCAGATCAGCGGCAAGATTCGCGTAACTGAACGCCACCATTCGATCGAGGGCATCGGGCTCCCCGCTCCTCATGAGATACGCAACCTGCTGATACACCGTGTGTGTTTTGAGTCTTCGTTTGATGTATTCGGAGGTCTCGATTCCAATCCCCCCAAGTTTCCTGTGCCCGAACGCATCCTCGGGCCCCGACTCGATGATCGTACCGCCCACCATTTGGGCCCCTTCGGAAATCGTCATGATCGCATAGTTGCTCGGATTGGCCCGTTTGTCTTCTGCAAGGAACTCCGCCAGTTTCTCCGGATTGAACGGCACTTCCGAGATCACCGCTCGGTCCACGCCCGCAAGGTAGGCTGACACGAGGGATGTTTCGCCTGAATTTCTCCCAAACAGCTCGACAATTGCGATGCGTTCATGCGATCCGGCAACGGTGCGGAGCGATGTAATGAAGCCGACGCTTCGCGTGACCGCCGTGGAAAAGCCGATGCAGTAGTCGGTCCCAAACACATCGTTATCCATGGTCTTGGGAATTGCCACCACCGGCACTCCCTCGCGATGGAGCCGAACCGCGTAACTTTGTGTGTCGTCCCCTCCGATGGTAATAAGGGCATCCAAGCCGATATGATCGATCACCTTGAGAACGTGCCATGTCAGATCAAGGCGTTCGTCTTTGGGCAGATCCTTGTGGTCGGAGGATCGGAGGAATTCCGGAACTTCCGAGGGGGGAACCCTTGCCGGATTCGTGCGCGAGGTGTGAAGAACTGTGCCGCCGGTTCGGTCGATGATGCGTGTATTCTGCCGGTTCAGCGGCATGATGCATTCGCTGTGATCGGCCGCGGAAGGGTCATACTTCAGAAGGCCCGCCCAACCGCGCTTGATCCCCACGACCTCCACTCCCCGTTCAACGGCCCGGTACACCACTCCTTTGATGCAGGGATTAAGGCCTGGGACATCTCCTCCTCCCGTGAGTATTCCAATACGCATGGAAACCGCAATTCCTTTCTCGACGTAGACCCCACGCTTTCGTGACAATAATGTACCACCAGCTTGCGGTTGAAGCAAGAAGATCCGAACATCTTCCGGTTCAGAACACCTCCAAAAAACTTGCGTCCCTGTCGAAAAGTTCTTAAGTTTTCTACCCACACATCAGCATGGAGGGTGAGGCGTATGCGACCGATCAGCGAGTTGATCCAGAACCATCCGACCTATACCGTGCAGCGCGACAAGACAGTTGCTGATGCAGTTCGGTACATGGCCGAAAAGAATGTGGGGGCGGTACCGGTGGTGGAGGACAACCGGCTCGTAGGCATCTTTTCGGAGCGGGATGTGATTACCCGCGTCATTGCGAAGGGACTCGACCCCTCGAAGGTCTCTGTAGGGGAAGTGATGACGACGCGGATCGTTGTGGCAGACGTGAACGAAAGCCACGACTCTTGTCTTCAGAAGATGAAGACCGCTCACTGCCGCCATCTTCCGGTTGTCTCAGGTGAACGGCTCCTGGGGATGGTTTCGCTCAGGGACCTTTTGATGATGGATCTCGATGAGAAGGAGCGGAACCTTGAGTATCTTGAGAGTTACATCTATACGATTCCGCCCGGCACAGCAAAGAAATATACGACCAACCATTAACGGAGAACCTGCACCTCATGCCTGCCATTCATTTCCTCGATCATCACAAGACTGTTGATGTCCTCCCCGGAGCGAATCTGCGTAAGGCCGCATTGAAGGCAGGCGTTGGCCTCTACCCTCCGCTAAGGCGTCTCTTCTCCTTGAATGTCGAGATGGGCCCCATCAAGATCCCCTGCAGGTCGGACGTTGTGGAGGTAGTGGACGGCAAGGGTGTCAATCCACGCACACGCGAAGAGGAGCAGTGGATCACCGGACGGGTCTTCAAGCGGAAGGTTGGTCCCCAACACAGACTGGCGTGTCAGGTACAGGTACATGGGGACATTTCCATTCGCATGGTGCGGAATCTTGTGCTCGATCGCGAGGAGACAAAGCGGTCGCTTGGATACCTTGCGGCCCTTGGGATTTTTGCGCTTTTGATGGCCGTGACCTTTGGCGTCATGGCCCTTGATCTGATCAAGGCCCTTTGACAGCCCGGTCGGACCCCCCGGCTTCACCCCTCTGTAAGACCCCTACCATATGATCGTGGATCAGGCCGTTTGAGGTGAGAACGGTCTTGGAGTAAATGGATCCCGGCCTTCCGCGGAGATCCGTAAATCGTCCTCCGGCTTCTTCGACCAGGAGCACGCCGGCGGCCATATCCCATGGGTTCAACGAGAGTTCCCAGTATCCATCCAGGCGCCCGCAGGCCACGTAGCACAAATCGATCGCGGCTGAACCCAGACGTCTCAGCGCACGTGCCTCAAACAGGAAGTTTTCAAAGTGCACAACATTCCCTCTGTTGGTTTTGATGTCATAAGGGAAGCCGGTTGCGAGAACGCTGTCGATAAGACGTGAAGTTGCGGAAACATGGATGGCCTCGCCATTGAGGAACGCCCCTCGTCCCTTCTCCGCGGTAAACATCTCGTCCCTCGTAGGATCGTACACTACCCCGGCTATGATCGCCCCCCGATATTCAATTCCGATGGAAACGGCAAAGATCGGCAGGCCGTGCGCAAAGTTTGTCGTGCCGTCAATCGGGTCGATGATCCAACGGTAGTCCGATTGCCGGGAGTTTCGGCCGGATTCCTCGGCCAAGATCTCGTGATCGGGATATCGTGCCTTGATGCGCTTGATGATCATTGCCTCGGATGTTCGGTCAAGCTCCGTCACCAAATTAGTCTCCTCGCCCGCTTTTCGGTCGATTCGTTGAGCTTTTCCCGCCAAATCCTTCAGCATTTCTCCGGCTTCGCGTGCAGCGTCGATTGCCAGTTCAAGCATATTCTCTCCTCTCTTGCTCCAAGATACGAATTTTCGGCCTCGGGGGAAACGGCAATCCGGTTTTTGTTGCGGGTGCCGGCAAAAATCTCTACGTTTCTTATCACACCATATCAATCCTGAATCCATTCACCAATCATCTTGGAGGTTCCCATGTTGTTCTTGCTCAGCGTTCTCATCACCGTCGGTTCTCTGTTCGTCTGGCTGACAGCCAGGAAGCGGGCCGAATTCAACGTCATGGTGAAGAAATCTGCCAATATGGCTCTCGTCGCGGGCGCCGTGTTCTTCCTTGTTGCTTTGGGGCAATGCTTCACCGTCATCCCGGCCGGTCATGTCGGCGTGGTGGACTTCTTCGGCATTGTCTCGGAGACACCCCTGCTTGCCGGCATTAATCCCGTCAATCCTCTCGCTCGTGTGCACAAGTACTCGGTGCAGACCAAGGAACACAAGGAGACCATGCGTGTTCTCTCGCGTGAAGGTCTGACGATCGAGCTCGAAATCAGCGCATTGTATCGGCTTAATCCGGACTCAGCCGCCAGCGTTTACCGGACGATCAGCGGCGGCGACTTCGAGGGCGTGATCCTCATTCCGCAATTCCGTTCGATCAGTCGGGCTGTCACTGCGAGTTTTCAGGCCAGTGCGCTGTACTCGACTGAGCGTGAACGGCTGGGACAGGCCATCCAGGAAGAACTTGCCAAAACGGTCTCTGCGAGAGGAATCATTGTCGAATCCACTCCCTTGAGGAACGTCGGCCTCCCCTCACAGCTCACCGAGGCTATTGAGCAAAAGCAGAGGGCGGATCAGGAAAGCCAGAGGATGGAGTTCATTCTGGCCAAAGAGCGTCAGGAGGCGGAACGGAAGCGGATCGAAGCACAGGGGATTTCCGACTTCCAGAACATCGTTGCCCGCGGTATCAGCGAGCAGTTGCTTCGGTGGAAGGGAATTGAGGCAACAGAGAAGCTTGCAGGCTCCCCCAATGCCAAAGTGGTTGTTATCGGAAGCGGTAAAGACGGCCTTCCGCTGATTCTGGGCAACTAGCCCCCGCAGAGTGAAGTCCGGCATCCCGCGATCATTCAGCGATGTCGGACTTCAGCCGCGGGTTTTCAGCCTTCCAAGTCCCCAGATTGCGAGAGACACGGCAAGACCGGGATACATTGGTTCCACGCCGAACCAATAGGAACCGTTCTGTCCACCGAACACGGTTCCGGAGAGAAAGCTTCCCGTGGAGGCAAGCCAGCCAAACAGCATGGCCGAAAAGGCGTACGAACGGGGAATATTCAGTGCTTCAGAATAGCCGGCCAGCACGGGGACGAGCAATCCCGGAATGATTGTTGTCCCGATGGTGTACCAGAGACCCACGACGGATGGCACGAGGAGGGCAAGTCCAATGGCGAATGCTCCTGCAATCAGGAGGCCGATCTTCGTCCACCGTTCACCAAGGAGGTCCGCCCGATCCGGCGGCACGAGCCTTGCCACAATGTCCTTTCCCACGGTCATCGCCGAGATAAACATCAGACTGCTCAGACTCGACATGATTGTGGCCAGCATCCCAATGACAAAGAGTCCTTTGGCAATCGGTGGGAGGACGGCCTCGGCGAGCAGCGGATAGGAAAACATGGGGTCGTTGAGATGAGGGAGCGCGGCCCGTGCATACAATCCCGTGGCCGTCGTGAGAAAATCAAAGCAAAACCAAAACAGAATGGACACCAGAATTCCCTTCTGCGCCGTTGTCCCATCCTTGGCCGCGTAACACCTCTGGTGGAACGCCGGATCGACGAGCGTCCAGAGCGCGAGGAAGAACCAGACTGCGATGTACTGCCAGGTATTCCCTCCATGCCATGTGAGATGAAGGGGCGGCACTTTCGCCTGGATGAATTCCCATCCCCCATACGTATGGACTGCAGAAAATAGTATTTCGGCAAAGCCGACAAACATAAGTATGAATTCAAAAGCATTGACCCAGAACTCTGACCGGACACCTCCAGAGTGAAGATAGACCACCGACAGGAACGGTGCAAGA
>BQML01000025.1 GCA_022180565.1 Bacteroidia bacterium
CCCGGACGCCTCAAGGATCGGGACAGCAAGGTCCGCGATCTCCTCGTCCGTTTTGAGCAGCAGATGCTGTTGATTCATCCAATTCAGCTTCTCAATGTTGAACACAGCACGCGATTTGCCGACGCGTTCCAGCGAGAATTACTGAATTAACTGCTCCAGTGTGAAGATCTCGCGTTCGTCGCCGGGATTCCAACCCAGAAAGGCCACAAAGTTGATGATAGCTTCCTTGAGATATCCTTTCTTACGATAGTCCTCCACCGCCACGTCTCCCTGCCGCTTACTGAGCTTTGTCTTGTCGGGATTCAGGAGGAGAGGAAGATGGGCAAAGCGGGGGACTTCCCAGCCGAAATATTGATAGAGCATGATATGTTTCGGCGTGCTCGGCAACCACTCTTCCCCTCTGATGACGTGGCTGATGTTCATCAGATGGTCGTCCACGACAACGGCGAGGTGGTAGGTCGGAAATCCGTCAGACTTCACGATCACCTGGTCATCAAGAACCTTATGCGCAATGGTCACCGTTCCACGAATGAGATCCTCGAATGTTGTTTCTCCACCGACCGGTACTTTCATTCGGATAACGGTTGCCTCCCCTGCTTCGCGGCGCCGCCTGACGGCATCTATCGGCAGATCGCGGCAGTGGCGGTCATAAGCAGGAGGGAGTTTCATGGCGATTTGTTTCTGCCGCACTTGTTCGAGGCGTTCCGGAGAACAGAAGCAGTAGTAGGCATGACCCGTGTCAATCAGTTTCCGGGCATGCTCCTCGTAAATGGCAAGCCGTTGGGACTGAGTGTACGGTCCGCAATCGCCTTCCCTGCCCGGCCCCTCGTCGTACTCAATCCCTGCCCAGCGGAGTGTTTCGATAAGATTCTCCACAGCCCCCTCGACCTTGCGGGACTGATCGGTGTCCTCAATCCGGAGAACAAACGTGCCGTTGTTTCGCCTGGCGAAGAGGTAGTTGTAGAGTGCCGTCCGGAGCCCTCCGACATGGAGGTATCCGGTGGGGCTTGGGGCAAACCGAACTCGGACGGATGGAGTTGGCATGGTATGGAGTCTTCACAAAAAAGGCGACTTTACGTCGCCCTGGAACGTGTGCGAGATGAAGTCCCGCGCGCGCTTCATTGGACCGAACCGCGGGACGCAGTCTCGCGGAGAGGGAGGGATTCGAACCCTCGATAGGAGTTACCCCCTATGCAGGCTTAGTCCAGATTTGTTGTTCGCCGCCTCCCAAGCGGAGAGGGAGAGATTCGAACTCTCGATACGGTTTTACCCGTATGGCGGTTTAGCAAACCGCTGGTTTCGGCCACTCACCCACCTCTCCAGGTATTTGGGCGGCGAACATGACAAATCGTGGATCCCGCTCTTTATGTTATGTATTGGCTGCGGGGCAAACCTGTGCCTTCAGCCACTCGGCCACCTCTCCAAATAGAGCCGGACGGCGGAATTACGGAACTTCTGCAGAATCACAAGGTACAAAAAATGTTCTGAATCCGAAAGAACAGACTATCGTCTCCTTGGACCGCGCCTGACAACGCCAGCAAGAAAGTCCTACAGCCCCTCGTCCGGAATCAATAGCCTGAACAGCGCCTTCCAGACAAGCTTTCACCGCGCTCTCACTGAGCCTGATCGGCGGGAGCAAATTGCGGAGAGCGAGGGATTCGAACCCCCAAGTCCTTGCGGACGCCGGTTTTCAAGACCGGTGCAATAGCCATTCTGCCAGCTCTCCAATTCAGGGAATAATCTGCCTCGCCTTTAACCAATGGTATCCATC
>BQML01000026.1 GCA_022180565.1 Bacteroidia bacterium
CCAAATCTTACCCGTGAAAAGATATGGAGACCCGGCAATCAGGTAAACATCGTGCGCAGACGAACCCCAAATCCCGTTAGGAGCAATATATAGTCCAAGTTCCGTTCTTGTCCATGAGTACTCTCGCGGTGTCCGCAGTTTGTTCGGGGGAATAACCGGCCCCTTGCACGCACTTACCCACAAGAGCACAACCAACACCAAATCTGCAAGAAGAAGTCTTTTCATCTTCTGTTCACCAGCGGGACGGGTAGTCAACATCTGCCCGCCCCGCTGTGACTCCGTTCTATTTCATGAAAATAAGTTTCTTCGTCATGACGACAGGAACTCCGCCCGATGCAGGTACGGCCTTCAACCGAACGACATACGTCCCGCTTGCAAGATCACCCGCGGCATTCCATGATACGCTGTGGTTTCCCGCTGTCATCCTGCCGGAAAGCAACCTCTCGACAACCCTCCCCTGAAGATCGTACACCTCCATCTCGACTTCAGATTCTTCCGCCAACGTAACGGTCACGAGAGTAGAAGGGTTGAATGGGTTTGGGTGGATTGACACTGAATTCGTGTGGCCTTGGGGCTCGATCAATTCAGCCGTCTCAGCTTTGGGAGCCCCCTGGATCCCCTTCCCGCCTCCTCCTCCGCCCCCGCCACCGCCTTCCCCGTCAGTGCCGAAGACGGAAAACCAGAACGGCGGCGAATACACATCACGGACTCCGGGGACCACATATCGAGACCTGACATCATATTCGATAACATATTGTGTATACCCCTCGCTTGCAAAGAATTCCCAGTCGGTATATGAGGTGGCTGTCGAAGGAAGCGTGGCTATCACCATCGGACCATGAAGCTGGTTGACCTTCCGCCAAACCTGGTATCCCGTTACGTAAGGACTCGGGTGCTGATCCCAGCAAATCTTGATGTTGTTATTGGCTCCGGTGGTCGTGACGTAAATATTGCCGGGCTCAAGAACATACTGGAATTGATAGTTGGCTGTGTATGTCCCCTGCACGGACGGATGCAGGCTCGTGCTTGTGGACCCCGTTGACCAATTCTGGAATTGGTATTGGACGCGGTTGGCAAGCAATTGTGGGTAAGCCTCCGCGGTGGCTCCCAAAGGGAACTGATCGGTCGGCGAACGCCTGTCAACGCCGTTCACCTTGATGATGCTCCCAATCGGGACCCCGTCAGAGGAGTTCTGAAAAACCACGACGGGACCGGAGTAGCCAGTTATGAACTTTGCCTCATATGTGGCAGACTGGGTAACTATGTCTTGCATCGTATCTGTCGAAGTGAAATGAGCACGATTCTTCCACCATCCTTCTTGGGAGTTGAATGTCCACGTTGTGCCATTGACTGTCTGCGGCGACTTGGCCCTTGCTCGAACAACTTCATTAACGCGAAATTTGTCTGTGAACGGCGAAACAAAATTCAGGTACGTTCCGGCAGTTGTCCTTCCTACCTCAATTTGTCCGCCGCTGAAGCTGTTCTGAACTGTGATTGTGTAAGGAAGTGCCTCTTTCCTAACCTTGTAATGTCCTTTCACCACGTCATTGGGCCGCCAGGATTTCAACTGCGCAAGTGTGCTTGTGACCACACCTCCACCCTCCGAAAGGACCTGTTCCAGTATGACTTGCGAGTCACTGGTGATCGGGTCATCGTCCCTCCAGGTCGCATTAGGCGCCTTGCTGAGAAACCCGTCAGGGGTGTTGGAGATTTGAATGTCAGCGACGTACGCCGCATGACCGTTGCTCGCGTTCAAATCCTCCACCCTCACGTTTGCCGGGCCCATGATGATAATGTCCCCAACGTTGAAATTGGTTCCGGCACTGAATGTGAAGAAATTTGAATGAGAATGGATATTGGTTGGAACAGGATAAACCGCCAGCGCCTCCTGACTACTGCATCCCCATGCCCTCGCCATCGCATATCCGAAGCAAATGGATGGACTGGTCTGGTGTGGAAACGGCAGAGAACACTGAGCTAGTACTTCCCCCCCCCCCCCGCGAATGCGAGGAGAGTGAGGATCATGAAAGAGCGTTTCATGACGCACCTCCCGAATTGTGGATGAATGAATTAGAAGGGGATTCTCCCCCAATCGTTGCGAATATTGGAAAATGGCGACTTAATGTCAAGCCAACGAGAGGTCGGCCTTGACTCTCGGATTTGCCACTTTCCGTTTTTGCATGTTTCTTTGTAGTCCAAACCTTTTCCGTCTTGGCGGCATCGTAAAGAGGCAGAAGGGGGACAATAAGACGGATGCTTGCACAACGCTACACGGAGGCATGGTTGGAGCGCCCAGAACCGTTTATCCCCGACGTCGTTCGGCTTGCCCAGGAAGGCGACGTTGCCGCATTTGAGCGGGTGTACCGGGAGCACGAGGGACGCGTGTACGCCCTGTGTCTGCGACTTGCGTCCGACCGATCGAGAGCCGAAGAGCTCATGCAGGATGTATTTGTGAAAGTCTGGGAGACCATCGATACCTTCCGCGGCGAAAGCGCATTTTCGTCCTGGCTCCACCGCGTGGCGGTTAATGTGGCCCTGACAAGTTTCCGCTCCGAACGGCGGTACCGTCAGCGTGTGGAGGGTGTCGAAGACCCTGAACTGCATGATCGAGGATCGGGATTGCCGACCACGGGCGAGTCTCTTGATCTTGAAAAAGCCATCAGCCGTTTGCCGCAGCAGGCCCGGATCATTTTTGTTTTACATGATGTTGAAGGATATCGTCACGAGGAGATTGCGTCCCGCCTTGGGGTCACCGTCGGAACGACGAAGGCCCAGCTTCACCGCGCGCGCAGACTCCTTCGGGAGGTGTTACAACGATGACAGACCACAGGACTCATCAGATCGATGATTATTTCGACGGAGCGCTGTCGAATGCCGACAGGACAGCAATCGACAATCATCTGCGTCTCTGCAAAGCGTGCAGGACGGAGTTTGACCGGATGAAACATTTGCGCGAACAGATCTCGGTCCTTCCCCGGTCGATCAAACCCGAACGGGATCTCTGGCCCGATGTAAAGAAGCGCATCACGACACGAACCGTCATCCCCCTTTCTTCTGAATCCCGGCGCGAGCCTCTTCGTTTGCCCAGGACGGGTCTTTCCCGCTCCCTCCGCACCGTGGCCGCCATTGCGGCAACGCTGGCGATCACTGCGGTCGGCGTGTGGTGGTATCTGCAGGATCCGGAAACCGGTTGGAATCTCGCCGTGCGGGAGGGGACCGCGTGGCTCGGATCGAGGATGATCTCCGGCGAAACGCGCATTTCTGTGGGAGAGACATTGAGAACGGGGAATGCGAGTACGGCGCTGATCGAGGTCGGACTGATCGGCCATGTCGACGTCGAGGCCAATACCATCATTCGCCTCGTGCGGGCGTCGCTGACAGACCACCGGTTCGCCCTTGAAAAAGGAACAATCGCCGCGCGGATCTCCGCCCCTCCACGGCTGTTTTTCGTCGAGACCCCGTCGGCCCTCGCAGTCGATCTCGGCTGTGCGTACACGCTCTCCGTCGATGATTCCGGCAAGGGCCTTCTGCGTGTAAGCTCAGGCTGGGTGGCGCTGGAGTACGATGGACGTTCGTCGGTCGTGCCTGCAGGGGCTGAATGCCGAACAAGACCCGGATTCGGGCCCGGAACACCGTACCAGAGTGACGCCTCTGCACGGCTCATCGAAGGGCTGGAGCGCCTTGACTTCGGTGGAGCCACCGACGCGCTGGCGGTTGTGCTTGCCGAGGCGAGAAACATGGATTCCATCACACTCTGGCATCTGTTCCTCCGTTCCCGGGGAACGGATCGTGAGAGAATCTATGACCGTCTTGCCTCGCTCGTGAAGCCTCCGCCCGGCGTAACGCGCGAGGGAATGCTGGCCGGCGACCGGAAAATGACCGAACGGTGGCAGGATCACCTGAACCTTGGCATGGATTCCTGGTGGAGATCCGTGATCCTGTGATGACCTTCGATCAGTTCAGCGCATCGCTTTCTGAACCCGCTCCCCCCGAGGGCCTCTCCCCCGCTCTTCTCGGTCTGTGGCTTGCCGGCAAGGGCGATTGGGATCGGGCACACAGAACCGTGCAGGATGATTCCAGCACCGAAGCCGCATGGGTTCACGCCCATTTGCATAAACAGGAGGGCGATTTGTCC
This sequence comes from Bacteroidia bacterium, assembly GCA_022180565.1. Classification (GTDB taxonomy): domain Bacteria; phylum Bacteroidota; class Ignavibacteria; order UBA10030; family UBA10030; genus JACQPU01. The sequence goes on from BQML01000026.1 coordinate 4,136, forward strand.
AATGCGCTCTACTGGTATGCGCGCTCCCCCGTGAACACGGCCGATCTCAGCCTTGAGGAAGAATGGGAACGCATTGCACGCGCTCTTCTCGCCAAGTCTTGATCTGGTGAGTTTCCTCACTGGCCCAGCTCTATCACACCCGCATCCCAGTATTCATCTTCCATTCCCACCACCTTCCAACCCTTTGACCTTCTGCGGCATCCTACAACGGAACAACCACAGGAGGCTTTCATGCTTTGCCGCATTTCTACTCTCTTCCTTTTCACCCTGCTCGTGCTCCGGCAAGGTACTTCCCAGCCCCTTCACTTCGACGTGAGGAAGGACGACAGCCACGTAGGGTTTTCGATCTTCAAGTGGGGCATTATCAAGGAAGAAGGACGCTTTCGGGATTTTTCCGGAAGCATCCTCTACGACCCGGAGAATCCTTCTCACCTCGAGGTCGAGTTCACGGTCCAGACGCGAAGCATCGACAGCCGCAACGAGAGCCGCGATCGTGCCCTGCGATCCGAGGATTTCTTCCATGTTTCGCGCTATCCGACCATGACCTTCAAAAGCCGGCGCGCGTGGGCTTCGGCGGCAACACGACTGATGATCGAAGGCGACCTCACGATCAAAGGTGTGACAAAGACGATCACCGTACCGGTGAAACTCCTCGGTCTGACAAACACCGGAAACGAACTGGGGACGCTGATCGGGTTTGAAGCCGATTTCTCCATCAATCGTGATGATTTCAACGTGGGCGAAGGATGGAGTATCATCGGACGTGAAGCGACGATACACCTGCTCGTTGGCGCAGGGGCAAAAACCATCGTGTCTCGTTGATCGGAGGCCTCATGAAGACCATCATTCTTTCAGCCGTCCTTCTGCTCTCGTTCTCCCCGCCCCAGGACCCCGCACCCTATCCTCCTCCGCCGCCGGACGTCTCTCCCGTGGCCAGGATTACACAGAATGAAGAACCCGGTACTCCGCTGACGATCACCGGCACCGTCTATCGTTCTGATCGGAAGACTCCGTACGGGGGTCTCGTGTTGTTCATCTACCAGACCGATGCCCGCGGCGTGTATAACAAGACCGATGGGAGCTACCTGCGGCCGCGACTGCACGGATGGATCAAAACTGATGGAAGTGGAAAGTACAAACTTCGTACGATTAAGCCCGGGCCGTATCCGGGGGGGAACCAGCCCGCGCACATTCATATCACGTTCAAACCTTCAGGCGGACGCCCGCGGTGGCTGGAGGATTTTCTCTTCTCGGACGACCCAAACCTCACTGCATCCCAACGCGCCCTCCCCAGGACGCTCGGTACGTTTTCCCCTGTCCTCGTTCTGTCAAGGGAAGCCGACGGCATGCTCGTCGGAAGGCGGGATATTGTCGTGGCAGATGAACCCTGACGCTTTCTGCTGAGGCGGAACATTCCTTGGCGTTTGGCTGTTTGCAGTACATCGGATTTTTGCGCACCTTGCCTCACTGAGGCCAACCAAACGCCGGATTCTGTTCTGAAACCGATGACCACAAGAACTCGCAACATCCTCTACGGAGGGACGGGGCTTATCGTTCTCTTTTTGATTGTCAGCCCAAAGCTTTCGATCTTCAGCGGCCAGGATGCACCTTCACCCTCCTCGGCATCCACCCTGGATTTGCGGCTGCCCGTTTCTGTCCGGGTTGTCCAGCCCGAACGCGTGGAAGAAAAAATTCGTTCCACGGGCACAGTCCTGGCGAATGAGGAGGTGGCCCTCCGGAGCGAGATTGCCGGCATCATCCGGCAGATTCATTTCAAGGAGGGAGGTCGCGTGCGGAAGGGGGATCTGCTTGTTAAGATCGACGATGCGGAACTGCGCGCGCAACTCCGGAAGCTTGAATCCCAGGAACGGCTTGCGAAGGAGATCGAGACCCGGCGACGGACGCTATATGAAGGCAAGCTCATCAGTGCGGAGGAATATGACCGCGCCCAACTTGAGCTGGCTTCCATCACGGCCGACATCGCACTGACCAGGGCCCGGATTGAAAAAACCGAGATCCGTGCGCCGTTCGATGGAATGATCGGATTGCGGTACGTCAGTGAAGGCAGTTATGTGACGTCCACCACCCACATCGCCACACTTCAGAATCTCTCCTCGGTGAAGATCGATTTTTCGATTCCCGAACGCTATGTCAACCAGGTCCGAACAGGCCAGAAAATCCAATTTCGTGTGACCGGCGTGCAGGGGATTTCCTCCGGGGAGATTTATGCCGTGGAACCAAAGATCGATCCGACGACGCGGACCGTGCTTCTTCGCGCCTTGAGTACCAATGGGGACGGCACGCTTCTTCCGGGCGCGTTTGCGGAGATCGACCTCGTCCTTCGCCGGATCGACGATGCACTCATGGTTCCGACAGAAGCACTGGTACCTCAGCTCAACAGTCAGATGGTGTTCTGCATTCAAAACGGTGAAGCACAGCCGCGTACCGTTGCAACGGGAATCCGTACGGAACGCCTGATTCAGATCACTTCCGGTCTCCAACCCGGGGATTCGGTCATCACCTCGGGGATCCTCCAACTTCGGCCCGGCACGCCCGTCCGTCCCACCCAGGAGGCAAGTTGAGATGAGCCTCTCAGCCGTCTCCATACGCCGTCCGGTTCTTGCGATCGTCCTGTCGATCACGATCGTTCTCTTCGGCGTGATCGGCTTCACCTTCCTGGGCGTCCGCGAGTATCCCAGCGTCGATCCGCCGATCGTGACGGTCAATGCAAATTACACAGGGGCCAATGCCGAGGTGATGGAATCACAGATCACCGAACCGCTGGAGGAAGCCATCAGCGGCATCGAAGGCATTCGTACGCTGAAATCGACGAGCACCGAGGGAAGGAGCATCATCACCGTCGAATTTGAGCTGGGCATCGACATGGAAACCGCCGCGAACGACGTACGCGACAAGGTGTCACGCGCCCTCAGACTTTTGCCCCCGGATGCCGACAATCCCGTCGTGCTCAAGGCCGACGCCGACGCAATCCCGATTGTGTTTCTGAACGTCAAGAGCGATAAACGCGACCTCCTCCAGCTCACCGACATTGCTCAGAACGTGTTCAAGGAGCGCGTACAGACGATTCCGGGCGTCAGCGAAGTGCAGATCTGGGGATCCAAGATCTACGCCATGCGGCTCTGGATGGACCCTGCCAAACTGGCCGCCTATCGATTGTCTCCTCTCGATGTACGCAATGCGCTTCTGCGCGAGAACATCGAACTGCCTTCCGGCCGGATCGAAGGCATGACAACGGAGTTGACGGTACGCACGATGAGCCGCCTGCGGACCGTCGATGACTTTAATGACCTCATCATCCGGGAAGCGGACGGCCGGGTCATCCGCTTCCGTGACATCGGCAGGGCCGAGCTCGGACCGGAGAACCTTCGGACGATTCTGAAGCGCGACGGCATCCCGATGGTCGGCGTTGTGCTGGTTCCGCGTTCGGGCGCCAACTATATTGCGATTGTCAATGAATTCAACCGGAGGGTGGAAGAGATCAAACGGGAACTACCCGAAGACATCGAGCTGGGCCTGGGATTCGACACATCAAAGTATATCCGGGAATCGATCACTGAAGTCGCCCAGACCGTCGGCCTCGCGTTTCTGCTCGTGTTTTTGGTCATTTACTTCTTCCTGCGCGACCTTCGCACCACAATCATTCCGATGGTCTCAGTCCCGGTTTCGCTGATCGGCTCGTTCTTTATCATGTATCTCGCGGATTTTTCGATCAATGTCTTGACTCTTCTCGGCATCGTGCTTGCCATCGGTCTCGTGGTGGACGATGCCATCGTCATGCTCGAAAACATCTTTGCGAAAATTGAGGGCGGGATGCCGCCCCGGGAAGCCGGCGTACGTGGATCAGCCGAGGTGTATTTTGCCGTCATTTCCACCACCGTTGCCCTCGCCGCAGTGTTCATGCCCGTCATCTTCCTCCAGGGCCTCACAGGCCGGCTGTTCAGGGAATTTGGAATCGTGCTCGCCGGCTCGGTGGTGATTTCATCGTTTGTGGCCTTGTCTCTGACACCCATGATGTCGACACGCCTCCTGCGTGCCCACGCCAAACATAGTCCGTTTTACGTTCGTACCGAGCCGTTCTTCCGGCGACTCACCGGCGCCTACCGGTCCTCGCTTGAGGCTTTCATGGCCAAACGAAAGCTGGCATTCCTCATTCTGGGCCTCTCGATGTTCGCCATCGTGGGCTTCGGCGTCCTGCTTCCTTCGGAACTTGCGCCCCTGGAAGATCGGAGCGGCGTACGGGTCATTGCAACCGGTCCTGAAGGAGCCACGTTCGAGTACATGGAATCCTACATGTCGAGGCTGATCGAGGAAGTTAAAAGCTCCGTTCCCGAACGAGAGGCGATCATTTCGGTCACTTCACCCGGATTCGGCGCCGGCGCCGTGAATTCGGGCTTCATGTTCGTGATTCTCAAAGACCCCGATCAACGCGATCGATCACAGCAGAAGATCGCAAGCCAGCTCTCGGACATCACGCGCGGACTGACGGGAGCGCGCGCATTTGTCACGCAGGATCAGTCGATCGGCACGCGGAGTTTCGGCCTTCCCGTCCAGTTCGTTCTCCAGGCGCCCAATTTTGAGAAACTCCGCGAAACACTACCCCGGTTCATGGCCGAGGCGCAACAGAACCCCGTGTTCCAGTTTGTCGATGTCAACCTGAAGTTCAACAAGCCTGAATTGAGGGTGGAAATCAACCGCGACCGTGCCCGCACCCTTGGCGTGGCCGCGGCGGACATCGCACAGACGCTCCAACTGGCGTTCAGCGGCCAGCGGTTCGACTTTTTCATCATGAACGGCAAGCAATACCAGGTCATCGGACAGGTGGATCGCGAGAACCGCAGCAAACCGCTTGACCTCAAATCGATTTATGTGCGCAACTCCCGCGGGGAGTTGGTTCAGCTGGACAACCTCGTCACTCTGCGTGAAGAGAGCAGTCCTCCCTCGCTGTACCGATTCAATCGGTACGTCTCCGCCACCGTCTCCGCAGGCCTCGCCGACGGCTACACGCTCGGCGACGGGATTGAAGCCATGCGTGACATCGCCCATCGGGTACTCGACGAGACCTTCAGCACAGCGCTGGATGGTCCGTCGAAGGATTACGAGGAAAGCTCCTCGAGCCTTGCCTTTGCCTTCATCCTCGCTCTCATCCTGATCTACCTCGTTCTCGCAGCCCAGTTCGAAAGCTTCCGCGACCCGTTTGTCATCATGCTCACCGTCCCCATGGCGCTGGCGGGGGCCCTGTTTTCATTGTGGTACTTCAATCAGACGATCAACATCTTCAGCCAGATTGGGCAGATCATGCTGATAGGTCTCGTCACCAAGAACGGCATCCTCATCGTTGAGTTCGCCAATCAGCGGAAAGCCCAGGGGCTGTCGATCCTCGAGGCGATTCAGGATGCCGCCGTCGCGCGATTTCGTCCGATTCTCATGACCAGCCTCTCGACCATTCTCGGCACCCTCCCGATCGCCCTCGCCCTCGGGGCAGGCTCTGAGAGTCGCGTTTCGATGGGCATTGCTGTCATTGGAGGGTTGATCGTTGCAACCGTCCTGACCCTCTACGTCATTCCCGCCATGTATTCGTTTATTTCCCGCGAGGGGAAAACGGTCTCGAATGTTGAAGATGCTGTCCGTACCGACATGAAAGCGCCGGAACCGCACTACGATATCGTCGCTAAATAACTCCTGGAAGAGCGAGGACCAATCTCATGAAGAAGAACATTACTCGTGTGGGTGTTGCTCTGGTCGTCCTGTTCGGGGGAATCCAGCTCTATAGCCCCGAACGCACCAATCCGCCTGTTGATCCATCGAATACACTGTATGCTCTGATTCCCGTTCCCCAGGAGGTACGCACTGTCCTGGAGCGCTCATGCTTCGACTGCCATTCCCATGAAACACGCTGGCCGTGGTACAGCGCCTTCGCACCGGCACGGTGGATCGTGGTCAGCGACGTTGAGGAGGGACGCGAACATCTCAACTTCTCGGAGTTTCGCAAATACAAATCCCTACGCGCCATCGCCAAGGCCGATATGATTTGCGAACAGCTTCAGAATGGAACCATGCCGCTTCCCGCTTATCTCTCGCTTCACCCCGGCGCACAGGTTTCTCCTCAAGAGCGGGACCTGATCTGCGATTGGGTCGAGAGCATCAGGGATACGCTGTTTTCCCTCGAGTAGCATACCCCTCCCTCCTGTCACCCGGTTGCATTGCCGCTGATTTTTGGCTACACTCTTGTGTACCCCGCTCTTCGAGCGGGCTTTTTTTACCCGCTTGAACCCCTTCCTTGAGGAGACGATTCGTGAAATTATTGTCTGCAGTAATGATCCTTGCCTCATCACTCGCTGTGGCTCAGCCATCTATTCCCCCTCCCCCCGTCCCCGTTCCGGACTCGACCGCACCCGGACCTTGGAAACATGCGATGGTGGCCGGCGTCACGCTGACCCAAATCGCGTTCAAGGACTGGACGCAGGGCGGCGAAAATGCTCTCTCGTACGCCATCACGCTGAATGGACGCTCAAACAGAGAAACGGAAAGCCTCCTTTGGTCCAACATCTACAAGTTTTCGTTCGGACAGGCCCGTTTGGGAAGTCAGGGTCTCAGGAAAACGGACGACAAGATCGACCTCGAATCTGTGCTTTCCATCAACATCGACGAACCGATTGATCCGTACGCCTCACTCACCCTGAAAACCCAGTTTGCCACCGGCTACAAGCAAGAAGCGGCCACAGGGATCCGTACGCCGGTCTCGAAGTTCTTCGACCCCGCGTATCTCACGCAAACGGTAGGATTTCGCTACAAGCCCCTCCCCCAGGTGAATACGCGCGTTGGAGCCGGACTTCGCGAGGTGATCACCTCCGTTTACCGGACGTATGCGGACGATCCCTCGACGCCGGAGATTGAGAAGATCAAGGTTGACGGCGGCTTTGAGTCGGTCACGAATATTGATTTTCAAATCGAAGAGAATGTCGTCTTCACGGGAAAGCTCGAGCTTTTCTCCGCGTTCAAAACTCTTGATGAGGTGATTGTCCGAAGTGACAATTCCATTACCGCCAAAGTGGGCAAGTACGTCTCGGTGATCCTTAACATTCAGATCATCAACGATACGCGGGTGACGCCGAGAACCCAAATCAAGGAAACCCTAAGCCTCGGGTTCATCTACACGGTGATCTGATGCAAACATCCGGAACAGGCAGGAATATCATGGGGGGCTTGGTCGGGGCCGCAATCGGGCTTGCCATCGGCGTAGGGGCCTACACCTTCGTCTACGCCCGCGGCGCCTCGTACCTGACCGACGATCCGGCCGCTTGTGCGAACTGTCATGTGATGAACGATCACTACAACGCATGGGTGAAGTCCAGCCATGCCGCGGTGGCCGTGTGCAACGACTGCCACACGCCTGCGGGGTTCGTTTCAAAATACGCCGTGAAGGCCTCCAACGGATTCTGGCATTCTTATGCCTTCACGACCGGCGATTTTCCGTTTCCCCTCCGCATCAAACCCCATAACCTGAAAGTCGCCAATGACGCTTGCCGCAAGTGTCATGCCGACATTACGCTTGCGATGGGGCATGCGGCGGAAAGCGATCCCGTCGCCTGTACAGCCTGTCATCAATCTGTCGGACATTTGGAATGAGAATCACCACACAACAGGACCACAGACCATGAACACTCTGCAACCTTCACGGGGAAGTTTTCGACTGACGATCATGATTGTCATTGCTTCAACACTTGCGGCTGTAGCGGGTGTTGCTCTTCTCGTGAACATTCTCGAGCGAAAGAAGGAGGCGTTGAACCCGTACTACCGTGTCGTCGAGCTGACCGACACAACCGTTTCTGCGGAAATCTGGGGCAAGAATTTTCCGATGCAATATGACGATTACCGAAGAACCGTCGATCAGGTCCGGACGAGATTTGGAGGGAGCGAGGCGGTTCCAAGGACACCAACCGACGCCGATCCCCGATCGATTGTCTCTCAATCACGTCTTGAGGAAGATCCGCGGCTGAAAACCATGTGGGCCGGATATGCTTTTGCGGCAGACTTTCGCGAGGAACGAGGTCATGCCTACATGCTGGAAGACCAGATGTTCACCGAGCGGCAGCGCGTCACGGGACAACCCGGAACCTGTCTTCACTGCCACGCGTCGGTCTATGTCGCGTACAAAAAAGCCGGGGACGGAGATCTCATCAAGGGGTTTGAAAAAATTAATCCGATGCCTTACACTGAGGCCAGGAAGCTGGTGGATCATCCCGTCTCTTGCATCGACTGCCACGATCCAACCACGATGCAGCTGAGAGTGACGCGACCGGGATTCATCGAAGGCATCCGCGCCCTGAAAGCCTCGCAGGGAATCGCCAACTATGACGTGAACTCCATGGCCACGCGGCAGGAAATGCGCGCCTACGTCTGCGGCCAATGCCACGTCGAGTACTACTTCAAGGGGAAGGAGAAACGATTGACGTATCCATGGATCAACGGCCTCCGCGTTGACGACATCATGGCCTACTATGACGAAGTGAAATTCAAGGATTGGACCCATGCTGAAACCGGCGCCGAAGTCCTCAAAGCACAGCATCCGGAGTTTGAACTCTGGAACCAGGGCATCCACGCGCGTTCAGGCGTCTCCTGCGCTGATTGCCACATGCCCTACAAACGCGTGGGCGCGTTGAAAATAAGCGATCACCATGTGCGCAGTCCCCTCCTGAACATTAACCGAGCTTGCCAGACGTGCCACCGATGGTCGGAAGATGAGCTTCGAAGCCGCGCAGAGGCCATTCAGGAAAAAACCTACACAATGCGCAACATCGCCATCAACGCGCTCGTGGACCTCATCAACGATCTCAAGCGGGCTCGGCAAGCGGGGGTGGGGAACGCACAGTTGTCCCTGGCGCGCAACTACCAGCGACAGGCGCAATTCTATGTCGACTTCATCGAGGCCGAGAACTCCATGGGATTTCACGCCCCGCAGGAGGCGACCCGGATTCTGGGGGAAGCCATCAATTTCGCGCGGCTGGGACAGGTCGCCCTGAGAGGCGAACCGGCCTCGCGTTAGGATGGTTACTTCAGAAGTCCTGCAACGTACCGTGCTATGGCTGGAGACGCTGTGAGCCCGGGCGAGTCGATGCCCACGAGATTAACCAGACCCTCCAGACCCCGATCCTTCTCGTGGCAAATGACAAAGTCGCGTGGAGACTCACCTCGTTTCTGGAGCTTCGGCCGGATTCCGCTCATATCCGGCGTCAGATCATCCGCCGTGATGCCCGGCAGAATACGCTGAATGGATTCGGCAAAGGCACGCGCCTTCGACGGGTCCACGCTGTAGTCGAGAACCTTCGGCTCAAGGTACTCCACATCCGGCCCGAATTTGAGCCGCCCACCCCAGTCCCGTAAGGCGTGTATCCCGAGACCCTCGTTCCGAGGAACCGGGTAAAGAAGGCGCGACACGAGGTTTGCCTTCGCGGGGGTCACGGCAAAATACGATCCCTTTGCGTACCACAATCGGTATCCGGCCTTGTCAATATCAATTCCCGCCAGCCGTGCGATCTCATCGGAATGCAGACCTGCCGCATTCACAATCTTTTCCGACGTAAAGGAAGACTCCACCCCGTTTTCCCTGATTGTAATCCTGTACCCATCGGGTTGCGCGTCGATCCCCGTCACTTCACAACGGAACTGAAGCGTGACACCGTGCTCAAGAGCACAGTGAGCAAAGTAATCCATGAGCTCATGAGCGGAAATGACGCCTGTGTCGGGCGAATGAATGGCCCCAACCGTTCTGATGTTCGGCTCCAGCGCCAGTGCCTCCTCTTTTGTCAGCATCTGCAACCGCACACCGTTCTCCCGGCCGTTGCGATAGAGCGACTCCAGCTGCGGCAATTCCGATTCGTTCGAGGCCGTAATCAGCTTGGAACACCTCTTGTGGCTGATTCCGCGCTCCCCGCAAATCCGGTAGAGAAGGTCACGACCCTCGACACAAAGCCGGGCTTTGAGAGAACCCGGAGGATAATAGATTCCCGCATGAATCACCTCGCTGTTTCTGCTGGAGGTCTCAAGGCCGTAACGCAGATTTTTTTCCAGCACAACAACATGACGGCTGTAGCCGGACACTTCGGCAGCAATCGCAAGTCCGACAACACCGGCTCCTATGATCGTGTACTCGAAATCGGGCATGGCTTTTCGGATCCTAACGAAGATAAGGTATTTTTCAGACCGACGTGTCGAGGATTCCGGGCCTACAGAAAGACCACTGCCACTCCAATTCTCTTGGCACCAGGCCTGCAGACACCGGATTCTTCAGCACATACCGGATTGTCGCTTCCAATCGGCCCTCACGGATGACGTGATCATAACTCTCATGCTCCCAGAACTGCCCCGTGCGGCCGAGTACTTTGTTGCACTGCAATGCCGTGTACCATTTGAGGTTCTCGAGGACCTTCGTGAGCACATAAGGCTCTGACGCCTTTCTCGTCAAGGACGTCCTGTCTCCACCCTTCGGCATCGTGGCACCAGTTTTTTGGGTGTAGGACGACCAGTCTGGTCGTCCTACCGCTATAACCAAATGGACATGGTTTGGCATGATTGTGTATGCCAGCAAATCATATAACGTACCCGAGCGAAAATGAATTGCCTCCTTAACTATGGCTGCTACCGAGGGCAATTGCAGCCATGTCGGTCCGCAAGAGCCGCCATCGAGAAGTTCGTCAAACTTCCTGAAATACATCTCACGAATCTTCTGTTCAAGCACCCGCCGCATTCCGCCAGGCCTCTGACGGGCTTCTTGCCTTGCAAGGTTCCTTTCAATTTTTAGTCTCTCAATTGCACTCCAGGGCAGTGACCCCACGAGCCTGAAGACAACATGGTATCTCGCATCCTCAGGCTGATAGTGCGGCAAGTGACGACGGTAGTATGTCCGACGTTCAACGCTCATGTTATGTCCCATAAGATAAAACGATGTACGGTAACACGCCTTCAAAATATCTTGCTTCCCATTTTCTCTCTGCGTACGTTTTACAACCTCCTGTCCACATTTTCATCATCATCCGGAACATCCTGATGAATCCTCGAAACGCGATTGCCGTTTTCCACCTTTTCCTCCTCGTCCCCCTCGCTCTCTCCGCTCAGCAGGCCGCCGATTCGGCAAAAAAGCAGAATACGGTCTGGGATGTTTCCGCCCCCCACGGCCCTATCACACAGATCGAATTCGAGACTCGTGAGGGTACTTGGATGGCCGTTGACGTCAGCCCCGACGGAAAGCGCATCGTCTTCGATCTCCTCGGGGACATTTACATCATGCCAATCGATGGCGGGGAGGCCCATCCCCTCACCAACGGCCCGGCCTATGATGTTCAACCGCGGTTCAGCCCCGATGGAAGGCGCATTGCCTTCACCAGTGACCGCGACGGCCTGGACAACCTGTGGATCATGAACACCGACGGGTCGGACCTGAAGCAGGTGACCAAAGAAAAAGAACGGCAGGTGAACAATCCTGTCTGGACACCCGACGGACAGTACCTCATCGGACGGAAGCACTACCGTAACACGCGGTCACTCGGGGCGGGCGAAATGTGGATGTACCATCAGACAGGAGGGGAAGGCCTTCAGCTGACCAAGCGCCGAAACTGGCAGCAGGATGCCGGCGAACCCGAGATCTCGCCCGATGGCCGCTACTTGTATTGGAGCGAGGATGTGACTCCCAGCGGCTTCTTTGAATACAACAAGGATCCGCACGGAATTATCTACGCCATCCAACGCCTCGATCTTGAAACCGGAAAGACAGAGTCCTTTCTTCGCGAAGAGGGAGGATCCGCCCGCCCCCAACTTTCTCCCGACGGCAAGACGTTGGCCTTCGTGCGCAGAATCGGTGTGAAGACCGTTCTTATGCTTCACGACCTCGAGAGCGGAAGGGAAACTGAACTCTCTGATCAACTCGATCATGACCAGCAGGAGGCCTGGGCTATCTTCGGGGTGTACCCGGGTTTTTCCTGGATGCCGGACGGCAGATCGATCATCATCTGGGCAAAGGGGAAGATCTGGAAGATCGACGTCCCCGGAGGTAAGAGCGTTGAGATTCCGTTCCGAGCCAGGGTCAGGCAAACCATAACGGAAGCCGTGCGCTTCCCTGTTGAGGTCGCACCCGACCGTTTCGACGTCAAGATGCTTCGATGGGTGACGGTTTCACCAGACAGACGATCAGTCGTGTACTCGGCTCTGGGGAAGCTCTGGATTCGCCCACTCCCCAGCGGAACGCCTGTTCGCCTTACGAGTGACGAATCAAACCTTGAAATGTATCCCTCCTTCTCGCCCGACGGCGAATGGATCGTGTACACAACATGGAATGATGAAACGCTCGGCGGACTTTTCAAAATCCGGCGGAATGGCAGAAACCAAACCTCTCTTATCCGCGCCAAAGGCACCTATGTCGAGCCGGCGTTTTCACCCGATGGCAAGCGCATTGTATTCCGCCGGACAGGCGGAAATGATGTGAGGGGGAGGTTGTACACCAGGGATGAGGGCATTTACTGGATACCCGCAGAGGGGGGAACCGGGACAATGATCACCGAGGAAGGCACAAGGCCGCAGTTCAACAAAACAGGGGAGCGAGTCTTTCTTTTTTCACGGGAGGGCGACAAGAATGCCCTGATCAGCGTGGGATTGAGGGGAGAGGACCGAAGAGTGCATTTTGTGTCCGAGAACGTTCAGGAGATCGTTCCCTCACCCAACGAGGAATGGGTGGCGTTCGTCGAACGGTTCAACGGATACGTCGGCGTCTTTCCGAAAACGGGAAAAGCCGTGAATATCGGTCCGACCACGAAGGATTATCCCGTCAAGAGAGTCTCTCGCGACGCGGCATCCAACATTCACTGGTCCCGTGACAGCAGAACGGTCTTCTGGTCGCTTGGTCCCGAATTGTACACGCGCGAGCTCGGCACGACGTTCGTCTTCGCCCCCGGTGCGCGTGATTCGATTCAGGAAAAACCGGACACAGTCGGCTTGCACATCGGCTTCAAGGCAATGACGGACATTCCTTCGGGCATGCTGGCCCTCGTCGGTGCAACCGTGATCACGATGAGGGGCGAGGAGGTGATTCCGGATGGGGTCATTCTGGTGGAACAAAACCGGATCAAGGCCGTCGGACCCTCCGCGTCGGTGCATATTCCTGCGGGTGCGACGCGCGTGAACGTGAAGGGCGCGACCATCATTCCGGGGATCATTGATGTTCATGCGCACGCGAATTTCGGCGATTGGTCGGCCCAAACCAATTGGCGCTACTATGCCAATCTCGCCTACGGGGTCACGACGATGCACGATCCTTCCGCGACGACGGAGTACGTTTTTACAAACGCCGAGATGATCCGGGCGGGACGGATGGTTGGCCCCCGGATTTTTTCCACCGGAACAATTCTCTATGGAGCCGAGAGTTCCTCGAAAGCGATCATCAATTCACTTGACGACGCTTTGTCCCATCTCCGTCGGTTGAAAGCGGTAGGCGCCTTCACGGTGAAGAGTTACAATCAGCCTCGCCGCGACCAGCGTCAGCAAATCATCGAAGCGGCACGAGCGCTGAAGATGATGGTGGTACCGGAGGGAGGATCAACGTTTTTCTGGAATATCTCCATGGTTCTCGACGGCCACACCGGGATCGAGCACAATCTCCCAATCGCCCCGGTGTATAACGACGTTGTGCAGTTGGTGGCCCGATCGAAAACAGGCTTAACGCCCACGCTGATCGTCAATTACGGCGGGCTCTCCGGTGAGTATTACTGGTACCAGCATGATAATGTCTGGGAAAACAAGCGGCTCCTTACCTACACACCCCGTGAGATCATCGACGCTCGTTCGCGGCGCAGACTCATGGCCAGTCCCGATGATTATCAGTATATTGAAACATCCCGGGCGCTCAAAAAGATTCTCGATGCGGGCGGCTCAGTTCAGCTTGGCGCCCATGGACAGCTCCAGGGGCTCGGCGCCCACTGGGAGCTCTGGATGTTACAGCAGGGCGGAATGACCGCTCTCGAAGCGCTTCAATGCGCCACTCTCAGGGGGGCATGGTATCTTGGCCTCGACAAGGACCTGGGTTCGCTCGAAGAAGGTAAGCTTGCGGATCTCGTGGTTCTGGCCAAGAATCCGCTGGAGGACATCAGAAATTCCGATTCTGTCAGGATGGTGATGGTCAACGGTCGGCTGTACGACGCGGAAACCATGAACGAAATCGGCAATCATTCGAAACAGCGCCCGAAGTTTTATTGGGAACGGTGATCATCGTTCTCTTCCTTTCCACTCAGCACGTTCACATTTTTCTTCAAGGAGCATCACATGGGTAAAGGCGATCGTCGTTCACGCAAGAGCAAGATTTGGCGGGGCACCTATGGAAAGAGCAGACCGCGAAACAGGAAGAAGGCAAGGTCCAGCCGCAAAGGGGCGCAGGGTTGAAACGATCATCTGCCGTTCTCGAATCTCTGCTGAAGTTGATCGATGAGTCCTATTCACGGAAGGCCTGGCATGGGCCGAATCTTCGCGGTTCTTTGCGGGGAGTGAGCGCCAGGGATGCCGCGCGGCGGCCTGCGCGGGGCAGACACAACATCTGGGAAATCACTGTGCATTGTGCGTATTGGAAGTACGTCGTGCGCAGGCGTATCCTCAACGAACGCCGCGGCTCCTTCCCCCTCGCGGGAAGCAACTGGTTTCATCGCCCGGAGCGCCTCACCGAAGAGGCATGGAAAGACGATCTCAGGCTCCTCGAACGATGTCACAAGGAAATGATCGAAGCGGTGCGATCCCTCGCGCCCTCCGCGCTCAGCCGGACCCCTCGTGGAAGCAAGGTCAGCACTGAAGCCATCCTTCGCGGGATCGCTTCCCACGATGTCTATCACGCCGGACAGATCCAGCTTCTCAAACGCTTGACGCGGTAGGTTTTGATGCTTCGCTACAATCCCGAAGTAGCGGTCATTTGCATTGTCGTCGGCATCATTCTCGTAGCGCGCGGGTGGTATGCACTCCGGCGCAACTCCATCACGGTAAAGAAGCCTATCGGTTTTCCCTGGCAGTACAACGATCTCACGAGAGAGAACAATCCGCGGGTATTTCTGATCACAACGTGGGGGATTATTGTCCTCGGCGTGTGCTTCATCCT
Organism: Bacteroidia bacterium; assembly: GCA_022180565.1. GTDB lineage: Bacteria > Bacteroidota > Ignavibacteria > UBA10030 > UBA10030 > JACQPU01. Next base: position 19,278 of record BQML01000026.1, read on the forward strand.
GTTCCCCTTCATTGTCGAGTACTTTGTCTAGAAACCGTACAGGAGGCTTATCATGGCAGATCACGTTTACAAACACCTTGAACTCACGGGTACATCACCGAAATCGATCGAAGATGCTATCAACAACGCAATTGCCCGCGCTGCAAAGACCGTCAGAAACATGCGGTGGATGCAGGTCGTGGAGACACGCGGACATGTGGAAAACGGCGTCGTGAGTCATTGGCAGGTCACGATCAAGGTCGGCTTCACGCTCGAGGAATAATCGGACCGATGGCGGCCCCGTTTGAGACGGTGGTGCTGGAGGGCACGTATGTCCGGCTGGAACCACTGGGAATGCATCACCTGGAAGGATTGTGTCTCGTCGGTCTGGATCCCGACCTCTGGGAGCATGCAACGGTGCGCATCGAAACCGAAGCAGACATGCGGAAATATGTCCACACGGCTCTCCAATGGCACATCGAGGGCACAGCTCTCCCTTTCGCAATTCTGGAGCGATTATCGCAGCGTATCGTCGGGAGTACGCGCTTTGCAAACATCGAGCCCATGCATAAGAGGCTGGAAATCGGATGGACTTGGATCGGACGCCCCTGGCAAAGAACGGCCGTCAACACCGAAACAAAGTATCTTCTGCTCCGGCACGCCTTCGAGACCATGCAATACCATCGTGTAGAATTCAAGACCGATGCATTGAATCACCGATCCCGAAGGGCGCTGCTTCGTCTCGGAGCTACCGAGGAAGGCGTTTTGCGAAAACACATGATCGTACAGGAAGGACGCGTGAGGGACTCGGTGTACTTCAGTATCCTGGATTCGGAATGGCCTCATATCAAGGAGAAGTTGGAACGGATGATACATCGCCGTGACATGCCGACGAGGGAGCCTCCCGATGTCCTTGACCTTTCTTAGAGAATTCTCTAACATCCCTTTGCAGTAACGAGCGCGATGCCCATCCATACAACCATCGACAAAGAGCGTAACATTACCGTCCATACGGCGATGGGAAATCTCACCTATGAGGAGCTCGTTCAAACACTCGAATTGTTCTATCGGAATACTGAGGCTCCCGAAAACGTGCTGTGGGACGGCCGGCAGGCTTCTCTGGTCAATCTCACAGCCGCGCAATTGAAACAACTCGGCACCTACACCAAGAAAATCCAGCAGGAGGGTCTTGCGGTGAAGGGCGGGCGGCGGGCCCTGCTGGCGCCGGCGGCGGTCGACTACGGACTCGCGCGCATGATCGGATCCTTCAAGGATCTCCTGGCCGAGGACATCAAGTTCGAGGTCCGGATCTTCCGCACCTACCAGGAAGCCATCGACTGGCTCACAAAACCGGTCGAAGGCCCTTCCGCGTCGCCATAACCAATCGTGCGGTAACTGAAATGACTGGTGTCCCCATGAAGAAGAAGCCCTCGGAAAAGTCGGCGTTCCCCATCATGGAAGGCGCCCAGAACGTTTCCTTGGTTCTCCTGACGGTTCTGACCATCTTTGTCCTGGGAGTCATCCTCCTCGAATTGAAGTCCGTCCTCCTGCCGTTCGTGATCGCGGTCTTCCTCTCAATCATTTTCAGTCCCATCGTCGTCGGTCTGAAACGCAAAGGAATCCCCACCGCGCTGTCTCTTCTTCTTGTCCTGCTCACGTTCTCCCTGGTTTTTTTCCTCGTGGGCCTCTTGATTACCTCGAGTATCGAATCCTTTGTCACCGCCTTGCCAAAATATGAGCGAAAATTGACCGCGATCCTCGACAACATCGTTCACACGGTCAACACGGTTGCCATCGAGTACGACATTGATCTTGAACAGGTTGGGTGGAGCCGGGCTTTTCAGGTCTCCAGCCTCGCCGCAGCCCTTACCTCGGGCGTCGGATCATTTCTGAACTTCCTCACAAACTTGTTCCTGATTCTCCTCTTCATGGTGTTCATTCTGTCCGGCAGCGGCGACCTGGCCAGCAAGATCCGGCTTGCCTTCGCGCCGCATCAGGCGGACCGGATGTCGCACATGATCACCAACATTGAAACCCGTGCCCGGCAGTATCTCATTGCCAAGACCCTCATCAGTTTCGGAACTGCGTTGCTGACCTTCGTCATTCTCTGGGCAACCGGCGTTGATTTTCCGCTCGTCTGGGCGTTCCTCACGTTTCTACTGAATTTCATTCCGAACATCGGCTCTATCATCGCCGTGCTCTTTCCCATTGCGCTGGCTTTTTTGCAGTTCGACACCGCCGGCCGGCCGCTCCTGGTCCTGATCCTCCTCACCAGCGTGCAGTTCGTGATGGGGAACATTGTCGAGCCCAAACTCATGGCGTTTCGCTTGAATCTGAGCGCGCTGATGATCCTCGTCTCGCTGATTTTTTGGGGATGGCTTTGGGGCGTCCTCGGAATGATCCTTGCCGTTCCGATTATGGCAACCGTGAAGATCGTCTTCGAGAACATTGATCCGCTCAGGCCGTATGCGATCCTGATGGGCGGGCCGGCTGATCAGGAATAACCCCGTACAAAAAGAAAGCCCGGCCGTGGCCGGGCTGTTGAACGTACCCCCTCGCGTGTTTCAGCTTCCCCGTGAAGCCATCTGGCGGTCCAGCATGATCAATCCCGCAGGCGCTTCACCGATCATCTTCAGCATATTGATCACATCCTCAGCGCTCTTCTCCTCCTCCACCTGCTCTTTGATGAACCACTCCAGCATGATCTGCGTCGGATAGTCCTTCTCCTTCACGGCAAGCTCATACAGGGAATGGATGGATGCGGTCACACTCCGTTCATGCTCCAAAACCCTGTTCATGACATCCAGCGGAGCCTTGAAGTCCGCCTGGGGCTTCTCAATCGCGTCCAGGACAACCCTCCCCCCCCGTTCGTGAATGTAGTCAAAGATTTTCAAGGCATGCCCGGTCTCTTCTTCATACTGCTTCCGCATCCAATGCGCAAAGCCGGGAAGATTCACGCTGGTGAAATGGGCGGACATCGACAGATACGTATGGGCCGAGAACAGTTCCTTCTGGATCTGCGCCTTCAGGGCGTCAAGTACCGTTTTGGGAATCATGGATGCTCCTTCGTCTATTGAATTCCGAGAAGACTCACCAACCAGAGGCTCAAATCGGGCACGTACGTGATGATCAACAGAGCCATCCCCATGATCGCGATGAAGATCAGCACGGAACGCGCCACCTCAAGAATGGACTTCTTGAATCGCAGGCTGGAGAGAAAAAGATTCAAACCGACCGGCGGCGTCAGGTATCCGATCTCCAGATTAGTAAGAAAAATAATTCCCAGATGCAACGGATCCACCTGAAAAGCGCGTGCGATCGGAAGGATCAGCGGAACAACGACAATGATGGCCGAAAAGATGTCCATCATCATCCCGACAACGAGGAGAAAGAGATTGAGGATCAGCAGGAAAGCGACCTTGCTCTCGACATTCCCCCGTACAAACTCGAACAATTGCTGGGGAACCTCTTTGTCAATCAGATAGTTTGTCAATCCCAAAGCCGTTCCCAGAATCGCCAGAATGGCACCCACCAACACCATGCTTTCCTTCATGACGCGGGGGACGTCCTTGAAGAGGCTCATATCCCTGTACAACAACGTGACCATGATCAGCACGTAGAACGCGGTCACGGCAGAAGCCTCCGTTGCGGTGAAGGCACCGCCATAGATACCGCCAATGATGATGAACGGAATCGGAAGTTCCCAGGCTGCGCCTTTCAGGGCCGCACCAAGGCTGGACCAGGAGAATTCCACCCGCGGCACGCGGGTACGGACGCCGACACGCACGCTGTAAAGTCCGACGAATGACACAAGGAGGATCCCCGGCAAAAAGCCCGCAACAAAGAGCTGGTCAATGCTCACTTCCGCAATGATGCCGTAGAGAATGATCGGCAGGCTGGGGGGAAACAGCAATCCGATGCTTCCGGAGGCAGTCACCAACCCCAGCGAAAACCGTTCCGGGTACATCTCTTTCATCAGGATCGGAAGGGTGATGCCGCCGAGGGCAACGATGGTCACGCCCGAAGCCCCGGTGAAGGCCGTGAAGAAGGCACACGTGACCAGAACCACGATTGCAAGACCGCCCGGAATCCAGCCAAACATGGCCCGCGCGAGCGTCACAAGCCGCTGAGGCGACTTGCTCTCTGCAAGCAGGTATCCCGCAAAGGTGAACAGCGGGATGGCAATCAGCGTTGGTGTCTCCGCAATCCGGTACAACTCGATGATCACCGAGGAAGTATCTATGCCCTCCTGATCGAAGGCATAGAGTGCGATCCCGCCGATGATACTGAACAGAGGAGCGCCGAGAAGAGCGAGGAGAGCAAGAACGACAACGACGACCCAGGTATTCATTCCTGCGGCGCCCCCGCCCGTAGTTCGTAAATGCCTGCGGCAATCCGGACCGCAAAATGAATCATCATGAGTCCAAATCCGACAGGAATGATCATCTGGGAATACCAGGAAGGGACTTCTCCGTAGACCACACTGCCGAAATCAACCTCATCGCCGATGAACGTCAGGGATGCGCGAAGGAGAAAGTAACAAACGGTGATGGCAAACGCATTGGTGATGACGCGGACGATGGCACGGGCACGGGCGGGAAGAAACCTCGCAAAGGCGTCAATGCTGATGTGCCTGTCCTCCCCCGTGGCACGGGCGGCACCGAGAAAACCGATCCATAGCACCAGGTGCCTCAGCAAGATTTCGCCCCAGATCAGCGACTCCGAGAACACATTCCTCAGAATGACCTGGACGAACGCGAGGAGCACCATCATGGAGAGCAAAATGATCAAGAGAACGCCCTCCAGCCGTCCCAAGCTCTCATCGCACCAACGAAGAACCTTCATGGCGAAGCTTTGCTGTTCCTGCGGAATTCCTCAAGCGCCTGCTCCACGCGTTTCAGGAAATCCTCGGTATAGACACTCCCAACCAACTTGCGCCGAACAACGGCCGACATTTCCTTGTACTCCTTATAATCCTCCTCCTTCGGCTTGATCACCTTCAGGCCTCGCTTCTTCATCTCTTCAAGAGCCGAAGCGTTCTGCTCCCTGCTGATTTCAGTCAGCCTCCGGAAATGCTGTTTCCCAAGATCCAGCATGATCGTTTGGATGTCCGGCGGGAGTTTGTCAAAGACCCTGCGGGAGATCAGCACGGCACCGGCGGCATCGGAAAGCCGAACGTCGATCATGAACTTCGCCCTCGTGTACCACTGAAGCATCAGCGCGGCGTACGGCGGCGAATAGAAAGCGTCGATCAACCCGGTCTGCAGAGAGGTCATAACGTCGGGCATGGCCAAAGGAATCGGCGAAATATTGAATTCGCGGAACAGGGCCTCTGCAATGGGATCCCCCTCCCAGGACCACATTTTGAGGCTGTGAAGATCCTCAGGCCCGCTGATTGGGGAATTCGTGAACACATAGACGAAGCCGACCTCCGCCCAGCCAAGGAGGACATACCCGCCCTCAAGGAACGCCTGCCGGAATTCGGAATCAAATTTCTCCAGAATATGGTCGACTTCCCGATAATTCTCGAACAGGAACGGAGAATCCAGTATCCTCACTTTTGAAGCAATCTCCCCCATGGCAACGCCCGTGAATCCTCCGGCATGCAGCTGGCCTGCGCGAATCTTTCGGAGAACTACCCTCTCATCACCCTGTGTGGCGCCGGGGTAGATCCGGAAGCCTACCCGCCCGCCCGTCGCCTCCTTGACGGCCTTTTCGAAGTCCCTCATGACATTCATCCATGCCGTCCCCTCCGGAGCAACCGTGGCAAACTTGATCGTATGCTCCTGTGCAGAGGCCGCGCCGCAAACCAGCGCCGTAAACAGCAAGATCCGCATTCCTCGCATTCCATGCTCCTTTGACATCGTACCACCCATCATCAAAACAACTCCGCCTTGCGTTCCCGCAATCGACGGGCTTTCTCTTTGGCAATTGCATTCGGAAGACGCGCCTCGGGGAGAATGTCCGGAGAGGCCTCCTCAACAGCCTTCAAGCAGCGATCGAACAGTTCTTCATCCAGCATTTGAACGGCATAGGTCCGGGCAAAGTACACATAGCTCATCAGAAACCTGCCTTCGCTCACCGCAAGAGCCTTTTCGAAATACTCCTTTGCCTTCTCCGGACGCCCTCCCAGAACCGGCGGAACAGATCCTTCCAAAGCCCCGAGAAACATGTACGCGCCGCCGTAATAATAGCCGGGGTCCTTCTCTGCAACAAATTCCATCATGGCGATGACTTGCGGGAGGTCCGCGAAAGCAGAAAGGTCGTCGCGGCTGATGTTGATGTACCCACCCCACGCAAAAGCGGTCCAGAAAACAGCCGGGACATCCTCTGCATCCATGGTCTTCAGGGCTTCTTGCATGGCGTGCAGGTCCCGTCCCATCGACTCTATCAACTCCTTGTGGCGGCCAAGAGCACGCTTGCCGTACGTCATGCCCCGCAGGTAAAACACCCGTGCACGTTCGACGCTGTCATCCTCCATGAACCCAAGTGCATAGGCGCTGTAGCCCTGTGAGGCGAGGAGGAGGAGTTCCTCATTTTCCGGGTCACCCTTGATCAAGGCCTCGATGATTTTGATGTTCCCGGCGAGGCCTTCGCGGGCAAATTCAAGATCTTCTTCCTGATAATACGCATCGAACCCGTACTGCATAATGTCGGCCATGGTCCGGATAGCAAGCTGCTGAACACACCCTGCCAGCAGGAAAAGCAGAAGAAGGGAAAGGAAGGGGGGAAAGGGCGTTGACAGGCGATTGACCATTAAAAAAATATACCAAAAAAATCCTAGAGTCAAAACACCGCCGGGTTGCAGATCGGGAGAATATCTTCTAATTTTCGTGGCCACAGCGAATCCATGAGCCTTTCCCTTGTTGTTCTTCTTCTTGTTCTCCTTCTCATTGCCGTTCGCCGGATCGGGACAATCACTCTTTCCGTCTGGCACATCATGGGCGCCGGGGCCTGTGTGGTGATCATCACAGGGGAAATTTCCCTTCCAGACGCATTGCGCGCCATTGACCCCGACATCATGATTTTTCTGTTCTGCACGTTTGTCATCGGGCAAGCGCTTGAAGAAAGCGGTTATCTCGCACATCTCTCGTATGCGATCTTCAAGCGGGCCGGAACCATGAACTCTCTCCTCGCTGTGGTCATCGGAGGGTCCGCCGCCGCCTCTGCCCTGCTGATGAACGACACGCTTGCGATCGTGGGAACGCCGGTTATGCTTCTGCTGGCAAAGCGTCACAACATCTCGCCCAAACCACTGCTCCTCGCCCTGATGTTTTCCATCACCATCGGCAGTGTCCCCAGTCCCATCGGCAACCCGCAGAATCTCTACATCGCCCTCCACAGCCCGATTCCCAATCCCTTCATCACCTTCCTCGCCTGGCTCTTCATTCCCACCGTTGTGAACCTTGGAGCGGTCTATCTTCTGATCAGGCGCCACCACTCGGATGAGTTTCATGACGGCATGCTTCGTCATTCCCAGGAACCGATCAAGAATCACCGTCTCGCCGTTCTTGCGAGGATCTCCCTCCAGCTCATGCTTGTCCTGATTGTTGTGAAAATTCTCCTTGGAATATTTTCGATCCAGGCTGAGCTGCGCCTCACCCACATCGCCGCAGCCTCTGCCCTGCCGATACTTGTCGCCGCTCCCCGCCGATGGGCACTCTTGAAACGCATCGACTGGCCGACGATGGCATTCTTTGCCGCAATGTTCATCCTCATGCAAAGCGTCTGGAATACCGGGACCTTTCAGAACATGGTCCGGAATGCCTCCGCCTCCCTGACTTCGATCGAAGCCATCCTTCTCATCGGCATCGTCTTGAGCCAAATTATCTCCAATGTACCTCTTGTCGCACTCTATCAACCGCTCCTCCTTTCCTCGGGTATTCTCATCCCGGGATTGATGGCGCTCGCCGGAGGAAGCACTATAGCCGGAAACCTCACCATCATGGGAGCAGCAAGCAACATAATCGTTCTCCAGTCTGCCGAGAAGCGAGGGTGGGAGGGGATGAGCTATGCGGAGTTTTTCAGGATTGGACTGCCGCTGACCTTGATCAATGCATTCGTGTATCTCGCCTACTTCCGGATGATTGTCTAAGGTCCACTCCTGACGCTCCCCTTGCTTTTCCTTTCAATTTTGCGGTAATTAGTCACATGTTCGCCGGATATCCGGTCCTCCTCTGGTCCCCCCCGGATTTATGACTACACGACGCAAATCAATCCGACGCCGCAACGTGACAGCGCGCAAGGAGAAAGTGTACTTCTTTTCCGACGCGCACCTGGGAATCGGGCCGCCCGAGGAAGACCGGGCTAAGGAACAGCGGATCATTCAGTTCCTTCGATTCGTCCAACAGGATGCGGAGGAAGTGTTCATTGTCGGTGATCTGTTTGACTATTGGTTTGAGTACCGCAGTGTGGTTCCCAAGGGATACGTTCGCCTGCTGGCTACCCTGGCGGAATTGGCTGACGCCGGAATCAGGATCACTCTCGTTGCCGGCAATCACGATTACTGGCACCGCGATTATTTTCCCCGTGAACTTGGCGTCGAGGTAGAGCGCGACCCGATCGAACGAATCATCCTCGGAAAACGTTTCTACATTCATCACGGGGATGGACTCGTCAAGGACGACCGAGGATATCGATTCCTCAAGCGCATTCTCCGAAACCGATTCAACATTTGGCTGTTCTCGCTGGTACATCCCGATCTCTCGGGCGCGATTGCCCGTTGGTCATCCGGTACGAGCCGGCAGTACACTGCCAAGAGGACCTACGAAGACCAGGACATGACCGATTTCGCGGCAGCCAAATTGCGGAATGGATTCGATTTTGTGGTCATGGGGCACCATCACGAATCCGCCTCTAAGCAGTTGCCAGGAGGCGTATATGTCAATCTCGGGGATTGGATGAACGAGAACACGTATGCCGTGTTTGACGGTCGTACGCTTTCCCTGAAGCACTGGAAGAAGGACAATGGCTGAGCGGAAACAATACAGTTCGAAAGCCATGGAGCGGTACTTCACCGACCCCCAGTTTCGTCGGTCAATTCTGAACGCAGGGAGCGGTTGGATTCGGCGGAACAAACGTATCGCCGCAACGCTTCTTGTTCTGCTCATCGGCTTCGGCGGATGGTACGGCTACCACATCATCGACGGCCTCCCCTCCCTAGAACAGCTGGAGAATCCGCACCTGGAGATCTCCACCAAGATCTATTCGGCCGACGGGGAGGTGCTGGATCAGTTCTCCGTGAAGAACCGGACACCCGTCACACTGGATCAGCTCCCGCCCGGATTGGTTGAGGCGCTCATTGCCACTGAAGACAAACAGTTCTATGAACACTGGGGCGTGAACGCTTCGCGATTCATCCGCCAGATGGCGATCAATCTCGTGACTCTCCGGCAGGCAGGCGCCAGTACAATCACGCAACAGCTGGCCAGGAACCTCTACAAGCTCAAGGGCACCGAGGAATCTCTCTTCGACAAGATCACCCGAAAGATACGCGAGTTTATCACCTCCGTTCAGATCGAGCGCAATTTCACGAAAAAGGAAATCCTCCAGCTCTACCTGAATGAATCGTATTTTGGGCGATCGGCGTACGGCATTGAATCGGCGGCTCAGGTGTACTTCAAGAAACGCGCCAAGGAACTCCATCCTGCGGAGTACACTCTTTTGATCGGAATGCTCAAGGGGCCGACGTACTACGATCCGATCCAACACCTCGACCGCGCCCTTGTGCGAAGAGACATCGTCATCAACCAGATGGTCAACGATGACGTGATCAGCAATGAGGACGCCCTGCGGATACGGTCGGACACGTTGAGTTTCCACTTTCCCGATCCGGAGCTTCGACAGGGGATCGCCCCTCATTTCGTTGAATGGATCCGCCAACAGCTCGTGCAAAAATCCCGAACGTATGGCTTCAACATCCTTCGCGATGGATTGAAGGTGTACACAACGCTCGATGCACGCATGCAGCGGCATGCCAACCGTGCCGTGGAGGAACATATGAAGGAATTCCAGGCAAAGTGGGACACCCTCTGGAACTGGAACGCCTATCCGGAGATCCTCGCCGGAAACATCGAGAAGTACATCACGGAAACGGATGCCTACAAGCGCGCCAAGACCCCGGAGGCGAGGGATAGCATTGCCGCCTCTCTGCGGGCCGATTCGGCGTTCGTGGATTCCGTCCGCGTTCTGGCACGGACCATCGAGGTGGGATTCGTCGTCCTTAACCCCCATGACGGCCATATCCTGGCCATGGTCGGCGGCACCAACTTCCGGCAGTTCAAGTACGGACTAAACCATGTGACTCAGATTCGCCGCCAGCCTGGATCCGCGTTCAAGCCTTTTGTGTACACCGTCGCGGTCGACAACGGTTACTCCGTGGCCACGGAACTGATGAACCAGCCGGTTACCATTCCCATGCCGGACGGAACGCGGTGGACCCCCTCGAACTACGACGGCGACTTCGGCGGATACTATACCTTGCGTGAAGGCCTGAAGAAATCGATCAACCTCATCGCCGTCCGAGCGATCCTCACCCTGGCGCCGCCTGAACAGGTTGTTGAGTACGCGAAACGCATGGGGATTCGATCGAAGATCCGGCCGTATCCATCGATTGCGCTCGGATCAGTGGAAGTTTCCCCACTCGAACTCACGACAGCCTACGGCGTGTTCGCGAACGAGGGCGTGCTGGTGGAACCGATTGCCATTCTCCGCATTGAAGACAAGGATGGAAACGTCATCGAGCAGAATTTCCCCGAGAAGCGCGAGGCGTTGAGCCGGGAAACCGCCTACATTATGACGGATTTGCTTGAGGGAGTGGTCAATGAGGGTACCGCCCGACGCGTGCGGGGATACTACCACTATCCGGCGGCGGGAAAAACCGGCACGACCAACGACTATGGCGACGCCTGGTTCGTGGGATTTACGCCCCAGCTCTCGGCAGGCGTCTGGGTGGGTTTTGACGACAACAGGATCAAGTTCGGCTATGCAGAAGGTCAGGGCGGCCGCGCTGCCGCGCCCATCTGGGCTCGATTCATGAAATACACCTACGAAGACCCCGACATTGGAATGAAGCTGGAGTATTTTCAGCGTCCGGACGGCGTCGTGAATGACACGATATGCGTAGAGACGAAAAAGAAGGCGCGTGAATGGTGCCCCAACAAGATGGAGGAGATCTTCAACGCAAAGTATCCCCTCAGCCTCTGCGACAAACACACCAGCATTCACTGGAACGAGGAACAGCAAACCCCCAGCAAGATTCACTGGTAGTCCCCCCTTACCTTCAGAGTTTCTTCGCCCTTCCGGAACCGCTTCGGGCCAATGCCAGCGCCACATCAAGCGCCTCTCCAACCATCTCCCGAGGAATGTCTTCAACAACGGATGTCTGACCGATACGAACCGGGAGAACGAATCGATTCCTGCCGAGCCGGCCCTTTTTATCCCGGCCGATAAAAGAGAGAGCCTTCTTCTTGTTGATTCTTCGTAGCCCCACCTTCAGCGGCACCCTCCCAATCAGGCTGGTGATGCGTTCGAAGGAATCCTGCGACAAAAGGTTCAGGCGTACGGCGAGGTGACTTTCCGCCGCGAGGCCCAGAAGCACGGCCTCTCCGTGTTTCAACAACCGGTAGCCGCCCTCTGCCTCAAGCGCGTGCCCGATAGTGTGGCCGCAATTCAGAACAACCCGTTCCCCGGCTTCGCGTTCATCCCGTGAAACAAGCTGGGATTTAAGTTCCACACAGCGGGAAACGATGCGAAAGAGTGTGGAGGGATCCAGGTCGAGGAGATTCTTGAGTCCGGATTCAATCCAGGAAAAGAGTTCTTCATCGAGAATGATGCCGTACTTCACGATTTCGCCAAGACCGCAGACAACCTCGCGGTGCGGAAGCGTTCTGAGCATGTTGTTGTCGGCAATCACGCACCGCGGCTGATAGAAGGCTCCGATCATGTTCTTCCCCAAGGCGTGATTGACCCCTGTCTTTCCTCCAATGGAACTATCCACCTGCGCAAGGAGAGTCGTCGGACAGTGAACCAACGTCAACCCGCGCTGATACGTTGCGGCAACGAATCCGGCGAGATCGCCGATGACCCCGCCGCCCACTGCCAGAACGGTTGCAGACCTGCCAATGCCGGCGCGAAGCATCCGTGTATAGATTCGGCCAGCCGTGCCGAGGTTTTTGTACCTTTCCCCCGGCGGAAGAATCACAGGGACAACGGAATACCCCGAAGACGTTAATAACCGCTCAACAGCCGGGTAGTGGAGCCGTGCCACATTCCTGTCGCAGACGACAACGATGGGTCCTGACACGGAGTGGTCGTTCAGCAGGCGGGGAAGGGACCGAAGGAGCCCGTTCCCGACGTACACGGGGTAGGAGCGGTCTCCCAACTCAACGGTAATGGTCTTCTCGGGCACAGGGCTTTGGATTCAGATATGCAGAAGGGGACGGAGGTTTTTCACGATTTCATCGACGGTGATGCCGATTTTCTTTTGCTCCGCAGTCACAATCACATCGGCCCGTTTATAGAATTCTTCGCGCCGCCTCATCAATTCTTCGATCTTTTGTCTGAGGGCGCTTTCGTCCAAACGGTTCCCGCCGGAATCCTGGAGAAGCGGCCGATCGACTTTGCTCCGCAATCGCCGCATTGCCTCTTCGGGGGACACTCGAAGGTAAACAATCCATCCCCGTTCGCGAATCATTCTGAAATTCTCTTCATTGGTCAGCGTTCCTCCCCCAAGGGACACAACGCCATTCTCCATCGACGCGATGTCCTTCAGAACCTCCCGTTCAAGGGATCGGAACCCCTGCTCACCCATGTCGCTGAAGATCGCATTGATGCTCCTTCCCGCCTTTTCCTGGATGAGTTCATCCACATCGACAAACGGAAATCCGAGGGTATTGGCAAGAATGGGCCCAATAGTGCTTTTCCCGCTTCCCATGAAGCCTGCAAGGTAAATCAGTGAGCGTTGGCGTTCTTGATCGGACATGCTGGCGTGAAGGCGACGCGCGCAGGCAGAAGTCCCTGCCCTTAGAGAATGTCGAACCGCACCCCCGCGGAAATCGTCATTCCGTCGACATTGATTCTCGCAGGGATGTCCCCCTGCTGAAGCTGGATTACTTGCCCCCCGTACGATACTGAGGAAACACGAAATCTGTTCCGAACATCCACCTCCGGATCACGGAACTTCAATCCGGCGACAACCGCAACCCCGGGCATGGCCGCGTATTCCATGTTCACGGAAACATGAATGCCGAAACCCGTCCTGTTCCCCACGGCGTCAGCGGACACCCCTGCCACGGAATAGACACGCTGGGTCACATACATTCCAACCCCTCCGCCCATCGACACCCTCCACAAGCGGGATCCGAGAGGAACATAGACCTGCCCTCCCACTTCGATCGGAATCATCGAATACCCCTCATCCACCGGCAGGCGACGGGGGGGATTGACCGACCCATCGAGACGCATTTCTGATTTCACCTGGGAGAGGTATTCAACGCTCAGGGAAAAATGGAAGCTGGCGTTGAGAGGGTGGACAATGATTTCTCCCCCGAGGCCCAGAACACCGGTGAACGGCGTCGTGACCGTGCGAAGCTCAAAGGAAGGATTGTTGGGGTTGGGATAAAGTTTGGAGGTGGTAATCAACAGTCCGCGTGCCGCCACTGCCACTCCCCATTCTGCCGTTTGTGCGCCTGCTGGGGAAAGCCCTAATGCCAGTGCCACCGCCGTCAGCGCGCATCTCCGAACCATGTCATACCCGTTCAGCGAAAGAATCGATCACGATAATCGGCAATCTCCGCTCGTTCGCGCAGAACAGCCACCCAATCCTGTGAAAATCTGGTGCGCTTCTCCTGAAGGAGTTCCCGCATCAGGTCATCGCGTCGGGAGGCGTATTGCGTCGAATCCAAGGGCGTCTTGGACGTCATTTCCATGATGTAGTACCCGCGCGCACCCCGGAACGGCGGCGAGACCTGACCAGGTTCCAATGATTCCGCCATGCCGATGAAGGCAAGGTCCCGTCCGATCGATGTCGGCGGTTCGCTCGCCTTGAAAGGTCCCGTCGATCGGACCGTCACATCCGGAAACGAAGCCGCAACCATGCGAAGACTTCCGCCCCGCGGGATCGCAGCATGGACTGCCCGCGCGCGCTCACGGACCTTCTCCATCTTTCTCTCACGAACAACCATCGACCGGGTGATGTTCTTCACGTCGGCCAGAGGCCGCACCCCCTCCTCCCGGATGCCGCTGAGTCTGAACACACCCACTCCCGCACTCATCCCGATTGGCTCACTGATATCACCCACGGAGGCAGAAAATGCGAAGTTCATCACGGCATCGTTGAAGCCGATCTGAGGAATCGCACCCCCTTTGGTGAACTCCGGCGTCTCGCGAATCTGAACGGAGCTGTTGCGTGCCGCGTTCTCAAATCCCTCCTCCCCTGCAAGGTAGACAAAATCCTGTGCTTGCTGGTATGCCCGGTCAATGGACTGGGAACTTGCTTTCACACGGATCGCAAGGTCGGTAAGCTCCACTTCCTTATTGGTGCGATCGAGCACCTTGATCACATGATAGCCGAACTGAGTGCGTACGGGTCCAAGAACTTCGCCCACATTCGCCCGAAAGACGGCATCTGCAAACGGCTTCACCCACGTCGTTCTGCTCCCCCAACCCAAGTCCCCTCCCTCGGGAGCCGAACCATCCGTGCCGTGTTGCCGCGCAAGCGCTGCAAAATCTTCTCCTGCCCGAATTCTGCTCAGCAATTCACGGGCCTGGCGGAGCGATGCCGCAGAATCCGCACCAACCGGTACCAGAATGTGCGCGGCACGGACAAAGGTTTCCGAGCCACGACGAGTGTTGGTTACCTTGATGAGATGAAAACCGTCAAAATCCCGCAGAGGACCGATCAGATCGCCTGCCTTCGCAGAGAAGACATCCGCCTTTGCACGGCTGAGCTCCGAGGGCTTATAGAACGCCTCGGTGGCGGGGATTTCCGAAGAGGTCCTTGCAAGCTCGAGAAAATCAGCTCCGGACAGGGCCTCTCGCTTCAGTCGCTCTAATTCAGCCACAACATCGGCCGTGTCTTCGGTGGACGGAGCAAGGGAAAACATGACGTAGCTCAGCTTGCGGGCCGGGCGAACCTTGAATTCCTCCTGGTGCTCCCTGTAATACCGTTCAATGTCAGCCTCGGTCACTTCCACCAGGGAATCAGGCACCATCGTTGATGGATCGAACAGGGCGTAGAGGGCTTCCATGGTCACAGTTCTCTCGGCAAACCGCTGGCGCAGTTCCGCGTCGCTCACACGTACCGTAGCCAAAAGGAGGCTCTGCAACTTTTGTTGTCGCAATTGCTCTCTCAACCGCCGTTCCACTTCCAACCACGCGTTCCGGTTCTGGGGGTCCGCAATTGCCCGGTCGTACGCCGCCCGGTTAAACGTGCCCGTGGAATCCCGAAACATCGACACAAGCTCCTCCGGGGGGTTCGGACCATGGACAAGGTTGACGATTTCCGCATCCGTCACTGTAATCCCGATCCGTTCAATCTCCTGATTGATCAGGAGCTGGCTGACGAGGGTGTTCCACACTTGTGAGCGGATTTGCCGCTCGAGCTCCGGGTCCGGTTCCTGCCCTGATTGCGCCCGTTGAGCCTCCACTGCGCGCCGATAGACTTCGGAGAACTCCCTGTAGCTGATTTTATCCCCGTTGACCTCACCGACCGTGTCCCCCGTTCCTCCGCGACGAAGCGTCGTAAGCTCCATCCCCCAATCCAGCATGATATACGCGATAAAGATGAACGCAAAAACGGCGAACAGCTTGCCCAGGTTATTACGGATCTGTGACATCAACGGCATAACGGCCTCGGATTCCTCGGATTTTTCATGCAGAAGATAAATAGAAATATAGGCCCGGATTGGCTGAAAAGCAACGTTTTTTATTGACTTTCCCGCCACATTGACGTATATTTTTTCTCGTTTCTTCCATGCAACTCTCCTTGCCCCGTCCTCTCATTTCATTCCCAGCGTTCCGTCGGTGTTCATCGTGACGGACAAGCGAAGAGTACGTTTCAGATCCGGAGATCGTTTGTGAGAAATCAACTCTCGAAACTTGTTCTTATCGGCGCCGCGGTGATCCTTTCGGTCTACTTTCTGTGGCCCACGTACCAAGACTACACCTTCCGCCAAAAACTCGCCTCTCTTTCCCCCGAGGATAGCGTTGCGTACGTCGAGCAGAATCAGGATGCCATCTTGGAGGCCCGTCTCAAGCGCATGAAACTGGGACTGGATCTTCAGGGCGGCATGCGTGTGGTCCTGGAAGTTGACGTCCTGAAACTGTTGGAGGATCTCGCAAAGAACAAGGATGAGAATTTCCTCGCCATCCTCAATACACTCCGCACGGAAGCCTCAGGCACAGAGATCGACATTATTCCTGCCTTCGCGGCCGAATTTCAGAACCGCGGAATCCGGATGAGCAGGTATTATCTGAACATCCGTGATGATGACGCCACAGTGACGACGTACCTCGAGGACGAGTCCCGGAAAGCAATCGACCGGGCTGTTGAAATCGTAAGGAATCGTGTCGATCAATACGGCCTCACGGAACCGACCATCCAGAAGCAGGGCGGAAGGCGGATTATCGTCGAACTTCCGGGCGTCAAGGATGAGGCGGAAGTGAGGCGTCTCCTCCAGGGAACAGCAAAGCTCGAGTTCCTCATGCTCCGGGACCCCGATATCACCTACAAGGTCATGGAATCGATTGACCGCTACCTCTCGGGCAAGGGCGAAAAGGATACCACAGGGACTCCGTCGTCGCCGCAGCAACAACCGAGAGACGCACTCACCGAACTTCTGGGGGGAACAGAGACGACACAGGATACGACGGAAGAAGCACAGTTTCGACGGGATCACCCGTTTTTCACGTATGTTCTTCCCGATCAAAGGGGAAGCGGCGACGGTTACGTGGCCGAAAAGAACCGAGAACGGGTCCGCTCCCTGCTTGAACGTCCGGAGATCCGCCGATTGATGCCGAACGACTTTGAGTTTCGCTGGTCGGCCAAAACATTTGAAGACAGGTCCACCGGCACGCGATACTATACGCTCTTTGCCGTGCGGCCTCAGCCTGTGTTGACCGGAGGAGTGATTGTGAACGCCCGCGCAAGCGTCGATCCGCAGGACAATCGGCCGGTCGTCAACATGGAAATGAACGCCGAAGGTTCCCGCGAATGGTCCCGTCTCACCGGCGCCAATGTCGGCAAGCGCGTCGCCGTATCCCTCGACAATGCCATTTTTTCCGCCCCGGTCATCCAGGAAAAAATCAGCGGAGGTCAATCACGCATTACAGGAATGGATTCTCCCGAAGAGGCACGTCTGCTCGAGATCGTCCTGAAGGCCGGAGCTCTGCCGGCACCTGTCGCCATTATTGAACAGAGGAGTGTCGGACCCTCCCTCGGCGAAGACTCGATCCGTTCGGGTCTCTCCGCCACCCTCATTGCTTTCGGTCTCACCGTGTTGTTCATGGTCGTGTACTATCGCACGGCAGGCTTTGTGGCAGACCTCGCTCTGTTCTTCAATCTGTTGTTTATCCTTGGCGTCATGGCGGGATTCCAGGCCACGCTGACGCTCCCCGGCATCGCAGGGATCATTCTGACAATTGGAATGGCCGTGGACGCCAACGTTCTCATTTATGAACGGATGAGGGAGGAGCTTGCGGGAGGAAAAACGATCAAGGCCGTCGTGGACGCCGGCTATTCCAAAGCTCTGAGCGCCATCGTGGATTCGAATATCACAACGTTTCTGACCGGATTGATTCTGTATCAGTTCGGAACGGGCCCGGTTCAGGGATTCGCTCTGACCCTGATGATCGGAATCGTCGCCAGCATGTTCAGCGCCATTGTCATCACACGCGTTGTTTTCGACCTCATGACCGAACGCGGCATGATCCCCAGTATTGGCTGAGGAAGGAGTTCGATCACCGAAATGCAATTCTTCAAAAAAACAAATTTTGACTTTCTGGGCCCCCGGAAGGTGCTGTA
Organism: Bacteroidia bacterium; assembly: GCA_022180565.1. Lineage (GTDB taxonomy): Bacteria > Bacteroidota > Ignavibacteria > UBA10030 > UBA10030 > JACQPU01. Next base: position 37,279 of record BQML01000026.1, read on the forward strand.
TGCCCTCTCCTTTGCCGTGATTGTGGCCGGGATGATCTCGCTCGCGGTGAAAGGCATTGACTTCGGCATCGACTTCCGAGGAGGCACCGAGGTCCTCATTGAGTTTGATCAACGGCCGGCAATCGGAGACATCCGCGATGCTCTCGCAACCGTTGGTCTCGCACAGAGTGAAATCAAAGTCTATGGTCTGGGCGAGACAATCCTGGTCCGTACGGTTGAGCAGGCAGAAGGAACCGCGGTGGGCGATCGAATCAAGTCCGCCCTCACCCGGGCATTTCCCGAAAAGAGAATGGAAGTTCTCAAGCAATACAAGATCAGTCCGAAAATCGGCAAGGAACTCCGGACCGACGCTTTGTATGCCGTGGCCGCCTCCCTCGTGGTTATGCTGGGTTACATCGGAATCCGGTTCAAATTTGTCTATGGCTTTGGCGCGGTCATCGCCGTGTTTCACGATGTTCTTGTGGCCCTGAGTGCCTTGACACTGCTGGACGGCCTGATCCCCTGGTTCAATTTTGAAATCACCCAAGAAGTCGTAGCCGCATTCCTCACACTTGTCGGTATCTCGGTGAACGACACGGTCGTCGTGTTCGACCGCATCAGGGAAAATCTGAAGATCTACAGAACCATGTCGCTCCTGGAAGTCATGAATCGGAGCCTCAACGATACCCTCAGTCGGACCCTCATCACGCAGGGAACCGTTCTCCTCGTCCTTCTGGTACTGCTCTTTGCCGGGGGTGAAGTCACGCGCGGCTTTGCCTTTACACTCACGATGGGGACAATTGCAGGTACGTATTCTTCAATTTATATTGCAAGTGCCATTGTGCTCGATTGGAATCTTCGTAAAGCAAAAAAAGGCATCCGAACGAAGTAATTCATTCAGAAGGAGAGTGTCCTTATGAAATTCAAGACGAAAGAATTCAAGGGCGTTACGGTCATCGAGCTGAACGGGAATGTGATGGGGGGACCGGATGCCACCGAGCTGAACGAAGAATTGCACAAGCTTGTTTCAGGCGGTAAGAACAGGGTTGTCGTGGACCTCGGGGATGTCAAGTTCATGAACAGTTCCGGCCTCGGCATGCTCATTAGGGCGTTAACCACGATGCGGAATGCCGGAGGAGATATGAAACTGGCCAGAGCATCGGAAAAGATCGAGAGCCTTCTCATCGTCACAAAACTCATCACCGTCTTCGACCATCACGAATCCGTGGCGAAAGCCGTCGATGCCTTCAAATGACCATCCGTGTTCCTGATTCAAAGGGGAGGCCCCGGGTCTCCCCTTTTTTGTTGACCGCTCTTTTGCTCGCCTGCGGACGACAGGACTCTCCCCCGAATCCTCCAGCTACACCGGCTACGCGAATCGTCTCCCTTGCTCCGAACCTCACAGAAATCCTTTTTGCTCTCGGACTCGACAACAGCGTTGTCGGCGTGACCGACTTCTGTGACTATCCGCCCCGTGCGAAAACCAAGGCTCGCGTGGGCGGAATAACAACCCCGAGCTTTGAAACGATCGCGGAACTCAAGCCCGATCTTGTCCTCATGACCGTCGCAGGCAACTCGAGAGCGGACCACGACAAACTCCTGTCCCTCGGTCTTACGGTAGTGGCAACGGATCCCTCCACGGTGGAGGGCATCTACGCATCGATCGATCGTATCGGATCATTGACCGGTACGCAGGATCGCGCAGATTCCCTGATCATTGCTTTGCGGCAGACCCAGCACGACCTGATGGCACGCGCACAAGCGCGCGCTCCGCGCTCCGTACTGATCCTCCTCTCCCTCCGCCCTCTCATCGGCGCCGGAACCGGATCGTTTATCGACGATCTCCTCAGACTGGCCAATGCAACCAACGTCGCGGCAGGGACGGCTTCCGCTTATCCTCTCCTCAGTCGCGAACATCTTCTTCAGACGAATCCGGATGTACTCATCGTCCTGGATGATGTTGCCTCGGACCCCCGCGAAGTCATCGAGGCCTACCCGGAATGGAACACCCTCGACGCCGTCCGCAACGGGCGTGTGATCATCCTCGATACCAACCTCATCAGCCGCCCCGGACCGCGCATCATGGAAGGACTCCGACTGCTCATCTCCGCTCTCGAATAAGAACGGTTGCTTCTCTTCCCTCAACCCGATATATTCACTTCACGGATCATGCGCACCCAGACTCCTGTGTTTGTCGCCGTTGCCGGAAACATCGGCGCCGGCAAGTCATCCCTCACACGCCTCCTCGCCGACCGGTTCGGCTGGGTCCCCTTCTTCGAATCCGTCGATGATAATCCTTACCTTGCAGACTTCTACGCCGACATGAAACGGTGGTCCTTTCATCTCCAGATGTACTTTCTCGCCAACCGCTTCAAGAACCATAAACAGATGATTGAGTCCGGGCGGTCTGTCATTCAGGACCGTTCAATTTATGAGGACGCCGAGATTTTCGCGAGAAACCTCTTTGAAATGGGGAACATGGAGCGGAGGGATTACGAGAATTACGTGTCGCTCTTCAGGGTCATGATGGAATACCTCAAGCCCCCCGATCTCATGATCTATCTGCAATGTTCCGTCGATGTTCTGCTGGAACAGATTGCCCGGCGGGGGAGGACCTATGAACAGAGCATCAAGAGGGAGTACCTCGAGCTCCTGAACGGACACTATGAGGAATGGATCGGACGTTACAACCTGGGGTCTTTGCTGGTTGTCCGCACGGAAGGGCTGGATTTTGTAAATCGCAGGACGGATTTTGATGAACTGGCGGGCGCTGTAGAGAAGTGCCTCCGGAACCCCTCATCGTCCCCCCGCCGCAGTACGTTTCGCTAACGGCCCGTTCCCGAAAGGATCTGGTTGTACATCCTTCGACCCTTGACCAGATTTACAGCAACAGCCAGCTGGGGATCGTCCTTGAGGGATGCCACGATTTGCTGTCGTTCGCCTGCAATCCTGCCGATGATCTCCAGCGCAAGCAAACGCTTGACCTCCTCTTCATGCCGTTCAAACGCCCGCTCCTGCTCACGCTCTATGAGCTGCTCCAGCCGTTGAATGTGATCGAGAACGTCCTTTCCGTATCCCGCTTTCCCGGCCGCCTGTTTGACATCCTCAAGTCGTTGGCGCGCTTCCTCCTTGAGGGTAAACCCGCGACTGTGCACAAAAGCCTTGAACTCACGATACAGCTCGGGGGTCACTGTGAATCCCGGCTCAAGCATCGAATGGGTTAAGGCATAGCGATTGGCAAACTTGAAGAACATCGCTTTGTCCATCAGAGCGGCGGCAAGAGCACTCTGCGCAGGCGGCTCAACCAGAGTGTCGGGCCGTATCCCGCCGGCCTCGTACACCGAACGGTTATGGATCGTCCGAAACTCCCGCCTCAAACTGTCAGGTAGAATCCTTACCTCCCCATTATCCTTTCGATGAAAATAGTCAATCTCCTGAATGCTCCGTCCGCTTGGAGTATAATAACGCCCAGTTGTGATTTTCAGCGAGGTCGTTTCGGACACACGGATGATGGTTTGAATCAATCCCTTGCCGAATGTTCTGGACCCCACAATCACGCCGCGGTCAAGATCCTGGATGGCCCCGGCGACGATCTCGCTGGCGCTGGCAGTACCACGGTCAACCAGCACGGCCAGGGGCAGTTCCGGAGCAAGGGGTTTTCCAGTGGTGCGGTAGCGGCGCTCCGAATCTGCTCTCCTGCCGCGTGTCGAAACCACAAGACTGCTTTCGGGGAGAAATTTGGATGCCACTTCCACAGCCATATCGAGAAGCCCGCCGGGATTGTTCCGAAGATCAAGCACGATCCCCCGAACCGTTCCACGATCCAGGAGCCCCTTGAGTGCCTGCCGTACATCTTCGCCCGCAGTGCGGGAGAATCGTTCCAGCCTGATGTACCCGATGCCCTCCTCCACCATTCCTGCGTACGAAACGTTGCGAACCGGGATCTCCTCTCTGAGCAGAACGAACTCCAGGGGGCCAGACTCCCCCTCACGCTCAATCGTCATTCGAACCTCCGATCCCGGTTCCCCTCGAACCAGGCCGCGCACCTCGTCGAACGACTTCCCTGCCAGGGACACACTGTCAATGGCAACAAGCCGGTCACCGATGCGAAGGCCGTACTTCGCCGCCGAGAAGCCCTCCATCAATCCGACAACGGTAATGGCGCCGTCTCGAATCCCCACCGTAATCCCCACACCCCCGTACTTCCCTGTCGTTACCAGATCGATCTCTCCGTGATCCCGGTCGTCGATGTAGATGGTGTACGGATCGAGCGTCTTGAGCATGCCGTTGATCCCGGCTTTCATAAACTTGTCCGGATCGATCTCGTCGACGTAGTTGGTGGCCACTTCTTTGTAAACTTTCCCGAACAGGTCGATCCCCCGATACAACTTCATCAGCAGTTCATCCTGGAGTGCGGAAAAACCCGCCGCAACCAGCAACACCACGGTGCCCGCGGGGATCAACACTCTCGATCGAACGCGTTTCATCATCCTTCATTCCTCACAAGTGTTTTGCTCGCCTCGACTCGCGGCCGGACCCTTTCCCAGATTTCCCGTTCGATGTCGGCTTCCGACCGGTTGCCGTCAACGACCACGAAACGCGATTCCTTATGCGCCAGTTCCCGATATCCGCTCCGCACCCGGTCATAGAATGATCTGCCGTTCGATTCCATGCGGTCCCTTCCCAGACCCGAAGCTCTTGCGCGAACCTCCAGGACCTCGACGGGAACATCCACGAGGATTGTCAGAGTCGGTTTGAGTCCCCCCGTTGCCAGGTCATTAACCGTCTCCACGGCATCGGTCGGCAACCCCCGCCCCCATCCCTGATAAGCCGTTGTAGAGTCGAAAAAGCGGTCGCAGAGAACGACCATCCCCCGCTCAAGTGCCGGCCGAATGACCTCTTCGACCAGCTGTGCCCGGCTTGCCGAGAAGAGGAAAAGTTCGGCCCGTTCGGTCATCGCAGTGAGCGTCTTATCCAGCAGAAGTGACCGAATGCCTTCACCGATGGGCGTTCCTCCCGGCTCTCGCACAACAAGAACCTGATAGCCCTCGCGCATCAGCCGGTTCGCGAGCCGCTGCACTTGTGTAGACTTCCCTGAGTAATCCAATCCTTCAAACGTGATCAGCATGAGGTGCGTGAATAGGGTGATGCAGAAACAAAGTATCGAAATCCGGTCTCGAATGCAACGGACTCGCGGAGACGCTTGTCTCGTCGGTTGCACGGCACAAGTTTTTTCGGTACTTTGGTCCGGTTTGCGCAACGAGCTGGAACGCCAATGACCGGCAGATCGACTCACACCGCACCTCGGGATGTCCGCTCCGCGAAGAAAACATACCCCTCCTTCTCGCCGCACCAAACAACCGTCGACGCCCGATAGCGCCGAACGAAGGCGGCTCGAATCCAGGAACGAAGATACAACACTTATTCAATTCGCCCTCAAAGGCGATCAATCGGCATTTGCCCGCCTCAGGGAGAAATACCACGACGCAATTTACAATCTGATCTATCGCATGATCCGGGAGAAAGAGGAGGTGGAAGACCTGACGCAAGAAGCCTTCATCAAGGCTTTTGCCTCACTCTCTTCCTTCAACGATGAATTCGCTTTCTCCACCTGGCTGTACAAGATCGCCACAAACAACTGTATCGACCATATCAGGCGAAAGAAGCTTCAGACATTTTCGATCGACAAACCCGTCGAAGCACGGGAAAACGAGATCATGTTCGAAGTGCCGGATTCGACCTATGAACCGGACCGGGACATGATTGCCAGGCAGCGGAAGAAACTGCTGGACGACGCCATACAATCCCTGCCCCCGAAGTACCGGCAGGTTATTCTCATGAGACACCAAGAGGAAATGGAGTATCAGGAAATAGCCCGGGCATTGAAGCTCCCCCTTGGCACCGTAAAGGCCCATATTTTCAGAGCCCGTGAGATGCTCTACAAATACTTGCGGGACAAAATGCGCAATTATTGAGGTCCCTGTAACTCCCATTCCGGGCCTCCGTAGTACAGTACGGACATGATCACCCCCTCGTACAAGACCGGCATTTTCATTGGACTGTTTCTGGCAGGAGGGCTCCGCGCCGGGGCGCAGGAGCGCCGGCATAAGGAAATCCCGCTCGGCAACGAACGGGAGATCTCCGTTATTGTCGATGTGTCCTTCGGTACGGTCATCATTGGTCCAGGCCCCTCAGAGAAGCTCGTCGTGGCGGATTTCTCCTCGCGCAGAGAAGGCGAATCCGAGGACTTCAAGATTTCGTATAAGAGTTTCGGAACCCGCGGTGAACTTATCGTACGCTCCAAAGACCGATCCCGTTTTTGGGGAAAAGACGATGAATCGGAAGACCGGGTGTGGACCCTGCAGTTCTCCGATAGGATCCCTATGGATCTCCGGGTCGAGCTGGGAGCGGGAAAGGGAGACTTGGACCTTTCAGGCCTGCGGATTCAGTCTCTGCGAGTGTCCTCCGGAGCCAGCTCCGTAGAATTGAATTGCAGCACACCCAATCCGATTGTTGCAGAAGAGGTGATCATCGAGTCTGGTGTCAGCAAGTTCACCGCCAGGAATCTCGCCAACACGAATTTCCGCAGACTGAAGTTCAGCGGGGGCGTCGGGGCCTACAGGCTGGATTTCAGCGGGAAGCTGATACGGGATGCCGAAGCGAAGGTTGAAGTGGGGTTGGGGGCGATCACCATCGACGTGCCGCGGGAAATGCCGGTGCAGTTGTATTACGACGACACATGGTTTTCCAGCTTTGACCTCGACGATGGATTCATGAAACGACGCGGGGGGATGTACGAAACGGTGGGATTTGCCTCCGGCAACCCGGCCCTCTCCATCCGCATCGAAGCCGGCCTTGGAAGCGTAAAAATCCGCAGAAGATAGTTCCTCTCTCAGCCAATCCCAAAATGGAAGAACTGACCCCATGAGTAGGGGTGGCTGACCTCATGCGTTCTGATGAGATTCAGCAACGCCTGACGATAGGCATCTCCGGGGGCCAACCCGTTTGCGAGATGCGTGTAGAAGAATTCCGAAAAGAACTTTGACGCCTTTCGGTCGGCCCCCCACGCATTCAGAAACACATCCGAAGTCCCGTTGATTCTCAGGAGAAACGCGTGCAGAGGCGTCAGCCCGGTCCCCTGCCCCAGCGTGTTGGACAAAACCACCACCGGAAAAGCCTGATGGGCGGCAAGCTGTTTGAAGGGAACTTCAATGGACTCGTCCAGTGTTTCGCCGTCCGACAATGCCATGGTTCCGAACGGAAAATTGCCCGCCTCATTCCGGAAGTCCGTGGACAGCTGAAGAATGTCGGCTTTCACCGCAACATTTCTCCACGTCGCTTCGAGCCCAATGAGCACCGACGCGTCCCGAAAAAAACTCCGTATGTCGCGCAATTCATAATCGATGGACCAGTTCCGGCCCGAGGGATTGCCAACAGCAAGAACCTGCTGAATCCGTGATGAGCCGGTTACGCGGAAGCGAAGGGATCCCAGAGTGGTGAGGTAATCGACACTGGTGATTTCGACCAGGTAGCGAATCGTTCCGTCGCGCTCCTGCCGCTCCAGCACGTGGAAAGGAAAATTCTCGAACTCGCCCGGAACAATCACAAGGTTGCGGTCCATCATCGAATCTATCGGACGAAGGAGAATGTCATAGAGCGTGGTCGACAGCGTCGCGAAGCGTGTCATGGCAGGGAGGCTTGCCTCTCCCGCCGCTCCTGAATAGACGTTGGGGTCTCTCAGGAGTCTCATGTACTCTGCAACAAGGCTGCGGAGGCGGTCGCGTCCCACGGGGACGGTCTTAACATCAAACATCGTCCTCGAGACTGCAAAGATCGAAAGTTCCTGTTCGGCCGGAAGGAACGAGATCAGCAGAGTTCCCCGCGGAAGGCTTGCCTGCACCTGGTTCAAGGTTGGGGTATACCCGCCTGCGAGCGGCGCGTAATTCGGGAAAGCATCGGACACGCGTCGGGCGATCGTTTCCATCTCCTTGCGAAGTATCGCGAGCCGCGCCCTGGCTTGCTGAAGTGTCCTGGCCGGGGCCTGATAATCGCGATGGGACAGCAGGGCGGACACTTCACATTGGAGAAGTCTGTACTCTTCCAAGCTCGCTCTGTACTCTTCCATATCCTTCTGCAGTACTATGTTCCTGATGGGAATGGATTCCCCGGCGAGCAGTCGGGCATACAGGATCGACCGGAACCGGTCTGCCGCCATCAGGGCATCAGCGGGGCGACGAATCTGCAGGAGAACGGATGCAAGGTTGGTGTACCACTCCCCGCGTGCCCGGTCGAGCTCGAGTTCCCTTTGATACGGCAGATGGAGTTCAGGATTCAGATATTCCCCCTGGCGCATCTCGATGAGTTCCACGGCCTTTTCATACATGGCCCGGGCTTCTACAAGCCGTCCCACTGACCGATACAGGTCTCCGGCGCGGCCGCAGGCGTAAGCCTCCCCGGCAAGATGCGAACAGTCTTGAAATCGCTGGGCGATTTGCAGATAGGATTCAATCCGCTTGTCAATCTGAAACGCCGGCGTTTGGGGAGGGATCTGACGTTCGGTAATATTGGCAATGAACAAATAGAGGTAGTTTTCTGCGAGTCGGTCGCCTGAGGAACGTGCAGAGGCTGACGCCTGTGTATAGAATCGCTTGGCATCCTCCAGCCTTCCGCTTTCTGCATACACGGTACCGATGGAAAACAGGAGCAGGGACTCGTACTCCTTTCCCGTCCGGAGTGATCGCAGAGTATTCACGCCGTCGCGGAAGCGTTCCAGAGCGGCATTGCCTTCGTTCATCGCGCGGTAGACGTTCCCAAACGCAACGGCAAGTCTCGCAGCGGCTTGCGGCGCTTCGGACGCATCCAACGTCTGCTTTGCCTGCGTCAAGGAGTTCAGAGCCTCTCCGTACCTCCCCTGGCGATAGTACGCTTCTCCCATGCCAAGGAGAACCATGGCCGTCCGTCCCTCCTCCCCTGCCGCTTTGTATTCCTTGAGGGCAATCTCGTACTCCGAGATGGCATCGTCCCAGCGATTCATCCAGTACAGCGCCGTTCCTTTCCGCAGCGCGCTGAGCGCCTTGCCGGGCTTGTCGTCAAAGGCCTCGGTCAGGACATACGAGGATTCGTACTCTTCCACCGCCTTCCGGTAATCGCCCATGGCGCCGACGATATCGCCTTTGAGGATGTGGATTCTTGCCTGTGCGCGAAAATCGTTGGCCTTACGGGCGTGCTCGAAGGCAATTGTCGCTGTCTCGAGGGCGCTCCTGAACTGTCCCGATGCGATGTGAATCCTGCTGATGTAGAGGTACGAATCGGCGAGCCGGGAGAGGTCGTTCTCCTGTTCATAGAGCGGAAGGGCCTGCGTGAAAAATACTTCGGCCTGGCTGTAGGATCCGCTCTCATACAGAGCCACGGCCCGATCAAACAGCTCATTGGCGTTGACGAGGGGGGATTGATCCACATCGCAGGCGGCGAGGAAACACGCAAGAAGAGCAAGCGTCCCGAGGGTCGTGCGCAACAGTTTTACGTCCTTGATGGAGAAAAAAAACCCGTGGCGATGTGCCACGGGTAATATAGGAAAGAGCTTGGGGGAGTGCAACTGCTTCTGAGCTTCACCGGAAGCTGATGCCGACACCAAGCGCGAAGGCGTTGGTGGTTCCGAGGTTATAATCGGCATGAATGTTCAGAACCAGCAATGAAACGCGCGCGCCGAGAAGCAGTCGTGATTTTGTGTTCCCATCGTGAGTGAATTCGACCGTGCCGCCCGTTCCACTGACGGAGTACGGCCCCACCTTGACGGAAGAACTTTCCAGTTGGAACCCTGCGTAGACCGTGAGCAGGAGAAGATGTTTACTCACCTCCACACCATACGCCGTCCCGCTTGCCTCCAGCAATTTTGCCCCGCTGGCGTCCTCGTAGTTGAGCTTCTGCGTGAAGAAATGGACCGCCACGTCGAGTGGGAGAAGGGGGATGTATTGATCGATGTCATGCCTGAGTCCGAATCCGAGGAGATTGACCTTGCCGACGTCGCCGATCTTCGCCGTTGGAAAGAAACGTCCCATGACCTCGAACCCAAACGGCAGGCCGATGGAAACCTGGGGGACGATCAAAGGGGTTGTGGGGATGTCGAGACCTCCGGGGATCTCAAAACCTGTGGGCGTGACCCCGTCATTGAGATACACCGGAGTCTTACTCTTTGACCCAACAACACTGTTCGCCTCCACGGTTGCAGGATAATCTGTTGTCCTGGTGTACGGACCGATGGTCGGTGGTGTTTCAAACTGGTACTTCTTGTCGGCCTCCTGAATCAGCGCGCCGGTAAGTTTGATGTGAACATCGAACCCCAGGATACTGTGTACGTCGGCGGTATGGTAGAGTCCGGAGTTGAGCGCAACGCCCCAACCGTTCAACAAGGGTGCGGCGTACCGTTCCGCATTGACTCTTACCATCTGCTTCAACTGTTCACCAAAATCCTGCGCGGTGAGCACCGACAGGCTGTTCACCAGCACTGCGACAACTGCCAGATATCGGATCGGTTTCACAGAACCAACCTCCCTCGAAATGAATTGATAGTGATCATGGAGTAAATATCCTGAACTCTTCGGCCAGATGCAACGATCAGATGGACCGTACGATGTCGTCGGCGTTGTCGGAGATAATGCCATCGATCCCCCCTTCGGCCAATTTCTTGGCATCCTGCACGGAATTCAGCGTGTAGGCATAGAGAGCCAAACCATGTTGACGTGCGTCACGAATCATGGATTTCCGAAGTTCTCGCCGCGCGCACACGAAGACTGAGGCGCCGACCCGCTCCGCGAGTTTGGACGGCGAGCGGCCGAAGTCGCGGTACAGGTTGTAGATGACGCCCCGCGGAATGGAAGGATCCAGCGTCGAGGCCACAGCAAGCAGGTCGTGGGTGAAGCTGGACAGCAACACCTGCGATGTCATTCCGCATTCGCGGACATCCTCCATGACGCGTTCGACGAATTGCCCGGCATCGCGGAGCCAGAGATCGCTTTTCAGTTCGATGTTGACCCAACAGGTGCCGCGCGCGGCGGTCAGTACTTCCTTCAGAGTGGGAATCCGTTCGCCGGCAAACGACGGATGGAACCATGATCCCGCATCGAACCGCTTCAGTTCTTCGAGCGTGTAGTTGCGCACCGCTCCGTTGCCTGTTGTGGTGCGCTGGCGAGTCCGGTCGTGAAA
>BQML01000027.1 GCA_022180565.1 Bacteroidia bacterium
CGCGCTTTCCGAACGGTTTCGGCTTTTCTCCAATCGCCCTGATGCGGATACAGGGCGTAGGAAAATTCCTGCCGACCCTCGTCTGTGACCACACTGTCCGTCGACGATTTTGGATCAATCGGATGCGGATAGCGGGGAGATCGGATGAGGGTCAGGCGCAGGGTGGATTCCTTCGCATCACAGCCGTACTTCCCATCATTCAGAAGACTTACGCCGAATTTTTGGTCTGAAAGATCCATCCATTGATGAACCGGTACTTCAAACCGGGCCTTTTCCGAGGGCGTTCTTGGTTTCGTGGTTCGCTCGATGGACCCGAAAGGAATTTCACAGCGCATGGCCGCCGCGTGAACGTTGACCGGGAATGCGGCTTTGACGAGAATATGTTCATCGCGCCAGTCAACAGCGGTGGAGAATTCCATGAGCGGAGACCGGTGAAAGAGCCGAATTTTCTGAACAATGGTCGAACCGCGGTCTGTTCGTCGCACCACTTCCAGCGTCAGACGGAGCGGGCCTTGCTCGACAATTCTTGCAGATTTGAACCTCAAGACATCCGCCTTTCGGTTGTCATACCCGCCGACGAGTTCCCAGGCTTCCCACTCATGGGGGGCATCATGGAAGCTCAGGAGAGCGTTTCCTCGCTGCCCTTTTTGCAGGATTTCCTTGCGCGATCGCCTGTCCAGAATCGACGTGAAGTTCCCCTGGGAGTCCAAACGGATTCGATAGAAGGGCGTCTCGATCATCCGCATGCTCGTTTTCCATTGTGCAGACGAGGAAGGCTTGTCGTCGGACGGCGCGACCGCCACCTGAATGCCGGCGAGAGGCGGAAGATCGGGGACATGACAGAGAAGAGTCGTCAACCCCTTGGCGCGTCGGAGGAGTTGATATTCAAGTTTGTTGCCCCTCCCGTCAGTCACGCTGAAGAATTTTTCCTTCGATTTCACGCTGAGTTCGATGTACGCGCTGCGGCTCCAGGCAAGAGAATTGAAAACCGTAAAATGATGGGTTTTCGCCTTTCCCCGCGCGGACTTCGAGAGAGCTGATGTTGAGTTCCTGGATACGCCGTCGGCGACGGCGCGGGCTCGATCGAACTCCCGGAGAGCTTCGTCCGCCGCGTCCTTGATGACTGTTCCGGAGAGGATGTCGTGAAATTGGTTTTGGAGGAGGCGTTTCCAGGACTTGTCGAGGTCTGTCTCGGGATATTTTCTGCCGGCGAGCAGAAGCGCCAGAACGGCAAGAAGTTCTGCAGTGTACAGCGACCGCTCCGTTTCCCTATGGGCCTTCTTGATCCGGCCGTGCGTGGTGAACACCCCCCGGTGCTTTTCAAGATACAGTTCGTTGTTCCATTCCGGGAGCTCCTTGACAGCCTCATCAAGTTTTCCGCAAAACTCTTTCAGAGAGGCGATCCTGGTTGACGGAAGGGCAGGCAATTGTTTCATAAACGACAGAGTATGAACATCCTTCGCCGTTGGTCCGCCTCCGCCATCGCCATAGCCGTACGTTTGCAGAACTTCCGTCATTTGCTCCTGCTGATGAAACTGCTCCCAGCTTTTTCGGACATCGGCGGGGCGCACCTGTCCCTCAAGCCCCACGGGCGGCACATGGGCGACCACCGACGAGCCGTCAATTCCCTTCCACCGGAACGAATTGTAGGGAAAAGCCGTTGTGTCGTTCCACGTCAGTTTGGTTGTGAGGAAATACCGGATTCCGGACTTGGCAAGGATCTGGGGCAGAGACCAGGGAAAGCCGAAGGAATCAGGAAGCCAGGCTGTATTGACGTCCACCCCGAACTCGTCACGATAGAACTTCTTACCGTGCAGGATATGACGGATCAGCGACTCTCCGGACGGCATCTGGCAATCAGGTTCAACCCACATTGCTCCCACGGGCTCCCACCGCCCTTCGGCAATCGCCTGACGTACTGCTTTGTAGAGATCAGGGAAGTCGCTCTTAAGAAAGGAGAGCAGGAGAGGCTGGCTCTGGGCAAATCGGAATTCCGGGAACTCCTCCAACAGCCGAAGGGCGGTAGAAAAAGTTCTGGCCGCTTTCCGGCGTGCTTCCCTTGTTGTCCAAAGCCAGGCAACGTCGAGATGGGATTGGCCGAGAAGGTGGACCGTACCGGGCACGTCGGTGCGGAACTCTGCCTCGAGGGTTTGAGTGAGAAACCGATAGGCCCGTCCGATGGCATTCGGATACTCCTCGCCCTCGGGTTTGAAGTATTTGAGGTAGATCAGAGTCCGCCGGATGAGCTCCCGGATTTCCTTGGATTCAGCAGAGCCCTGACCATAGAATTTTTCAAGATCGCGTAGGAGGGAAAGTCCGATATAGAGTGCACGGGCAGTCGGATTGACGACGGCGAGATCTGCCTGGCGGAAGTCGTTTTGCTCTTTCTTGCGTCCGCTGTATGCCTGAATGGCCAGGGAATATGTCTGGCCCGGGCGCGCCCGTGGGGTCAACGGCACGACGCGGTGGTTGGAGTCAAGGCCATGATGCGGTCTCCCGTTGACGAAGAGCAGGCCTTCCGGTATGTCCAAGAGCAGGACGAGAGATTCGTTGGCAAAATTCGCAGGGACGGTGACCTTCGCTCTGAACCAGAACGTTGTGTCATAAGCTCCCCATCGGGCCTGGGGGGGCGTTATGGGGGTCCAATTGTGATCGTTCAGGGATGGGGCGAATCCGTTCGGGATATCCCCAACCTTTATTTTCCAATCACTTATGGGGATTACGGCGGGATAAATATGCCTTAGAACGCTGGGGAGGATCTGGTCGAGCAGGTCAAGCGCCATCTGGCTGGCTTTGGTCGGTCAAAGTTCGAAAAAGGTGGTGGAAAATATGAATTCTTACCGACTTGCGCAAGTGTTCAGTTTTTCCCTTTGCTATTCCTTCTCACTTCTTGTAAATTTGACCCGTCTCGCCGGCTTCACCTATCCTTCGGATCCCACAATATGCGAGCACAGCAGCATCCCTCAACATTTTCTTCATGCAGAGCATAGATTGGATCATTGTAGGAGCGTATTTCGTCCTCAGTGCGGGGATTGGAACGTATTTTACGCGCCGTGCCGGCCGCAATATCCAGGAATTCTTCCTCTCCGGCCGCAATCTTCCCTGGTGGCTTGCGGGAACGTCCATGGTGGCAACGACATTTGCGGCAGATACTCCGCTGGCGGTTACAGAGCTCGTTGCCCGGAACGGCATCGCCGGGAACTGGCTTTGGTGGAACTCCCTCTTTGGGGGTATGCTCACGGTTTTCTTCTTTGCCCGGCTTTGGCGGCGAGCGGGCATCATGACCGACGTGGAATTCGTCGAGATGCGATATTCCGGCAAACCCGCGGCGTTTCTCAGGGGATTCCGATCGCTTTATCTCGGCCTCTTCATCAACTGTGTGATCATGGCCTGGGTCAACCTGGCCATGGCTTCGATTCTCGAGGGGATGTTCGACATCCCCCGCAATCTGGTCATGTGGTACGTCGCCGGGGCTCTCGCTCTGACGGCGGTCTATTCCGCTTTGTCCGGACTCTGGGGGGTGACGATCACCGACGCCTTTCAGTTCGTTCTTGCGATGACGGGCACAATAGTCCTTGCATTCATTATCCTCGATTTGCCGACCGTGGGGGGAATCAGCGGATTGCTCAATCGCCTTCCGGCGGAAACCTTTCGTTTCACCCCCGTTATCGGATCGACAAGCAGTGAGGCGGGCGGCCCGCTTGCGCTGTCGCTCGCAGCGTTCCTGGCCTTTGTCGGCGTGCAGTGGTGGGCATCCTGGTACCCGGGGGCCGAGCCCGGGGGCGGAGGCTACATCGCCCAACGCATGATGTCGGCGAAGGATGAAAAGCACTCTCTCTTAGCTACCCTTTGGTTTACGATCGCCCACTATTGCCTGCGTCCGTGGCCGTGGATCATTGTGGGCCTGGCGACCCTGGTTCTCTACCCGGAATTGGGTCCGGAGAGCAAGCGCCTGGGATATGTCCATGCCATGCGCGATTATCTCCCCGCGGGTCTTAAGGGGATGCTGGTGGCCTCATTTTTTGCCGCCTACATGTCCACGATCGCAACCCAGCTCAACTGGGGTACTTCCTACGTCATCAATGATTTCTACAAACGATTCATTCGACCCGATGCCGACGAAAGGCGTCTTGTGTTACTCTCCCGCATGATGACGATCCTGATCATGGCCGCATCCCTTGTGATCACCGGATTGCTCGAGACGATCTCGGGCGCCTGGGTGTTCATTTTCGAGGCAGGTGCCGGCCTTGGATTGGTTCTTATCCTGAGGTGGTATTGGTGGCGGATCAACGCATGGAGTGAAATCACTGCCATGGTAGTCCCGTTGATCGTTCTTGTCGTTTTAAAGCAGGGAACGGGCATCGAATTTCCGGAATCCCTCTTTCTCATTGTGATCGTCACAACGGTTGCATGGGTCGCGGTTACATATCTGACGAAGCCGACAGACGCGCAAACCCTGCAGGCGTTTTATCGACGGGTCCACCCGGGGGGGTGGGGCTGGAAACACGTCGCACGAATGGTCCCTGACGTGCAGGGGGACTCGGGATATTCTTCGTTGTTTCGGAATTGGATCGCCGGGGTTCTCTTGGTATATTCCATGCTGTTCGGCATTGGAAAAATCATCCTGGGGGAAACGGAAGGTGGCCTGCTGTTCATAGCCGTCGGATGCCTCGCAGGATGGGTCATTTATCGGGACCTGTCAACAAGGGGATTCGGGACTGTCGTGAAATAGGTAGGGTTTTTTCATTCTTCCTCTTTTGAGTGCTCACTCATGAAAGACCATCTTCGCATCTTTCTGTCGTTTGCTGTACTCATCATCTTCTTTTTTGTCATGTTCAAACGAATTCTTCCCGTTAAAGCGGATACGATCTACGTCAATGGGCGGATCCATACGATGGACAGGCACAATACGGTAGCAGAAGCGCTTGCCGTGCGCGGAGATCGGATTGTTGCCGTCGGGTCGCGGGCCGATCTTGAGGATCGCGTGCGATGGAAGAGGAGCGTGGATCTTGAAGGCCGCGCTGTTTTCCCCGGATTCGTTGACGCGCACGCACACCTCATGAGTCTTGGCATCGCCCGTCTCACCGTGGATCTGGTCGGAACGCGCTCAGAAGCCGAGGTCCTTGCACGAGTGCGGGATCGTGTGGAGCAGGCTGAGCCCGGAACGTGGATCCGCGGAAGGGGGTGGGACCAAAATGATTGGCCTGGAAAGCGGTTCCCGAATCATGCGCTCCTTGACCGTGTGGCCCAACGGAATCCTGTCTATCTGACGCGCATCGATGGACACGCGGCGTGGGCAAACCGGTTGGCGCTTGAGCTCGCGGGCATCACACGGGAAACGGAGGATCCCCCGGGCGGAAGGATCATCAGAGACGCTTCAGGCGAACCAACCGGTGTGCTGATCGACGATGCTATGGACCTTGTGTACAAAGTTCTGCCTCCGCCGTCACCGGACGAACAGCGCGAAGCCCTGCAGACGGCAATTGCTGAGTGCCTGGCGTACGGGTTGACGGGTGTTCATGACATGGGGGTGGATCTGGAGCAGATCGCCCTCTATAAATCGTTCGCGGACGAAGGAAAGCTTGGGGTGAGAATCTATGCGGCGATCGGAGGCGCAGGGGAAACGTGGAATGCTTTCCTTACTTCAGGTCCTCTGCTCGGGTACGGCCGCGATCGTTTGACCGTACGCGCCATCAAATTGTATGCAGACGGTGCTTTGGGATCACGCGGTGCAGCGTTGATCGAACCGTATGCTGACGAGCCCGACAATCGCGGACTCACCCTGACTTCACAGTCGGCTCTGCAGGAGGTCGTGAACACAGCCCTTCAAAAAGGGTTTCAAGTGTGTACCCATGCCATTGGGGATCGCGCGAACAACATTGTCCTGGACGTGTACGAGCAGGGGTTGAGGGGGAATCCGCGCAGGGATGCACGACTGCGCGTGGAACATGCACAGGTTCTTGCGCCGGAAGACATTCCCCGGTTCAAAACGCTGGGTGTCATTCCAAGCATGCAGCCGACCCACTGCACATCGGATATGTACTGGGCCGAGGCCCGGCTCGGTCCACAACGCGTACGCGGCGCCTATGCATGGCGTTCCCTGCGCGAGACGGGCGTCATTCTGGCCGGAGGATCGGATTTTCCGGTGGAGCATCCGAACCCCCTGTACGGTATCTACGCCGCGATCACGAGGCAGGATCACGACCGAATTCCTGCATCGGCGGAGGATGTACGAAAGTATTTTCAACTCTCATCGGCTGGAGTAACAGATGAAGCGGCGTTTGAAGGCGGATGGTATGCCGATCAGAAACTGACGCGGGAAGAGGCCGTCAGGATGTTTACGTCCTGGGCCGCCTGGGCGGCCTTTGAGGAAGACAAGAAGGGGAGCCTCGAAACCGGCAAGCTTGCGGATTTTGTGGTCCTCTCCGCGGATATCATGGACATTCCTCCCCAAGAAATTTTACGAACAGGAGTCCTGATGACTGTCGTTGGGGGCCGGGAGTCCTTCGTCGCTCCGGCGATGATGCCGTGAAAATCCGCAGTTGTATTTCCCTCCAAAAAACAGTAACTTTTTTGCTGTCGAAACGACCCTGGCAAAGGAAACGAATACTGGATGCCGTATAAAGTTCTTGTTGCAGACGATGACGAGGGTCAGCGCAAGTCCCACGGCTTTGCCCTCGAAGTCGCAACAGCCATCCTTGAAGATGAGATTGCCGTTGTAGAGACTGCAACGAGCGTCGAAACGTGGCAAAAAATCAAGTCGGAACAGTTCAATCTCATCATCCTCGACAACGATTTCAAGGATACGAATCTTAAAGGTCATCTTCCCGGAATAGCCCTCCTTCAACTTGCCAAGAAAGAGGGGGCGAACAGAAGCACACCGATATTCTTCTGCAGTGCAGACGCCTACGATACCCTGAAGTCCATGGTGGAACGGTTCGGCGGTGTCTATCTCCCCAAGGTCGGATACGACATCGAAAAAGTCGCTGAGCTCTTTGCAGCAAAAATGAAGAAGTAACGCGGCGCCCTATCGTCGATGCCCGGGGGCCGCCTGCGCGGCCTTTCTTCCCCTGATCCTTGGATACCCGTCGCTCCATCACCTCATCGAATTTCCGGTACCACCTCATCGAGGGCGCACTCTATTTCGCGAGCTTTGCCCTGCTGAATTTCCAAGTTGTGTTTCCCGCCCTCGTCCAGCGCCTCGGGGGCGGTAACATTGCCATCGGCTCCCTGCCGATGATGAACTATCTCCTGTACCTCCTCCCCCAGGTCGTGGCCGCGAACTACGTGACGATGGAACCGTACCGGAAGCCCTGGGTCATGATTGCCGGTATCGCCCAAAGATCCGTCATCCTCCTGATGGCGGTCAGTATCGGCATCTTTGGCGGAGCCGTGCCAAGCCTTGCCCTGTTGTTGTTTTTCCTGCTCTATGCGCTCAACCAAATGGTCGCGGGAGTCGCGGCCCCTAACTGGTTCGATTTTGTGGTGAAAACCACGCATCCCCTCCAACGAGGCCGTCTCATGGGGATCCGCTCGGCCTTGGGGGCTCTGCTGGGTTTTCTGAACAGCCTCGTGTTGGCCGGACTTCTTACCTATCTGCCGTTTCCCGAAAACTATGCTCTGGCATTTTTCCTCGCGTTCGGATTCCAGTTTGCATCCCTGGTTGTCCAGAGAAACATTGTGGAGGACATCCCGTCGCCCACGGAGTCTCCCGTACCGCTGTCAAGACTTATGGCGAAGGTCGTTCAAATCGTCCGTTCGGACCGGGCCTTTCGGAGATTTCTCCTTTCTATAGGCCTCTCGGTCATCGGTCTCATGCCGCAGGGATTCTTCACCGTGGCCGCGTTTCATCGGTTTGGACTTCCGGAGTCGTTTGTCGGATTCTTCACCATGACGATGCTTGCGTCACAGGTCATTTTTGCAGGACTTCTCGGCCTGCTGGGTGACTTCAAAGGCCATAAGATCTCCCTCATGATCTGCGCCCTTGCCATGACGGCCGCCTCGGTCATCGCCGTCCTGGCAGGTCATCCCGCATGGTTTTTCGTTATCTTCTCATTCGTTGGTTTAATCTTTGGCGTGGAACTGATTACGAGGCATAACTTTGTCTCGGATCTCGCGACGAATCAAACCAGGCCTCTCTATATCGGCATCATGAATGCCTGGTCGGCTCCGTTCTTCCTCTCGAGTCTCATCGGGGGATGGATCAGTGACCAATGTGGTTATGATGCGACGTTTATCATCGGTGCCGTCTTCTCGCTCGCGGGATTGTTGGTTCTGATGCGCGTGCCCGATCCGCGCACGGCAAAGAAAGAGACACCCCCTCAGGCGGCTTGATCCGGTTGCGCTTTCCGGGAAATAGTTTTACCTTTTTTCATCCATCAAGCCCAGCAACCCATGTACGAGCGTTGCCTGAACGAAGCGGAAAGAATTCTCGCTGCCGACAAGGATGTCATTGTCGCCGTGAAGAAAGTCTGGCTGGAAGTGTGCCGTGAAGGCGGCGCACAAGGTTTTGAAGTGCCGCAACTTTCCGATTTCACCGCGATGCTCGAAGGGGATCCCCGCTTTGAATTCTTTCCGGTCCGCAACACTCTGCAGGATGATCTTGATAACCCGCCGGATGAAGACACGCCCCTCGAAGAGGCCGAGATGGAACAGCTCGGGTTCTTCTCCGGCGACCGGGTGAAGCTGAAGAATGTTGAGCTGACCCCCACGCTCCTCGGAACCATCATCCGCTCCAAGGTTGATCGTACCATGGATGCCCTTACGAAGGCGTGGGAACTGAGGCCGGAGGGTGACCAGAATACCGAGGACCGGCTTTTGGAGATTCTCGCCAAAACCCGGAAACTTCAACAAGACGTCCGGAAGACGTTTTCGTCCGGAAGGATGAGCAGGATTGAAGCGATGCTGAAAAAACGCAGGAAACCGTCAAGGCGCAAACGTTCCCCCGCGGAGCCAAAGAAGAACCGGAAACAAAAGACTGCCGTCTCTCGTCAACGGACCCCCAAACGGCCGTCCACACGCCGGAGATCGTAATGCTCCAGCAGGATACGAGGATCTGGACCATCCGCGAACTCATGAAGGTTTCCATTGACCTTCTCCAGAAGAAAGGTTTTGAGGAGGCCCGCCTCAATGTCGAACTTCTCCTTGCGCACGCCCTGAAGTGTCAGCGCATTCAATTGTATACAGGCTTCGACAAACCCCTCACCAGGCACGAGATGCGCGAGTTTCGCACGCTGTTCGAGCGTCGGCTGAACAGGGAACCCCTGCAGTACATCATCGGCAGCGCAGGGTTTATGGGACTCCATTTTCGTGTCGATCCGCGCGTGCTGATTCCCCGGCCTGAAACAGAAACGCTCGTCGAGCAAACGATGCTCCTCTGCAACGCCGCTCCGGAAGGCAAACCGATCTCGATTCTGGAGATCGGAACGGGCAGCGGGAACATCGCCGTGGCGCTTGCCAAGTTCGTCAAGAATGCCTTCGTGGTCAGTATCGATGTCTCGCCGCAGGCGATTGAAGTGGCGGAACTGAACGCAAAAGTCCATGAGGTGACAGACCGCGTGGAATTCCGTGTCCTGGATGTGTATGAGCCGGTGGACCAGATTCTCCTCAAACGGTTCGACATCGTCGTCAGCAATCCCCCGTACACGTCGGCTGACGAATGGGAATCGCTTCAGCTCGAGGTACGGAAATATGAACCCAGGAGCGCGACCACGGACGGAAAAGACGGGCTAGAGTTCTTCAGGCGGATCATCGAACTGGGTCCGTATCTTGTAAGCGACGGCGGTTCTCTGGCATTTGAGGTCGGTTTCGGACAGGCGGACCGTGTACGACGCATGATGAGCGAGAGCGGCTTCTTCAATATTTATGTTGTGCCCGATCTCCAAAACGTGCCGCGGGTCGTGATCGGCTCAGGCCGCTCCACCACGCGAAATCCCGGCCCCGTCAACTAACCCCCCCCATCTCCACATGCGAGCGTTGGTTCAGCGTGTATCGCGGTGTGCGGTGTCCACGGCACAGGGCGAGCATTCCGCCATCGGCACGGGCATGCTCGTGTTCCTCGGCGTCGGCAAGGAGGATACGCAGGAAGATGCCCGGACTCTTGCCCAGCGGTGCGCGGCCCTTCGGTGCTTTCAGGACTCCGGCGGAAAGATGAATCTCTCGGTGCGCGAGGTGAGCGGCGAAGTCATGGTCGTTTCCCAGTTCACGTTGTATGCAGATACGCGAAAAGGAAACAGGCCGGGCTACACCGACGCCGCCGATCCCGTGAAAGCTGAGGAACTCTACCACGCGTTCGTCACCGCGCTGCGAACGGCCATTGCTCCGCTCAAGGTTGCCACGGGCTTCTTTCGTGCCGAAATGTCCGTCGAGCTTGTCAACGAAGGTCCTGTGACCCTGCTTCTGGAAAGCAAAAAGTCATGAGGTCTGCCCGCACGCGATGATGAAATCCCCCCGGGTGGTTCTTCTCTTCCTGGATGGTGTCGGCATCGGTCGCAAGGATCCTGAGCGAAATCCCTTCTTTGTCGCCCGGTTGCCCCATTGGAAGAATCTGCTCGACGGTGACGTGCCGCATCGCGCACACAGCAGGATCCTCGCACGCAGAGCCGCTGCAGGCCCCGTGAACGCCACGTTAGGTGTTGCCGGACTGCCGCAGAGCGGCACGGGACAGACCGCCATCTTTACCGGCGTGAATGCCGCACGGCTCATCCAACGACATTTCGGCCCGTACCCGACAACCGAGCTTCAGCCCGTCATCCGCGAGAAGAATATCTTTGCAGGATTGCTGGGCAGAGGAAAACGCGTTGTCTTCGCAAACGCGTTTCCCAAGCAATTCTTTGACTACACGGATTCAGGCACCAGGCGGCTCACCGTCACGACCATGTCGTGCCTGTTCGCGGGAGTTCCACTGTTACGGGCCGAACATCTGCGCGAGAATCGCGGCATTTCGGCGGATCTCACGCGTGCACGATGGCCGGAGATGGGATACGAGGATATGCCGATGGTCTCGGCGGAGGAAGCGGGAGGACATCTTGCCGCGATTGCGCGCGAGCATGATTTTACACTCTTTGAGTACTGGCTGACCGACCATGCCGGCCACAGCAAGGATATGCAATTTGCCACGGACGTGCTCGAACGGTTCGACGAGTTTCTCGGAGGTTATCTGGAAGATGCTGATCCGGATCACATTACCACAGTGCTGATCAGCGATCACGGCAACATTGAGGATCTATCCGTGAAGACGCACACGCGCAATCCCGTTCCCTGTATCGTGGTGGGAACCGAGAAGAGGAAGATCCTTGACCGGATCCGTAATCTTACCCATATTACTCCCGTCATCACGGATTTTCTGCTCTCATAATACAAAGGGAAAGGGGGGGGATGTGCTCCGGACGCGTCCGGCACTTCGCTTTGTCATCCTCTTATCGGGGGGAATACTGTTCGCGGAGGGTATTTCTGTCTCCGCCGCCGCCCTCTGGCTCTGCTTTGCTGCGACCTGGGCGTGTGCCCTGCTTCAGCTTCTGCGAACCCCGCGATCTCTGTTGTCTCTCTGCCTTCTCCATTGCTCCGTGTTTCTCCTGGGGGCCGTCTGGACGTCGGTCCGTGAATCCGATCTTGCGTCGGAGCGACTGACTCAGACATTTTCCCGCGAGCCGATTCATTTTAACGCCCTCCTCGAAGAGACGCCCGTCAAACAGGGAGCCTCGCTGAAGCTCGTTCTCCTCGCCGATCTGCCGGCAGGCGGCCCTTTGCAGGGCAGAAGGGCAAGATTTCTTGCAACGATGCCGTTGAAGAAAGCGGAGGTCATGCGGAATCTCACAGCCGGACAGGCCCTAACGGTGTTTGGGACGTTGACGGATTTTCCGAGCCCTCGGAATCCCGGTGAGTTCGACTACGGACGATATTTGGCCCTCAAAGATATCAACGGCGTTGTTCACGTTGACAGCCTGCGTGCAATCGGAGTGTCAATGGAGAGGTCGGTGCGTTCATGGTTTGCTGTTCTTCGGGCGCGATTGAACAGGATTCTCGAAGAACATCACGGGACTGAGGCCGCCGGGTTTCTGCAAGGAGTCGTCTTTGGAGACCGGAAGGGTATTTCACCTGAGCTCAAGGAGTCTTTTCTCAAGACGGGTACCATCCATATCCTCGCGGTTTCGGGATCGAATGTGGCCCTGATTGCCATGATGCTGTATCTCCTCCTGGGTTTGGTCAGAGTGCCGAAGCGATGGGTTGTCATTCTCACGGCGGCGGGATTGATGATGTACATGATGATCACGGGGGCCGAGTCATCCATCGTCCGAGCCACCATCATGGGCTGTGTTATTGTCATCGGCACCGCGATGGAGCGTCGAACAGACATCTTCAACTCGATCGCCGTGGCCGCCCTGTTCGTGTTGCTGATCGACCCTCTCCAGCTTTTCGATGTCGGATTTCAACTCTCGTTTTCCGCCGTGTTGTCGATCGTGCTTCTCTATCCTCGTCTTGAACGCCTCGCCGATGCCATCCCCGAGGCATTCGAAGAAATCCGACTGTTCATGCCCGTTTGGAAACTCTTTGCGGTCTCTGCAGCAGCCCAACTCGGTACGCTCCCGTTCACCGCTTACTACTTTGAACGAATATCGCTCGTGTCGTTCCTGGCGAACATCGTGGTTGTGCCTCTCGTCGGATTGAATCTGATCCTCGCGTGCATGACGATCGCTGCCGATGTTGTGGCCGGGTGGATTGCCGCAGTCTATGCGGCAATCAATGAAGTGCTGGTGGACCTGTTGCTCGGATTCGTCACTCATGCCGCGGAAGTCCCCGGTGCGACGATGGATACGTACGGCTTCGGCGTGCTGACCGCGTTGGCATACTATGCCGTGTTATTCGCCGTCTTCAATGTCAATGATGTCCGCAGATTCAAGGCGAGCGTGTGTGCGGTCATGGTGCTTTTCTTGGCCATGACGGTCAAGAGCATTGTGGATCACAACACCAACCTGAGAGTGACGATGCTGGATGTCGGGCAGGGAGATGGGATCCTCATCACATTTCCGAATGGCTCCCATGTTCTCGTCGATGCGGGGCCGCGGTCGTTCGGGTATGATGCCGGTGAGCGTGTGGTGGCGCCTTTTCTGAGGAGACACGGTATCGGCAGAATTGATGCTGTGATCGTAAGTCATGCGCACAGTGATCACATCGGCGGCCTGGAAGCTGTGATGGCGGCCGTGGAGATCGGCGCAATTCATGAACCCGGGAGTCTCGTCGCGTCTGCCCTGCACAAGCGCCTGAGAGATGCCGCAATCCGCAGGGGGGTTCCGGTTGTGTATACAGCCAGGGGAAGCGATCTTTCACCCGATCCTTCCGCAAGGCTCTACGTCCTGCATCCGCCGCCGGGACAATCCATCCCCGACGATGAGAACAACGGATCGTTGGTGATCAAACTGGTCTATGGACGAGCAAGCATGTTGCTGACCGGTGATGCGGAAACCGAAGCCGAGGCGACCATTCGGAATCGGTACGGTCTGTTCCTCGACAGCGACATCCTGAAAGCCGGGCACCACGGGAGCATTACGTCTTCGTCTGAGGATTTTCTCGATGGCATCACTCCGGAAATTGCCCTAATTTCCGTCGGTGCGCGCAACAAGTTTGGACATCCGTCAGCGCTCGTTCTCTCCCGTTTGTCTGCGCGCGGAGTTGTCGTGCATCGGACGGACCGCGAAGGTGCGTTGATTTTTGAAACAAACGGAGAAACGTGGCAGCACATCGAATGGTACGACAGGAATGGGTATGAAAAAGAAAACGATTGACAGGGGCAGATGGGAGAGAGAGATGGTGGACCCTCTCCTCGCAAGGACGCCAGAACGGAAAAAAGAGTTCCAGACCGACTCCGGAATTCCCATCGATCGATTGTACCTGCCCCAAGAGAGATCCTATGAGGCGCTGGGATTTCCCGGAGAGTATCCGTTCACCCGTGGTGTCTATCCGACCATGTACCGGAACAGGTACTGGACCATGAGACAGTACGCGGGCTACGGAACGGCGGAAGAATCGAACAAGCGATACTTGTACCTGATTGAGCACGGTACTACCGGCCTGTCGGTCGCTTTCGACCTTCCGACGCAAATGGGCTATGATTCGGATCATCCGATGGCAGAGGGAGAGGTCGGAAAGGTGGGGGTTGCCATCGACTCGTTGGCAGACATGGAAACCCTGTTCAAAGGGATTCGTCTGCAGGACGTGACAACGTCCATGACGATCAATGCAACGGCCGCGATCCTCCTTTGCATGTATGTCGCGCTCGCAAAGAAACAGGGGGCCGATCTCGGAAGAATCTCCGGAACCATTCAGAACGACATTCTCAAAGAGTACATTGCGCGTGGGACGCATATTTATCCCCCGTCGGCGTCGCTCAGACTGGTCACCGACGTTTTCGATTGGTGCAGAACGAACCTGCCGCGTTGGAATACGATTTCCATCAGCGGTTATCATATTCGTGAGGCCGGGGCAACCGCCGTGCAGGAGGTAGCCTTTACACTGGCAAATGCGATCGCGTACGTGGAAGCCGCACGGTCTCGCGGACTGAACGTGGACGATTTCGGACCTCAGCTCTCG
This sequence comes from Bacteroidia bacterium, assembly GCA_022180565.1. Taxonomy (GTDB): domain Bacteria; phylum Bacteroidota; class Ignavibacteria; order UBA10030; family UBA10030; genus JACQPU01. The sequence continues at coordinate 14,587 of BQML01000027.1, forward strand.
TTCTTTTTCAACGCCCACAACAATTTCTTTGAGGAAATCGCGAAATTCAGAGCCGCTCGGCGGCTCTGGGCTCGGATCATGAAGGAACGCTTTCGTGCAAAGAATCCGGAGACGATGAAGCTGAGGTTTCACGCGCAAACGGGCGGATCGACCCTTGCCGCGCAACAGATTGATACCAATGTCGTGCGCGTCACGCTCCAAGCGCTCGCGGCCGTCCTGGGTGGATGCCAATCCCTTCACACCAATTCGCGTGATGAAGCACTCGCACTGCCGACGGAAGAATCCGTCAGGCTCGCCCTGCGAACGCAACAGGTCATTGCCTACGAGGCGGGAGTCGCTGACACGGTAGACCCCGTGGGAGGATCGTATTTTGTCGAAGCACTGACCGATGAGATCGAACGCCGTGCGGAAGAGTACATCAGGAAAATAGACGACCTGGGCGGCGCCGTACGGGCCATAGAGCAACAGTTCTATCAGCGGGAAATCATGGAGAGTGCGTACCGATACCAAAAGAGAATCGAATCGAAGGACCAGATCATTGTCGGAGTGAACGAGTTTCGCCTGCAAGAGGATATACAGCCTGAGATCCTGCGGATTGACGAGTCCATCAGGGAGAAGCAAATGGCAAGACTGAAGGAAATCCGTTCTCGACGTGACGGGTCAGCGGCAGAGTCTGCCCTGGGCCGACTGCGCCGGGCTGCTGAGGCCGGTCAAAACCTCATTCCCTTCATTCTGACAGCTGTGGAAACGTATGCGACCGTTGGCGAAATCTCGGATTCGCTCCGGAATGTCTGGGGGGAATACAGGGAATCGTGAGTGGCGTGGGCGGAAAGCATGCGAAACGTGTTTGAGGTCACACCCTGAGGATACAGAAACCGGTATGGAGATGATAAGGACCTGCCGGACAAATTGTCTCCTCAAGTCCGGTATCGAATTTCCCCTTATGCCGAACCATCCATTCAAGAACTTTGGGACAATCATGAAACGTCTGACCGCTCTTCTTGCCTTGAGCCTCTTTGGCGCTGCCATGGCAGGTGCTCAAGTTCCGCGCATCATTTCCTACCAGGGAGTTCTCGCGGACGAAACCGGGACGCCGAAACCCGACGGTGCTTACTCCTTTACGTTCACCTTCTTCAACGTGCCGACAGGCGGAACTCCCGTTTGGGTGGAGACAAAGACGCTTTCGGTGAGCAAGGGACTCTTCAGTACCATGCTCGGAGACGAAACGGCCTTTCCGGATAGCGTAACCTTCTCGAAACCGTACTGGCTGGGCATAAGCGTTGAGGGTACGGACCTTGAGCCGCGGGTTCAGCTCGGCGCGGTCGGATACGCCTTGCGGGCACTCAGGGCGGACACGGCGCAGTTCGTGATGAATGCCGGTACGGTTGCTCGCCCGATCTCGCCCGGCATAAGCTCCGACGAACTGCTCGATGGCTCGGTGACAAGTGCAAAGATCGCAAGCGGAGCTGTTTTTTCCTCACACGCCGCGAGCACCTTCAAGGCCCCCAAAGCAGATTCTGCCGATGTTGCAGTGAAAGCGCTTTCTCTTGAAGAAGGAACGGTCACCGTTGCAGATCTTGCCTCAGGATTTGTCGCCCCGAGGGCCGACACGGCCACTGTGGCTCTCACGGCGCTTTCGTCCTCCCCGGTCGGAATTGCAGGAGGCGATTTGACCGGGGAATTCCCCAATCCAACCATCGCTTCGGACAAGATCACCACGGAAAAAATCCTCGATGGCAGCATCACCGGGGCTGATCTCGCGGACGGCACCGTGACGGACAACGATCTTGCAGACGGTGCCGTTACAAGCGCGAAAATTTCTGACGGCACGATTCACGTTGCTCACCTGGCTTCATCGTTCGTTGCGCCGAAGGCCGACACCGCAAATGTGGCTCTCAGTGCGCTTTCCGCTCCGTTGACAGGGGATGCAGGAGGAGATCTGAAGGGAACGTATCCGAATCCGGCCATTGCAGACAGCGCCGTAACGACGGACAAGATTCGAAACGCGAGCGTCACCGATGCGAAGATCGTTTCGTTGAATGCATCGAAACTGACGGGAACGATTCCGGAGGGCTCGATCTTCTCACCCTATACGAGTGAAGTATCGTTTACGAACTCATCGAACGGTTTCACCGGAAACGGCTCCGGCCTTACCAATCTGAACGCAAGCGCCCTCGGCAGCGGAACCGTCCCGGGTGAAAGACTCTCCGGAACTTATTCGAACCAGCTCGTCCTGAGCAATGATGCGAACTCGTTCACGGGACAATATTTTCAGATGACGTCTGTTGCATTGGGGGTCGTCCTCCTCAAGGACGTTACAGACTACGACATAATTCCGGGGAAGGGAACAGTATTTCTCATTGATCCGAATTTTCAGCAGGTGACCATAAACCTTCCTCTTGCCGACGACCTCCCGTCAGGAACGGTGTATATGTTTCAACTCTTTGGTGGTCTTGACGGAGGCACCGTCACCATTCGCTTGAAGGCGGGGGATGTCATTGTCAACGCGCCGAATGCAGTGGCAATATCACTTCCCTCGCCGCAGGAAGTACCGACACTCTTTCACACAAAGATCATCACGTTCAATGGTGATTGGTACTTCTTGGGAACTGAACCGGATCTTGTTATTCCACGGTAACTCATGATAACCATCAAGCGTTTTGGCCCGATCACTCTCTGTCTTCTGATTGCCGTTATTCCGGGGAAGAGCCAGTTAACCTCTGTACCGTGGTCTTCATTTTCGCAGGCTCTGACGCTCTCGGGTGGGCCCGGAACACAGGTTGCTTCGTTCCTCGGAGCTTCGGCCATTGGCGGCACATCGGGGGGAGCCCTAGGACTCACCGGGGGGTTTCTCGCCGGGATTTCGCGGCAGTCTGCGGTAACGGGCATGGAAGGAAGGTCGTCGCTTCCGCTCACATACGAACTCTACCAGAATTACCCCAATCCTTTCAATCCTGTCACGACGATTTCGTACGACCTTCCTGCGCTCAGCCGCGTGACGATTCATGTGTTCAACATTGTCGGTCAGCACATAGCGACTCTGGTTGATCAGGAACAGCCTGCGGGGCGGTACAGGTTGGTCTGGAATGGCAGAACGGACCGTGGCATTCCCGCAGCCTCGGGGGTATATTTCTATCGCATTGCCGCGAGCGAGAGGTTGGGAAAAGAGCGTCAATTCTCTTCGACCCGGAAGCTTCTTTTTCTGAAATAACGAAACATTTGGGCGCTCCTCCTCCCCATACCTTTCCAAGGTACCTATGTTTAACATATGTACCTTGGCAAGGTGGGTACCGCGGTACGATGAGTGTCTTCCTTCCTCTCTTTTCACTATATTTTTCGCACTATGCGCCTTTCGAATAGCGAACTGAAGCACCTCCGCTCTCTGACTCAAAAGAAAGTTCGCCAGAACGAAAAGAAGTTCCTTCTGGAGGGCTGGCGCGCTTTGAAAGAATTTCTGAATTCTTCGGTCGAAGCGGATCTCGTGGCGGTGCTCCCGTCGTATTTCGAGGATCCTGACTACCGTAAGATGCTTGACGCTGTGCGCGAACGAAAGATTCCGGTGAAGGAAATCACAGAGAAAGAACTGCGATCGGTCTCTGAGACCGTCCATGCCCAGGGCGTTGTGGCCGTGATCCATCAGCGATCAACCCCGCTCTCACCGTCCGTGCTCGACCAGGCGCGGATGGTCGTTGCCGCCGACGCCATCAGCGATCCCGGCAACCTTGGCTCCATCATCCGAACGGCAGACTGGTTTGGCGTGGATCTGGTCGTTTTGGGCAAAGGGTGCGTCGAACTTTATAACGACAAAGTTGTTCGGACAACCGTGGGCTCCCTCTTTCACGTTCGCATAGCCAATGATGTAGATCTTGCCGCGGCGGCCGTTCAATTCAAAAACGCGGGATTCCGCCTGTTGGCGCTCTCTGCCGAAGGCCGCGTGAGTTATCACACACTGAACTGGAACGCAAAAACTGTTATGGTTGTCGGCAACGAAGCGCATGGCGTCTCAAAGGACGTGCGGGGCGTCGTGGATGAGGTCGTGAAGATTCCGCGGGAAGGACGCGCAGAATCCTTGAATGTCGGCGTCGCATGCGGCATCGTGCTGGCTCACAGGATGGTATCGGGACAAGGAGGAAAACGGACATCGACAATCAAACATTGACATCCGTACCTGGTTTTTTGGTCGGGCATAGTTCGGATTTGCTGAACGCCACTGGATGCACGGTCGTGCTGTGCCCGCCCAAGACGCGCGGGAGCTGTGAGGTACGCGGGAATTCCCCCGGAAGCCGGGAGCTGGCGCTCCTGGCGCCGGAGAAGTCTATGCAGGAGGTCCATGCAATTCTGCTCACGGGCGGCAGTGCGTTTGGACTTGCCGCGGCCGACGGCGTTGTTCAATGGCTCCAGGAAAAGGAGAGAGGATACCAGACTCCCTGGGCCAGAGTTCCGATTGTTCCCGCCGCCGTGGTGTTCGATCTCAACGTCGGCAAGAGCACCGTACGTCCGACGCCGGCGATGGGGTACGAGGCCTGCAGAGCGGCCACCTCCGACGCGGTGGCTCTGGGCAGTGTGGGAGCAGGAACCGGAGCAACGGTTGGCAAATGGGCCGGTACAGAGGCCTGGATGAAAGGGGGTGTGGGTTCTGCGGCGTTTGAGTTTGAAGGCCTTAAGATCGGCGTTCTCGCCGTTGTCAATGCGGTGGGCGACATTGTCGATGCCAACGGAAAAATCCTTGCAGGCGCGCGCGCAAAAGATGGGACGTTCTTGGGAGATCGACAAAGGGTCCGCATCTTCGCGCGGGGAAGACCCCTCCTGCAATCGAATACCACCCTTGTCGTGATGAGCACGAACGCAAACCTTTCGAAGCTTGACCTCTACAAAGTTTGTCAGCGAATGCACGACGGAATGGCGCGGGCCGTCGTTCCGGTCCACACAAGTTATGACGGCGACGTGTGCTTCGCTCTTTCCAGCGGTACCGTCGAGGCCGATCTCGACCTCATCGCAGAACAATCGGCACATCTGACGGCATCCGCCATTCGCAACGCGGTGCTATCGGCTCGCAGTGTCGGTTCGGTGCCCGCCCTGCGGGACTGACCGATACGAGCACAAGGTTCTCCAGTACTTTCTCTCCTTTTTTTGATATATTACATCGCAGGGATCATCCGCTCTACTGAAATCTTCACGAAGGAGACTCGTTGAAGGCGGCATTAGCATGGCTTCAGAGGCTTAAGGACTGGGTGGAGGGCTTGGCCCGAAAGCCCGGCGCAGGATGGGCGTTGTTTGTGTTGGCTTTTGCGGAGTCATCGTTCTTTCCCATCCCTCCGGATGTGCTGTTGATTGCTCTGGCCGTTGCCGTGCCCGCCAGGGCCTTCTCCTACGCGATGGTGTGCTCTGTCGGGTCCGTACTCGGAGGGATGTTCGGATACCTGATCGGGCTGGAGTTTTACGAGGTGCTCGGCCGGCAAATTATCGATTTCTACGGTCTGCAGGAACAGTATCTTGCGGTCCAGAGGCTCTATGAAAGCAACGCGTTCTCCGCAATCGCGGTGGCGGGATTTACACCGATTCCGTACAAGGTCTTCACGATCGCGGCAGGCGCATTCCAGGTTTCATTCGAGACCCTCGTGATCGCCTCGACGCTCAGCAGACCCGCGCGTTTTTTTCTTGTGGCCGGACTGTTCTATTTTTTTGGGCCGGCGATCAAGCCGTGGATCGACAAGTATTTCGAGGTGCTCACCGTAGTGTTTGTGGTCTTGCTCATAGGCGGTTTTGTGCTGGTGAAGTATCTTGTCTAGGAGAGAAAAAAGGAGGCAACCTATGACCAAAACAATCGTCCTCACTATGCTGACTTTGATGGTTTTTGTCCCGTCAGCACTCATCGGCCAGAACATCCGTCAGTCGTACAGCGGAAAGCTCGGATTCTACGCCCCTGGGGATGGATTAAACAACGGTTTCATGATCGGAGCCGATGGGATCACAGAGTTCCTGCGGTTTGATTTTTCGCTGAACCTGACGGCAGATCTCTATTTCAAACAGTCCTTCAATTTCTTCAAAGATCCGAAGCCCGAGATTCTCCGTCAGCAAATCGTCCTCATCCCCATCCACGCGGGGGCGGCGTACAAGATCTTTGATGTCGCCGATGCAGAATCCCGGGGATATGTGGGAGCGGGTGCGGGATATTATCTGTATTTTTATGGAATCGATTATCGAAGCAATTCGGGCGGCCTGTTGGGCAGTGCCTTGACACAGTCGGAGTCCAAGAACGGCGGGAATTTCTTTGCGGTCCTGTTCGCAAGGATTCTGATCGGACAGGTATTTGTGGAACCGAAATGGTACCTTGCCACAAAAGATGAGGACGCCGTCGGTGCCCATGCGTTCGTTGTCAATCCGTCGGGATTCAGCATTGCCCTGGGATTTCAGTATTGATCGTCAATCATGCCCTTGATTCTCAGTGACATCGTGGAGGTCTGTGTCTTCAAGAACGCGGGTCCGCGCCGACGATATCTTGCTCTGAAGCGTTCGGCAGAGGATTCGCTCTACCCCGGCATCTGGCAATTGGTGACGGGGATGATCGCGGACGATGAACACGCCGCGGCCGCGGCCCTCCGCGAGGTGAGGGAGGAAACAGGGCTTACCGCACTTCGGCTGTGGCGCCTTCCCTCTGTCAACTCCTTCTACGATCATGTCCATGACGCGGTCCATCTCTGTCCGGCCTTTGCGGTCGAAGTGGCGGAGAACTCGGAGCCAAGGCTTTCGTCGGAACATTCCGGCTATGAATGGTGTTCGCTCGAGCGCGCTCTTCACCTTCTGCCCTGGTCGGGACAGAGGGCAAGCATAAACCTTGTCGATGCGCGGATCATTGACGGTACCGATGAAGCGGTTCTGCTGGAAATCCCTCTCCATGAACTGGAAAGGAAACTAGAGTGAGTCTGCTCGTTGTCGGTTCGGTTGCCCTCGATTCCGTAGAGACGCCGTTTGGGAAGGCCGAGAATGCCCTCGGGGGGTCCGCCGTATACATTTCGATGGCGGCAAGCTACTTCGCGGCTCCGGTGCGAGTCGTTGCCGTCGTCGGAGGGGATTTTCCAAAAAAGTACGTCCGCCTGCTCGAAGAGCGCGCGATCGATCTGGATGGGCTCAAGGTAGTCGACCATGCGAAGACGTTCCGCTGGGGCGGGCGATATCACTACGACCTCAATGTGCGTGATTCGCTTTACACAGAGCTGAATGCGTTCGAACACTTCGATCCGGTGATCCCCGAGGGATACCGGAAATCCTCCTATGTGTGTCTGGGCAACATTCATCCGGCGCTGCAGAGGAAGGTCCTGGGGCAGATCGACGGGCCGCGCCTCGTGATTGGCGACACAATGAACTATTGGATCGAAAACACAGCGGACGAACTGCAGAAGACCCTGAAGGTGATGGATGTATTGATTGTGAACGATTCTGAAGCACGTCTCCTCACGCGCGAGCCAAATCTGGTCAAAGCTGCCAAGGCCATTATTGCCATGGGACCGACGATCGTCATTATTAAGAAAGGCGAGCATGGGGCGTTGCTGGTCACGAAAGAGACTATTTTTTCCGCCCCCGCCTATCCCTTGGAGACCATCTACGATCCGACCGGTGCGGGTGACTCGTTCGCAGGCGGATTCGCCGGATGGCTGGCAAAAACCGATGATCTCTCCCCGGAGAACCTGAAACGAGCAGTCATTTACGGCAGCTCGCTGGCATCGTTCTGTGTCGAGCGTTTCAGTGTGGAACGACTGCGCGACCTCACGTTCCTGGAAATCAAGGACCGTTACCGGTCTTTCATGTCTCTCTCACATTTCGACGATGGCGTCTGACCTGGAGGTGATTGGTTGGAGAGAGGGGAAACTCTGGTTTCTGGACCAAAGGCTTCTCCCCGCGGAAGAGCGTATTGTTGAGACGGAGGAACCTGAGGAGGTGTGTAGGGCGTTGAAATCCCTGGCCATCCGGGGTGCGCCATTGATCGGCATTGCTGCCGCTTACGGGATGGCGCTGGGACTGCGGTCGGGGATGTGGGAGGAGGAAGGCCTGGGGTCCCGACTTGAACGGCTCGCAACGCTTTTCTTGTCCACGCGGCCGACGGCAGTCAATTTGTTTAAGGCCGTCGATCGGGTGCGGCGGTCGGTGTTCGCCCACCGAGGATCAGGGGAGAACGCGGCTGAGGCCGCTCTCCGCGAGGCACGGATGATCCATGAAGAAGAACAGGCGATGTGCAGGGGGATCGCCGACCATGGCGCCAATCTCCTTTCGCCAGGCTCTGTTGTCCTGACACACTGCAATTCGGGAGCGCTGGCGACCGGCGGTATCGGCACGGCTCTTGGGGTCATTCGCCGGGCCTGGGAACGAGGAACGCTCCGTCACGTCTATATGAATGAGACACGGCCGCTTTTACAGGGGGCGCGGCTGACGGCCTGGGAACTCGGGAAGCTGGGAATTCCAGCCACGCTGATAGTGGACTCGGCATCCGCATTCCTTATGCAGGGGGGACGAGTGCACGCTGTGATCGTCGGGGCCGACCGGATCGCCGCGAACGGAGACACTGCGAACAAGATCGGCACCTACGCGCTGGCCTTGGCGGCTCACCACCATGGGATTCCGTTTTACGTCGCTGCACCGACGTCCACCATCGATCTTGCCGCCCGCGCCGGCAAGGATATTCCAATCGAAGTGCGCAGCGAGGAGGAGCTTGTGATGCTGGGAAGCAAGCGGGTGGCTCCGGAAGGGACGGCGGCGTACAACCCCGCATTTGATGTGACGCCCGGTTCCTTGATCACCGCTATCGTGACCGAACGCGGCGTTGTCCGCCCACCCTATACGGCGTCACTCGCCGCCACGGAGGAGAGGGTGCAGGCATGATCGTTCGAACGGATGCCGTGGTTCTGAAGTCGATGAGGTTTCGCGACACGAGCAAGATTGTCACGTTTTACACCCGAAGATTCGGAAAGGTGGCAGCCGTAGCCAAAGGCGCGAGGGAAACGAAAAGCAAATTCGGGGCCGCGCTTGAGCCGATGACCGAGGTGCATCTGGTCCTCTACAAGAAGGCTCAGCGCGATCTTCAGCTGGTGTCGCAATGCGATATCGTGAAACCGTTCAAGAACATCCATGCGGGCATGGAGAGGATGCAGACCGCTCTCTCGGTGCTGGAACTCCTCCATCAGCTCACGCACGATGAAGAAGAAAACCCGGCCGTGTACGCGCTCCTGACGGAAACGCTGGAAGCCATTGACCAGGCGGACAGGAACTTTCAGAATTACCTGTACGCATTCGAACTTCGGTTCTCGGCGTTGTTTGGATTCCGTCCCGTGTTCGAACATTGCTTCGTCTGCGGGCGCGGCGTTGCCGATGAGAATCCCCGGATCATGTTCCGCATCGATCGCGGAGGACTCCTCTGTTCCCGATGTGCCGATCGCCGCATCGGCGACCGTTGGGCCGGAATCTCGACATCCATTGGGAGCCCGACTGCGCGGATTCTTCAGCGCCTCCTGACGGCAAGGCTTGATAGCCTTTCCGCGTTGGCGTACGGAGGACCGGTGTGGAACGAAGTGGACGAAACTTTGCGTTCATATTTACGGTACCATTTTGAGGGTTGGAGACCGTTGAAATCTGCGGAAGTGTTCCGGGCCATGACGGCCGACGGACACTGAACGCTTGTACTAAGGAGGACCTATCCCATGTCAACAAAGTCTGTTATCACCGCTGTGCTGCTGATCGGCATCGGCATTGTGTTTGGAGTGATGCTGGTTTCGAACTTTAAGGGCGTGGATGTCAGTTTTGCCCAGGATCCGGTTCAGATCGGTTCCAACGGGCCCGCGCCGAAAGTCAACGAGGTGCTCCGGGCCCTGAACGAGGCCTTTCACACCGTCGCCAATGATGTCACGCCGTCCGTTGTCTACATTACGGTAAAATCGTCCGGTCGTCGCCAGGAGGGACCGGAGAGGTTCTTTCATTTCTTCGGCCCCGAATTCCGTCTCGAGAACCCGCCGGAAATTGGAGCAGGGTCGGGAGTCATTCTGACAAGCGACGGATATATCCTGACCAACAATCACGTGGTTGACGGCGCAGACGACGATGGGATTCGGGTGACCCTCTCGGATACGCGCGAGCTGAAAGGACGCCTGATCGGTACCGATCGATATACCGACCTTGCTGTCGTCAAGATCGACGCGAAGGACTTGCCTGTCCCGCGACTGGGTAATTCAGATAACCTTCAGGTTGGACACGTCGTGTTCGCCGTCGGAAATCCGCTGGGACTGACGTCCACGATGACCCAGGGCATTGTGAGCGCGCTGGGGAGGCAGATCAACATTATCGACGATGAAGGGACCGGATACGGTATTGAGAACTTCATTCAGACGGACGCGGCGGTGAACCCCGGAAACAGCGGCGGGCCCCTGATCGATATTTCGGGGGCGGTCGTGGGCATCAACACGGCCATCGCGACGACGAACCAACGCTATCAGGGATATAGTTTTGCCATCCCCGTCAATCTTGCCCGAAAGGTTGCTTCGGATATCATCCGATACGGCGAGGTACGCCGCGGATTCATCGGCGTCAGTATTCAGACCGTCGATGCCGTGACCGCTAAAGCCCAGGGGCTCGATAAGCCGCAGGGCGTTATTGTGCAGTCAGTCACCCCGGGCAGTGCCGGTGAGGAAGCGGGTCTGAAGCCCCTGGATATCATCTTGAGCGTTGACGGAAAAGAAGTCAACACGTCGCAACAACTCCAGACCCTGATTGCGAGCAAGGATCCGGGACAAACGGTCACGTTGAAGGTCTTTCGCGATAAGAAAACGATTGAAAAGAAGGTGACGTTGAAATTGCGCGAAGAGGAACGGGCCGTTGCCGCCACCGAACGCCGGCGGGGTACGTCGACAGATCGTGAACCCGCGGCCGCCTCTGTTTCAATCGAAGAACTGGGTCTCACGGTTCGGGCATTGGATGCGGCACGGAAAAAACAGCTTGACGTAGATCAAGGCGTTGTCGTGGAAAAGGTTGAGCCGTTCAGCGCCGCGGCAAGCAGGGGGATTGCTCCGGGAGATGTCATCCTGAGCGTCGGAAATCGAAGTGTAGGGAGCCCCGCGGAGTTTAAGGAAACCATTGCAGGAATGAAGCCGGGCGAGGCCGTCATGCTGAGGGTGAAGAATGAAAATCGCCGCGTAAATTATGTTGCGATCCAGATTCCCGATCGCAAGGCAGACGCCAACAGATGATTCGATACTTGACTGCCGGGGAATCGCATGGGCAGGCCGTTCTCGCGATCGTGGAGGGATTACCCGCCGGCATTGCGATCTCGTCTGAATACATCGACCATCAGCTTTGGAGGCGTCAGCAGGGGTACGGACGCGGCGGAAGGATGCGGATTGAAGCGGACAGAGTGGAGATCCTGTCCGGCGTGCGCTTCGGAAAGACAATCGGGTCACCGGTCGCGCTGATGATCCGCAATAAGGACTGGACCCACTGGACGGATCGGATGGCGGTGGAGGGAACGGGCACCGGGATTGACAAAGTGACGATTCCACGGCCGGGTCATGCCGATTATGTCGGGGCAGTCAAGTACGGGTTCGATGATATCCGCAACGTTATCGAACGTGCAAGTGCGCGTGAAACAGCGGCGCGCGTGGCCTGTTGTACCGTTGTAAGGAAGTTCCTGGAGGATGTGGGAATCTTTACGGGAAGCCATGTCGTATCGATCGGTCGAAGCATCGCCGATCGGAACCGAACCGACTCGGTGATAAGGAGAACCACCACGGCGTCGTGCGGCGCGTACAAACTGACTGAAGTAGCGGACAAATCCGAAGTGAGGATGATCGACCGCTCCGCAGCTCGGAACGCCATCGAGGAAATCCGAAAAGCAAAGAAAAAAGGGGACACCCTGGGCGGAGTGTTTGAAGTGATTGTGACCGGCGTACCGGTCGGGCTTGGGTCCTACGTACAGTGGGACCGGAAGCTTGATGGCCTCCTCGCCCAGGCCGTGATGTCGATCCACGCAGTGAAGGGAGTGGAGATCGGAGAGGGATTTGCAAATGCCGCCAGGTATGGGTCGGACGTACATGATGCATTTGTCGTCCGCGAGGGTGAAATCAAGAGGAGGACCAATCGTGCAGGCGGGATAGAGGGTGGAACAACCAACGGAGAGATCGTGACGCTTCGGGCCGCGATGAAGCCGATCTCGACGTTGGCACATCCCCTGCAATCGGTAGACCTTCGGACACGCAAAGCCACGCGGGCGCGCTATGAGCGATCGGATGTGTGTGCTGTCCCGGCCTGTTCCGTGATTGCCGAGGCGGTCGTACAGCCGGTCCTCGCAAATGCGTTTTTGGAGAAATACGGGGGGGATTCTCTTAGAGAAATTCTGAAGCGTTTCAAGCCCCGACCTGCCAAATTCTGATGTGAGCCTTTCCCCGGGGATCACCTGCCTTGACTCTCACCCGCCGTTGTGCTATATTTTTCATGCAGTAACGGAGAAACCTTCAAGAAGGCTTTCAGCCGGGGGCTGAGAGGGCCCATGTCCAGGAGGAGGTGTTCGAGACTTCAGCGCTACAATCCACAGATCAGGCGGTAACGGATCGGTCGAATTGGTCCACCAGGCGGTAGGGATCAGCCGAAAAGTGCTCGTTTTAAACCACAACTACGAGCCGCTCAGTGTTTGTAACGTCAAAAAGGCGATCATTCTCTTGTATCTTGGGAAAGCTGAGTTGATTGCCGCCATTGACGGCAAGCTTCTCCATTCGGTGTCCAGAACGATGCCGTTTCCCAGCATTGTCCGCCTCTCCATCTACGTCCGGGTTCCCTTCAAGAAAATCGTCCTCTCGAGAAAAAACATCCTTCGCCGCGACGGGCACCGCTGCCAGTATTGCGGCCGTTCGGATGTCCCTCTGACCGTCGATCATGTCATTCCGCGCGCTCGTGGCGGTACGGACGTATGGGAGAACCTCGTATGTGCCTGCGTACGGTGCAACAATAAGAAGGGAGACCGAACGCCTCATGAAGCGCAGATGCCGCTTCTCCGAAGACCCATCAGGCCGAATCACGTCATGTTCATCCGGGATTTTGTCGGAACGGTGGATGACCGGTGGAAGCCGTATCTGTACATGAATTGACGAAAAGGAGAGACACGGAGGCTTGACGAAACGCAAACGGGTCATTCTCAGCGGGATGCGTCCCACGGGTAAACTCCATCTCGGCCATCTCGTGGGCGCCTTGGAGAACTGGGTTGCTCTTCAACATGAATTTCAGAATTACCACCTGATCGCCGACTATCACGCCCTGACCACGAATCCGGACACCACTCATATTCCGGAACATTCGAGGGAAATGCTGATCGACTGGCTTTCCGCAGGAATCGATCCATCCCTGAGCCCCGTCTTCAGGCAATCCAGAATCAAACAGCATACGGAGCTCCATTTGCTGTTTTCCATGCTCATAAGCTCCTCACGCCTCGAACGTAATCCTACGCTCAAGGAGCAAGTGCGGGACCTCGAGATGGAAAGCGTAACCTACGGTCATCTCGGCTATCCTGTTCTCCAAGCGGCCGATATTCTGCTGTACAAAGGCGAAGTCGTTCCCGTCGGTGAAGACCAGCTTCCGCACATCGAAATTACCCGCGAGATTGCGCGACGATTCAATCAACAGTATCGACGGGTTTTCCCCGAGCCGGAAGCGAGACTGACGAAGTTTGCCCGCCTCCCCGGATTGGACGGCCGTCGCATGAGTAAGTCGGTCGGCAATACGATCCTGCTGTCCGACTCCCCCAAACTCATTCAGGAGAAGATGAAGAAGGCGGTGACGGATCCGAAGAAGGTTCGCAGGGGTGATCCCGGACGTCCGGACATCTGCCTGGTCTTTGCGTACCACAACAAGTTCAATCAGCCTGAAGTCCCCGCGATCCGTCAGGGATGTGAATCGGGCGCGCTGGGATGCGTGGACTGCAAGATGAACTGTGCCCAGCATGTCGTCGAGGCTCTCGCGCCGATTCGGGAAAAAAGAGCATACTATGAGAGTCATCCGGACGAAGTGGCCGCCATTCTGAACGAAGGCGAACGAAAAGCGGGAGAGGTGGCCAAAGCCACAATGGCAGAAGTGCACGAAGCGATGGGAATGGGGTAGAGGAATGTATACCGTCAAACTCACAGACTTCGAAGGACCGCTGGATCTCCTTCTGTTTTTCATCAAGCGGGATGAGCTTGATATCTACGACATCCCGATCGCCCGGATCACGAGGGAGTTTCTGGACTACGTGCATTACATGGAGTCCCTTGATCTGGAAGTGGCAGGGGAGTTCGTGGTGATGGCTGCGGAGCTGATGCAGATCAAAGTCCGCATGCTTCTTCCTCCGGAACCGGGGGAGGAAGAGGACGAGGACCCGCGCGCGAATCTGGTGAAACGACTGGTGGAGTACAAGCGCTACAAGGAGGTCTCGGAACAATTCTCCACCATGGAAGATGAACGATTCCTCATTCACGAACGCGGCTATAGGGAAGCGGATGAAAAGATCCTGCCGGCGGAAGAAGATGACCATTCGCTGAGGGATGTGACCCTGTTCGACTTAATCGCGTCGTTCAAGTTCGCGATGGACAGAATCCCGAAGAAATTTGTCCATGAAGTGATACGGCTCAACGTGAGCATCGACGAGCAGATAGCGTTTCTGCAGGACTTCTTTGCGCGCCGCTCGGAAGCGACGTTCTCGGAGCTGATTGCGGAAATGACGGAACGCATCAGAGTCATTGTGACATTCTTAGCCCTTCTGGAATTGATCCGGAACAGAACGCTGATCGTCCGGCAGAACGATCCGTTCGAAGAGCTTTCCATCATGCGAACCCTTGCGTGAGGACCCATGGCCGATCAACAGGTCGTAGCCGCTGAACAGAAGATCCTGAGAGTCCCCGGCTCGATGAAGAGCCTCATCGAGGCGCTGATCTTTGCCGCGGAGGAACCATTGTCGGTGAGACAGATCAGGGCGATCTATGAGGAACAGTCGGGCGACAAAGACCGGCGGCTCGAGCAAGAGGAGATCCTGTCGGCCATTGAAGCGTTAAACGAGGAGTACCGGCAGGCAAGCCGACCGTATAGGATTATTGCGATCGCAGGCGGTTACCAATTTGCCACGCTGAAAGAGTACGCCGATTGGCTCGGGTTGCTGCACCGTGAACAATCACGGCGGAAACTCTCACAGTCCTCACTGGAAACCCTTGCCATCGTCGCGTACAAACAGCCGATCACAAAGCCCGAGATCGAATCCATCCGCGGCGTGAATTGCGATTACGTGATGAAAGCGCTCTTGGAGAAGGAATTGATCACGATTGTCGGTCGTGCAGAGAGTGTGGGTCGCCCCTTGTTGTACGGGACAACACGGGAGTTTCTGAAGCATTTTGGGCTTGCAGAGATCACCGATCTTCCGCGGCCCCGGGAGATCGAAGAAATTCTCGGGGAGAGTGAGTTCGAAACCGCCCGGCGCATGATGGAGGCACAGGCCGGGGCCGAGCAAATGAAGAAAGAGGAGGAATTCAAGTCCCGCCTCCCTCACATCCCGAAGAAGAAACCGGAGCTCGACGATGAAGTGAAGATCGTCCCCAGAGGACGTCCCCGCACCTTGACGGTTCGGCCAAAGGAAGACGTTCCCGCCATCGAGGCACCTCCTTCCCCGGCACCGGAACCTGTTGCTCAGGAGGTGAGCGCTGACACTCCTTTCGGTCCGCCGGCGGCAGAGTCCGAATCACCGAGCGCGGGCGCACAAGAGCCTCTCGACCAACCGGCGGCCGCCGATGAAGATTTCAGTGACGAATCACGCGTTGGCAGGGACGAGTTGCGTGAGGAAACCGCCGCGGAGACCCACGCGGAAGCCGTTTCTCTTGCGATTGATGAGGAAACCACCGATGTTAGTGACCAACATCCGTCGGTGCCGACGGTACCTCCTCAAGAGCCTGAGCCTTCTCAGCCTCATACTTCCGCATGGACCGGTTGGAAACAAAAGATACGGAACTTCATCAGGAAACTCTTCGGCTGAACCGGTATCTTGCGTTGGCCGGCGTTGGATCCCGCCGCAAGAACGACGAACTGATTCTCTCGGGAGCTGTTCGTGTCAATGGCACGATTGTCAAGGAGCTTGGATCGAAGGTTGATCCGGGCCGGGATCGTGTCACCGTCAACGGCAAGCCGGTCCAGGTTGCTCACCGTTTCCTGTACATCCTCCTGAACAAGCCCAAAGACTGCATTACGACGGTTCGAGACGAGCGAGGGAGAACCACCGTCATGGATCTGGTGCGCGTCCGGGATCGTGTGTATCCGGTTGGCCGGCTCGATCGGGATACCACAGGCATCCTGCTGCTGACCAACGATGGCGACCTCGCACACGGCCTCACCCATCCGAGTTCTGAGATTGAAAAGATGTACCGCGCTCGCCTCGAGAAAGGCATCACGGACGACGATCTTCAACGGCTGAGAAGGGGAGTCCGTTTGTCCGATGGCCCCGCGAAAGCGCGCGAAGCGGCTGTGATTCCGGGGACCCGGAGGAAAGAGGTCTTTCTGACGGTGCACGAAGGGCGAAATCATCTGGTCAAACGAATGTTTGACAAGCTCGGATATACGATCCGCCAGCTGGAGCGTGTAGGATTCGCAGGTCTCACGACGGAGGGAGTGGCGAGGGGCAAGTGGAGATTTCTCCGGCAATCAGAGGTGCAGCACTTGAAATCACTTATGGACAAAAAAAAACATACGCATGCCTGAGATGACCGATCACAATGTGCAACGGGAGCAACAGGAAGACCTGAACGTACTCATGCTCAGGCGAAGGGAAGAGCTGGATGAGCTGAAGAAGCTGGGAATCAATCCGTATCCGCCGTTGTATGAACGAACGGATTTCTCACGGGACATTCTCCAATCCTTTTCGGACGATGCACCTCCGCGGAACGTCGGCATTGCAGGGAGGATCATGACGATCAGGCGCATGGGGAAGGCCTCGTTCTTCCACCTGCAGGATTCCCAGGGGCGGATTCAGGTGTATTTGAAAAAAGACGACCTTGGCGGGGTATACGACGCATTCCGACTGATGGACATAGGGGATATTGTCGGCGTCAAGGGCTTTGTCTTCAGGACAAAGATGGGCGAAGTTTCGGTTCACGCCAGGGAGCTTACCCTCCTGGCCAAGTCCCTTCGTCCCCTCCCCGTCGCGAAAGAGAAGACGGATGAAAAGGGAAACAGGATTGTTTTTGATCCCTTCTCTGACAAGGAACTCCGCTATCGCCAAAGATATGTCGATCTGATCGTCAATCCCGAAGTGCGTGACGTGTTCGTTCGCCGCGCAACGGCCATTCGGACCATACGGAAGTTTCTCGACGAACGGAACTATCTCGAAGTGGAAACACCCGTTCTTCAACCGCTGTATGGAGGCGCCTCGGCGCGGCCGTTCATCACCCATCATAATGCCCTCGACGTCGACTTGTATCTCAGGATCGCAGATGAACTCTATCTGAAGCGATTGATCGTCGGGGGATTCGACGGCGTATATGAGATTGCGAAGGACTTCCGGAATGAAGGGATGGACCGGTCGCACAATCCGGAGTTTACGATGCTCGAACTCTATGTGGCGTATCGCGATTATCAGTGGATGATGGATCTGACGGAAGAGCTGATTGCCCGGGTGTGTATCGCGGTGAACGGCAGCCTTGCACTTCCGGATGCGAAAAAGCCCATTGACATGGGGAGACCATGGAAGCGGATGACGATGTTTGGAGCCATCAAGCAGTTCACGGGGATGGACCTGCGAGGGAAGAATGAAGAGGAGCTGCGCGCCGCGGCTAAAACACTTCATGTGGAGATCGAACCCTCGGAAGGTTCCGGGGCCATCATCGACGACATCTTCAGCACGCGCGTCGAGCCGCACCTGATCAATCCCACATTCATTACCGACTATCCGCGGGAGATGTCTCCGCTGGCAAAACAGCACCGGTCGGAAGCGGGCCTTGTAGAACGATTCGAGCTGATCATCAACGGCCAAGAGATTTGCAACGCCTTTTCCGAGCTCAACGACCCGCTCGACCAACGGCAGAGATTCGAAGATCAGGCGCGCTTGCGTGCGCGGGGTGACGAAGAGGCCCAGATGCTCGACGAGGACTACCTGCGTGCCCTCGAGTACGGTATGCCGCCAACGGCCGGGCTCGGCGTGGGAATCGACCGTTTGGTTATGCTCTTGACCGGAAAAGATTCGATTCGTGACGTGATCCTGTTTCCTCAAATGAAGCCCGAGAAATGAAGCGGCTCCGGATGATACCGCCGCCGGGGGATACGGCGGAATGCGCAAGGCGCGCGATGACAACCGGCCGAGGATGCTCATGAGAATGCCGCGAGTGCATTTGCCGCATCGGGGAAAGCAGGCCCTTGCCGTTTCTGCCGGTTTTTTCCTGGCGATCGTGGCCGCGGGGCCTCTCTGCAATGAATCGCTTCCCCCCTACATCAATCCACGAGACGTTTTTTCCGGTACCGTACAGGGTGCGTATGTCCTTACGATGAGCGATAATTCGGTGAAGATTTATCTGAATGTGACCAATCGGTACGACGAAACACTTGAAGGTCGGGCGCTCCTGAATGGGGAAATGGAGATCAGTTTGGCGGGGAATCCGATGATCAGCAAGACATTCTCCATCTCCAGTTCGAACCTGTTGACATCGAGAAACTATAACCCGACGACCGGCTTCCTTCGAATCGATCCCGGAGAGACGATCCGGTTTGGAGTGAGCTGGAACCTTGTGGCAGATAATGGAACAGACCTTCGAACCGGAGTATTTCGGTACTGGGAGGATACTGAATGCGCCGCCCGGTGCGTTGCGGAAGAAGAAGTCTTTGTGATCCGGGGTTCCGTGGACATTTTCGAGCAAACGAACACCGTCGTGGCCGACCCCGCATTGTTCAGTCTGTGTCACGTGAGCAATTACGTCGAACCCCGCTTCTGTCCGCCTGTGGACTACACCATTCCATGCTCCAAACGGGCTGTGACCACGGGGCAGGGAGCAAAGCGGTGTCCATGATGCACCGATTCGCGCGGAAGGACGCCATGAGGTCGTTCTGCACGTTGATGGCGGTTGTCACGCTTGCTTCGACGGGCAGCGGCCGTTCCTTCGGCACTCATGGAATCCTCGAAGGCCGCATTGTGGACAAGGGGACGGGTGAGCCGCTCGTGGCCGTCAATGTCTTTGTGCTTGAAACAACCTATGGAGCCGCGTCCGACGCAGAAGGATATTATCAGATCAACAACATCCGGGCAGGGGTATACGATGTCCGATTCAGCATCATCGGCTACAAAACGGTGGTGATGCGCAAAGTCACGATCCTTCCGGATTTGCGGACGCGCGTCGATATCCAAATGGAGCAGACCGCGATAGAGCTGGAGACGATCGAGGTCATTGCCCAAAAGCCGTTGATTCAGAGGGATCTCGCCTCCACGGCATACTCCATCGGTGAACTCAAGATTGAGAAACTCCCGGTGTCATCGTTCCGCGAAGTGGTCCTGCTTCAGCCGGGAACCACTCTTGAAGGAAACGTCAGAGGCGGGAAAACGAGCGAGGTGCTCTACATGGTGGACGGACTCCCTGTCCAAGACGTCATTTCCGGAGGGCTTGGAGCAAACCTGCCGAGGAGTGCGATTACAGGGATGACCATTACAACCGGCGGATTCGAGGCCGAGTATGGCAACGCAATGTCCGGCGTTGTCAATGTGGTGACGAAAGGCGGAACGAACGAATCAATTCTGGCGGCACGGCTTGAACGGGATGACTGGTTGCCCGAAGCGTGGAATAAACAACAAGACAGGATGATGGAGGTCGAACTTACGGCCGGCGGGCCGATCGTGCGGGATAGATTGTTCTACTTCGCTGCCAATACCGTAACGACGACCGATACGCGGTGGTGGCAGGATTTCGACAGGTATTTTCAATCCCCGGTGAGCAAGGAATTCTCAGGGTTCGGCAAGCTTGAGGCCCTTGTCGTCCGCGACATCCGTGCCTCCCTCCAGGGGTTCTATTCCATGCGTGATTGGAGAGACTACGAATTCAGCTGGAGGTTCAATCTCGATGGACTTCCGGCCCGAAGCAGACACGCATACCGTGTGGCCGGAACGGTCTCCCACACCCTCTCCGACCAGTCGTTCTATTCGTTGACCGGCAGCTTGTATTCGCTCCGGTCCCGCATAGGCGATGGGCCGAAGGAAACGATGGAGCTTACTCCGTACCAGTATGATTTTTTTTTGCGTTATGTTCTTACCGGGAAGCGCAACTGGTGGGCGGATACGCGCCAGACAGTGTACACGGCGAAAGGCGACTTCACGCATCATTTTCAAAGGATGCACCTCTTCAAAGTGGGATTCGAAGTCCATCAATACGATATTCTCTCCGATGTCGTCAAGTACGAACCCCAGACGACGTACTTTGGAAAGCCGATCGAAACCGCGCCGTTCCTGAGCTTCACCAACCGTTACAGTTATCAACCCGTTGTTGCCAGCCTGTATGTGCAGGATAAAATCGAGCTTGTCCGGGATGGATCGAACATTAGTCTCGGCGTTCGATGGGATTTTCTCGATCCCGAAGCCGAACGGCCGATCGTTGAGTTCGTTCCTGTCACGCCGTCCGAGTACCGGCAGGAAATTGTGGGGAAACAACGTTCAAAGAAGAAATCCCAGTGGAGTCCAAGGGTGTCCGCCGCACTCCCCTTCGGCCTCTCCAGCTTCTTCTTTCTTAATTTCGGGCACTATTTTCAGTTCCCGCTTTTCGATTATCTGTACTCCGGGATTAATCCGGCGCAGCTGAGAGGGGCCGCACGCAGTGTTCTGACGGGGAACCCCGACCTGGAACCCGAGCGTGTCGTTTCCTGGGAAATGGGAGTCAAACACGCCCTGAATCCCGGCGTGGTGGCCTCGTTCACGTTCTTCCACAAGAGCTTTAAGAATCAGATTGACTCCAAGACCCTGATTCCTTTCGACAGCAAATCGGCCGGCGACTATGGATTTGCGTCTTACGTGAATAACGCTGAGGCAAGTTCCACCGGATTTGAAGTTGTTCTGAACAGAGAACGGGATGAACGATTGACGGGATCCATCTCGTATTCGTACATGGTCACAGAGGGGGTAAGTGAATCAGCGGCGCAAGGCATTCAGTATGCACAATGGGGATTCCCGGTC
>BQML01000028.1 GCA_022180565.1 Bacteroidia bacterium
TTAGGCTTCATTTTCTTTGCCATAGGTAGACACATTTTCTAATTTCGGTTCGGCCATAGCTTCCCATTTGTTGACTGCTGTTACCTTTGCCTCTGGGTAGAACAAATATTGTCTCAGTATTAAAGCCAAACGCCTCAGCAAACTCAGAAAGAATGAGGTCAACGGGAATCTCTTCGCCGCCGTAGCGAACATTGTCGTTCACCATTACGCAGTATCCACCGCTCTTTGTTACTCTGGCCATTTCAGAGATTACGAAGCACATCTCCAAGAAATAGTTCCTGACCATTCTTGGGATGTTGCTGTTGTTGAGCTTGTCGAGCTTGTTGAGTTCATTGAGAACAGCGTTTACTTCTCTCATTGCGGTTGAGGATTCATAGACACGAAGAACAGAATCGAATGACTCGCTCTTTCCGAAAGAGGAGTATAGGTGTTTGAGCTGATCAACTTTCTCCTTATTCTCAACGGTGCAAGATAGAAGTTCTTGGCGAAGGTTGCGTACCTTCTCGGAATCGCATCCAAGAAACACGAGCTCCAGCGCGTAGGTCCTTGTGTAGTCGTAGCGATTGCAGTATGGCGGCGAAGTCACAATGAAGTCGAACGAAGCATCTTCAAGAGTCGGCAGCTTCTCAAGACAAGACCCTTCAATTACCGTAATTGGATGCTTGTCGTGCCCGTTATTGCCTGGAGTGTCAAACAGGGAATCGCTCTGAGGGGCAAGATCAGCGACGATCTGAGATAGTTTGTGTTTCAAAGCCTGCTCAAATGAGAGGATCCTGCCTTTGTTGAAAGGTTTGCCCCCCAAGTCTCTCTTGGATCGATAATCCCACCTGAGGTATTGGCCGTCCTTCCTCGTGTAGCTGATCTCTTCAAGGATAGAGAATGCTGCAAACCTTAAAATAGTTTGGATTTCCTTGTCTCGGATAGTCTGGCAATAGGTCAAGTATCTATTGAGGGAGACCTCTGTGTCGTCGGGAAAAGCATCCTTTGTGATGGGTATGTGATGGAAGTGAGTCGAGAAAGGGCCGATCTTAGTGAAGTCTGACCAAAAAGCTTGAACATATTCGTTCAAGCGAGGGGGGTCAATTTTAAGCAATGCCTCGCGTGTTTGAATAACAAAGATGCCAACGGGGAGAAGTTCAATGCCATAAGAGTCCCAACCGAGTGATTGACCTGCGAATAAGGTTGTGCCTACGCCAGCAAAAGGGTCAAGTAGTTTCCCAGGCTTGTCCGAATACTTGGTCAGGAAATATCGAACTAAAGCGGAAGAAAAGCCCTCTTTGTACTTGAACCAGCGGTAAACCGGCTCATCTTTGTTCGCTTGAAAGCTCACGAGCTGGCGATTGAGATTGAAAGCAGTTTGAAGCTTGTCTGCAAACCTCTCGTAGAGCTTCTGTCGTTCGGTAGGAAATATTTCTACAAGTTCATTCAATGGAAGAAACTCAAGGACAATTGTGAATTTGTAGCAAAGATAGCAAAATCAACCGGCTATTCCAATTCCGCCGATGTTGGATCAACAACCTCCGTGCCGCCATTGCATATAACGGATCGCGCTTAAGCTGCGGCGCGCTGAAGTAAAGATTCATTCCTTAACCTACGCGCGCCGTCAGCTTCAAGCGCTTGTTAGGCCGCGCGCACAGACAGGATACGTTGCATCCCGTCAGCGGGCAGGAATCACGTTGGCATGCCGCGCGTAGAGCCGCCATGTGCCAGCCTCTCTCTTCCAAATGTTGGTGAAGCGCCGCTGGGTGGGCTGACCCGCACGGAGTCCAGCGCTGGGAGCATCGCTCAGGGGCACCAGGGTCTCGAGCCCCATGATGAACGCGAAGTCACCATCCACTCGAACGAACTCAATTTGTCGCTCGAAGGACGAGAAGTTGATTATCCCGCTGCGTACGAATGCATCGAGTACCGCGCGCTTACCGATCGCGACCCTGTTATTCGGCGCATTCACGACGAATTGATCCGACCAGAGGCGCTCGAGCGCGACGGTGTCGCGGTTCAACGCCGCGATCCGCTCCTGATCATCAGCCGACCGAACGGCCGCTTCGTCCGAACCAGATTGAGCGCGAGCCAGGATTGGAAGAGTCACCAATAGCGCTGCCAGGATTGTCAGATTCTTCATACGACACCTCCTCGATTGGACTGAGAGAGAATCCGCTTACGTGCTGCCTAACTATTGTTTACCTGGTTTCCGCCTAACACGCATTCTCCACTAACAGTCGGCATAATACCTGCCTGCCGGCAGGCAGGCGCATCGGCGGGTGAATTGTCAAATTCTTTGTTTTCATCAGATTCCATCATTTCAAGAAAGTCTTCGTCGTCTCATACGATTTCCGTCTAACACGCAAAGCGTCTTCGCTCACAGCGCATCCATAGGGCTTCTGTCAGCTCGGCCACCTCGGTTCAGTACGTGGGTATAGGTCATCGTCGTACGCACATCTTTGTCTCACGGTCATACTCTGTCATCGGTGCGCGCGTGGTCAGCCAAGATAGTGCACACCGGAGAAAAAATCAAACCCCGCCGTGCGTGACGAACTACGATTTGTTCCCTTCCTCTTGCTTTGGTATGTTTACAGCAATTCACAGAAAGCATATCGCACAGTACGTCACACCCGGCGAAGATCGAGGGATGGTGGGGTTTCCGCTCTCCCTTACTCGGCAATCACCAGAACGCCGATTCCTGGAGCGACGGTTGGCTGAACTGCAGGAGTAGCCTTTTGGAAAGACTTTTTGTTGCAGAGAAAAGCAGTGGGCGATTGTGGATGACTGTGGATAGGCAGAGCGACACGGCCTTCATTTAGAGTAACGGCCTTAAGATGAGCCACACGGCCAGCGCTTCGATAGTTGCATGAACCCGATTTGCCGCGGCAGGCCGGGTCGGCTCCATCGAGTGGTTGGGCGGCGCAGATCAGTCGAGGCAGTTCAGGAGCGCAGGCCGAGCCAACCAAAGATTATCCCTGGGAGCAGGACGAAAGTTGGTATCCAGAAGATAGGCGGAAGGTCGCCGAACCGAATGGAGATGCCGGCGTTCAAGTAGGGCTTGAAAATGAGATACCAGTAAGGAAGAACGACCAACCCCGCCAGGACGAGCGTTACGAACGCCCACACTTGATGCTGGCGAAGGCCGAACCATGCAAGAGAAACGATGAAGATTCCCATTATGACGAGTGATCCGCCAGCGTTGGTCAGGAATAGCGTGCGGAACGTCGCCAGCTCCTTGTTTCTATCCAGCAGTTCAGACGGCGCTGCTCCAAAGAGCTGGCTATCGGTCTGCTGCGAAATGAAGATGGCGCTACGCCCGAATTCTGAGTTGACAAAGAATGGCGTGAGTGTCCCGATCAACATATGCACAACTCCTGACACCAGAAAGCAAATCACACTCACACCGAGTGGGGTTGCCCAGTGGAAGGTGGCTGCAGTCTGAGATTGATCCATGGTAGGCTCCTTTGATTGAGAGTTTCCTTTGTCCGGCGCCGCCCAGCGCTTTTTCAGGTCGCGCTTCACCCCGTTCGAACGGGGGCCTCAGTTCCGCACCTCATACGTTATCCTGAGCCGAGGGCAAGCGCTGGCCGAGCAACCGGCCGAGCGGCCCCAGCACGGCATAGGTCAACCACTGGACCCATACTGGCGGCCGCGTGACGCGCACGGTCGACCAGAACGTCTGTCCGAACACGCCGAGAAGCAGGACCGGCGGCATCCCACTCCGGCTCAACCGCCCGGCCTGTGCGAGGCCGAAGAGAGCCTCGAAGAAGGCTTCCGTGTTCAGAGCCGGCTCGAATTCCTGCCGGTACTCGGCGGGCTCGCTGCCCTCAACCCAAAAGTGGTGCGGCGTACCCGGCGGGATGCTGACTTCCTCGCCGGCGGCCACGACGCGCTCTAGGCCAGCAATGTGGAACCGGAGCGCGCCACGATGCAACGCGAACCGATTGGTCTGGTACGGGTGCACATGCTCGGGCTCTCGTTCCGCACTGGGCGGACTCACGCACTCGAGAACGAGCCGCGCACCGGCGGACACACTCGAGGTTTCGACGAACCGGACGCGTTGCCCGGTGCGGGGGTTTACGATCTCCTGTCCAATCTGTGCCATGTCGCATCTACCTCCTCAGAAGTTGTGGCAAAGGATTTCCGCCTGACGGCGTGCGCTTCCCTGCAGCAAGCCGGGAGCTGCAAGAGCGGCGTCAGGTGCAAGCGCCTGTTGGGCGGCAAAGCATGTGGCCCGAAGTGAAGTGTTGTGAGCATAGCCAAGCTATTGTTCCACAAACTTTTTCAGTTCCTCCAGCATCATTCCCCACATCTTCTCGGAATGCTTGCGTGCTTCTTCGGTCGCATTATTGTCCTGGGACAGTAAGACGCGGGTTTGGTTTCCCTCGCCCGATAACTCAATCGTCACCGTGTGATAGTTTTCCGGCTTGTCAGGAAGACCGGAGAGCGGGCTGAAATGGCTGTACTGGAGTATTCGCGCTGGCTCGAGCCGAAGAATCACACCTTTGTCCTCGTACGATTTGCCTTGCCATTCTCCCTTCCAGGTGATCGGGCTCCCTTCGCGCCAGTCGGTGACAACGTTGGTCCCGAACATGTATTGTTTGATGGCCTCAGGATTCACCAATGCACTCCAGACCCTTTCGCCAGGTGCGTTTATGGTGATGGAAGATCTGGCAATCAGGTTCTTATTCATGATTTTCTCCAGTATGCAGAGTTCTCATTCTGGGCGTTGCCGCCTAACGCTCAGCATCAGCGGCGGCGCGGAGCGCCGTCCGCTGCATGCCGTTGTTGGGCTGTACATGGCATGCTGATCATCTGGCATTCTCAGCCAGGAATCTGAACATCGAAGCCCACTGACTGGTTCGGAGATCGCCCGTGTGCCGTCCCAATCGCACGATGATCGTCTTTCGCGTTGGATTCACGTAGAGAAACTGACCATCCTTGCCCTGAGCCAGATAGTCTCCTTCCTCCTTGTCCAACAGCCACCAGAGGTATCCGTAGCTCCTGAAGCCTGCTGCCCTGAAGTCGGCAGGCCACACACCAGCCTTGACGCCTTCCAGTGCGACAGAATTCTCAATCCAGGTGGAGGAGAGGATCCGCTCGCCGTTCCATTCTCCCTTTGCCAAGTACAGCCAGCCAATCTTGGCGAGATCCCGCGCCGTACCCGCCAGACAGCACCAGGCCTTCTCCAAACCACCGTCCCGATCGAGCGACCACACGGCTTCATACTCCATTCCTAGAGGCCGCCACAGACGTTCTTCTGCATAGGTGGCAATCGTCTTCGGAGCGAGGGCGCGACTCAGAACGAGCGACAGCAACCCAACGTCCCCTGACTTGTATCGATACTGCCTTCCAGGCTCGACGTGCATTCGGAAAGCCAGCATCATCCGCTCTATGTCCGACGTGTAGTTGAACGGCACATGCAGACCGAATGGATTATCGTCCTCTGCGTAGTCGACCCCCGAGGTCATTGTGAGGAGGTGCCTGATCGTCAGGTGATCGAACCCCCGGCCAACGAACTCCGGTACGAACTCAACAACGCCTTGGTCGATGGAGCGGATAATCCCGTCGTCGATAGCCGCTCCTATGAGAGCGGACGTGATGGACTTCGTCACCGAGAAGTACTGCGACAGCGATGCGGCCGTGTGGCCCCCATCGTAGCGCTCAAGCAGGATCGAGTCGTCCTTGACGATCAGGAAGGCGATCGTCTCGCTGGCGATCAGTACATCATCCAGATGCCGCCCGCCCATCTCGGCGATTTCGACGACTTCCGGGACGAACCGACCAACCGCCCGCTCCGCGAAACGATAGGGCCGTTCACCGGGGGTTAGATGTCTTCCAGGGTAGTGCTTGAAGTCATCGATCGTGGTGGTGCCATGCCGGACGAAGCGCTGTGCGGCGTCGAACCCTCCCTGCGGGCCCGCGACCACAAACCATCTCGCAAAGACAGCCATGAAGGCCAACACGATAGCCCCCAGGAGCGCGGCAACGAACCATACAACCCGTTTCCGTCTGAGTCTTATCATGGCTCTGGTAACTTCCGTGTTTCGAGACGGATGCGGCTCATGTGAGTGCAGCCCAACGCCCTGCGCTTGAGGTTGCGCCGCGGGGTGCTCGCATCGCACCCATAACGAGGATCAACATCGCGACGACGAGAACATTCCACGCGGCGAAGGCGGCGAGGCCGATTGGCGAGGTCACCCAGCCGGTCCAAAGGGCCGTCGCGAGGGCAGGCAGCACACTGACCGGAGCATTGATCACGAAGAGCACGCGAGCCGTCTGTAGCAGGCGACTGGGTCCGTTGAGTGCTGGTGCGATCAGCCACGTGGCTACACCAAGGACCGCATATCCCCACATCTCGAAGGCCCAGCCAAGCGAGCTCGGGTTCGCCATGGTGAAGGCTGCGGCGAGTTGCAGCTCTGTGGCGCCCGCCTGCCTCATGAGGGCAGGCACGAAGGTCGTCTGAATGGCGTAGTTAAGGACAATCATCGCGCCGAACACGGCGCTCAAGACCACCGCCGTTGTCTCCCGTGGCCCGCGCACCGGGGCCTGGGCATACAGGGCCGCGATTAAGGCGACGAATCCGCCCACGAGAAGAAAGCCAAAGAAGAACGGGACAGTCTGGATCCAATGGTACGCGGTCGCGTAGCTTGTGACGTCGGTCCAAGCGGGCTGCGGATGAGTAACGCTGACAAGCCAGAGACTCAGGGGGCCGGAGGTGACGGCTCCCAAGAGCGCAATGCCAGCGGCCCAAAAGACTGTGTGACGAGTTTCCAATCGAGAATCCTTGGTGCAACCTAACTATTGATTATATTGTTTCCGCCTAACACGCAAAGCGCTTTCGCTCACAGCGCATCCATAGGGCTTCTGAGCCCTCGACCACCTCGGTTCAGTGCATGGGTATAGATCATCGTCGTCCGCACATCTTTGTCTCACCGTCATACTCCGCAATTGGTACGCAGGTGGCTTGCCAAAATACCATACGCCTGAGAAAAAATCAAACCCCGCCAGCAAATGACGAACTGCAATTTGTTCCCCTGCTCTTCCTTTCGTATGTTTACGGCACATGTACGAAATTCTCAGAAAACATATCGCGCAGTACATTACACTGGACGACGTGGAGTTTTCCCAGTGTACCGCCTTCTTTACTCCCAGAAAACTTCGCAAGCGCGGGTTTCTCGTGCAGGAAGGGGATGTGTGCAAGTACGCCGCCTTCATCCACAAGGGCTGTCTCCGCTCGTACACGGTTGACAACAAAGGCGACGAGCATGTGCTGCAGTTTGCCATCGAGGGGTGGTGGATTTCCGACATGTACAGCTTCCTCACGGGCGAGCCGACAGGCTACTTCATCGAAGCGCTGGAGGACTCCGAACTTCTGCTGCTCGACCGCCAGGCATACGACCAGTTGACGGAGAACATTCCAAAATTCGAACGCTTCTTCCGCTTACTTCTTCAGAATAACCTCATCGCCACGCAACGGCGCATCATCGCCGAGCACAGCAAGACGGCCGTCGACCGCTATCTCGATTTTCTCCAGACTTACCCTTCGATTGTCGAGCGCGTGCCGCTGCGCCACATCGCGTCGTACCTCGGCATCACGCCCGAAGCCCTCAGCCGCATCCGCCGGGAACTGGTCAACAAAGAGAATAAGTAAAAGTGAAGGGGGGATGCTTTCAATGAACCGCGAGGGATAAGAGAGGTGAGAGAAAATATAGGGCTTGCACAACATCGAAGCCTTCTTGCCTATGATTCTGGCGGCTTCGGCTGTTCATTTTTGTCAACCGCATAGGGCGTGCGGAAGGATGAAGCGGCTTCGGCACCCTTA
The DNA here is from genome assembly GCA_022180565.1 of Bacteroidia bacterium. Lineage (GTDB taxonomy): Bacteria > Bacteroidota > Ignavibacteria > UBA10030 > UBA10030 > JACQPU01. The sequence continues at coordinate 7,808 of BQML01000028.1, forward strand.
TCAAGGAAATATCCCGCCTCCCTTCAACAAGTCCAAAAACTCCTGTCGCACCCTTTGATCATCCTTGAACACGCCGAGCATGGCGCTCGTGACAGCAGCGGCGTTCTGACGCTCTACGCCGCGCATCATCATGCACATGTGGCGTGCTTCAAGAACAACGGCGACACCGGCAGGCTTCAGATGCGCCAACAACGTCTGCGCGATCTGGTGCGTGAGGCGTTCCTGAACCTGTAAACGCCAGGCAAAGATTTCGACGAGCCGCGGAAGCTTGCTCAATCCCACAATCTTTCCATCCGGAATGTACGCAATGTGGACTTTCCCAAAGAACGGCAACAGGTGATGCTCACACAGACTGAAGAAATCAATATCCTTCACAAGCACCATTTCGTTGTACTTTTCATCGAAGATGGCGCCGTTCAAAACTTTCACAACATCTTTCTCATAACCGCTGGTGAGAAACTCAAACGCCTTCGCCACGCGGTGCGGGGTTCTGAGCAATCCTTCGCGTGTCGGGTCCTCACCGAGTTCGTACAATAACTCTTCGACCAGTGCTTCGATTCGCGCGGCGCGACTCGTCTCACGATGGTGCACCGCTACTTCCGGAAGGTCGTTCTGAGACCCGGAAATTCCGCGGCCGTTCCGGCCGGAGGGATCGCTCTTCAGAGCTCTCTCAGCTGTTCTCCCTTCTCTTATGATACCGTTCAATCAGAGTACTCCTTTCAATTCATCCGGGCTGGCATACTTGTTTTTCGATCCGATCAGCACACGTGCGGCATCCACCTTCTCCCACACGTTCCAGAGCAGTACCCCTTTGACCCGATCGTTGTCGAGATAATACACCACCCCTTCACGGAATTGTTCCTTCCAATCGGCAAACGTCTTCAAGCGCGAGTCGAGCCGCCCGACAGCTTCGAAGCCAAGGTCGAACAGGTCTGAGTAAAAGAACGGTAGATAATCGAAGGGCGTGTTCGCTCCGGCCATATTTCTGCCTGCATGTTTACCCTGCGCGCGTGCGTTGTCCCAGTGCTCGACACGTATCGTCTCATCCAACAGCAACGCCGGAAAGAATGCAACATCTCCCGCAGCGTAGATGTCGGGATCTGAAGTCTGAAGAAGGTTATTCACCACTACACCGTTCTGCACGTGCTGGCCTGCGCGCTGCGCAACATCGGCGTGCAGGGCAAGACCGATTGCCCCGATCGCGATTTCTGCCGTCACCGTCTTGCCGGACTTCGTGGTCACGGCAACTCCACTCTTGACCCGCTCGGCGTTGGTCGGCATCTCGCCATTGAGAATCGTAACACCCTTTGAGCGATAATACTCGGTAACAAACGATGCAAGATCCGGCGGCAGGACGTTCTGCAAGATGCTTTGCTCGGGGAAGATCATGGTCACCTTTTTGCCGTTGAGCGTCAGAGCCGCAGCAAGCTCTCCGCCGATGAATCCACCGCCGATGAGAATGAACGTTTCGGCTCGTTCGGCAGCGTCTTTCAGCCAGCGATAATCGTCAACGGTGCGATAATAATGGAGCACGTCACTGCCGTAGGGAAGCGTGCGTGGCCAGCCGCCGGTTGCAATCAGCAATTTGTTGTATGTGTATCGGCTCCCATCCTTTGTGACAATTTGATGCTGCGATGGGATGAGTTCGGTGACTTCAGTGCCGAGATACAGGTGAACATGGTGCGACGTGTAGAACGCGTCGTCGTGAACGGGGAGTTCTTCGACCTTCGTCTTGCCCAGCCACAACCCTTTGGAGAGCGGAGGTCGGTCGTAGGGCAGGTGCTTCTCTTTGCCAAAGAGCGCGATCGTTCCCGAGCGGTCGCGCTCACGTATTCCCTCCACAGCCGATGCGCCCGCCAATCCCCCGCCGATAATGATGTATGTGAAGTGCTGTGCCATGCCTGTCCTTTGTATGTGCTTGTTGGATTGCAGACTGTCCGAAGAATTCGACCGATTGTTTTCGTGCGGCGAGTATCACATGGAGAATGCAAGAATCAGGCCGATGAGCATTGTGCGCGTCAGTGCATCGCCTCTACCCGCGCGTTCTGTCTCACCGCACCTGATTCTCACCCGATCGCTTGTTCTTACTTGAACCTGTTCGCAAACTGTGCCATTATGCCGTCGCTGAGCATATCGGCCATCTTCAGAATCTGCTCGTGAATCCGTTCGTAGGCTGCAATGTCGGCCGCCCAATCGGACTGTAACCTTGCAACAACTTCGGCAGTAGTAAGGTTCAGATGTTCGCGCATCATCATCTTCATTTCACCTTCCGGCCAGTGCTTTGGATTCGCTCCGCTCAAGAACAATGCAATCTCATCCGCGTTTGCATACCATCGTTTTGTTGCATCGTCTTGCTTCGCCTTGTCGTTTGCCCTCGCTGCCGCTACGAGTTCGGCAGCAGTGGTGATATGTTCTTTCAAAAGAGCTGTCAGTTTGTCGCCGGCCGCATCACCGTAAAACGGTTTGATGGCGTTGCCGATGTCCGACTGATTTTTCAGCAGCCGCTCGGTGGTCGCTCCTTTGTCGGACAAGTCCGCCAGCGCGCTCACAACGAACAGGCGCGTCCAGGTCACGTGATCTTCCCACAGTTTGCGCATTGCATCGTGGAACTCCATCCGATTCGTCGTAGGAGTATGCGATGATGTCACGAGTGGAACGCACAGACAAAGAGCGACCAGTGTCGAAACTCTTGAACGTATCTTCTTCATGGCTTTCTCCATTTTGTCGTTCATTAAGAAGCGTATGATTTAGCGGTTGTAAGTCTGGACTGGACGTCGGAAGCCGAAAGACTTGCAAGCGTGAACGCGCCGATGGCCATCACCACGTCGCGCACGGCCACATCCAGGTACTGGCCGCTGGCAATCAAACTGAGCGCAATCGCAATGAGCCACCCCATCACCACAAATCCGCCAATGCGCGGGCGAGCAAGCACGAGAATGCCTGCCGCAATCTCGATCACTCCCACAACGCCCATAAAGACCTGGCCGCTCAAGGGCAGGATGTTTGCGAACGCCGGATTGAGATAGCTCTCCCAGTTGGTGAGCAGGTTGGTGAACTTGTCGAGTCCGGCCACAACGGGAACCAGCCCGAAGGTCAATCGCAGGACCGTCCATGTGGTTGCAATGCTCGATTCCAGCGTTCGGGGACGGCTTTGCACCGCCTCCCCTGAAGTGAACGTCTTCGCATGGCTTGTTGTTGTATTCATGTCCCTTCTCCTTGATGTTGTTGTGATGGATTGTTCACACATTGGAGAACGAACGGGGCAAAAGGTTACAGATACATTCGTGTAACCTTTCGATGACAAGTTCATCTAATCAACAGGTACTGAGAGCCAACCCGAAAGAGTGCATCGCTATGGCTACAATGAAAGTCGCGGCCGGGATTCTCAGCGATGAAGAAATTATCGCGAGAGTGCTGGATGGCGAGAAAGAATTGTATGAACTCATCATGCGCAGGCACAACCAGCGGCTATTCAAGATCTGCCGTGCATATGTGAGAGATGGAGATGAAGCGGAAGATATCGTTCAGGAAGCGTACGTGAAAGCGTATGAGCAGCTTCCGCGTTTTGAACAACGCGCGAAGTTCTCGACGTGGTTGATACGAATCCTGATCAACGAAGCGCTGGCGCACATCAGACGCAACGGCCGCTTCACTTCGATCGAGCCGGACGAAGGCGGGATGAACGCCGGCATGATACACGAACCGCATTCACCCGAGAACGAAACCCCGTCGGAGCGAACCATGAACGATGAACTGAAGAATGTCCTGGAAGAGGCCATTGATGCGTTGCCGGAAAAATACCGTTCGGTGTTCGTGATGCGGGCAATCGAAGGAATGAGCGTGGCGGAGACGAGCGAAAGTCTGAAGATCAGCCAGGAGAACGTGAAGGTCCGTTTGAATCGAGCGAAGGAAATGCTCCGCAGGCGCATCGGCAAAGTCTATCGCGATGCAACCGTGTATCACTTCGATCTGGTTCGCTGCAACCGGATCGTAGCAAATGTGCTGAAGCGGGTGAAGCGATATGAAGGCATCGGCACGCGGCAGTAGAGATCTCGTGTGCCATTCACAACCGCCTTTTGTGCTTGCCTCTCCTTGATTATCCCCTGCCCCTACCCTTCTGCTTCCTTCCGCGCATAGTCCGGACAATCGAGACGGAGATCGGCATCGCCGAATGCCATGTCAATGTACGCGCAATGGTGCGGCTTGGACTTGCCGGGATGGGCGTTCGGACGGAAGTAGGTGCACGTCATGCACATCTGTACGACCGAGATCAGCCCCTTTTGCTGGAGCGATGCGATCATGTTCATCAGCGCATGCAGCATCGTTGCTTTCGAGTCGGCGTCAAGTCGTGCAACTTCGTCCTGAATGGCATTCATCCAACCGGCAAGTTTTAAGGCCTGCCGCCGCCCGGCAGCAGTGAGCACAATGTTGCTCACGCGCTTGTCCTCTTTGCTCTGGCGACGTACGAGAAGATCCTTCTCTTCGAGCGCCGTCAGTGCATCGCTCACCGTTGCGGGCGTAAGCTGAAAGTACGCCGCAAGGTCGCTTACCGTCCAGTCTCGATGAGAGTTGAACGCGAGCGCAATGAGGAACTGAATCTGAATCGGACTTAGCCCCGATTCTTTGCTCTCGCTCCAGATTAGCGTCTTGAGCACCTGCGCGATCCGCTCGAAGCCGAAGGCAATCTTGCGGTCTATGTTGTCTTGATTCGATGGATCAAATGTTGATGTTGGCATATAGCTCCAAAGTTGCGGGTGTGCCCCTAAGATACGGAACGTAGGCCGGGATTTCACATCCCGACCTACATCCGTCAAGCGACCCAACCGATCTTACGGCTGATATCTTGAGAACACGTAGTCGCTTCCCTTCTGCGAGGCATGGCAGTTGAAGCACCCCGTTTTGGCGTCCTTCACGTTGCCGCCTGTTTTTGCATCACCTTTGAACACATCCCATCCCCAACCGCCGGTGTCCTTGTATTTTTTCGAATCCTTCACCATCAATCCGATAAACTTCCGATCGGCGGCAACGTATGCGCCGCCGTCTTCCTTCACGTCGTAGAGATCGAACACCAACACCGAGCCGTCGGGATAGGTGCCGCCTTCTTTCAGCGCCTTCACGCCCTTGTCGTTCACATACACGTGATGCAATCCGCCGAAGGGATCGTAGAGCGGATGGTCTTTGCTGTGGATGAGCATGGACTTCACGTGCGTCCAGCTTCGGTAGCCTTCCGGATACTTCAGTCCGCCGGACTGCGCGGCAGAATCATCCACAACAACGGCAACCAGCACCAGAAGAACGAGCGCTATCATGGATGCGAGAAAAGTTTTCATTGTGTACTCCTTTTTTTTGATTGTGATGGGAGGGGTGAATTGTGAGCGCGTTGTTTCATAAACCTGGTGATCATGTCCGCTTCGCGTGTGTTGATCCAAAGCGTGTCGTAGCGGCGCATGGCACACACAAGCGAATCAATGCGGGCTGGAGGAACAGGCCGGAGGGTGAGTGATGCATCGTGGCAACGAAAGCACTTTTGACGAAAGAGCCGTTCGGCGGCGGCCTGATCGGTGTTGGTCTGCCCGAGAAGTCTCGCGAAGAGGAGAAGAACACTCAAAAGAAGCACAATTGAGCGTAGGAGCATAGTATGTTATTTAATTAGGATTCCTAACTAATATAGGAAGCGCATTTGGTTTTGTCAAGAGGAATAATCCGGCCTTTCCTCACCGTGAGTGGAGCGGGCGAATCGAACGGGCCGCCCTTCACCCTTGACCTGCATCAATCCTTTTTTCTAACCGACATCAAGGCGCATCTCCGTCGCCGCCTGTACATTTATGCGTGATGACGGAAACGGTTGCTATCATTGGCGCGGCGGGACGCTTAGGCTCGGCCCTCGCCCAGCGCATCGGCATGACCGGTCGCCGACTGGTGCTGTACGATCTGCGCACAGAGCGATTGCGGGAGTGTCTGCACACGTTGCTCAGTGAGCATCCGGAGATTTGCGCTGAAGTGGCCGACTCGGCGCGGGATGCCGGCTGGGAAGCCGACATTGTCATCCCGGCTGTGCCGTATGACATGCAGATGGAAGTGGCGTGCGCGATTCGCGACGTGGTCACGCGGAAGATTGTCGTGAGTGTGGCGAATCCGTTTGCGGAGCCGCTCGATGCGGTGGTGAGTCCGACCAGCGCGGCGGAAGAGCTGGCGCGGGTGCTTCCCCACGCGCTCATCGTCAAAGCGTTCAACACCGTCTCCGCTGCGGATATTCTTCAACCCGACGCCAACGGCAACCGCTTCGACTGCTTCGTGGCGGGCAACGATGACGACGCCGTTGCAACCGTGTGCCGACTCGTGAACGATGTCGGCTTGAATCCCGTCGTCGTCGGTGGTCTCGCGACCAGCCGTATCCTGGAAGGGATGACGCTCCTGCTGATGCGCGTTGCGCAGCGGTGCCGGTGGAGTGATCGTGTGGGATGGAAAATCCTCGTCCCGCCTGCGCACACTGCGCAAGAACGCCGGTTTCAGGACGTACAATTATAATAGATGTTCCATCACGTATTCAAGGAGGATGTATGCAAACAGCATTTCTGATCGGGCGCGTTGTTCTGGGACTGTACTATCTCTTCAACGCGTTAAACCACTTCACGCAATTGCCGATGATGAGCCAGTACGCCGGCTCCAAAGGCGTGCCCCTGCCGGAAGTCGCAGTGGTGGTTGCAGGACTTCTCCTGCTCGTCGGCGGTCTTTCGATTCTCACCGGCTACAAACCCGCCATCGGCGTTACGGCGCTGGTTCTGTTCCTCCTGCCCGTTACGTTCATCATGCACAACTTCTGGGCAGAAACTGAGCAAATGATGCAGATGATGCAGATGGTGAATTTCCTGAAGAACTTCGGCTTACTCGGCTCGGCGCTGATGTTCCTTGCCATCCCCCAGCCGTGGCCGCTGAGTGTGGAGAGCAAACTGCACGGGCGGGTCGGGTCACGCGGCCGAATGCAGGGCGGAGAAATCCTGCGGCCGGCACAGGCATCCGGACAATCATAAGGAGAAACATATGGAAATCCTGTTTCTTATCGGTCGGATCATTCTCGGACTTTTCTACATTAACAGTGCGTTCAGTCATTTCTCCCGCCTCGAGATGATGGCGGGATACACGCAGTCGAAGGGTGTGCCGGCGTCGAAGGCCGCGGTCATCGTTTCCGGCATTCTGCTGCTCATGGGCGGACTGAGCATTTTGACCGGAGTTCAGCCCACCCTGGGCATTGCAGCGCTGGTGATTTTCCTTTTGCCGGTTGCCATCGTGATGCACGGATTCTGGAAGGTGAGCGATCCGAACATGCGCATGATGGAAATGACGCAGTTCATGAAAGACGTCGCCCTCATGGGCGCCGCACTCATGCTTCTTGCCATTCCGCAACCCTGGCCGCTGAGTCTGGGAAATTAGTCGTAGGACGGGACGCCAGTCCCGTCCTCGTTGGTATCGGTCGGCTCAGGCGACGCGACTTACATTGAGCTATCTCTTCAACGCCTTTTCGTCCACGAAGATCGTGCTGTCCTTCTCATTCGATTCTTCCAGGAAGACAAATCCGTGGGACCCGACTCTCCAGGCGTGTCTTACTCCTTTTGGAACCGAGAGCCACGACCCCGGACCGAGCTGATATTCTTTCCCATTCTCCAGTGTAATAATCGCTTCTCCTGAAATAACAACGCCCCACTGGTCGTTGTTGTGATAGTGCATCGGCATTGCAAAACCGGGAGGAGTTTTGACGAATATCGCATAGCCGCCGCGTTCGCTATTGCCGTACAGCCGCGCAATCATCACACCGGGAAACTCCTCTCCAAGCGCCTCCCACTTGATCTTGTCACTTGCCAAGAGAGCCAGTTCCTTCTTGGGGCTCTTCATGGCCATTGCGCTTGACTTCTTTTGTGTTTGACCGACACCGACCAGTGAAAATGCCATTGTCAGTGCCAAAAGGAACGAGAAACGAATGAATGAATGCATACGTGTCATCCTGAGATGGTTTAGCAAGTGAATCTCTCTTTGAGTGTTGGGATCTACTGTTCCACCACATTCTTCAACGCTGCGAGCTCTTTCTTGACACCTTCCTTCACCTCCATTTTGAACACCGGCTCGACCAATCGCAACCAGCCATTCAGGGTGATTTCGACGTTGAGCGTCACGCGTGTTCCCCGGCCGTTCGGCTGTAAATCCATCGTGCCGGCGTAGTTGATGTTCCGAGACGAAATACTGCGAAACCCGAACCTCCGGGTCGGCTGATAGTCGGTGACTTCACAGACCGTCGCAACCTTTCTCCCGAGAATGTTGACCACCTCCTCGAATCGGGTTCCCGTACGCATCGGCTCGTTTGACAGCGGCGCGGACTTGACCACATCCGACTGGAATTTGGGGAGATTCTCCACATTCGAGACGAACGCAAAAACATCGCTTACCGGTGCCTCAATCTCAATGCTATCGCTGTGCTTGATCATGGAGTTACCCCTCTCGTTGGTTGATGATACGTGATGAAATGCGGGAACAATATACAGCGGGAGAAGGGGGATGGAATCCGTGTGTACACGTAATTCTCGCCGGGGGGACACGCAATTCTTCGCGGTTGCAAGGCGAGGTTACCGTTTCAATCAATCGCGGACCACCAAACCGCCAGTGCGTCTTTCAAAAGGTCCTGAATGCCAATACGGGCGGGACGGCGAAAATCGGCAAGGCTGTGTTCTTGATGGGTTAGGTATGTGGTGCCACAAGTCCGACCTTCGTTGCCCATACAACCGCTGCGGCACGCGCTGCCTTTCCGCTGACACCGATCTTCTGATAGATAGTCGAGATGTGCCGCTCCACGGTGCGGATGCTCAGGAACAGCACGCGGGCTATTTCCTCGTTTGGCTTCCCCTGTGCGATAAGCGTGAGAACTTCCGCTTCACGCCGCGTGAGCCCTGCCTTCTGCCATGCGGCTTGCAGCGAGATGGAGGAATCCTTGAGGAGGCTCTGAAGAAAATGAAGGGCGCATTTCTCTCCGGCCTCGGCACCGAGCACGTGGAATGTTTCGAGCGCCCCTTGCCCCTCGGCCTGTGCGCGAGCGGGGCGGTTGAGCTCTTTGAGGGTGATCGCAAGATCGAGGCGTGAACGGGCGGCGTCATACGGCATCCCGGCGGCGATGAAGAAATCAACCGCATCTTCGAACTGTTGCCGCGCTGTGTCCAAGTCGCCATCGGCGGCAGAGAACAACCCTGCGCAAAGCGATGCCGTTGCTTTGATGGGCGGAAGAGGAACAGCTTCGGCAATGCGGAGAATTTCGCCGAGCGTGACGCCTGCATCGTCGAGCAATGCTTGCGCAATGTGCGCGCGGAGGTGAAGCGCGAGTCCGGCGATACGCTCAAGAGGATCGGATGGCGGTACACGGCGAAGATAGCGCGCGGCAAGCTCTGATGCCGATACGCTATCTCCACGCTCGAGCGCAATCAGCCCGCGCCCGAGCATCGAGACCGGATGCGAATCCATCTGCTGGAACAGTTTGAGCGCTTCATCGAATTTCCCCTGGCGACGGCGCAACTCAGCAAGTCGGATGTCGCACAATGGAACCAGCTGTGGGCGATAGCCGGAGATCATCATGCGGGCACCGTCCAATTCTGCTTCGGCTTCTTGCCACTTGCCCTGGGCCATGAGTATTGTTGCGTACTGGGTACGACAGACGGCTGCCAGGGTTTCGAAATGCCACCGCTCGCAGATTTCGCGCGTGCGAGAGTACCACTGCAACGCACGTTCGTGATCCATTGTCCGTTCGCAGGCGTGAATCAAATAGCAACACGTCGCGGCAATGGCGTTCAGATCTGTTGCTTCTTGCGCCACACCAATTGTTGCGGCTTCATCGAGCTGTTGCATACCGGCGGGAACATCTCCGGCAATGACGAGGGCCAAACCGTCGAGCGCGCGCCCCCACATTTCGATGTCCGTGTCGCCAAACTTCTTCCCGAGCGCGATGGACTGTTGCGCCAGAGCATGGGCGGCAGCGGTATCCTTCTTTCCCATCAACGCGAGATGACCCTGGAAGAGAAAAAGCCAACCGAGTTCTGGCGTATCGGCTAACCCGTTGAGATGCGATTGTGTGCGTTGAATCCACCCGTTGGCAACAGCATGCTCACCCACTTCCACGTGTGCACGCGCCAGCCAGATTGCGGTGCGCGCAGCACCCTGTTGGTCACCGGATTCGACATAACGTTGGTGGGCGCGTTCAAGAGCGTCAAAGAATGTGGCTGGATCGTTTGCCCACCATGCAGCCTGGCCAAGATGTTCCCACGCACTTGCCGTTGCTTCAACTTCCAACGCTCGCTTGAACGCAACGACTGCCTCCTGCCAAGCGCCGGAGCGGAGATACCTCATCCCCGCCTGAAAATGGTGTTCAGAGGATGATAGTTCCATCGGCAATAAAATAGTTATCCCGTCCGCCATTTTCAATTTGTTGCTCGGAAGAATTAAAGAAGATCGTCTTCGCTCCGTCGAATCTCAATTTCCACCATCAGGGCTGCAAGGCTCATGATTTTCTTTTTTGCCGTTTCTTCCGCCGGGAGGGCGAGCAGATACCGAACCGACCGCTGAGGAGGTCTGCGATCCATGTTGATTCCTGAATTGCCTTCGCCGACAGGTGTTCTTTTGTCGGTTCACTGAAGCCCCCTCGTTCATTTCATGAGACTACCCTCGTTCCAGGAATCTGTGTATCTTCCCAAGTTCTTATGTCACACTCCCCTTCTTCGCTGACCATTTCCACCCCCGGCCGCATATGCCTCTTCGGCGAGCACCAGGACTATCTCGGCCTGCCTGTCATCCCCGCAGCCATTTCGCGGCGGATCTCAATCCGGGGATCGGTTCGCAAGGACGATCGAATGCACATCAACCTTCCGGACGTGTCAACCGAAGTCTCTTTCACACTGAAGGACACGCTCCGGTACGCGGGAAAGCGGGATTACTTCCGAAGCTGTGTCAATGTGCTCCGAAAACACGGCTATACCTTTTCCAGAGGATATGATTGCATCGTGACCAGCACCATTCCCATTACTGCCGGCACGTCGAGCTCATCGGCTCTCGTCGTTTCCTGGATTCATTTCCTTTCGCTGATCGCCGACAATCCGACCCCGCTCACCCGTGAAGAAATGGGATCCCTTGCCTATGAGGCGGAGGTGCTAGAGTTTTCAGAGCCGGGCGGAATGATGGATCAGTACAGCACAGCGATGGGCGGACTGATCTTCTTGGAATCCCAACCTGCCATAAAGATCACACCTTTGCAGGTTGGGCTCGGGGCATTCGTTCTGGGAAACTCGAACCAGCAGAAGGACACGCACGGTATTCTTGCCCGGGTGCGCGGGCAGGCAACCGCTGCTCTCGAAGCGGCCCGACGTCATCTTCCGGATTTCTCGTTTCATACTGCTCGGAGGGACGATCTGCGACATCTTCGGGGCCGAGTCTCCCCGGATGAACTGGCAATGCTTGAAACGACGATCATGAATCGCGACCTGACCTTCGAGGCCCGTGAACTCCTTCTTCACGAGAACGTCGATCACAAGCGCATCGGAAGCATGCTTATCGAACACCAGAAGCACCTCCGGGATACACTGAGGATTTCGACGCCTAAGATCGACGCGATGATTGATGCCGCGATGAAGGCTGGAGCGCTGGGAGCCAAGATCAACGGATCGGGCGGGGGCGGATGTATGTTTGCTTACGCCCCCGATAATGCGCAAAGGGTCGCGGAAGCTGTAGGGGCGATTGGTGAGGCCATGATCGTTTCGGTCGATGAGGGGACACGGAGGGAACATCACGATGCATGAACCGAATATTGTTCTTCTCGCCGGCGGCATCTCCTCCCGTATGAAACGGTCAGCCGCCGTGGTAGCGAACGAAACCCTGCGAAATGAAGCGGTCGGGAAATCAAAAGCGATGATCGGGGTCGGCGCCGGACAAAGACCTTTTCTGGATTACCTGCTTTCCAATGTCCAATCTGCAGGATACCGCGACGTGGTTCTGCTTATTGGGGAGAATGACACAGGGATGCGGGAGTACTATAATCGAAGGAACAAGGGCGGTTTTCTGAAAGAAATGGACATCCGGTTTGCCGAGCAGAAGATCCCTCCGGGCCGCACCAAGCCCCTCGGCACCGCCGATGCCCTCCTGCGCGCTCTGGAAAGCAGGCCCGACTGGAAGTCTCAACAGCTCACGGTGTGCAACAGCGATAATCTGTACAGCGTCGGCGCTCTTCGGTTGCTCCTTGAATCTCCCGCCTCGAATGCGCTCATCAAGTACGACTTGGAGGCGCTCCGATTCCCGCCGGAGCGCATCCGGCAGTTTGCCGTCATCAGGACGGATTCCGACGGTTACCTCACCGACATCATCGAAAAACCGTCGGAAGAGCAATGGAAATCGGTTTCCGGAAGACCGGGCGTAAGCATGAATATTTTCCGGTTCAACTACAACGATATTCTCCCGTTTCTCCGCGCCGTCCCCCTGCATCCCGAGCGCCTGGAGAAGGAGCTTCCGGAAGCGGTGCGGATGATGGTGCAAGCCCGTCCGCGCAGCGTCAAGACCTACGAACGCGCCGAGTATGTGCCCGATTTGACCACCGTAGAGGATATTCCGCAGGTGCAACAATACATCCGCGAGAATTTTGAGGGCATGATGTTGTGACAAACAGGCCCTCCACGCTTGGGCCCGAACGGTTTACGGATATTTGATGCACCTTTCATCCCGCACAAAGAGAAGACCATTTGATTCGACAACGAACATTCAAGGCAACACGCCGATGAGCAAGAACAGGAAGACCCTTCTATCGCCGCAAGAGCGCAACGAACTTCTCAGAATCTTGAAAACACGTTTTGAGAAACACATGCACCGCCATGAGACTCTCAAGTGGACTGACGTGCAGACAGCACTGGAAGGTCATCCGGAGAAGCTCTGGTCCCTCCATGAGATGGAGCGCACCGGCGGTGAGCCGGATGTGGTGGGATATGACAAAAAGACAGGCGAATATCTCTTCGTTGATTGTTCGCCGGAAAGCCCGGCCGGCAGGAGAAGTCTCTGCTACGACCGTGAAGCGCGGGAATCGCGCAAGGAGCACAAACCCAAAGGGAGCGCCCTCGAAATGGCGGCCGCCATGGGTGTTGAGCTTCTGACGGAGGACCAGTACCGTGAGTTGCAGGAGGCAGGAGAGTTCGATACGAAAACGTCGAGCTGGATCAAAACACCGGAGAAGATCCGAAAGCTTGGCGGGGCATTGTTCTGCGACCGGCGCTATCATCATGTCTTCACGTACCACAACGGCGCAGAATCCTACTACGCGGCCCGGGGATTCCGGGGCTTGCTCAGAGTCTGAAGCGGGCCTCATCAGGTTTCACGACTCCCCTCACACGTCCCTTTTGTTTCCCCCCCCACGATTCTTCTTGACATACCTAGTACTTCTATGTATATTCCTCCTACGATCCAAGCCATCGCTCCCCCATGGATTTCAACAAGGACCTGATCGCCGCATCCTCAACCCCCATCGTTCTGGCCATTCTGGCCGAGGGGGACAGTTACGGTTACGCGATTATCAAACGCGTTCAGGAACTGTCCGGAGGCCGCATGGAGTGGACCGATGGCATGCTCTATCCCGTTCTACACCGTCTTGAGCGGCTCGGGTACATCAAGGCGCGGTGGCAAGAAGCGGAAAACGGCCGGCGACGAAAATACTACCGGATCACTGCCAGCGGACGCGCCCAGCTTGCCGAGGAACGAAAACAATGGCAAACAGTGGACGCACTCCTTCGGGGTATATGGAGAACCGGCTCCTTGCGTACCTCTACTGCGTAATTCTTTCAGAGTAAGAGAACACAAGGTGGATGCATGATGATGCTACCCCGTCCCCTTGGATAATCGAAACCACAAAGACACGGAGACACAGAGGAACACAGAGAGGCACCTTCCGTGTTTTCCTGTCTCCCTGACTTCAACCGGATGGTCGTGTCCCTTGACTCTCCGGGCTCACGACAGGCGCCACCGAGGAGCTTCAATCCATGGAAGGCCACTCAACGCAACAGCACCTTGAGAACCACATCGCCCAGTGGCGGATCTACCTCCAACGCCGCCAATCGATCCATTCGGTGGACATTGCAGAACTGGAAGATCATCTGCGCGAAGAGATCGCGGCCCTCACACGCTCCGGGCTTTCTTCTGATGAAGCCTTCCTCGTGGCCGTAAAAAGAATGGGCTCGTTCGATGAGCTCTCCCGGGAATTTGCGCGCGAACATTCGGAGCGCCTTTGGAAGCAACTTGTTCTTCCCTCGGAACATCCTCTCAGCGCACGGTCGGATGGATTCACCGCCATACTCTTTGCCGTTGTTGCAGGGATCTTCGTGAAAATCCCGGAGCTGTTCGGATTGCATATTGGGGTTGACGACGGATTCTATGCACGCAACATGGGCATTTTTGTGCTTCCGGTGCTGGCCGGCTATTTCGCTCTGAAGCGTGAACCTGACACAGCGAGGTTTATCGGGCTTGGGATTGCATTTGCTCTGGCGGGTGTTTTTGGCAATATCTATCCCTTCGGGGCGTCGCAATACACCGAGGTACTGTCCATCCTGCATCTTCCGATCGCGCTTTGGTTCGCGGTGGGAATTGCCTACGCGGGCCGACGGTGGAAGGATGTGGCGGGCCGTATGGATTTCATTCGGTTTTCCGGCGAATTCTTCATTTACTATGTTCTGATCGCCCTCGGAGGCGGAGTCCTCACCGCCTTTCTGACGATGATGTTTCAAAGCATCGGCATGAAACCTGAGTGGTTCATTCAGTCATGGTTGGTGCCGTGCGGAGCCGCCGGAGCCGTGCTGATTGCTTCCTGGCTGGTGGAGGCCAAGCAGAGCGTCATAGAAAACATGGCACCGGTGCTCACCCGACTCTTTACACCGCTGTTCACGGCACTGCTCATCACGTTTCTCGTAACCGTGTTCGTCACCGGGAAGGCAATCGACCTCCAGCGGGAGGTGCTCATTGCCTTCGACCTCTTGCTCATAGTCGTCCTCGGCCTTCTGCTCTACTCCATCTCAGCCCGTGACACAAAGCTGCCTCCGGGATTTTTTGACAGGATGCAGGTCATCCTGATAATCAGCGCCCTCCTGGCCGACGCCGTGGCGTTGTGGGCCATCTCAGCCCGCATCACGGAGTTCGGCTTCACGCCCAACCGCGTGGCCGCCCTGGGCGTAAATATCATCCTTCTGGTCAATCTCGCCTGGTCCGCTGTTCTGTACCTCCGCTTCCTTGCCGACCGGGGTCCTTTCGCAGACCTCGAACGGTGGCAGACGAACTACTTGCCCGTTTACGCGGCATGGTCTGCGATCGTTGTTATCGCCTTTCCCCCGCTTTTCGGATATATGTAACGCGATTGATACCCAGGTAATCTCCCCCCTTTCTTTAGAAAGAAATGGGAGAAATTTACACTTAGTGTAAAAACCGCAAAGAGTGACGAGTATCAACGCGCTCCGGGTCCAACTTCCTTAGGTTAGGGAGAGATTCACAAGAGAAGGAGACTATCTTTGACCTCCCACAAAGATGAGTCGCAGGAGCTGGAGAAGGCCGTCCAGGTTTTGCTCAAACCCCCGCATGTGTACTACCTGAGAGAGTTGAATGCAGCGGCACGCACGGACCCGGCGTATATTTTCAACAACGAGGCAACGGTGTGCACGGACATTCAACAAATCCTCGCCAGGGAAGGCATTCAATGGAAACCCGATTTCCTGAAACGGCAATGGCAGAAGGTGCTGGGAATTGCAATGCACCGGCTGAAAGCCGCGTGATCTGACGCCCCTCCCAGCCGGCCGCTTCCGGCATTTCTCGGTGTGTCCCTTCCGGCGGCCCCCCTATTGCAGGAATTCTTCCGACAAACCATAAACCTCGTTGCGTGCCTGTCGAATTCCGCTTGTCTGAAACGACTATCCTCCAGAAAGGCCGTTGAAAAAGATCTCCACACAAACAAGGAAGATCATTCATGGCAACTATCCAACAGAGAATCATTCCGCATCTGTGGTACGACAAGGAGGCCCGCGAAGCCGCCGAGTTCTATTGCTCCATCTTCCCGAAGTCGAAAATCACGAACGTCACTCTCCTCCACAACACTCCTTCGGGAGACGTGGAAGTGGTGACGTTCAGACTTCTGGGCCAGACCTTCATGGCAATCAGCGCGGGACCCCTGTTCAGGTTTAACGAATCGATTTCTTTTATGGTTATCTGCCGGACCCAGAAGGAGATTGACTATTATTGGGAAAGGCTGTCAGCTGTGCCGCAGGCCGAACAGTGCGGATGGCTGAAGGACAAGTACGGCCTTTCCTGGCAGATTGTTCCGGAGGACATGAACAGGATGATGGCGAAGGGAACAAAGGAGCAGATTGCGCGACTTACTCAGGCCTTTCTTCCCATGAAGAAGCTTGACATCGCCGTCTTGCAAAAGGCTTACGGGGGCAAGTGATCGACTCAGAATTCACAAAGAAGCAGGCGGGCGTGAGCGGAGCACTTTTCGATGCCGAAGGGGGCGGAGTTATTTGAAGTAGATTTCGATGTCGAACACATACCACGATTGGCCGAACTTCAGGAGGACGAACTTGACCTCCTGACGGAGGTTAAGGATGCTGACTCTCACAGTGCTCTGTTGGAGATTCTCAACCATCTGAAAGCTCACCTCGCCGTATTGAAACGGCGCGCCCCGCCACATGTTGACCAGCCCTTCGAGCGACCTCTGCTTCTGCTCATAGTTCACCGGCTTGAGCGGACCCGAGGCATCGTCTTCTGCCATCAGTCTGCAGATGACGGCATAGTCGGATTTGTCCAGGGCTGTTTTGAATTTTTGGAGTACGGACACGGGGGTTTCCGGCTGAGTCTTCGTTGTATCCGGCTTTTGGGCAGAGGCGGATACCGCGACGATGGCGACAAGGGCAAAGGTGTGAACCACCCTCCGCATCGTCTCCCCGCAATATGAAGTCCCGGTCCTCACGAATTCTGTTCCGCCATCATCAGTGTCTCCATCCCAGAATCGGCACTCGTCCGTTCCAGCCTGAGCCGCGCTTCAGGATCACGTGTGTTGCTCGCTTCACCGCATCCACACTGTAGATCACAGAGTGGTCCTTGTTCCCCAAACATTGCTTGAACACCTCAAGCTTGGGAGAGAGCAGAACAACCGCTCCAAGGACATCCATATGGAAATGGAACACATAGTCTGCAATAATAAGTCCCTGGAATCCGGTTTCCTTCGTATTTGCATTTTCCAACCTCGCATTTCCTGAACTGTTGTGGACAATGAGCAAACCCTGGGAGCCGCTCAGGTCAGGGCCTCCCCAGGACACACCGTACGGCAGTTCGACATACGTAATTCCCCGCAGGGGAAACTTGAGTGCAAGCGGATTTGTGGCATATTGACTGCCCTCGATGCCGCTTTGAGCAAGGGTTTTGAGAAAACCCTCGGCCGTACCGACAACTTCGTCGGGAGTCTGAGGAAAATCACCATTCCATCGTTCCTCAACAATGCCTTTGGGATACGGACGGGCGGGTGGGCGATTCACGCCGTCGGCGTCCATGCCTCCGATGATGGCGCCGCCGGTGTTCCAGAATGGCATTCCGCTGGAAATCCCGAATACACCCTGCTCGGTCGGATCCAGCGCGCCGCCGAGATCATGATTCCTTCCGTCAATAACCATATCCGCCACCGTCTTGTTCAACACACCCGCGGCGGTGATCGCGCCCCGTACGGTTAACGGAACAAAACCGAACTGTCTGCTTAGATACACGGTCACCGTATCGGTGCGCCGACCGTACCGAGCTTCAACACGCAGTTCAATCGCCTTCTTTTGCCACTCCCGGATTTTCTTTTCCACGTTTCGTATCGAATAGAGCACCGAAAAATCACCGTCCACTCCGATCACCTCCGGATTGAGCATGGTCATCGTGTGAACGCGCCATGTGGAACTGTCCGCCAGCATTGTGAGCAGGTACTCCGCCGACTGGTCCGCAATTGCAGCGGCCATGGATTGTTCAAAATAGCCGACCAGATTCTGATTCGCCTGTTCAGCCGCTTTGTTCAGCTGGAGGTTCATCACTGTGAAAACCACCGACGCTCCGAAAACAAGCAAGAGTGCTCCCTTCCCCATATCACCATCCCCCTATGTTCTTCGGGGTGATCACTCGGCGGATTTCGACGGGAATGAACGTTGTATCCACAGGATCGGTCGGTTCAATACGCAGTTCGATCTGGATCATTTTGATCCTGTCCAGAAAGACCGGATACCGGAGCGAGTCATACGGGAGCACTCTGCCCGCAGAATCGAGGTAGGAAAGGGCGAACGAGACCAGGCCTGATGCGACGTTCAGACTGTCGGAATCCACGCGTCGGTACAGCGGGCGGTCCGAAGGATTCTTTGTCTGCCGAAGCTCGGTCGGATCACCGAGGCGGTAGGTAACGATATCAGGCCATCCATCATCGTTCACATCGCCCGTGAAGCGCACCGCTTTCCGCTCAGCCAGCATGACGGGACGGGTGTTTGCGAAATAGCCGATCCGCTTGAAATCCGTCTCGAGGATCGTCGTAAGATTCACAGCCGACTCTTGTGACAGGAGGTCGAGGTTTCGCTGGAACGACGACGTGACAATGTTGCTGTTTAACGTCAGAACTATCACGACGATCATTCCTCCCACCACCACTGAGCCGATATAATCAAAGGTCGTGTTCATGCACCCTAATAATAGAAAACTCGTCGGACGGTCAGCGTATCTTCCATGCCTCTGGTAAACACGTGGACATCAACACGCTTTGCTGTCGTGGAAAGGAATGAGATTTCGTCGGTGTTTGAGGGAGACACGTAGAAAACATCCACGCTTACATCCACGTCGCCAAAAACGGGATTTTTGTTCTTCTTTTTCAGTCCATGAAAATCATCAATATCGTTGAAATTCGGGTACTCTTCACCGGTTTCTTTTCTGAGAAGGCCGGGCGGCGTGAAATTCTTGGGTCCGACTCCCGGAGGAGGACCTTTCCGCGCGTTTACCCCTTTTCCACCTTTGGCGGAGGGCTTCGGAGCGACCGCCTCGTCAAAACTCTTGCTCGCGACTTCCTCCAGAATATTTTCCGCTTCGGCAAGAGCTGCGAGCATGGCCTGAGTTTGGAGGGCACTCGTTTGATGACTCACAATGGCGCGGTTGACCGAGAGTGCGAGGACCGACAGCAGGGCCAGCGCACCGACAGTCAACAGCATTTGTGAACCGCCTCCCATGAACCGGAATCCTTAGGCGACAATGAATGGATCAGAATATCGGGAAAAAAGGCCTGAAACGACAAGGAGCGCAAGGAAGCCGGCGCCCCGCAACGCCGGCCATGACGATTGAAAGGGAGGAAACCGGTTCGTCACGCCGGTTCCGGCGAGTTACTGGACCTCCACGATTTTCAGCCCCCCTAATCCCGTGGCGATGAAAATCAGGTCCGATTTGCTCGCGACAAAATTTGCAGACTCCTGTGTGCCGAAGATCATTTTCCCTTCCAGCTGAAGATCGGGATCCCCGAACCAGGTTGTTTCCAGATTGAAGGGAGCTGAGGCGACATAGACGCCCGCCTCGCCGTTGGCCATGAACACAAGGTCTTTATTGACGGAGACAGCATTGGTCACGGTGAGGGAAGGATCGATACCGGAGACGATCGGTGCCGGGATGGAATCCACGACGGAGTCATTGAGCAGATTAACGACCTTGAGTCCCTCGTCGCCGGCGGCCACAAAAGCCCTGCTCAGGACAACCTCGGCAGTGGATTTGGACTCAGGGATATTCGCTCCGCCGACATAGTAACTTCGGACAAACGCCCCGGTCGTGAGGCTGTAGAGACGCAGGGTAGCCGGGGTGCCGGTCAGGACCGTCATCCACGAACTGTAGATGCTGACGGCGCGTGCGTCGAGAAACGCGTCGGTGGAGATCACGGAGAACGTCGCTGCGTCGAGAACGGTCACTCCACCTGTGCCCACCCCGCCCGAGCCGGACGTAACAAAAACATTGCCGGAGGCAACCTTGACGTCGGTCGCCACGTAGCTCGAAACATCCGCGCGCCGCGTGTTCAGAGTCGGCTTGCCTTTCGTCAGCTCGATTTCCTCGACAACGGCCGGTGAAGTGAATCCTGTATCCGATGTTGCTTCGGCAAGGTACAACCTTCCCCCGCTTTCGTACACCGAACTGACATCCGTTCCCTGAAAGACGGCTCTGGAAATCAGCTTGGGTTTGTTCTTGTTGGACACGTCGAACACATCCAGACCGCCGAGATACACTTCACCGCGCATGTTGTAGGACACATAGGCATAGTTTCCACTCAACGCCACATGTGTCGCCTGGAGGGTTTGTCCGCCTGACGAAGGCGGAACCACCTGGGCCCTCAGCCGAAGTTTGATCGCCGTCGCTTTTCCGAGCCGCGGGGACGCGATCCCGTTCGAATCGACCGGGACATCCTCGTCGACGTACTGGACGTACGATTCCAAAGCCGCTTCGTTGTTGGTTATCGCGATTCGGTCGTTTGCGAGATCTTCATCTCCGGCCTGAACGGGCACCGAGTCCATCCCGCATCCCGAAACAAGAATCACCCCAAGCGATACGAGCGAAACGGTCGCAAACCCCGGAAAAAACCTTGTCATGCGGTTCTGAGCCATCCTGTCACCTGAAAATTTATGACTTTTCCCATAAGAGTCTGCAAGAACCATGCCGTACGTTCCAATCCAGGAAAACCGACCATTTACGCAAAATTTTATCATCTAACCCTGTATTTTCTTCCGACAAGTCTCATAATGAGAATCTCTTATGAATCATTATGAGTCACTGGTCTCATTTTGTCAGGATCATTCTGACCAATTGCGATTCTGAGCTGGATTGGAGCCGGGCGATGTAGACGCCGCTTGGGAAGTCCCCGGCATTGAAGTCCACCTGGTACAACCGTCCGGCTTCTGCTGTCGTGTTAAACAGTTCTGCCACCTGTCGGCCCAGCACGTCGTACACTCTCAGCGTTGCAGGTCCCGATACAGCCACAGAGAACCGAAGCGAGGTTGTCGGGTTAAAAGGATTGGGGTAGTTTTGGCCCAACGAGAACTCAAGAGGAGCGAGGCCGATGAAAACCTCCAAGGCGGACGTGTAGGTAAAGGCACCCGAATGGTCGATTTGTTTGATCCGGTACGCGTATCTGCCCGGTCGGTCGGTTTCGTCGATGAATGAATACTCCCGTGGAGAAGACGAAGTTCCGGAGCCCTGGACGAATCCGACGGTCATCCATTGTAAAGTGCGAGGGGCGGACGGTGAGACAGACATCTCGCGTCGTTCGATCTCGAAGCCATAGTTTTCCAGTTCGGACTCCGTTCGCCATATCAGGTGTGCGGTCATGCCTGAGGCTCTGGCCGTGAAGCTTGACATTTGGACGGGCAGGTTGATGGAACCTTCATCTGCTCCCATGTACGGGCCGTTCGGATTGGACAGCCGCGTATCGCCGTCGATATCGTCCGTTACGGTGGCAATCAAAGCATCGGTACCGCGAAGCTGAGTGTCACCGTTCGAGCCTCCCGTCAAGTGAAAATCATTGGATGAATTCGAAAACGAAACGGAAACCGAAACGGAATTGGGGTCTGGATTCACTCCCGTCCAACCTTGCCAGTTCGATAATGTCGCGAACTTCTGGAACTGACCATCAAATCCAACGCTATTGGAACTTCCGGGCGCATAGAGGTTATTGTAGTTCGTCGCAAGATCTTGAGCAGTCAGAAGGCTATTATTGATACATGAGGATACGGCCACATCATAGGTATTGATCACAATGTTATTTCTGAAATCACATGTTCCGTCAAACACATAAAGGGCCGCTGCATCGAACGGCGATCCGGTGATGGCATTAAGAAGAAGGGTATTATGGTAAACAGTCTTGGCGCCGCCCCCTCCGAGATCCAACAAGTAATAATCGCTACTCGAGCTCGAAACAAAGCCGCCCCCCACAAAATTGTTCTGAATTCGGAGGGTTCCACTTCCCATCCTTTCGCGAATTCCAGAAATAACCGGCCCACCGGAAGTCTTCAGCACATGAAACTTGTTTTTAGAGATCGTCATTGATCCGCCGCCCGCCGCCAGGTTAATTCCATAAGCTTTTGAGCTTCCGTTCTGATCGCCGCTGATTGTATTCTGCGAAATAAGGTTCGAGGACCCGTTCACACTGCTGAAATAGATGATTCCATCCGCATTTCCAATCCCGTGGATTTCATTATTCTGAATAACGACATTGCTCGGACCTTCAATCCGAAGCGCGTAATCCGGCGTGTTGGTTGCATCGCCGAGAATGCAGTTCTTGACCGTGATTGTCGTGCCGGAGCCATGGAGATAGATCACAGAGCTGCCGGAGGCCTGGGCGGAGCGTTTGATCGTCAGGTCTCTGGAAGTTCCTCCCGAATTTGATCCATCAATCGTGACGTAGCCGGCTCCGTTGATGTCGATTCCATCCGTTCCCGAAACCGTAATGACCGGGGAAGTCGATGCGGCCGGCTTGATGACAACGTTGTTCGTTGCGGTGAGATCGTTGCGGGTCAGGGCTGTCGTCCCCGGTTCCGTGAAATCCCCGAGAATGGAAAGGACGAGGGTTCCTGAAACTCCGCTGGAGTTAATTGCCGAAAACGCCGATGAGAGGTCCGCGTAGGTGCCGCCGGACCCCACGGTTAGGGTGCCGCTCAGCTGGGCATTGGCAACAGTAGCAAACAGAATGAAACACGCTGACACAAGCATTCTCATAACAGCCTCCCTGGGAGTGGATGGATGGAGAATTGATGGGCGGGCAGAATGGACCGTGGGGGTGTTATTCCACCGGGAATCATTCATACCACGAAAGGATTTCATAACTGCCGGTTGTCGGGTAGAACGGCGGCAGGTCGGTCATCAGCCGCATGTCATAGCGATAGTTCTTCTGGAAACCGTGGTTGATGGTTCCTCCGGAAAATGTTCCGACGGGTCCGCGCTGATACTGCTGGATGCCGCCTACGAGGTTGATTGTTCCGGCTACGGGTCTCGTGTTGTAGTTCTGTGCCGTGAACCCTCCTGTTCGGCAAAAGATTGAGGCGTGAACATTGATGCTATTGTTGTTGGCCGCATTGTCGGTGATAATCACGTCATTATCCACGGCAATACCGAGCATGTCGTCGCAGTTCGGGTCGTTGGGGTCTGTGCTGTACACGATGTTATCATCCAAATACACATTTCCCTTTGCGGCACCCGAACTTCCGGTAGCCGATATCGTCACTCTTCCTTTTAGGGTCCCTTTGATTCGGATATTCGTATTCTTTGCAAAGATCACGCCGTTGGGGGAAAAAGTGGAAAGCGGTTCGGTCACTGCGGGATTCCCCCCCTCCTTCCAGGTGACGGTTCCGTCGGCGTTAAACGTTAGCGAAACTTCGGCTCCCGACGTGAAGTACCGTCCTCCCGATTGTGCCGCTCCTTCGAGCGGGTTCATGTCGCTGGGCAGGTTGATCGAAACGCCGCTCTGGAAGCCGCCGTAGAATTTCGGCTTGGAGGACGAGGGGCTTTTGAAAAGGCCGTTCTTCGCCGTGACCTTTCCATAGAATACCGGATTACCGGAAACGGACAGTTTGGACTGAGTATGGAAAGGTCCCCACACGGTGTCACCGGTAATCCAGTAGATACCACCCTCTACTACGCTGTAATAGGCGAACTTCGAGAAACTGCTCGGCTGCATGACGATGATGATTGTTGCCTCCTTGTTCTCGTACGCTCCTGTTGTTTCGTCGGGGCCTTGAGTGGTCGCCCTGGCCGTGATCTGGATTCGCCTGTTGGGCAAGTCCTTCACTTGCACGCTGTAGGTCCCTCCGGCAAAGGGGACATTGCTGTATCCTTCCCTCCAGTTCGGCGTGAAGAAAATCTGGTTCGCAGCGATGTTCGCCGCGCTGGCCGCGATGTTGTGGACTGCCGCGTTGGTGTAATAGAGCGAGTAGTTCTTCACGGCTTCTTCGCTGACACGGGAAAGACTGAATCCCATGAGCGCGAAGATCACGTTGAATCCCATGACCATCAGAATCGAAGTTCTACCCATTGTTCGTTCCTTCCACGTTCAGCGGTTTTGCAGATTGCGCGACACAAGCCTGATTTGGCGCCAGAATGTTTCATAGGCGAATGGATCGTTCACGTACACCTGGTCGTACGGGTCGGCCGCCTGGACCTGAACCGAAATTTCCATCGAATACACGATTGAAGGGTCCGTGATCGGGAAATTCACCGAGTCACCGAGCGCATCGTAATATTTGAGCCGGAATGTCGTTACGCCGAAGTTCCATTTTTCCGGGGTCAGATTGTTGGTTTTCTTATAGAGGTAGCGGTCCCTCGGATTCGGCGTGTCACTCAACTCTGAAGGATCGCCGAGCCAGTAGAAGATGCTGTCCAGGTTTCCGTCATTGTTATAGTCGCAGAGAAACTTGATGCGCGTGGAATCGGCCAGGAGCAAGGACTTCGTGGGATCGGGGATCTTCTTGAAGTCGCGGCAGTAGCCGATCTTGCGAAGATCGTATTCGAGAATACTCACCATGGTCGTGAGATTCGTCTGCAGGTTGAGTTGCGTGTGGTAGGCGGCGGAGGTTTCCTGCGCCGACTGGTTGAGCCGCATGGTCATCAGGAACAGAAATCCTGCGATCACAAACGACCCGATGATATCCATCATTGAGCTGCTGCCCATGGCTTATCGGAATGACCAATAACTGAAGACGTGTGTGAATGTCAGCGTGTCCGGTTGAACCGTACCCCAGACTTTGACGGTGATTTTCTTGTGCCAGGTGCGGGAAGAGGAACTGCCGTCGGGGCTCGACGGGTTGACGTAGACAACCGAGCATCGGACCCGGAGGCTGTCCACGCCTTCGATACCGAGGGACGTGGAGTAGTTGTTGTAATCGTCAAAGTCGTCAAAATCCGGATACCCTTCGCCCGACTCCTTTCCCAGGGTGCTTGTCAGCGAGTTGACCGACGAAACATCTGTATCAATCGTATTCTCGTCGAACGCCTTGCCCATGGCCTCTTCGAGAACCGACATGCCAAGCGAAACCTTGTAGATTCCGATTTCCGCTTGTTGAAGAATGAAGCCGTGATTGGCAAAATTTCTTTGCACCGTTGAGACGGTGAGTCCAATCAGAACGACTGCGCCGGCTGTCAGAAGCATTTGACCTGTATTCAAAGCAGGAAACTCCAATCGTAAACGTTGCCCCTTTTCCTGCAATGGGCGTGCCAAAATCAGAATGGCTTTTTTCCTGCAAAATGAGCGAAGAGGGATGCGGAAAGTGGGAAGAATCGCCCCACCTGGGCGGGAACATCCCATGGAGGTAAGACAAGGAGAGAGGGGGAACCGGGGCGTGGACTACTTCTTCAAGCCGTATTCTTTGATTTTTGAGAAGAGGACGCGGCGATCAATCTTGAGCAGGGCGGCGGTTTTCGTTCTGTTCCATTTCGAGACTTCCAGGGCCTTGAGGATCACTTCGCGTTCAACTTTGGCAAGTATTTCCCGGAGGGCATATGGCGAGGACGTCGTGGGGATGGGGACTTGAATTCCGCTCATCATGGGCGCCAGGGCGATGTGTTCGGGAGTGACATATTTCCCTTGGGCGAGAACTGTTGCGCGCTGGATGACATTTTCCAATTCCCGGACGTTTCCCGGCCAGGGGTAATCCTTCAATTGTTGATACACCTCCTTCGTGGCATAGAGCGTTCTTTTTCCGCCGTATTTTTTCAGAAAATGATCCACGAGGAGGGGAATATCCTCTTTACGCTCCCGGAGCGGCGGAATCTCGATCTGCATGACCTGGAGTCTGAAGTAGAGGTCTCTTCGGAATCTTCCTTCCCGGACTTCGGCTTCGAGATTTTTGTTGGTTGCGGCGATGACGCGGACGTCCACCTGGATGGTATCTTTCCCGCCGACCCTGTGAAATTCTCCCTGTTCGAGGACCCGGAGAAATTTGGATTGGAGGGCGGGGCTCATTTCGGCCACTTCGTCGAGGAACAGTGTTCCTTTGTCGGCAAGTTCGAACCGACCTTTGCGTTGGAGTTCGGCCCCTGTGAACGCGCCGCGCTCATGGCCGAAGAGTTCGCTTTCCATGAGTCCGTCGGGGATTGCGGCGCAATTGACTTTGATGAACGGTGCGGATCGGCGGGTCGAATGGTGCCACAGGGCGTTGGCCACGAGTTCCTTGCCTGTTCCGGTTTCCCCCTGCAGAAGGACTGTCGCGTCGGAGCGTGCGACTTTGCCGATCATTTTGAAGACATTCTGCATCGCGGGACTTTTGCTGATCAGTTGTTCCGGCTGGAAATCGAGTCCTTCGATTCCGGCAAGTCTGCCGCGGAGGGCGCTCACTTCCTCGGTCAGTTCCTTATGTCGAACCGCCCTTTTGACGGTTTCCAGCAGTTCATCGATGTCGAAGGGTTTGGTGATGTAGTCAAAGGCACCAAGTTTCATTGCCTCGATAGCTTTCGCGCTGCTTCCGTAGGCCGTAAAGACAAGAACGGGAAGGTCCGGTTTTTTCTTTACGATTTCTTTCAGGGCAGTCAGGCCGTCCATCTTCGGCATACGGATGTCCAGGAGGACGAGGTCGTAGGGATTTTCGCTGATGCGTTGAAGTGCGCGTCTGCCGTCCTCCGCTTCGTCCGTGAGAAACCGTTTGTCGGCGAGAATGTCTTTGATATTCAGACGGCTGGCCGGTTCATCATCGACGACAAGAATCCTGTAATGGGGTTTCATGATGTTCTTCCCCCTCTGATGCCGTTGGGTGAGCAGGGAAGCGAGACCGTAAAGCGCGCGCCTCCGCGTTCTGCACCGGTGTACTCCAGCTGTCCGTCGTGCAAGCGTACGATTTCCCTCGCAATCGGCAATCCGAGTCCCACACCCTTTTCTTTCGTTGTAAAGAAGGGTTCGAAGATTTTTCCGACGAGAGTTTCTCCGACACCTGCTCCGTCGTCTTCGACGATGGCGAGGAAATATCCGTTGTCGTTTGTCGTTCTCACGGTGATCGTTCCGTTTGCGCCCGTAGCGTCGAGGGAATTCTGGAGAAGGTTGAAGAACACTTCCCGCAGTTCCGCCGGATCGCCCTCGATATGCGCCTGTGGCGCCTCAAATCTCCGTTCCACCCTGATTTTCTTCTTTCGGAATCCATCTTCCAAAGCGGCGAGAGTTGTCGAGAGGAATTCGTGCATATTGAGCCGTTGTTTCCGAAGCGTCCGTTGTTTTGAAAAGTAGAGAAGTTTGCGGACGATTTCCTCGAGTCTGTCGAGTTCTCCGAGGACCATCGTCATAGATTCACGGGTGACGGCCGGTTTGCGCGATTTCGTTCTGCGTGCGCGCTGCCAGAGCTGAATGCGGGTTTTAATGAGGGAGAGGGGTGTCCGGATTTCATGGGCCACGCCTGCGACGAGCTGGCCGAGGGCGGCGAGTTTTTCGTTCTGCTGGACCTGTCTCTGGAGCGCTTCCGCCTCCCGCTGCTGAGAAACGATTGTTTCGGCGAGCCGGTTAATGGAGCCTGCGATCGTACCGAGTTCTGTTCTTGCGGAAGGCAGTCGGTATCCGAGGTCTGATTTCATTGTATCGAGACCGATCTGGATGCGGCGTACTTCCCGTCGGAGGTTGAACACGAAGAATCCTGCGAGGGCCAATCCCACGAGGACCGCGACCTGTAGGAGGGGGGTGAGGTCAAACGCCCATGCACCGGCGAGATCGTTTCCCAGGTCGTCCAGGGCCCACGCGACCCCGATGAGGCGGTCCCGTGCGAAGACCGGTGTTCCGGCGCCGATGACGTTGATTTCGCCCGACTCATAGTGTCCCGCCTGTTCGTGTTTTTGTTCCAGGGCGTTTTGCATGAGGGTGCGCAAAAACCTCTGCACGGCGGGAGGAGCGCTTTGCTGACCCGGAGGATGAACGGCTGCCAGTTGTGCGTTCCAGAGGGAATGGAAAAAGCCGGCTTGTGCGTCGGGATACTTCGAGAGTTCTTCGCGGGTGATCGTGTCGAGGAGATCGCGAAGTTCCTTTCGTTGCGCAACGGATGAATCGAGAAATTGCTCTTCCGCGACAAACCCAATAACGGCTCCATACCTTCGCCCCAGCTCTGTGGTCACGGATTGCAGGCGGTCCAGATTCAACCGTACAATGCTTTCGCGCGCAGAACGGATAGTGCTTGCGGTGATGACGATGGCGCCGATGGCACCCAGTCCCAGAACGGCGGCGATGGTGACGACTTGCATACGGAGGGAAACGGATTTCATGGCAGCCGCAATATCGGAAATGTTCATTCTCGAATCAAAGACTGTGCAGAGTGAGTCGACAACATTCCCACCGCCGGATCATACCCTGCCCCTCTCACGAATCCCCTTTCTTCCCACATCACGGTTTGGGGATGGAGGAAGATGCCATTGAGCAGGAGAAACATCAAGGGGGAAGGAAACCTCACCGATGTTAACCGTTTGGAAAGGAGCAGGATGTGGTGGAGGAACTCGAGAAACACGCGCTGGTCCATGCCGGCGAAGAGGGAGCGTACTACCGGTCCGTTTGATCCTTACTGCGTTTCGGGAACTGAGAGACGAAACGAAAGTACAGGCTTTCGAATTCTTTATCAAGACGGGTTCGTCCTGAATCCGAGCATCTGCAAAATTCTTCTCGCCGTTTCCTGTTCTCGTCCACTTTCGATAACGTAATGGGGAAATTCCCACCGACTCCGGTAGTTTGATCGCAGACTTGCGAACGATCGGCCTCTGATTTCTCTGGCGAGGCTCTTAATGGATCTGAGCGAACAATCATCTTGTGCAATATCGTACGCCTTTTGAACAGCCAGAGAGACAATTGTCCATGTATCGCGTACGTCACGGGGAATCGGAATCCGTACAGGATCTCTCCGATCGGTCCCGGTCGAATCGACGGGAACGGGGATATTCAGGTAGTTGCAGACCTGGTCATAGACTGCCTTGACGGCATTCAGTTTTCCATCCATCGAATACCCTGCAATGTGGGGAGTTCCAATCAGAACAAGGTCCAGCAGTTGGGGATCGAAGAACGGTTCGTCTTCCCAGACATCCACTATGGCGGTTGAGAGATGCGACGAAGCAAGGGCCTGTTTCAAGGCCTCCGAATCCACAACCCCGCCGCGGGCTGTGTTGATCAGGACCGACCCCGGTTTCATGCAGGCGATTCGCTTGCTGTTAAAGAGATGGTACGTCCCGTCGGGTCCTGTCTCCGTCAACGGAACGTGGAGTGTCACAATGTCGGACTCCATGAGACCGTCAAGAGACAAGAACTTCCCATCTCCTTCTGCCCGCGCGCGGGGAGGATCGTTCAGGAGGGGAATCATACCAAGTGCTGTGGCCGCATCGGCAACTTTTTTCCCGACATTCCCCACACCGACAATACCGATCTTCTTTCCCTGGAGTGGAAGGCCGGTCCGTTCCGACCAAATTAGAAGCGCGGCAACGATGTATTCCTTTACGGAATTTGCATTGCTTCCGGGGGCGTTTGCAAAGCGAATGCCTTTGGACTTCAGGTATTCCAGGTCGACATGGTCCGTTCCGATGGTCACTGTTCCGACAAACCGGACACGACTGCCCTCCAGCAAATCTGGGCCAACATGCGTTTCCGACCGGACGATAATGATATCTGCGCCCCTGATCGCCTCGCGTGTGAACTCTGAAGATTCAAGTGGGATGGTCTCCCCGAGTGTTGAAAACAACTCAACAGCGAGGGGTGTACTCTTGTTGACAAGAATGAGGGGTTTATGATGCATTGGACATCTGAGAAACAGATCACTTCTCGGCTCAGTGTGCCTAGAAAATAGTGAAGAAGAAACCCCATGACAAGGTTTCTTTTGAGTTTTTTTCTCTTTGCCCTCGGGCATGACAACGACTGGCTCGCTGTACAGACTTGGATGGGAGCCCTTTGCTTCCTATCTTTAGAAGAAGCGTCTTCTGGCCAACTTGAAAACAGGGAGCGGCAGTCCATGCTCATAAAATCCCCGGCCCTTAAAGCGCTGTTTCTTGTCTTCCTCCTCATGCACACCGCGGGATCTCAGGAGATCATTCCGCTCTGGCCCCTCTCGCAAAACATTCCTGAGCGCGATCTTCCGACATTGACAATGTACGTTCCCGAGGCGACGAAGGAATCCGGCACAGCAATCATCATTTGCCCCGGAGGATCGTACCGGGGACTTGCCAGGCATGAGGGTGAGGATTACGCTCTTTTCCTTTCCTCGCTGGGCATCAGAGCATTCGTGTTGAAATATCGGTTGGGCCCTGTTTATAATTACAAGGCGATTACCGCCGATGTGGCACGGGCCGTGAGGCTGGTGAGAACACACGCGCGGCAATGGGGAATAGACCCTGCGAGAATAGGAATCATGGGATCGTCGGCGGGCGGACACCTTGCGGCAACGGCCATGACGCATTTTGACGGGGGGAATCCCTCCTCCGACGACGCCGTGGACCGTATGACCTCTCGCCCGGACTTTGGGATTCTTTGCTATCCGGTCATTTCCATGGGACCAAGAGGGCACGCCATCTCGCGAGAACAGTTCCTTGGACCCAATCCCACGCAGGACCTAGTCGACCTCTATTCCAATGAGCGGCAGGTCAGAAGCGATACTCCCCCCTGCTTCCTTTGGCACACCTACGAGGACTCCGTCGTAAGTGTGGAAAACAGTCTTGCCTTTGCAACCGCTCTGAAGAATCACAATGTCCCCTTCGCCCTCCATGTCTATGAACACGGGCGGCATGGTCTTGGACTTGGAGCACCTCCCCCTTTTGAAGCTCCGCATCCCTGGACTCGTCAGCTGACGCTCTGGCTGAAGGAACGGGGCTTGATCCCACCGTCTGTTCAATAAGAAACGAACTTTTTCACCGGAATACCGTTGCGAAGGGATTGCGGCAATCGGTGTAAAAAAACCGTACTTTAGCGTCCATCATTCACAGACAACCATGGGCTTCGCAAAAAGACGGAAGACATTCGAGCAGCAGCACTTTTTTTCAGACCTCGACACTCATCTGTTCCGCGAGGGAACACATTTCAGACTGCACCACAAACTCGGATGTCACCTTGTGACAAGGGAAGGCATCGAGGGCGCCTCGTTTGCGGTGTGGGCTCCCAATGCAAAAAGTGTTTCTGTCATCGGAGATTTCAACGGCTGGGATCGGCACGTCCATCCCATGAACGCCAGATGGGATTCCACGGGGATCTGGGAGATTTTCATTCCTGCCGTGGCCAAGGGGTCGACGTACAAGTATGCGATAACGACACAGGAAGGACATGTCCTCGAAAAGGCTGACCCGCTTGCCTTTGCGTGCGAAGTTCCTCCGAAGACGGCATCCGTGGTCTGGGATCTTGATTACGACTGGGGAGACGAGGCATGGATGAAACGTCGCCGAGCCGCCAACGGTCTCGATGCGCCGATGTCGATTTACGAGGTCCATCTCGGCTCGTGGATGCGCGTTCCCGATGAGGGAAACCGATCTCTCTCATACCGCGAACTCGCCCGCGCTCTCGGGGAGTATGTGACGGAGATGGGGTACACGCATGTCGAGCTTCTTCCTATCACGGAACACCCGTTCTTTGGCTCTTGGGGATACCAGACTGTGAGTTATTTTGCGGCTTCGGCCCGGTACGGGACACCACAGGATCTGATGTATCTTATCGATTCTCTGCACCAGAGGGGCATCGGAGTGATCCTCGACTGGGTTTCTTCACATTTTGCCACGGATCCTCATGGCCTGGCGCTCTTCGATGGTACGCACCTTTACGAGCACAAGGATCCGCGCAAAGGTTTTCATCCCGACTGGAACAGCTTCATTTTTAATTATGGTCGGAATGAAGTCAGAGAATTCCTCATCAGCAGTGCTCTGTTTTGGCTGGAGCGGTACCATGTAGACGGATTGCGGCTGGATGCGGTGGCGTCGATGTTGTATCTGGACTATTCGCGCAAAGAGGGTGAGTGGATCCCCAACGAATTTGGGGGGAGGGAGAATCTGGAGGCAATCTCGTTCCTCCGGACTTTGAATGAGGTCGTTTACAAGGAGCATCCCGACGTGCAAACGTTCGCCGAGGAATCCACTGCCTGGCCTATGGTATCGCGGCCGACGTATGTAGGGGGACTGGGGTTCGGACTGAAATGGAACATGGGCTGGATGCATGACACGCTTGCATATTTTCGAACCGATCCGGTTTTTCGAAAACATCATCATCATCAACTGACCTTTAGTCTCTGGTACGCTTTCAACGAGAACTTTGTTCTTCCGATCTCGCATGACGAGGTTGTGCACGGCAAGGGATCTCTTTACGGCAAGATGCCGGGAGATGAGTGGCAGAGGTTCGCCAATCTGAGGCTTCTGCTGGGCTACATGTATGGCCACCCGGGCAAGAAGCTGTTGTTCATGGGATGCGATTTCGGGCAATGGAGTGAGTGGAATCATGACGGCAGTTTGGATTGGCATGTTCTTCAGTTTGGCGGTCATGGTGGGATACAGAGATGGGTGAAGGACCTGAACAGCATCTATCGGAGCGAGCCGGCACTGTACGAAGTGGATTTTTCGGCAGAGGGATTCGAGTGGGTGGATCTCCAGGATTGGGAGAACAGCACGATCAGCTTTCTGCGGCGGGCGCGGAGCGGAAAGGAAGTGATCCTGGTCGTGTGCAACTTCACACCGGTTCCCCGGATGAACTACCGGGTCGGTGTACCGCAGGGGGGATTCTGGAAGGAAATTTTGAATAGTGATGCTGAAGCGTACGGCGGGAGCGGTTATGGGAATTTTGGGGGAATGGAAGCCGAATCGGTCGGATCCCATGGACGTCCTAATTCCCTGACGCTTACGCTTCCTCCGCTTGGGATTGTGTTCTTACGAACAAGTGTTACCGAGAGGCGTTTGATATAGATGGGGGTTCGTGCGCTTACCTTTCCAAGGTACATATGTTTAACATAAGCACCTTGGAAAGGTAAGCCTTAGCAAATTTACTAGGGGGGAAAGATGCCCAAATATACAGACGGAGTAGCTTATCATATTTACAATCGGGGGGCCCACCGGATGCAGCTATTTCTTCACGCTTGGGACTACGAGTACTGTACTTCTCTTCTCTACAAATACACCAAAAAATACGCTGTTTCGCTCCTTGCCTACTGTCTCATGCCCAACCATTATCATCTGGTTCTTGCTCAACGACCAAATGGATCAATCACCAGATGCATTCAGTCCCTCTTTAACGCCTATGTTCAAGGGTTTAACAAGCTCCATAAACATTCAGGAACCCTTTTTCAAGGGACAGCCAAACACCGCCATATCGACAGTGATGAGTATGTGGTCCAGATTGTTCGCTATACTCATCTCAATCCCGTGAGGGCGGGAATTGTCGCCAGGGCCGAGGATTGGCCATATTCCGACTGCGCCAATTGGATCTATGGCCGCGGTTTGCCTGAAAGCATCGAATTCAGGCAACGTTTCTTCGAGGATGGACTGGACTACAGGGGGTTTATTAACGAGTATTCACCTGAGCGAGATAAGGCCAGGATTATGAAGTACCTCTTTTCATAAATTACCCACCTTGCCAAGGTACACTTGTATAACGTACGTACCTTGGCAAGGTAAGCCAGGAACTCGCTCATTTCTTCAAAAGATAGATGAATACCGGAGCCCCCACCGCGGCAGTGATCGCTCCGACCGGGATCTCCGAAGGTGCAAGAACAACGCGAGAAAGTATGTCGCACCCCACGAGAAAAACCGCCCCCATGAGTACCGACGCCGGAAGCACAATCCTGTTGTCGAATCCGAACATGAGTCTGCAAACATGCGGCACAAGAAGCCCCACAAAACCGATCACGCCACTTACCGAAACGGCCAGGCCTGTGATCAGAGAAGCAAGAAAATAACCCGCCCCTCGCACTCGCCCCACATTCACCCCAGCCTGCAACGCCGTCTCGTCTCCTGCTGAAATCAGATTCAGCGACCGCGCAAAGAACACCAGAACGATGGAAGCGAGGACCATCAATGGTCCCACCACCATCATCGTTCCCGTATCCGTAACACTGAGATTCCCAAGGAGCCACAGATAGGCCGTCTGCAGTTCTCTGTTAAACACTGCGACAGAGACAAGGATGACAGCGTTGAAAAAAGCCCCAACCATGACACCGGAAAGCAGTAGCGCGTGCGGGTCCAGCGATCCGCCGCGATGACCCAAGGTGTACACAAGCAGCATGACAAGTCCCGCTCCCGCGAATGAAAACAACGGCGTCGTGACGGGAGCAAGACCCAAGCCGAGGGAAATGGCCAGGAACGCTCCCACAGTGCCCCCACTCGAGATTCCGAGAATATACGGTTCCGCGAGAGGGTTTCTCAAAAGCGATTGAAGCGCCGCACCGGCAACCGACAACCCTGCCCCCACAACCATTGCCAGAATAATGCGGGGAAGACGCAACTGAAGAACAACCGTTTGCTGAGCCACTGTGCCTGCCCCCCTGAGCACATTCCAAATCTCGCCAAGGCCGATGTCGGCAGGACCAACCAAAAGGGAAACCAGCGAAACAAGGACAAGAAAGGCGAGCAGTACGGAGAGAACGAACGCCGCCCGCGTGCGCGTAAGAAACAGTCTCTGCCTACTCATCTCTCTGCCTGGCCACCAGCTTCCACATGGCACTCACAAGATCCTTTATCCCCGCACCCGTCACCGCCGAGATAAAATGCGGTTTCGCACTCCGGCCAAACGACAGACGCCGGACGGCTTTCTCCAGTTTCCCACTCACAACATCCATCTTTGTTATGACAACGATGCGCGGTCTCTTCAGAAGTTGTGGATCGAACGATTTCAGTTCGTTCAACAGGATCGCATAGTCCCCTTTGAGATCTGGCCGCGTGGCCTCCAGAAGAAATACGAGGACGCTTGTTCGTTCGATGTGCCGTAGAAATTGAACTCCAAGCCCCTTTCCCTTGTGCGCACCCTCGATCAGGCCCGGAATGTCCGCGACCACAAAACTCCTTTCGTCTCCAACTCTCACAATGCCAAGGTTCGGCACCAACGTCGTGAACGGATAATCGGCGATCTTCGGCTTCGCGGCGGAAATGACGGAGATGAGCGTGGATTTGCCCGCGTTGGGTAGACCTACCAGTCCGACGTCGGCGAGGAGTTTCAATTCAAGGTGAAGCATCCGCTCCTCGCCGGGCTTGCCACCTTCCGCCCGGCGCGGGGCCTGATCCGTTGATGTAGCAAACTCAGCATTTCCCCTCCCCCCTCTTCCTCCCCTCACAGCAATAAGCTCCTGCCCATCACTCGTGAGATCGCCCAAGAGCTCCCCTGTGTCGGCATCCCTCACTACCGTCCCGCAGGGAACACGCAAAACCAACGTCTCTCCCCATTTTCCATCCTGCTTCTTCCCCCTCCCGTGCTCACCCCGCGGTGCCTGATATCGAGGGCGGTATGTGAAATCAAGCAACGTGGTCAGCTGCCGGTCAGCCCGAAGGATCACATTCCCCCCATTTCCTCCGTTGCCGCCATCCGGACCACCTTTCGGAACATATTTCTCCCTCCGGAAGCTCACACATCCATTGCCGCCGTCCCCCCCTTTCACATGAATGGTGACTTCGTCGACGAAATGCATGGTTAGGACGGAATGGAAATCCCCGAGGGACCGATCATATGGCCTTTTTTGCCTTGCCGGGGTCCGAATAGCGGGAGAAGATCTTTTCAGTAAAGAGGACAGCCACTTTTGAGAACGGATCAACGTTCCGGGATGAATACAGTCGATCCAGGGCAAGAGAAGCCTCTTCCCACGTAGCAAGCGGATTCAGCCCATCAAGGGCTTTCCGAAACTCCACTTCATCCTTCATAAACAGCTTTCGTACAAACAGCTTTTGCTCCTTCAGCGAAAACAATTCATAGAGATCGGCAACGGACGCCGACTGGACTACTTTGTCCGCGGGCCGTTCGGCAGAAGGTCCAATCCCTTTTTTGACTCCCTTGAACGGATCGGCTTGTTCCTCTGCCTGAACGACCGGCTCGTGCTGAACCTCCACGGGCCGAAGGTTCGCGTGGTCAGGTATTTCCTCGGCAGAAGGCTCGGGTTCTCCACGCACTTGCCGGATGATCCGTGCGAGATCCGTCAGACTGACCTCCCTGATCCCGTTCTGATCGCGCTCGACCTCGAGCCGCTTCCGAATATCTTCAATTTTCTTGTCCTCAAAGAACACAATGGCCGCGTTGACCGGGAGGAGCGGTCCCGTTTCGCTGACCCGAGTTTCCGGAATGCCCATGTCAATGAATTCCACGAGTGGCCGCAAGAGGCGAGCGAGCTCTCCGGCATTGTGTGTTCCGACAACTTCATGATCGATGCGTTCAATGACCAATCGAAACTCCTCGTACCCGATCTCTGCAAGCCCCCTGTCAGAGACATATCGTTTGAAGATCTCGACAAGATATCGGTACTCGACACAATACTTCAACTTTCGCAGGACGACGCTGACCGGCGCCGACCGCCTGCTCTCAAACAGGAACTCCTGGAGCGTCCATCGCGGGCGGCAGAGGTAATTGAACTGAAAGTGCACGGACTCGTCGAGAATGGACTCAAACTCCCGGCGGTCGAATTCGTAATGATGGATCAACAAGAGATCGATCTGCCGCTGGAGCCCCTTCACTTCCGGAAGTCCGTACGGAAACCGACCGGAACGGACCTCCTTTTCGCGTTCCTGCTGCAACAATTTCTCAACTTCCGCCCGAAAGTAGGCCTTGATCGCGGGATGAACATCCGCGGCAAGAATGGCCTTCAGCTTGACACCGTCCTCTTCACCGATCGTCCGCGCACGGACAGTGTTCATGATGGTCGATATTTCGGATTCGAAGATAAAGCCCATAGGGATCGGGTCATCGGGTCATCGGTTCATCGGGTCATCGGGTCATCGGGTCATCGGATCATCGGATCATAGGATTAAGGGCGTCTTTTCTTTGCTGTGTGATAGGATGCAGCAAAGATCGCAAGAAGTTCTTCCGCTTCCTTATCGATCCCCGCCAACACCTCACGAGACACAATTCCCGAATCTACAAGGAGATCAAGCCAAAATCTCGATTCGTCAGCCTCTTCGACAACAATGCCCATTTTCGAGACAAATTCTGCGTGAGAACGAGCTCTCCCTGCGGCCCTGTAGTTTGCGGCGACCGATGTTCCCGCCCTCAACAATTGTTTCCCGATGATTCTGGCGTCATCAGATATTGGCAACCCGCGGAAGAGTTTGATGATCCGAAGCGCGAATTCATAAGCCCTTTGTTTCAAGACATCATGTCTTGTAGTCATGTTCCCCCCAACAAGTTGATTCGTTCGGATGGCCAGATGGGCCGATGGGTCGATGATCAGATTACTTCTGGTTCACAAGTGTATTCACTCTATCGATCTCCTTCTGAGCCGCTGATTTGAAGGTCGGATCAATTCCCGGCCGGTCGATGATCTGCCTGTACATCGTGATTGCCTGATCGAACTTCGACATCTTCTCGTATGACTGACCCGCCATATAGTACGATGTGGCAATCCAATCCACCTTTGTTCGTTGAGTAATGAGATACGGCACCTTGAGGAATTCCAGAATGGCCTGTTGATATTCTCCCTTGTTGAAGTACGCTTCGCCGATATAGTACCTCAACTCCCCTTCCAGTTCCTTGTCTGCCGTCTCAAGCAACTTCTGCAGATGAAGAATGGATTGATCATAATATCCGAGCTTTTGATAGATGACTCCGATATCGATCTGCTTAAGAATCAAATCGGGATCATTGGGATACCGCATAATGTATTCTCGCGTCAATTGCAGGGCGGCATCAAAAAGTCCGATCTCCTTGTAGGCCATGATCAGATTGCTCGTCGCGTATTGCACGACATCGGCCGGTGAAGCCTTGTCCTCTGCCACGGTCTTATAGACACGCGCGGCAGCATCCCATTGTTCCAGGCCGTAGTATACATTGCCAAGGCTCAGACGCGTCCGTGGAGCCACAGGATGGCTGGGAAACGCTTTCAAGAGAGAATCGTAGAGTTGAATCGCGCGCTGAGGATCATTCCGCATTTCATACGTCCTGGCAAGCCAGTACACGGCTTCCGGAACAACAGGGGCCTGCGGATAACGATTTCGCACGTTTTCAAACCGGCGGCCTGCAAGGTCGATTTCATCCTTTCGCAGATGCAGCCGGCCTCGCTCGTACTCAAAGGAAGCGGCCTCGGCTCGTGCCGACGGGAATCTCTTGACAAAGGCGGCGGCACGGCGCTCGGCTTCGGCAGGATTTTCCAGGCGAAAGTAACAGACGATCATTCTGGCCTGAATGAAGCTCCTCAGGCTGTCCGTTGCGGCTTTCGACTCCAACTCTCCATATCGACCCGCGGCCGAGGCATAGTCTTCGGCTTCAAAGATCAGATTTGCTGATTCCAGTGCCGCATGAAACTGACGAGCGGGGTCGTCCGAGCCGAGTTTGCTCGCTTCCTGCAGATACCGGGCCGCAGTTTCGATGTTGTTCTCCTCGCGGGCAATCTCCGCAAGAAGGGTCAGAATCCATCCCCGGTTTGTTGAAACCGTGTCGGCGGCAAGGGCGTGTGCGTAATATTTCTTTGCCTCGAGGTTGCTTCCCGAGCGCCGGGCACAGTCCGCGAGTTTAAGAATCAGATCAAGCGGAGGAGTTCGCGGATTCAGGTGATCGGCTTCAATGTCGGCCAGAACGCGCTCATATCGCTCCTTCGCCCCGGCGAAATCCCCCGAGGAATAAAGCACATCCCCGCGAATCTGATCGACGGCGGCGGCCTCGTCGGCATAGGAAAATTCCCGCTCCAACACTCCGCACAATTCCAGCGCCGGATCTTTTCTTCCGCGCTCTCCTTCGAGGATTGCCAGCATTGAAAGAGCCTTCGCCGCATGGCGATGGGCGGGCGCAATGGTGAGATAGCTCTTTAAGAGAACACCGGCGCTATCCTTGTCGCCCATTTCCCATCTTGACAAAGCGAGAAGAAACAGTCCACGCGCCTCGTCTTCCTTCTCTGGTCGCGAACGCAGGAATTCCGCCAGCACCGTCGCCGCATCGTGGTAGCTTCGAACGGACTGATAGGTCTTGGCGAGCCCGAGTACGACTTCCGCCGGAAGCCTGCCGCCTGGGGCATCCTTGCGAAGATTCTCGCTTATTCTTCGGGCATCCGCTATCGTGCGCACGCTTTTCAGAAGAACAAGGGCCTTTGAGGTAAAAGCCACCAGCGCCCATGACGAGCCCGGCGAAAGCACAGAGACGGAATCATAGGCAGACACAATGTCTGCTATCTGTCCGGGACTCCGCGTCGTGTTCCACGACGCACGTTCAAGTGAGGTTCCCAGCCTGAGCCATGCTCGCGCCCGCCTCTCTCCCGTTAACCCCGATTGGAGGGCGTTTCGGTACTGTGTCGCCGCATTGGCATAGTCCTTCAGATCATTGAAGGAAATCTCCGCCAGCCTGAATGCAAGATCGCTCCTTGCCTTCCCCGCGATCACATCACCCGTCAGCAGGGCAAGGTTCTCGAGTCCTCCTTCCTTGTCTTTCAGCTCGAATGCCTTCAGTTCAAAAATCAGCGCCTCGGCTTGCTCTGCATAATGACTCGCCGGAAAGCGAAGGAGAAGACTCTCCAATGCGGACACAGCCTCCCTCTGCATGCCCGCCTTTCTCAGTGCTTGTGCGTATCCGAACAGAGCGTCATCTTCCACAGGGTTCCCGGCATACTCGCTCAGGATCCGTTCGTACGTTCGCTGTGCTTGACGGGCATCATGGAGTTTTTCGACCTGGAGTCCTGCAGCCAGAAGAAGCATACGCGGGACCAACGGATCGTCGGGAAACCGCTCCTCGAATCCATGGACCAGACGCACGGCTTGTTGGTACTGTCCGAGCGCCATTGACCCGCGCACAGCGGTTTGGAGAATGGGTCGCGAGAACGCAGATCCGGAATCCGCTGCAAGCGCTTTGAGCGCGTAGGTTCCTGCCTTTGCGGCGTCTCCCATTCGCTCGGTGGTGCGAGCGGCTTTGTAGTATGCTTCGGCAACTCGGGGGCCTGCAAGCGCCGCAGCGCGTTCGAAGTGAAGCAGGCTCTCCGAAAACCTTCCTCTCAGCGTGAGGATATCACCGGTTTCAATGTGCGCGGATTGCTTCAGGATTTCGTTCGCAGGCGCCGCGTCGAG
Source organism: Bacteroidia bacterium (assembly GCA_022180565.1). GTDB lineage: Bacteria > Bacteroidota > Ignavibacteria > UBA10030 > UBA10030 > JACQPU01. The sequence goes on from BQML01000028.1 coordinate 48,020, forward strand.
CAATCTGCCCCAGGTTGCCAGTGCGCCTTCGACATCACCCCCCGCCTGCTGGAGCCGGCCAAGCTCAAGCATTGCGGAGTATGCTACCGAATCAGTCTTGAATCGCGATATGACTTCGTTCAAAACGCCTTGAGCCTCTTCGATTTTCCCAAGCTGCGCCAGGGATTGAGCAAGGACAGCAAATGCAGAAGGGCGCGGACCAAGAGAAAGGCATTTTCTGGCTTCGGCCGCCGCGCGTTCGTATTCGTACGTGTCGAAGTACAGTTGGGCGAGGCGGGCATGGCCCTCGGCAACAACATCCGAAGACGCATATTCTTGCGTCAGAACACGCAGGACGTTTTTGGCGTGATGAACGTCCCCTGAGGCAAGAAAATACCGGCTTGCCAAGAGCAAAGCCTGTGGAGCCAGAGGACTCTTTGGGTGAAATGTCTTGACCCGCTCGAATGCAAGGGCGGCTTCCGGGTTGTTGCCCAGCTGGACGTATGCTTCAGCCACATTGAGCCATGCTTCTGCGGCCTTCGGGTGGTCGGGAAAGGCGAGGGCGAAATTCTGAAACGTGAATCGAGCCTCCTCGTGGCGATTCAGTTTCGCCTGCGTCAACCCAAGGTAAAATCGCGCTTCGATTCCCTGCTGGGTGTTGGGATAGGTGGAAATGAACTGCTGAAACTGCTCGACGGCGAGGTCATACAGCTTGTCGTTGTACAAGCTGACGGCAAGCTTGAAGTCGGCGTTTTCCTTGGTATCCTGGGCCTGTGCGGCAACACCCAGGAAGAGCAGAATGAGAAGCCATCGCATGATTGAGGAAGGTACCACAATATGGAAGGATTTTCAAGGAAACGTCACTCAAAACAAAAAGGCGACCTCATGGTCGCCCTTCATGCAGAACAGCACACGTCTATCAAAAGACCTTTGCCTTGATGAATTCCCTGTTGAGGCGGGCAATGTGCATGACGGAAATCTTCTTGGGACATTCCGCCTCACACGCGTAGTTGTTGGAACAATTCCCAAAACCCTCCTTGTCCATCTGTTCCACCATCCGTAGTGCCCTGGTTTTTCGTTCGGGCTGGCCCTGCGGAAGAAGAGCGAATTGCGAGACTTTGGCGGCAACAAACAACATTGCCGACGAGTTTGGGCATGCCGCCACGCACGCGCCGCATCCGATGCAAGAGGCCGCGTCCATTGCTTCATCGGCAATGGGTTTCGGAATGAGAATCGCATTGCCATCCGGCACACCGCCGGTCTTTGCAGATACGTAGCCGCCGGCCTGCATGATGCGGTCGAATGCGCTCCGATCCACCACAAGGTCTTTGATGACCGGAAACGCTGCTGCACGCCAGGGCTCCACAGTCACCACGTCGCCGTCTTGAAACTTGCGCATCCTCAACTCGCAAGTCGCCGCTCCCCGTCCCGGGCCGTGGGCACGCCCGTTGATCATCATTCCGCAACTCCCGCAAATCCCCTCCCTGCAGTCGTGATCGAAGGCCACGGGGTCCTGGCCTTTCTTAATCAGATTGATATTGAGCACATCCAGCATTTCGAGAAACGACATGTCGGGCGAGACATCCTTCATTTCGTATGTCTCAAAACGTCCTTCCGTTTCCCTGTTACGCTGACGCCAGATTTTCAGTGTGATATTCACTGTGAATGTGGAGAATTTGGTGATGGGGGAATTTGGTGATTTATGATTTCGGTTTCCTGGGATCCGCCAGTACAATACGATGCCGCAACAATTGACGGCAATTCGGTCGCTACTTGTAGCTTCTCTGGCTTGGCTTCACGACTTCGAACTTCAAGGGCTCTTTGTTCAAGGTCGCAGTCCGCTTCGGACCCTGGTATTCCCAGGCGGCGACATACGAAAATTTCGCGTCGTTGCGCTTCGCCTCTCCTTCCGGAGTTTGGTGCTCCTCCCTGAAGTGTCCGCCGCAGGATTCCTCGCGGTGGAGAGCATCCCGGGCCAGCAATTCCCCGAGTTCGAGAAAATCCGCCACGCGGCCGGCTTTTTCAAGCTCGACGTTGAGATCGAGATCACTGCCTGTGACTCGGACATTTTTCCAGAATTCCTCCCTCAGAGCGGGAATCATCTCGAGTGCTTTTTTCAACCCCCTCCTGTTGCGTGCCATGCCGACGTGATCCCACATGATTGCCCCCAGCTCGCGATGGAATTCATCGACGGTTTTCTTGCCGTCAATCGCCATGAGCTTCTTGATGCTTTTTTCCGTTTCCTGCTCTGCCTTCTTGAATTCCGCGTGGTCGGTTTTCACCGGCTTGAATGAGTGACTTGCCAGGTAATCACCAATCGTGTAGGGAAGAATGAAGTATCCGTCCGCCAGTCCCTGCATGAGCGCGCTTGCCCCCAGACGGTTCGCGCCGTGGTCTGAAAAGTTCGCCTCACCGATCACGTAGAGGCCGGGAATGGTGCTCATGAGATTGTAATCTACCCACAATCCTCCCATGGTGTAGTGAACGGCAGGATAGATTCGCATCGGTGTTTTATAAGGATCTTCGGCGGTGATTTCATGGTACATATCAAAAAGGTTTCCGTACCTTTCCTCAATCACCTGTCGTCCGAGCCGCTTGATGGCATCGCTAAAGTCCAGATACACGGCAAGTTTCGTCGGTCCCACACCGTATCCCTGGTCGCACATTTCCTTGGCCCGACGCGACGCAACGTCGCGCGGGACGAGGTTTCCAAACGAAGGATACAGGCGTTCCAGATAGTAGTCCCTTTCGTTCTCAGGAATGTCCTCGGGACGTCTCGTATCACCTTTCTTCTTTGGCACCCAAATTCGTCCGTCATTTCTGAGGCTCTCACTCATCAGCGTGAGCTTCGACTGGTATTGCCCGCTCTGGGGGATGCACGTTGGATGGATCTGCGTGAAGCAGGGATTGGCAAACAGTGCCCCTTTCTTATGGGCACGCCAGACAGCCGTTGCGTTGCTCGCCTTAGCGTTTGTGGAAAGAAAAAACACGTTGCCATATCCGCCCGTTGCCAGAACCACCGCATCCGCGGTGTACGATTCGAGAATTCCGTTGACCATGTTGCGGGCAACAATGCCACGCGCCTGTCCGTCCACCACGACCAGATCGATCATTTCGCGCCGCGGGAAGAACCTGACCTTCCCCATGTCCATCTGCCTGCACAGCGCCGAGTATGCTCCCAGCAACAGCTGTTGACCCGTTTGTCCACGGGCGTAGAACGTACGGGCCACCTGGGCTCCGCCGAACGACCGGTTGTCGAGATAGCCTGCGTAATCCCGGGCAAACGGAACGCCTTGGGCGACACATTGATCGATGATCGAGCCGCTGACTTCGGCCAGGCGATACACATTCGCCTCGCGCGATCGGTAGTCCCCACCCTTGACCGTATCATAGAACAGTCGTCGGATACTGTCACCGTCGTTCGAGTAGTTCTTGGGCGCGTTGATGCCGCCCTGAGCGGCAATACTATGTGCGCGGCGCGGCGACTCATGGTAAGAGAACGCGAGCACGTTGTAGCCCAACTCGGCCAGACTGGCTGAGGCAGAGGCGCCCGCAAGACCTGTTCCAACCACGATGATCGTGTACTTCCGCTTGTTGGCGGGATTGACAAGCTTCAAATGGAAGCGATGATTGGACCATTTTTGCTCAATCGGTCCATCGGGGATTTTCGCATCGAGTTTCATAGGTCAGTTCATGTCTTCAGGAGCCGATTTACACCGGCCATCCATGCTCAAGAGTTCGGAGCACGAGCGGTGAAGCGGTGTTCTTCACAAAGAAAAAGAAGTATACGGGAATCGATCCGAAACCTGCAGGAAGGAGGAACCAGAAGAAGAAAGCCACTGCATCGAGCAGGGCTTTGTAGCGTTTGTTGACCAGGCCGAACGTCTGGAAGGCCGACTGGAATCCGTGTTTCAGATGGTATCCAAGAATCACCAGTGCAACGAGGTAGAACAGACCGAACCAGGGGTTGGAGAATTTTTCTCGCACCAACTCATAGGCCGTCATCGGTGTGCCGGTGATTCTGAGGGGGAAGAAGAAGCTCGACAGATGGACAACGAGGAAGAGAAACACGATGCTTCCGCCAAGCATTGTTATACGGGAAGCAAGCTCCGTGTTTTCGTCCAGCCGAAACTCTTTGTATTTTTGCGGCCGCGCGCGACGATTCTGGATCCAGAGGACCACTCCGCTCAACGCATGCCCCGCCAGGGAGAGAAACAAAATGATTTCAATGGCACGGATGATCGGATTGGAGACAAGGATCCGTGAGTATTCTTCGTACAAATGACCGTTGTCATTCGCGAAGAGGAGAAGGTTTCCGGCCAGGTGTTCCACCAGGAACAAACAGAGGAACAGACCGGTGAGCCCCATGACGATTTTCTTGCCGATGGACGAGGAATACAGGGATACGAGGCTTTTCATACGAAGTGGTTAGGATCGTAGGACGCGAGAGACCGAAGGAAGGTCTTTCAAATCTAGGAGAAGTTTAGAAAAGAATTGAGGAAAATGCAACTCCCGGACATCCGTGAGCTGTTTCTGACTTTGAGGGTTACTGTACCACGGTTTCGCCGATAAATCGGCGAATGGAGATCACGCTTCCCAGAAATCCCAGCAGGCAACCAAGAACAACGATTACGCCGTACGCAACCGGCTCTACTGTCAGGAAATCGGAGAGAGGGTCTGCCCACTGCTCAAGGTAATGAAAGAGCGAAAACACGATGCCGCTGGCGAACACGCCGCCGAGAAATCCCTGCACCAGGCCCTCAAGCACGAACGGCGTACGAATAAATCCGCGTGTTGCGCCGATGAGCTTCATGGTTTGAATGATCTTCCTCTTTGCATAGATCGCAAGCCGGATGGTGTTGGCAACAAGGAAAATCGATGAGATCGTGATAAAGAGGCCGATGCCGAGGGCAAAAGCGAGGGCGGTCGTTACCCTCTTGTCGAGGAGCTCCAGAAGGCCCTTGCGATAGATCACCTCTTCCACTCCGCGGATGGCTGTCACCTGCGCGTGGATTTCCTGCGCCGCATCGGCGGTCTTGTACCCGTCCTGAAGGAAGATCTTGAAAGAAGCCGGAAGCGGATTGAAATCGAGAACGCGGTAGATATCCTCGCCAAACTGTTCCTGAAAGATCTTTGCCGCTTCATCCTTGGAGATGAACATTACGTCACGGACGCCGAGGACTGCGTGAATCCGCGCCCGTATGACATCGACCTCGGCATTCGTGAGAGAATCGGCCAGAAATGCCTCCATCTCCACCTTGTCCCGCAAGGCCGTAACAACCGAATTCGCATTCAGAAGAAGGATGGCAAACGAACTGAGGAGAAGGAGCGAGATGGTGATGGTCACAATGGCCGCGGTCATGGAAAGTTTCGCGCGGCGGAACCCCGAAAAGCCCTCTTTGACGATGTAACCGACCTGCATATGTTATCCCTCGACGGTCCGCCCGGATGGGTATGATCCGAGCACTTTGAGAAACGTACTCACTTCGCGCAGATGTTGCAACCCGTTACGGACCTTTGCGTCGCCCTCCGATCCGGCAATGTCCAGATAGAACAGGTACTCCCCGGGTTTTCCGGCAATCGGACGCGATTCGATCTTGAGGAGGTTGATATTCCGCAGAGCGAACACAGCGAGCGCCCTGAACAGCGCCCCGGGAACATTCTGGACGGCAAACACCAGACTGGTTTTCGCTTTGCCGGCCCCTCCCTCAGGCCGACGGGAAAGAACAAGAAAACGGGTGTAATTGTGATGGTCGCTCTCGACGTTGCGGCGGAGGATCCGGAGGTGATAGGCCTTTGCTGCACGGAGACTCGCCAGCGCCGCAGCATGAGTGCGGCCTTCCTCTTTGATCATCTTTGCCGCGCCGGCCGTGTCGTAGTACGGAATCGTGCGCACCCCCTTCAGCCGACGGAGAAATTTCTCGCATTGACCAAGGGCTTGAGGATGAGACAAGATGAACCGAATATCCCTCATCTGAACGCCGGGCAGGGCCATGAGATGGTGATGAACCTTGAGAGTAACTTCGCCGACGATTGAAAGGTTGTAGCGAAGCAGGAGGTCGTAGTTTTCGTGGACGATTCCGAAGACAGAGTTTTCGATCGGCACGACTCCGCGTCGTCCACGACCCCCGGCCACAAAGCGAAAAACATCCTCAAAGTGTTCGCACGGATGGAGCGCAAGGGATTTCCGGAAGAAGCTCCGGGCTGCTTGTTCGGAAAACGCCCCGAATTCTCCTTGAAAAGCTACAAACGGCATGGCGGCGTGTTCGCTAGAATGCTTTGCTGCCCATTAGACTGCAATGCGGCCCTCCAGCGCCCTGGAAAGCGTGGCTTCATCGGCATACTCGAGATCCGAACCCACAGGCAGACCACGGGCGACGCGGGTGACCTTGCCAACGAGGGGTTTGAGGAGCTTGGAGAGATACAACGTCGTTGCTTCACCCTCCACATTGGGATTCATCGCCAGGATGATTTCATCGACTGAAGATGAAGAAACGCGACCGAGCAGTTCTTTGATGCGGAGATCTTCAGGACCTATGCCGTCCAGGGGCGATAGGACGCCGCCAAGAACGTGGTAGAGCCCCTTGAACTCGTTGGTTTTTTCCAGGGCGAGAACATCGCTCGGCTCCTCTACCACACAGATCACGGTACGATCCCGCTTGGCGTTTGAACAGATTCCACAGGGATCGGTTTCCGTGATGTTGGAACAGACGGAGCAATAGCGGATCTTTTCCTTGGCATTGACGAGGGCACGGGCAAGAGAAACCACCTCTTCCTTGTCCATTTTCAGCACGTAGAGAGCAAGTCTGTATGCGGTCTTGCGTCCGATACCCGGCAACTGTGCAAATTGCGCGGCAAGGTGCTCAACGGACTCTGCAGTGTAAGCCATAGAATCGGTGCTCAGACTCCTGGGAAGGAAAGGCCGGGGATGTTCGGGATCATACCCTGGGTTGCCTTCTGCATTTCTTCCTGTGCCAAGGCATTGGCTTTCTCCAGGACCTTGTTCGAGGCTGCAACGATGAGGTCTTCGAGAATATCTTTTTCTTCGACTTTGACCACGTCCTGTTCGATCTCGACCTTCAGAATCTGCCGGTTGCCATTTGCTGTAACCTTCACCATGCCTCCCCCCGCTTCGGCGCTGACTGTTTTCTGTTCCAATTCGGCCTGCACTTTCGCGATTCGCTGCTGCATTTCTTGGATCTGTTTCATCATCCCCTGCATGTTCGGCATTCCGCCTTTAAGCATTCTCTTGTCTCCTCACGTTTGCATCTGTTCCGAATATAGTCCGAAATGGAAGGAATGTCAACGCGCATGAGGAACACCGATGCTCGCTAATGACATTGATGAGCGGGAGAAATGAGGGAAGGGGAATCTCGCGCACGTTCCATTGACATTGAGGTGAAATTCGGGTATCTTGGATGAACCCGGAAAAAAAATCCGGGTCGTTTTTTCGGGGGGACGTTCTTTTGCATATTCCGCGATAGCTCAATGGTAGAGCATGCGGCTGTGAGGGGGATGCTTGAAAAGAAACACTCGACGTTACCGAGACAGGCGAAAGTACCTGATTCAGGCCGTCGCAAAACGGCGAAGAATACTGCGCCAGAAAGCCATAGACTACAAAGGAGGCCGTTGCGAACTTTGTGGATATGACAAGTGCGTCGAGGCGTTGGAATTTCACCACAAGGATCCGAAGAGAAAAGACTTTGGGATTTCCTCCAAAGGATATACTCGTAGTTGGTCCAAGGTGAAGGCCGAACTCGACAAATGCACGCTTGCATGTGCGAATTGTCATCGGGAAATTCACGCATCCATCGCAGCTTTCCCGAGTAATCGGGATTGAAAAACCGGGTGAATTCAGGGAAGCCTAATTTCCGCCCACAGCGGAAGACGGTAATCCTGAGCGAAGTCCCGCGAAGAGAAGATCTTCAAGTAGCGGGAAACGTGCAGAGACTAGAGGGTGAGGATTCTCAACCAATAAACCTCATAAGCGCCCGGCATCCTCGGCGATGTGAAGGATGATGAGATAGTCCGGACCGCAGCGAAAGCTGTGGAACTACCGTAACCGCAGGGTTGCAGGTTCGAGTCCTGCTCGCGGAGCAAGGGAGTGAAGGATTTCCAAATACTGAAAGTCAGCCGACGAAGGTGTTCCCCTGTAGGCTGACTTTTGGTTTTCATGGGGACGGTTGCGGATGCCTTTCTGAGATTCGATCCTGGAGGGACAATATATCTGCATCAGGCTATCGTTGAATTCCTCACTTTTTTTCCCAAAATAACGAGTCTTTTCTCATGGATGAGAGGAAAATCCGGCGCGCGTCCAGATTTCCCGCCTCCGCACGGATTTTTTCCATGGCATGCCGTTTGCGCGGCAAACCCCAAAGACCCGGGGAGGATTTCTCCGACCATTCCCCATGTAGTCACCAATTCAGTGAAGGAGAGCGATATGGAACCGACCACTGCGAAGACCGAAAAGAAGGAAGGAGCCGGGATGCCGTTGGAGACTCTGAAGATCACCGACTCCCGAACCAACAAGCATTATGAGATCCCGATCGAAAACGGGACGATCAAGGCGATTGATCTGCGGCAGATCAAGGTGAACGGCGACGACTTCGGTCTAATGTCGTACGATCCTGCCTTCATGAATACGGCGTCCTGCAAGAGCCGGATCACGTTCATTGACGGCGACAAAGGGATTCTCCTCTATCGGGGCTATCCCATCGAGCAACTGGCCGAAAAGAAATCGTATCTCGAGGTGGCGTATCTTATTTTGTACGGGGAGCTACCCGATAAACACCAGC
>BQML01000029.1 GCA_022180565.1 Bacteroidia bacterium
GGTTGCATCCCAAAAAGTGGGGTAATTATGGTTGACGGGCCCGACGATCAAAGGCTTCATTGAGAGAACGAACCCTGAGCGCCAGGAGGTTGTTCGCTCCTTGGCGCGACCAAGACATTCCCCGGCGTTTCATCCGTCGGCCAACGACAACATCAGCCGCCTTCTCGACAACTCCACTACCGACGGGTCCTGGACGATCATAGCGCATCCCATCGAGATTACGCTCAAGATAGGCAGAGAAGTTTTCTAATTCCTCACGATGCTCACGATCCGATGGCTGCAAGCGCTCGACGTAATGAAGAGCCGCGTGTGCGTGGTTGCTCCAGACCAAGGAACGAAAGTGTTGATACTGCCGCTCGGTCAACACCTCTCGAGCTGCCTTCTGTAAATGATATGCATCAAGCGTATAGCGACTCCCAGGATGGATTGCTCGCTGCAGATTCCGGATCCACGCTGCTCCGTCAGCAATCAGGTGCACGCGCGTCTCTGGCCCAATCCCATGCCGTAAACACTCTCCATACCATCGTTCCCCAAACTCTTCGGCACGAGCGATCTCTCCATAGACCCTGCGCTCCACGCTCCGTCGTCGGTTCTTGCTGACCAGCTTCGTTCCCGTAAAGGCTACTCCCAACTTCACTTCCATCTTCCGCTTCCCTTTAACTTCTTCAATATCCGTCACTTCCCGACTTGCGAGCATCGTCCCGTCAATCTCCACGACCACCGCCTTCTTCGGTGGCTTGTCTGATACTGGTATCTCTCCTAACTCAAAGACCTTCTGCCGCTGCTCCTCGACTCGCTCGCGCTCTCCCTTGCCCTTGGCCTGAACCACCTTCCAGATCCCCATCCGGCTCATCTGCATCCCACTCAACTGTCTCAACGTCTCTCGGCTTGTCTCATACGACTGTCCCACCGCAACTTGCACACAGTGCTCTTGCGCACGCTCGCTCACTCGACTTACCCCACAGACCGCAAACAATCCATAGACGCTCCCAGAACCCCCTTTCCGCTTCAGCCGCTTGATCCTGACCCACACCGCTCCCACACTCGTCTGAACCCTCCGTCTGACATACCCCTTGTCAATGTAACGTCCTGTCTGCAACAACTCCTCAGCCGCTGCCCCATCCATCTCCTGAAGCTTCCCCTTCATCTCCTGAAGCATCTGTTCACGGTGACGGCCCACAAGCTCCTCCTCAAACCGCTTGAACTCCTCCTGCCCTTTTCCTACCTTCTGGTGCGCACCTGGTGCCATAGGGTTTACCCTCCTTCGATAGTTCTTCGATACTCTATCGTCGGGTAAACCCTTCTCTTTTTCAACCCCCCCTTACCACACTTTTACGGATGCTTCTGCACAAGGGTCGATGACCCTTCAAAACACGAAGAGGATACATAAAAAGTTACAGCATACACATGGATTTTCGGTAAACGGTTGCAGGGGTTCGGTGGACGGGAGGAATCAGTCTACGACCTGAAAACCCTGATTACTTCAGATCGATCTTTGCCTTCTGCAGCTCCTCAAAATACCTTCTGATGAGAATCTCGTAGTCCTTCGAGTAGCCGTGTTCGAGGGCGCGAAGGAGATCTTCGCGAAGCCGGGTTCGGCCCTCCAGGGTCTCCGGATCAAGCTTGCCGGGTTCCGGCCTGGCGATGTGTTGGCCGGGTCTTGACCGGCGCTTCTTTTCGAAGTCCCTCTCGCGCGTAGATCGGGATGCATCGAGCAGTCGGGACAGGATCCTTTCCTGCTTCCGGATGGTTTCAGGATTCACGTTGTTTTGTTCCAAGTCCCGTGCCACTTCTTTCATTTCGTCGGCGATCCGCTCGAGGTCGCCAAGAATGCGTTCATGTTCGCCGCTTGCCCGGGCTTCAACGTTCAATTGCTCGAGCGATTTTTGCAAAGCCTGTTGTTCAACAGCCAGCCGCGCGGCATCTTCCTCAGCCTGCGTGCGGGCATTGATCGACATCTGCTGTCCGGCCATCGTCTGCAACTGCCGCATCAATCCGCCCGTCCCCTGGCCCCCTCCTTGTTCAAGCATCGCTTGCAGGGACTGTTGGACGGCGACGGCAGACTTATTAAGAGATTCCATCGCCTGGCGTTGCGCCGTCGAAGCCGACGGAGCGTTGCGGGTATCCAGGGCCGTGAGAGCATTGTGCATGTGGCGGAAGGCTTCGCCGATTGTCTGAGCCATTTCGGGTGTGACGGCAAATGAGCGCTTGGCAAGCTCTTGAAGCGCTGCGGTGATGTTTTGCAGATCCTGAACGATCTCAACCTGATCTTGTGCATTCTGCCGGAGCTGCTGGGATTGGGGAGGAGCGTTCTCCGACCGGGTCTTCAGGCGTTCTTCACGCCCGGACAGTTCGAGGAGGTTTCTGATTGCCCGCCGTAAGGCATTGACAATGTACTGCTGCTGGTTCTCCAGCATCTGCTTCTGAATCTGCATGAGCGCATTGGCGAAGTGTTCAAGCGATTGATGGACCTGTTTCTGGGTCTGCGCCGCCTCGCTGCGCCGGCCGTTCTGAAGCTGGCCTGCAGCGCGAGCCATCGCCTCCGCAACCTTCATGCTGTCAAGAACGTTGAGAGCCGCGGCAAGCTCTTCTTCAGGCATTTCTGTAAAGAATTCCTCCATCCTCTGCTGAACATTTTCCGTCGCCGCGTGGAGCTGATCCAGCTTCCTGCGAAGGTCGTTCTGCCGCTGTGCAAGCTCCTCTGTCCGCGTGACGCTGTCTGCTGACGCTTCCTCCAATTGTTGCTGTTCGGCGGAAAGTTCCTCCGCGCGTTTTCGCACTTCATCGAGCTTTTGCTCGATTTGAATGCGCTTCAGAAGATCCAGGGTGCGCTCGATGCTCTGACGGAAGTGCTCCTCGGAGAATGTCACTTGCTCGAGTGCACGGAGAAGCTGTTCCTTGTTGACGCCCTGCATGGCCTGCTGAAGTCTCTTCAGGGCCTGCTGAAGCTCCGAGGAATCAAGTTCCTGGAACAACCGCTGGAGCTCCAGGTATTTCTCCAGGGTTTCCGTCGAGAGAACGTTCTGGCGGTTCATTTCCTCCGTCATAGCGTCGAGTCTTTCACGAACCTCGTCCAGCTTCTTCTGCAATTCCCGATACTTCTTCGCGGTCTCCTCAAGTTTCTTCTGCTGCTGCCAATCCATCTCCTTATTCTTCTTGAAATCTTCGTTGAGAGATTCGATCTGACTGCGCAATTGTCGGGCTTCCTCGGCCGATTGCCGGAGCTCCTCGATGCTGGTCGTGTGTTCGCGGTCGAGATCGGTAAATACCTCTTCGAGCGACGGGAGCCTCAAGAGGAACGTCGCACTGCGCGCGCGCTTGGGTCCCGTGACGGCATCATTGTCGGTGACTTCGGCGAAATACTCGACCACATCTTCGGGTACCAGGCCCAAGTCGGAAAAATCCCAAAGATAAGAAACCTCTCCTTCGCGAAAATTTCCGGACGGGCGAGGCAAGGGAATCGGTTTGAATCGCGGATGTTCCTCCGGCGGCTCGTAGCGTGAATGAACAAGTCTGTAACCGATCGTGAGGTCTGAGAATCCATAATCATCGGCAACCCGAAGTCGCAGGGCGAGACTCGTGGAGCCTGCGACGTCGACGTTGCGGCCCGGGTCAACGATTGCGACGGACGGAGGCTGGTCGGCCAGTGCTGTCAGGGAATACGTGACGGGGTTCTCGTTCGAGCGTCCATCAATGTCCTGAATGCTGATGCGGTAGGTGCCGTCTTTCAGCAGACGGAAGGCTCCTGAAAGGCGTTCGTCGCGCACGTCAAGGGAAGTCTCTTCGCCGGAGTTGAACACGAGCGCCCCGCGGTCCAGCGGCTTGCTTGCCATGCCTTCAATCCGGACAAAAGTACCTGCCACTGCGCTGACGTCTCCGACGAATTCATCCTGAACGACCGGAGGGAGGCCTGTGTATGCGGGATACGTGAGGCGAACGCGGAAGGACCGCAGAACCGGTCGGTCAACGACGGTGATCCGGTACCGGGAGCTCTGCACGTCTGCAAACTGCGCAAAGTACTCTGTGGCCGCGCGCACACCAGACAGGGAGGTTCGAAAGACGTTTGCACTGTCCGTCTGCAGGGATTGCGATTCGAATCGCTCCTGTCCGTCGGGCCGCCAGAAAATGGAGACTCTGCCTTCGGGGAGCGTGGACCCGTCGGCCGACGATACCGAGACAAGGACCGGGACGGATTCGCCCTTCACGATCTCGACATTGCCGGGTTCGACGGCGAGGATGTAGTGAGGCGGAGGCACGAACTCGCGATGGAAATGCACAATCCGGTAGGCGGCCTCAAGGGCGGATGAAGGAAAAGAGAGAAATACGAGCGCAAGGGCTCCGATGGCGGTAAGAGTTCTCTTCCGGGCCCTCCGAAGGAACGAATCGTTGATGACGCTTGTGAAATCGAGTTCCTTGACAGACTCGGCAACGTCTTGAAGGGAAGCCTCGATAAGGTCGCGGGAATAGGAAGTACCCTGTTCATAGAGCTGACGGAGCTGAAGCGCATTGAGGAGACGGTCACGAACCTGGGGAAACGAGGTACCGACGAACAGGGCAAGCCACGTGTCCGAAGGTCCGGGCAAAAGGTGTAGGAGCCGAAGAAGGGGGCGAACGATGAGCCATCCCGTCGCCGAGACAGCCGTGAGGACCATGGCGACGAACATCAGGGTCCTCAGGGCAGTGTTGAAATGAAAGAGGGCTTCCGCGAGGATCAGGACGAGTACCAGACCGGATGAGAGAGTAAGAAAGGTAAGAACCTGGGTCTGAAACTCGAAGCGGAGGAGTCTTGAACGGACAGAGGCAAGGCGCTGGAGAATATCGTCGAAAGTGGACACGGCTCTTCAGTGAAGCAACGACCAGACAACGATATTCGTTCCGAACCTCAGCGCCTCCTCCCGTACGGCCTCAGGGTCTTGGTGAACTTCCGGATCGGCCCATCCGTCGCTGGGATTCGATTCGTAGGTATAGAACACGACCATGCGTCCTTCATGGAACAGGCCGAATCCCTGGGGCGGTTTGTTATCATGTTCATGGGTTTTGGGGACGCCTCGAGGGAAGTCGAAATGGACATGATAAATCCCGTGGTTGAAGGGGAGTTCGACAAAATCTCGGTCCGGAAAGACTTTCTTCATTTCGCGTTTGACGGCTTTGTCGAGTCCGTAATCATCGTCAATGTACAGGAATCCGCCGCGTTCCAGGTATTGGCGCAGGCGGTGCGCCTCAGGGTCGGAAAAGACCACATTTCCGTGGCCGGTCATGAACAGAAACGGGTAGGAGAAGAGCCGCTCGCTTTGCAGATCCACAAACTCGTAGCGAGGATCGACGTCGATTGCGGTGTGCCGTGCGACGAAGCGAAGGAGATTGACCTCGGCCGATGGATCGTTGTACCAATCGCCCCCTCCGCCGTATTTAAGCCGTGCGATGCGGAATTGGCTCTCGATGCGCTGTTGGGGGGGACCTTCCAGAGCCAGAAGCGTAAGCAGAACGCAGAGTGTCTTCATACCGCAATGTAGGAAAACGCTGCAAGATTCACAACGGGAAGGAGAATCCTGTCATGGTTCAGAAGGGGTGATCAAGTTTTCTTTCTGGACGTTGCCCACCATGCATCGGTGGTATGCGCAACGCGGTCAGCGAGGCTCAGGATAATGTTGCGGGCGATTGTCGGGTGATGGGTGATGAGGTCATCCACGGTGAGACGGACAAAGAGGAGAGACGTTGGTTCAAGGGCCTGGAGTGTTGCAGTGCGGGGGATGTTGAGAAAACAACCAAGTTCCCCGAACACCGTTCCTGGCTCGGAGAATTCGGTGATGGAGAGGTCGCGCTTGACGACGCCGACCTTTCCGTTCAACAACACAAACCATCCCTCGCTCGGATCGCCCTCCCGGACAATGGTTTCTCCGATCGAATAGTATTTCTTGGTGCCCGGGAGTCTCGTGATATCTTCATCCTGAGGATGGCTCATGGTATTCTCCGGGATCGGGCGGTGTGCCGTCATCCCGCGCGTGACGGACACACCGCGGATCCCTGGTGTTTCCCGTGATAGAATGAAACGTCTTAGTCCATGATCTTGCGCAGGAACGCCGGTTTGTCCGGATCGGATTTGTCGATCTTCTCCTTGTCGTCCGAGCTTTCCCTGATCGTGTTGAACGGCAGTTCCACGCCGCGACGCATAAACGACGGTTCGTCGAGCTTCTGAAGCTCGGTGGGTCCCGACGGAATGCGATCGACGAGTTTCGTCGAGGACTTCACGGGCTTCTGTGCCGCGGCCTTGCGGTTGAATCCCGTGGCAATGACGGTCACCATGACTTCGTCGTTCATGTTCTCGTCGATGACCGTTCCGAGAATGACATTTGCCTCGTCGCCGGCAGCCTCATGAATGATGCTGGTGGCCTCGTCGACCTCCACGAGGCTGAGGTTCTGTCCGCCCGTAATGTTGACGAGAATACCCTGGGCGCCTGCGATGGAAACGCCTTCGAGCAGAGGGCTGGAGATCGCTGCGTTCGCGGCTTCAACGGCCCGGTTTTCGCCGGTTGCCGTACCCGTGCCCATCAGTGCATCGCCCATTTCCTTCATGATTGTGCGGACGTCTGCAAAGTCGACGTTGATAAGGCCGGGGACCGTGATGACCTCAGAAATGCCTCGTGTGGCATTGTAGAGGACCTGGTTCGCGATCTCGAAGGCCTCGAGCAGGGGGGTCCGTCGATCAATGATGTCGAGAAGCTTTTGGTTGGGGATGGAGATCAGCGTATCCACCTGCTTCTTGAGTTCCTCCACGCCCCAATCGGCTTGGGCGGAGCGCTTTTTTCCCTCGCTCTGAAACGGCCGGGTAACGATGCCGACCACGAGAGCGCCAATGCTCTTGGCGATGTTGGCGACGCCGGGTGCGCCGCCAGTTCCGGTGCCCCCGCCCATCCCGGCCGTAATGAACACCATATCACTGCCGGCAAGGCATCGGGCGATCTCCTCGCGGTCTTCCTCGACCGCACGCTGGCCGATGGTGGGATCGGCGCCGGCTCCGAGACCCCTGGTGAGGTTTTTGCCGATCTGGAGTTTGCGGCTGGATTTGTTTCGTTCAAGAGCCTGGAGGTCGGTGTTGATGGCAATGAAATCCACACCGACGAGACCCTTGTCGATCATGCTGTTGACGGCGTTGCCGCCGCCTCCGCCGACGCCCACGACGCGAATTTTGGCGCCCCGGTCACTGAGGGTATCGAGTTCTATCACGGGTACCTCCTCCCTGAATGAGTGGGAAAGTTGAAGAGTGAAGTTTGGAAAATGCAACAATCTTACAGTTCATCGAACCAGGTTTTCATGCGATTCAGAATGCTTTTCACCGATCCCTTGCCCCTGCCATTGCCCACTGTGGCCGTGATGGCCGAACGGTCGCGATGTTTAAGCTCATGGAGCACGAGGCCCACACCGGTCGCATAGATCGGGTTCTCGATCTCGCGAATGAGGCCGGAGCTGAATCCGGTCGGAATGCCGATCTTGACGGGCATTCCAAGGACGTCGCGTGCAAGTTCCGCCGTCCCTTTGATCAGCGAACCTCCTCCGGTCAAAACGACGCCCGCCGAGAGGTGCTTCGAGTAGCCTGATCGCTTGATCTCCATGGCGGCGATCTCCAAGATTTCTTCCATGCGAGGCTGAATGACCTGACACAGAAGCCGCTTGTCGATTTCAATGGGCGGGCGGCCGCCGATACCCGGCAGGATGATCGGTTCGTTGTCCGCTATGGCGGGCATGTAGGCAAATCCATGCTCGATCTTGAGCTTCTCCGCCTGTTCGGTGAGAATCCCGAATCCCTTCCGGATGTCGTCTGTGACTTTTTTCCCTGCTACACCGATCACTGCCGTGTGCCGGATTGTCCGTTCCTCGAACACGGCGAGGTCTGTGGTTCCGCCTCCGATGTCCAGGAGCGCGACCCCGACCTCTTTTTCTTCATCGTCGAGAACGGCATAACTCGAGGCCAGAGGCTCGAGGACCATGTCGTTCACCTGGATGCCGGCGCGCTGAACGCACTTGTAGATGTTCTGCGCTGCGGTCACAAGGCCGGTGATGATATGGACCATCGCCTCCATACGGACACCCGACATTCCGACGGGGTCGTAGATTCCGTCCTGTCCGTCCACGATGAATTGCTGGGGAATGACGTGGATAATACGGCGGTCCGACGGCAGGGCGACACGCTTGGTGTCTTCAATGAGGCGTTCGACGTCTTGGTGGGTGATCTCGTTGTCGGGCCGGCTGATCGCGACCACACCCCGGCTTTGAAAGCTTTGAATGTGGTCTCCGGCGATGCCGACAGTCACGGCGCCGATCTGCACGCCCGACTGTGCCTGCGCTTCCCTGATGGCAAGCTGGATGGACCGAACGGTCTTCTCGATATTGGTGACCACGCCGCGGGTGAGACCGTCGGATGAGCTTCTGCCGATACCCAGAATACTCATTTTGCCGGGATGGTTCTCATCGGGCGAGGCGACGACGGCGCAAACTTTGGTTGTGCCGATGTCAAGCCCAACCGCTATCTGATTGGTCATAGTCGTTTCTCTTCTCCCTTACAATCGCTTGGATGATTTCGTGCTTCCTTGCTTCCATTTGACAACAACCTGGTCGGCAAAGCGGATGTCAATGTACTGCACCGATCCCGGCCCCCGTTCGCGCACAACGTTTTTCCAGAACACGTCAAGTACAAGAAGCTTGCTTCCGGGGTTGCCTCGTCCGAAAATGATCGGCACGGCTCCTTCAGCTGCAAAGAGGACCAGATCACCTCCTGAGCGCAGCCTGATCTCCGAAAACAAGTGTGGGACCTCCGGACCGACAACCTGTGCGGCGGCGATGATCGCCAGAGCCTCCCGGATGTCCGGATGGGTCAGCGTTGTTCCGATGTTCGCCCGGACTCCCGGAGGAATGCCGCTAATATAGGGCAGGTCGTACAACTCGCCAGAAAGCGTGTGTGGAAGCACCACGCCTTCTGCATCGAGGTATCGGATTTCTCCCACATTGATCATCGCAACCGGTGTGCGTTCCGTTACCGTAATCCGTACAGCCGACGGCGGATCGCGCTCCACCAGGACATCCTTCAGAAAATAGTGGCTGAGCACGTCCTGCTGGATCTGCATCAGATCGAGTTCGTACAGTCTTGTTCCCTCAGCGATATGTGCGAGCTGAAGGATTTCGTTGGTTGCCACGACACGGTTCCCACGAATCTCCACGTTCTTTACCACCAGGGTGGACTTCCAGAAATTCGCACCTGCTATGATGAGGCCGCCCAGGAGCACCATCCCGCCTGTCCCCACGGCGACCATGCGTTTGTTTTTCATGAGAGTGAAGCCATCACGTCTTCGGGAAAACCCACGAGTTTCACCTCCAATTGCAGAAGAATGCCCGTGTTCTGGTGAACCGTGCGCCTGACCAGATCAATGAGTCTGAGAATGTCAGCCGCCCTGGCAGATCCCAGGTTGACCATGAAGTTTGCGTGTTTCTCGGAGATCTGCGCGTCGCCGATTCTCTTTCCCTTCAGTCCTGCCTGCTCAATGAGCCGTGCCGCGTGCATGCCGGGCGGATTCGTAAACATGCTTCCTGAGTTGGGCAAGGTGAGCGGCTGAGTGGCGTTCCGCCGAGCCATCAGCTCACTCTTTTTCCGTAGAATCTGCTCTCTGTCTCCCGATCTGAGACGGAATCGGGCACTCAGGACAATATCCCGCGTGAATGCCGAGGTGCGGTACGCGAAACCGGCGTCCTGTGCTCTCACCGTGACAACGGAAGTCCCCCGCAATGCTTCGACTTCAACGACGTAATCCTTCATTTCGGATCCATGGGCTCCTGCATTCATCACCACCGCTCCACCGACACTGCCCGGAATGCCTGCGGCCCATTCAAGACCCTGCAAGCCATGTTGGGTGCAGAAGTCGACAAGCTTGGTCAGCCTCGCGCCGGCTTCGGCCACGACATCGCCCTCGAAGAGGGAAACTCGTGAGAGGCCCGGTTCCAGATGGATTACGGCCCCCAAGAAACCCTCGTCGCTCACAATCATATTGCTTCCGCGCCCGATCATCATGAAAGGAATGGCTTGCTCGCGCAGGAATTGCACCAGGGCCAGCAAATCATCGCGATCTTTTGGCTCGAGGAACAATTGTGCCGGACCGCCGACTTTCATGGACGTGTACGGCGCCAGGGGCTCCTTTTCCGCGATCCGACCGCGGAAGAAGGACCTGATGCTCTCGATGGCGATCACTTCATTCTCCACGGCGCGCTTACCGTTTGTGTTGGGTTTGTTGGCGAAGGTACTCCTCGCCGTACTTCCAGATGTCACCGGCTCCCATAGTGATCACGATGTCGCCCGGCTTGACGATCTTTTCGAGTGCAGTCGGTATCTGACGTTTGTCCGGCACGAAGTGCGCGTCCTTATGACCAAAACGTTTTGCGGCCGTGACAATCAACTCACCGGTGACACCTTGAATCGGCTCCTCGCGTGCCGGATAAACGTCTGTCACGATGAGGACATCGGACAGGAGAAACGATTTTCCGAATTCTTCGTAGAAGTCGCGTGTGCGCGAATACAAGTGCGGCTGAAAGACACACACCACCCGCCTACGCCATCCAGCCTTGGCGCCGGCAAGGGTTGCCCGGCATTCCGTCGGGTGGTGCGCATAGTCATCGAAGACCGACACACCGTTGAATTCTCCCTTAAGCTCCCAGCGGCGGTATACGCCTGCAAACTGCTCGATCCCGCGTTTGACGCGTTCAAACGGCACGCCAAGTTCCAGTCCCACCGCAATGGCGGCTAAGGCGTTCTGAACGTTATGCCTGCCCGGTACGCGGATCGTCACTTCGCCGAACTCCTGATTTCCTTTACGAAGCACGAAGGTCGAGGTGTTCTCTTTGTGGCGAACATCCGCGGCCTGAATGTCGGCTTGGGGATTCAGCCCGTAGGTCATGATCTTTTTCCTGCTGAGCTGGGGCATGATGTCGAGCAATGCGGGCTCATCAAGGCACAAGACCACGAATCCGTAAAAGGGAACGCGGGAAGCGAACTGGACAAAGGCGCCCTTGATGTCTTCGAGATCACGGTAACAGTCGAGATGATCGGTTTCGAGGGTTGTCAGCACGGCGATCGTTGGGGTGATGGAAAGAAACGACCGGTCGAATTCATCAGCCTCAACCACAATGAACTCTCCATGGCCCAAGCGGGCGTTTGTTCCACCCAACCCGCTAAGCTTTCCGCCGACGATGACCGTCGGATCGAGTCCGCCTTCAAGAAGAACAAGCCCGATCATTGACGTTGTCGTGGTTTTCCCGTGTGTTCCTGCAATGCCGATCCCGTATTTCAAGCGCATGACCTCCGCGAGCATCTCCGCGCGTCGGATCACCGGAATCTTCCTTCGCGTGGCTTCCAGGACTTCTGGATTGTCAGGCGCGACGGCCGACGAGTAGACGAGGGCATCAACATCGGGTGCGACATTGTTCGCATCGTGTCCTTCGAAGATCTCGGCGCCGAGGGATTTCAGTCGGTCGGTAACTTCGGAGAGGACCCGATCCGATCCGCTGACCTTGAATTTTTGATCCAGCAGAATCTCGGCGATGCCGCTCATGCCGATGCCGCCGATTCCCACGAAATGAATTTTCTTGATTGATGAAAACATGAAACTCAGATGCTCCTTCTGCGGCGCATGCCGAAGGCCCTATGTTTTCGCCGCGGCACATGCTCGGCAATCTTCTGCATTTCCTGAACCAGCTCATCTCCCCGTTCGTATCGCCCGACGCGGATTCTGAATATGCGCCTGCGGGATTTCGTTTTGAAGACGATCAACTGGAACCGGCCGGCGGTTTGCACAAGGCGTTCCCGCCCGATGTGTATCCATTCAAGATCCGAGGTCTCCACCACGCGTTCCCGATTTCGGCTGTGAAAAACAATCCTCGTGTCATCAATGATCAGTTTGCGGTCCCTGAACCTGTTGAGGAGGAGAACGACCAGGGACACGAGAAAGAAGAAGGCCATGATGTACATGATCGGGTCCCTGTAGATCAGGGTAAACCGGTCCTCGATGAAATTTCCACGAATACCGGCATAGAGGAGCAGGGCGACCAGATACATCAGAGTTTGTTGATAATAGAAATCAAGCTTGTATCGAAAGACCTTCGGCGTATTCACACTGTGCTCCCTGCAAGGTCCAAAATATCTTTGGCAATGATTCGTGCGGCGTCCGGTTTCGCGAGGTGACCCGCGGCACGGCTCATTGCAGAACGGCGGTCCGGGTCGTTCATCAGGTCCAGCACGACCGATCCGAGTCTTCCAAGTTCCCGCTCCTGGATCAAAACGGCGGCCGCGGCCCGGACCAGGGATTCGGCGTTGCGCGTCTGATGGTCGCCTGCCGCATGGGGATACGGGATCAGCACGGCCGGCTTGGCGGCGCCGGTCAATTCGGCCAGGGTTGTCGCTCCTGCGCGACACACAACCAGATCGGCGGCTGCGTAGGCGCGATCCATTGCCGTGATGAACGGTCCGACCCATCCCACGCCCTTTGTTCCGAGCGCCTGTGCCACACGCGGGAAATGCTGTTCACCGGTCTGCCAGATCAGTTGAATCTCCTCGCGTTCAAACGTTTCCAGGTTCTGAAGGATTGCTTCGTTGATTGCCGCGGCGCCCTGGCTTCCGCCAAGGACCAGAAGAACGCGCTTCTCCTCGTTCAATCCGAATGTGCCGCATGCTTCTGAGCGCGATACTCCTTCTAAGGTTCGGACCGGCGTGCCGACAGTGGCAGCATTGCGGACCCCGGGAAGCCAACGCTTAGCGTCGTCGAAGCCGAGATACAGTCTTGATACTCTGCCCGCGAGAAGCCTTGTGGTCACGCCCGGATAGCTGTTGGATTCATGCAGGACCGTGGGGATGCCGAGCACGGATGCCGCAAGAAGAACCGGCGCACACACATAGCCGCCCGTGCCTGCGACCACCGAGGGTTTCCAACGCGCCATCAACAGAAACGACTGGATGAGCGATACGATAATCTTGATGGGAAGCAAGAGATTGCCGAGGACAGCGCCTCTCTGCAGACCACTGATCCAGATGCTCACAAATTTGTAGCCAAGCGGGGGCACGATTTTTTCCTCGATCCTTCCTCTTGTACCCGCATACACCAATTGAATGTCCGGTCTTTCCTGCCTGAGCGTCTCTGCAATGGCGAGCGCAGGAAACACGTGACCGCCGGTTCCTCCGCCGGTCAGAATGATCGTCACGCGGCCGGGAGCGCGTTCCTTCTCACGTTGCTCTGGCACTCTGCTCCTGCAAGGATTCGATCGGCATGACAGAGTCGGGCAGTCGGGTCATGCGCGGATGCAAGTCTGTCTGCGCCGAGATATTCAGCAGTACACCGACGGCGAAGGAGGAGAACACGAGCGATGATCCCCCATAACTCACAAACGGCATGGGCAAACCCGTTGTTGGGAGCAGACCCAGGGTCACCCCCGCGTTCACGAGGGCGTACAGTGTGATCGTGCTCGTGATTCCGACGGCTAGCAGTTGCCCGTATTCGTCCCGGGCGTGCTTCGCGATCTTGAAACCCCGAAACATAATCAAAAGGAAAAGGGCCAAGAAAAAGATCGT
The DNA here is from genome assembly GCA_022180565.1 of Bacteroidia bacterium. GTDB lineage: Bacteria > Bacteroidota > Ignavibacteria > UBA10030 > UBA10030 > JACQPU01. The sequence continues at coordinate 13,601 of BQML01000029.1, forward strand.
GCCCAGAAAGCCATACTCTTCTCCGACAATCGAGAAGACAAAGTCACCGTACGATTCGGGGAGGAACAGGTCACGTTGTTTGCTTTCCCCGGGTCCAAGTCCAAACAGCCCGCCGCTTCCGAAACCGATGATTCCCTGCAGGAGCTGGTAGTTCATGCTTCCCGATCCGTCTGTTCCGCTCAGGAAGGATTTGACCCGCGCGAGTCTGTACGAGGCACTGACAACGTAGAGCGCCAAAATCGGGACGAGGGCAAGCGCCGTTGTGAGCAAGTGTGAAACGCGTGCGCGGCCAATAAACAGCATGACAAGGCTGATCAGCACGATCATGCTCCCCGTGCTGAAGTTGGGCTGAAAGAGCACAAGCCCGGTCACCGTGCCGATCCAGACGGTCATGGGCAGAAATCCGCGCTTGAAGTCGCGGACAAGGTCTTTCTTGGCGGCAATGAGCGTGCAGAGGTGAAACAAGAGGGCAAACTTCGCGAACTCCGACGGCTGAATACCAAGACCGCCGATACGGAGCCACCGCGCCGCCCCCTTGGTTTCTCCTCCTAAGATCAAGGTGACAAACAGAAGCAGAACGGCGAGAATCAAAGCAGGCTTGGTGAGCCGTTTGTACTTCCGGTAGTCGATCGTCACGCCGACGAACAGCGCGCAAATTCCAATGACGATTTTGAGGGCATGCGAGTTCAGCAGGCGATTGCTTTCCCCGAATTTTTCCATGGCCCAGGTGGCCGACGCGCTGTACACCACGCCAAGGCTTAGGACCATCAGCGTGAGGACGGCAATGAGCGTGGGGAGATCGATATGGTTACGCTGGGACTTCGTCACAAATGATTCACCAAATCCTTGAACACTTTTCCACGATGCTCGTAATTCTTGAACCAATCGAATGACGCGCAAGCCGGCGAAAGCAAAACAACGTCGCCCGCGCGGCCCTCCTGAGCGGCAAGGCGGACCGCCCCCTCCATGGAGGATGCGCGATGGACGGGAACGATACCGTGAAAGGCGGTCTCGACCTTTTGCGCCGACTCGCCGATTGCCAGAATACTCTTTACGTGTTTGCGCACAAGGTCCTGAATGAGCGTATAGTCGTTCCCTTTGTCTCTTCCTCCGAGGATCAGAATGATCGGATCCGAAAATGCCTGGATCGCATAGCGGACGGCATCGACATTCGTCGCTTTGGAGTCGTTGTAGTACCGGATGCCATTGTGCTCGCGGACAAACTCAAGCCGGTGTTCGACCCCCTTGAAATTCCGAAGGGTTGCACGCATGGAGGCAATGCTGACGTCGAAGAGCGATCCGACGAGCACGGCGGCCATGGCGTTCCGCGCGTTGTGAATGCCACGGATGGTCATCTGTTCCAACGGAATAACCTGCTTTGGACCGTTCTGATCGCCAAGCATGAGAATACCATGCTCCATCCAGGCGCCTTCCTGAAGTATTGTGTCTGTGCTGAAAGGGAGGCGCCGGCATGCGGCCTGTGCAGCAATTCTGATCGTCCACGGATCATCGGCACAGTACACGAACGTATCGTCGCCCGACTGGTTCATGAAAATCCTTGCCTTGGATGCCGCGTAGAGTTCCATCGAATGCCGGTACCGGTCCATGTGATCCTCGGTCACATTGAGAATCACCGACACCTTCGGCCGGAAAGTCTCGCAATGATCGAGCTGGAAACTGCTCACTTCCAGAACCACAATGTCCTCTTCAGCCATGTCCAGAACGACCGCTGAGAATGCCGTTCCAATATTACCCGCAACCACATGTTTCTTTTTTGCATCGCCCAGGATCCTCCCGATGAGGGTGGTCGTGGTTGTTTTCCCGTTGCTGCCGGTCACGGCAACGATCGGCGAGCGACAAAACCAGCTGGCGACTTCCAGCTCACTGAGGACTCGTATTCCGCGACGTCCGGCTTCCTGCACGAACGGAATGTCGCCAGGCACACCGGGGCTCAGGACCAGCAGGGAACAATCCAAAACGCGGTCCGAATGACCGCCGCCCTCGAGTTCAATTCCCAAGGACCGAAGACTCAGGGCCTCTTCGTCGAGTTGATCCAGGGGGCGTTGGTCGCTTACAAACACCGCGGCTCCCTTCTCCCGGAGGAGCTTCGCGACAGCGATTCCGCTCCGTGCGGCGCCGAGTACGCTGCAGCGCATTCCCCGAACATCGTGCGATTGGGTTGTCACAGCACGTCCCGTCAGCGAACCTTGAAGGTTGCCAGACTTAGAATCATCAGGAGGATGGCCATGATGTAGAAGCGCATGACAATCTTCGGTTCAGGCCATCCGAGCAATTCAAAATGGTGATGGAGAGGAGCCATCCGGAATATCCGTCGGCCCTCACCATATTTCTTCCTTGTGTATTTGAAGTATGCGCGTTGGAGAATCACCGAAAGGGTTTCGACCAGAAAAATTCCTCCGAGCGTGGGGAGCAGCAGCTCCTTCTTGATGAGAACACACAGAGCGCCGATAGCGCCGCCGAGCGCAAGAGATCCGGTGTCTCCCATAAACACCTGAGCGGGGTACGAGTTGAACCACAAGAAGCCGAGTGCAGCGCCGCCAAGCGCCGCGCAATAGATCGCAAGTTCTCCGTTTCCGCGCAGAAACGGAATGGTCAAATACTGGCTCAATTCCGCATGCCCGGAGACATAGGCAATCACCGCGAGCGTCATTCCGACAATACCGACCGTTCCAATCGCCAAGCCGTCGAGCCCATCCGTAAGATTGACGGCGTTTGATGTTGCGGTGATAATGAAGACGACAATGGGGATGTACAGCCATCCCAGATCAAGTTCCAGGTTCTTCAGAAACGGAACGGTGGTACTGGATTTGAGTTTCCAGAGGTCCGGGTCGATCCAGTGCGGTGCAAAATAGATGATGCCTCCGACAACAAGACCGACGGTTACCTGCCCGACGATCTTGTAGCGCCCAATGAGGCCCTTCGGTTTTTTTTTCACGACTTTCAGGTAATCGTCCAGAAAGCCGACTGCGCCCAGGGCCGCCGTGACAAAGAGAATCAGAACCACATACATGTTCCGGATGTCGGCCCAGAGCAGGGTCGGGAACAGGATCGAAGCCAGGACGATCAATCCGCCCATCGTTGGCGTCCCTGCCTTTGTCAGGTGTGTTTTGGGTGCCTCGGTTTTTGCGGCTTCGCCGATCTGCAGTTCCCGTAATTTGCGGATGACCTTCGGACCAAGCCAGAAGGCGATAATCAATGCCGTCACTGCCGCCGCTCCGGCGCGGAAAGTGATGAACCGGAAAAGGCCGAAGCCGGGAATGTCGTACAACCGGTCGAGATAGGTGAACGCGTAATACAGCATAATCAGGCAGCCCTCGTGAGCCGTTCTTTCAGGAACGTCACAACATCCTCCATTTTCATCCCCCGTGATCCCTTCACAAGAACAACATCTCCCTCGGCGACAAGTTCGCTCAGGTATTCAGCCAACACATTTTTGTGCTCATAGTGGATCTTGTGTGGTGCAGACGAGGCATCATGCGTTGCCTTGCTCAGCGGCCCAAAGGTCAGCAGATACTGAATACCAAGCCGGGTGGTTGCACGGCCGATTTCCCGATGAAGCTTTTCCGCCGCGTCACCGAGCTCCAGCATGTCCGCGAGCACCGCAATCCGCTTGCCGGCGGTTTCCATTGAGGCGAGCGTGCTGAGCGCGGCGTAAGCGGAATCAGGATTGGAATTGTAGGTATCGTTCAGAATCGTCACCTTGTTCAGATGGAGGATCTCGGAGCGTTTCGCACTCGGTCGGAATTGCTGAAGCGAGCGCTGAATACCGGTGACGGGGACCTTCATGAGGATGCCCACCGCGGCCGCGGCCAGCGCGTTGTGGGCCGCATGGAGACCGGGTGTTGTGAGCGTAACCGTGAACGGTGAGCGCCGCGGGCCTGAGACCGAAAACGACGCGCAGGCCCTTGGGGAAAGCTTCAGCGCGGAGCCGCGGACGATTGGACGCGCCGCTTTGAACCCGTATACTAACGGGTTGCGGAGTTTACGCCGCCGACGAGCCAGGAACGGATCGTCACCGTTCAGGAAGATCTTCCCCGTCCTGGCGCGGTAGGTCTCCAACCAGTCAAAAAGCTCACCCTCTGCTTTCGCCACGCCCGCCAGAGTCCGGAAGAACTCAAGGTGTTCGCGCCCAATGTTCGTGATCAAACCGTGTGTGGGAAGCAAGATCTCGCACAGGTATGCGATCTCTCCGGGATGGTTTGTCCCGATTTCCACCACCGCCACTTCATGACGGTTTTTGAGGCGGAAGAGTGTAAGCGGGACGCCGATAGGGTTATTCAGGTTTCCCTCGGTTGCCATCACGTTGTATGTTGTCGAAAGAACGGCGGCGATCATGTCTTTCGTCGTGGTCTTTCCGTTGCTTCCTGCAACAGCAAGGATGGGGATCGTAAAGACCCCGCGGTAAATCCGGGCGAGCTCTCCGAGCCCCCTGACGGAGTTTTCAACAACGATCCGAGGCACCGGGAGGCTGAGGAGGAGCGCTTCGTTAGCCTGCGCCCAGCGTTGTTCAAGCAGGATTGCTGCGGCTCCTGCGGCAACGGCTTTGGTCATGAAATCATGGCCGTCAACCCGTTCCCCCTTAAGTGCAACAAACAGATCTCCTCGTCTTACAGTCCGAGAATCGATTGAGACACCCGTCACGGAAAGACGTGATCGAATGTCAAGGTCGATGGCTTTGACGTGTCTGACCTTCAGGATGTCCGATGCCGTCAGGTTCACGAGTATGATTCCATGAATTCTTGAACGACTTCATGGTCGCTGAAATGGACCCTGGTGGTGCCGATGATCTGATACTCCTCATGTCCTTTGCCAGCGATGAGGACCACGTCGCCGGCTTTCGCCCGCGAGAGGGCGGCACGAATGGCCTTACGTCGGTCTGGCTCAACAACAACCCGGCTTCGGTCACCCATCCCTTTCAGGATATCGTCGATAATTTTCCCGGGATCTTCCGTTCGCGGATTATCCGAAGTGACGATGCACAAATCGGCCAGCTCTGCTGCTACGGCACCCATCAGCGGGCGTTTTGCGGCATCCCGATCGCCGCCGGCCCCAAAGACCGCGAGGAGAGCACCGCGCCGCTCCCTTGGAAGGACTTCATGAATCGCACGGAGAGCTTTTTCAAGCGCATCTGGCGTGTGGGCATAATCAATGATGGCGGTCCATCCGAAAGGCGAAGGAATTCGTTCAAACCGGCCTTTAATAGCTGACACCCGTTCAAGGCCTTTTGCAATCTCATCGGGGGGGATCTCGAGGCTGATACCCGCTGCGTAGGCGGCAAGAAGGTTGTAGATATTGAATCTCCCGAGCAAGGATGACCGAATCGCGGAGGTTCGGCCCCGATATTCAATGTTCAACATCGTTCCGTCCAGCGACAGGTTCGCGCCTGCGACACGAACATCTGCTTCCGCGTCGTACCCATAGGATAGCGTCTTCGTTCGTGCCGCGGCAAAGATCCTTCTCCCCCAATCATCGTCTCGGTTTGTCACCGTGCAGGCGGACGGATCCAGGGTTTCAAAGAGGATTTGTTTTGCCGCGAAGTACTCCTCCATCGTCCTGTGATAGTCCAGATGGTCTTGCGTGAGGTTGGTGAAAACCGCGGTGGCAAAACGAATGCCGTGCACGCGGGACTGGTGCAGGGAATGCGAAGACACTTCCATGGACACGGCAGTGCATCCTTCCTCGACCATCTGTGCGAGAAGCTTGTTCAGTTCGAGCGACTCCGGCGTTGTGTGCGTGGCAGACAGGGAGCGGTTTCCGATCTGGTACCCGATTGTCCCGATCAAACCTGTCTTGCGGCCGGACACTTCCAGCATGGATTTAATCAAATGCGTCGTTGTTGTTTTTCCGTTTGTGCCCGTGACACCGACCATGATGAGCTTTTTCGACGGGTGGTCATAGAAGTTTGCCGAGAGCAGCGCGAGAGCCTTTCGTGTGTCTGCGACAACAATCTTGATCACACCGTGGTGCATGCACAGGGAGTCCGGGATAGCGTTGTCGTCCTGCACCACCACAACCGCGGCTCCGCGCGAGATTGCATCCTGCAGATACCGATGACCGTCTGTTCCCTGTCCTGCGATGGCGACGAAGCAATCCCCTTTTTCCACCAGCCTGGAATCGTACCTGATCCCGCGCACTTCAACATCGTGGGTTACGACCATGCGGCCGAACATGGTTTGAAACAATTTGGTGACCGGAATTCCTGCCAGCAATGGTGACAGCTTCATGGCTCCGTACTCCTCGCCCTCCCTCCGGTCTCCTGTGTCAATAGAGCACAGCTGAAATAATCTCGCGCGGCTCGCATAACAGACGAACGGTTGACCCCGGAGCTGCCTTTTGTCCCGGTGCGGGGGATTGGCGAACCACCATGCCGGATCCCTCCAGAACGATATCGAATTCGTCGAGCATGAGCCTGTTGACCGCCCTGCGGACGCTGAGTCCGCGTACGTCCGGCACGATTACGAGGTCCCCTTCCTCTGGGGGCTCATCGCGCACAACAAGCTTGATGGAAGATCCCTGCATCATGCGCGAGCCCGGCTGTGGGGATTGTTTGATCACAAACCTCCCCCGTCCGAACACTTCGGGCTGAAGGCCCTGCCCGCGCAAAATGCGTTCGGCGATCGGAAGCATAACCGTCCGGACATCGGGAACGACAACGGGTTTCACATCGTCCGACGGTGTGTCTGCCGGCGATGTCCGTTGAAATCGCGATGACGTCTGGAGAACGCGTTCTGCAACGGCGCGGAAAATCGGTCCGCTGGTTACACCACCATAGTATCCGCGGGCGCGTGGGTTCTCCATCATGACCAGACAGACCACCTGCGGGTCTTCCCCCGGGAAGTATCCGACGAAGGACGCCGTGTAACTCCCGGGAGCGTACTTGCCGTCCACGATGCGCCGCGCCGTTCCTGTTTTTCCCGCGACCCGTACTCCGGGGATGCGAACCTCCTGCGCCGTGCCGCGCTCCACGGCACCTTCGAAAGCCTCAGTCAGCTTCACCGCCGTTTCCTTCGATACCACGCGACGGATTTTCTGCGGCCGGTTTTCGCGAATGAGAGCGCCGTCTTTGGTAAGAATTTGCCGCACAACGTACGGCTTCATCAGCACTCCGCCGTTTGCAATCGCGGCATAGGCAGCGGCAATCTGAAGAGGAGTGACGGCGACTTCGTAGCCGTACGCCATGGTCTGCATCGTAATACCCGACCATTCATGAGGTTTCTTCAGCCGTCCCCTCACTTCTCCGGGAAGCTCGACACCGGTAGGGATGCCGAATCCGAAATCGCGGGCTTGGCGGTAAAAGCGCTCGGGACCAATAAGCTCGACGGCCTTAGCCATGACGATATTGCTGGATTGCTCCAGGCCTTCACGGAAGGTGAGACTTTCATGACTGTGCGTATCACGGATCTGGCGAACGACCCTCCCGCGCATCATCACTTTGTAGAGACCATTCTCCGCATCAAACCGCTTCTCGGGTGAGATAACATCATGTTCATAGGCCGCGGCGGCCGTGACGATCTTGAATATCGAGCCGGGCTCAAACATGTCGGTGACCACCTTGTTTCTTGCTGTGCCCGACTCATACGACTCCGGCGTGTTGGGATTGATGGAAGGCACCGTTGCCAGCGCAAGAATCTCGCCGGTCTTCGGGTCCAACATGACCGCCAGCCCGCCGTCGGCCTTATTGAGTGTAACCCCGGTCTTGAGTTCCTCTTCGAGGATCGCCTGATAGGACAGGTCAATGGTCAGGCGCACGTCATGACCATCGACAGGTTCCACCGTGGGGTAATCTGCGGACGGGCGGGTGCGACCCAGACCGTCGCGCTGCATGACGACAGAACCAGCCGTTCCGCGAAGATCCTCATCGCATACAAGCTCCATCCCGGCGATGCCGTTATTGTCGATGTCGGTGAAGCCGATGAGGGATGCTGCGAGTTCGTCGTAATGGTAGAGGCGTTTCGGTTCTTTGACCATGACGACGCCCTCGAGGGTCGCCGCGGAAAGCCGCCGGGCGACGGATGGATTCACCCGTCGCTCGAGCCAGACAAAGCGGCGGGAGGGATCAGTCCGGAGCCGGGAGAGATAGTGCGTAGCAGGCTTGTTGAAGACACGGGCGAATGCGTTGGCCACAGCCACGTCCTTGTCGCCCACGATTTTTGGATCGGCGGCAAAGGATACAAACATGGTGTTGGACACAAGGACCTGACCTGACCGGTCGTAAATATTTCCCCGCACGGCAGGAAGGGTGAATTTCTGCTCATATTGCTTGCGGGCAATGGCGCGGTACTTTGGCGCCTCAATAATCTGGATGGTCACAAGGCGTACGGCGATCACGACGAAGAACAGAGCCAGAAAAGCCTTCAACGCCAGCAGACGCCATGCGCCGCCGGAGGCACTCCGTCCGTTTTCTTCCGGCGCCTGAAAGAGGGGGGTGTGGTTCATAGGTCAGTCGTTGCGCCCAGTCTCGCGTTCGACAGCGCGGAGTCGTTCCGGATCAATTGAAAGCCATACGGGCGGTTCCCGCAGATTCTGAAGACCCAGCTCAAGGGCCTTGTCCTGAATCCGCTCAAGGCTGGCCAGTCGGTTGATTCGGGCCCTGAGAATCTCCTGTTCCATCAGCACCTGTCGATGTTCGTTTTCGAGCGCGTTCACGTCGTGCAAAAGCTGATTCACAGCAATGATGTTGCTGATGTACAGCACGATGGCAATTGCCGCTGCGATCAGCATGATCATAATATTGAAGGGGCTGATCTTGCGGCGTACGGCCGCCCGGTTCACACGGGGACGCAGATCGGTCCTTTCAGGTTCCCCAGGCGGCTCAACAGGATTGCCCAGAGGCATGTTGCCGGGGTAAATCGGTAACGGCGCCCGATCCGTGCGCGGATCCATCGCCAAGGTTTCTTCCGGGAGGCGTTGTTTTGCCATGGTCAAAGTCTCTCGACGGCGCGCATCTTTGCGCTTCGTGCGCGGGGGTTGCGTTTCACTTCCTGCGGCGACGCCCCCACGGGCTTTCTGGTCAGAATCCTCACGAGAGGGCGGAGGGGCGTGTCGGGAAGCAAACCCGTTGCATGACGACGCGTTGTCCGCGAAGCCTCACGGAACGCTTCCTTGACAATTCTGTCTTCCAGAGAATGATAGGAGATGACCACGATCCGTCCGCCTCCGCGGGTCAGCTGTATGGCCTGTTCAAGAGCCTCCGTGAGGCTCTCAAGCTCGTTGTTGACTTCAATGCGAATGGCCTGAAACACGCGTGCGAGCGATTTGACACCGGCCGCCTTGCCCAGCGCCCGTTTTATAACCGACGCGAGGTCTCCCGTGGTCGTAAAACGATGCCGGGCCCGATGCTGAACGATCGAACGCGCGATCAGGCCCGCATAGCGCTCTTCACCAAACCGCCGGAGGATTTGAGCCAGTTCTCCGAGGTCATAGGTATTCACGACCTGCGCGGCATCCAGATGTTGTCGCCGATCCATTCTCATATCGAGAGGCTCATCAAACCGGAACGAAAAGCCTCTCGTGGGTTCGTCGAGCTGGTGAGACGACACGCCAAGGTCAAACAGGATTCCATCGATGCGTTCAACAGACAGCCGCGCAAGTTCGGCCTCAAGGGCGTTGAAGTTCGCATGGACGGCAACGAAACGTTCGCCGGCCGGTCTCAGCCGCCGTGATGCTTCAGCCAGAGCCTCGGGGTCTGCGTCAAAACCAATGCATCTTCCGGAAGGAGACGTTCGTTCGAGGATGGCGCGAGCGTGACCTCCACCGCCAAGCGTCGCGTCCACATATGTCCCGCCTGGAACGGGAGCAAGCAGGGCAAGCGCTTCCTCAAGAAGCACGGGTGTATGAAACCGGTTTGGTTCCAACGCTCAGGCATTCGATTTCAGCACGGCTTCGGCCACCGTCTCATAGGTCGCCGGCTGGTTATTCATGTACTCTTCGTAGACCCTTGGATTCCAAATCTCAATCCGTTCGAGGACGCCGAGGATGAGCACCTCATTGTCAATGCCTGCAAACTTGAGCAGGTCCTGCGGCACGGTAATTCGCGCCTGACTGTCGAGCTGGCAGTCGCTGGACCACTGAAGGAGGGTTCGCACAAAAAACCGGTGCTGGGGATTGGAGGGGGAAAGATTGCGGATCGACTCTTCAAGCCGCATCCACTCGTCCTGCGGGTACAGGAAAAGGCACTGTTCAAATCCGCGTGTAAGAATGAAGGTATCGTTTGCCGCCGGAGAGACGCTCTTGCGCAACTTTGCCGGCAAGGCCACTCGTCCTTTATTGTCAACCGAGTATGAGTACCTTCCCTTGAAGGACGACATCGATCTCGACAGCCTCCGAAGTCTTTGATTTTATTGCACCTGGCGAAACTCTCCCACATTCCCCACTTTTCCCCACATGGCACTGCAATTTACGGAAAAGCGACTTAAAGTCAAGCGAAAAGTGCAATAAATACAGGGGTTTACGGATGTTGATAAATTCCGGGAGCGTGTGCATAAGTATGGATGGGTGAAAAAATCCCCACAGGTCCGGAAAAACAGTGGAAATTGAGCCAAATGAGAATGGCCCGGTCAAGGCACTATTCCTCTTTGAGCCGTGGAAAGGCCTAATTCAGCGAATTGACTCTGGCGAATCTTCTGGTTTTCTTACACCGCTTTCTGACGATCAACGAATTCAGGTGAGAAATGACACGACGATTTTTCAGCTCTGAGGATCTCGAAAAAATCTCCCGGGCGGTGAAAGAGGCGGAGAAGAGAACCGCTGGGGAAATCGTACCATATTTCGTTGAGCGAAGTGACACGTACGACGTTGCGGCCTGGAGAGGCGGAGCGCTGTTTGCCTCAATTGCCGTGGTTGCCATCGCGCTCCTCCACCTTCTCACGGAGACTTGGCACGGGCTCGGCCCCCTCGAAATCGGCATCATCATCCTTGGTGCCTTGGGCTTGGGAGTGTTTATCACTCATCGGGTTGCTCCGCTGAAACGATTGCTTGCGGGAAACGACCTCCTGGAGCTCCGCGTTGCCCAGCGGGCAGCTCAGGCTTTCATTGCGGAAGAGGTGTTCAAGACCCGGGACCGAACAGGCATTCTTTTGTTCCTCAGCTTGCTTGAGCACAAGGTTCTCGTCGTGGGCGACTCGGGGATCAGTGCGCGGGTGGAGCAATCTGAATGGAGGGATGTGGTTGAAACCATCACACGCGGGATCCAGACCGGCAAACCCGCCGACGGACTGATCGAGGCCATTCGGAAGTGCGGTATTCTCCTTCAGAAGAAGGGCGTGCGCAGACACCGGGCGGACCGGAATGAGCTGGGGAACAAATTACGAATTGGAAAAACGCAGAGGAGGAAACCATGACGAAGCTTCTTCTCCTTTGCATAATGGCGATGGCAACCGTTGCTCGCGCGCAAGATGTTCCCTACCTGTCCGGACGCGTCAATGACTATGCCGGGATGCTCTCTCCGGGCGTCGCCCGTGATCTCGAGGAGCGATTGCGGGCTCATGAAGAGCAAACGTCGAATCAGGTTGTGGTATTGACCGTGGCAAGCCTCGAAGGAAACGTGATTGAGGATTTCTCCATCCGCGTTGCGGAGGCGTGGAAGCTGGGCCAGAGGGACAAGGACAATGGGGTGCTGTTTCTGATCGTGCGTGATGACAGGAAGTTGAGAATCGAAGTCGGCGATGGATTGGAAGGCGTGTTGACCGATGCGCGGTGCAGTCAGATTATTCGCCACGAGGTGGTGCCGCGATTCAAAAACGGAGACTTTGATGGAGGGATCACCGCGGGAGTCTCCGCGATTCTGGGAACGATCGAGGGAACTTACGTTGCCGAGGAAATCGAGGAAATGCCGGAGAGCGGTTTTGAATCCTTTCCGGAGAAAATCATGGCGCTGGGGATTTTCGGGTTTGTTGTCGGAACGTTCACGCTTATCGCTCTCATCCAACCTAAAGGTGTGGGTTGGTTTCTCTATGTGTTCCTTATTCCTTTCTGGTTCACGTTTCCCTGGGCAATTCTGGGAACACTCATTCCAGGCATCGTATATCTGATTGGTTTTCCCGTTCTGAAGGTTCTCCTAGGCAGGAATCCCGCCGTCAAACGTTGGGCCGCAACGATGGCGACCAGCCGAGGGGGAAGCGGATGGACATCCGGCGGGGGGTGGTCATCCGGAGGCTTTTCGGGCGGAGGAGGATTTTCGGGCGGGGGCGGGAGCTTTTCGGGAGGAGGAAGCTCGGGGAGTTGGTAGATACGTCATAGGATCTTGGACGTTCTGCAAAGGAAAGTGTTTCATGGCAAGAAAGAACCTGAATGTCCGGTCCTCTGTCGGTCGTCCAGAGTGAATGTTCAATCAGCACGTGAGACTACGCCCAAATCCTGCAAAGCGTTTTCTAAACGTGCCGCTCCCTCAAACACTATCCCCACCATCCCTGCCTTCCGTGCCCCCTCCACATTTTCCGGAAGATCGTCGATAAAGGCGATGGTGTGCGCGGGAGCGCGAACGGTATCAAGAACGCGTGCGTAGTATTCGGGCGCCGGTTTCAGCGTTTTCATTTCCCACGAAAGAAAAAACCGCGGAATGAGGGAAAGAAAGCGAAATTGCCTGCGGCAATAGGCAAAATGCGTTTCATTCGTGTTGCTCGCCAGCGCAACAGGAACGGATGAACTGACGCGCTCAAGAAGTTCCGGCATTCCCGTAACCGCTTGCCCTATAACGCTTTCCATCGCCTCGGTAAGCTTCTCCCGTGCGTATTTTCCCTCGAAGATCTTATCCAGATTCCGGAAAAAGGTGTCAGAATCGATCTCTCCTTGTTCGTATCGGTGAATGAGGCGGAGAACGAGTGACCGGCGCATTTCCTTCCGTGCGTGATCCGTTCCGAGCGTTGCCGAAAACCGTTCGGGGTGGATTGTGACGAGGACATTTCCGAGGTCAAAGAGAACGTGAGAAATTCTGTTCATCCCTTGAGCTCCACGCTCACGCCCTTTCCAACGGTCAATATCGCGTAGTACCCTTTCATCGCGGGTCCGCAATTGACGACTACGGTCGATCCGATGGCGTCGATGCCGCGCGCCTCGTGGATGTGTCCGCACACAACGGCGTCGGGATGGCATTGCTCCACGAATTTTCTGACGGCGGTGCTTCCGACGTGTTGACCCGTGCGGATGGCATCGACTTTCGTGCCGCGAGGCGGCGCATGGGGAACAAAGATCTTGATCCGGGCCGCCTGAACATCCTTCCATCCGCTGTGAGCACGCAGGGCAATCTCCTCTTCTGCAATTTCGTACGGCGTATTCATTGGTGTTGGGGGCGAGCCCGACACGCCAAAAATTCCCACGTCGTCCAAGAAAACGCCGCGGCCGTTGACCAAAGTGCTGTACCGGGAAAATGTATCCTCAAGGGAACGCGGGTCCATGTTGCCGGCGACGCTGTAGAGGGGAATTCCCGTTCTTGAAAATCGCTTCAAGGCTTCCGCGGCTTCCTCCGCAGTACCGTGCGTCGTCAAATCCCCGCCAAGGATCATCGCATGACATCCATGCTCGTCAGCAAGAATACGCTCGACGGTGTCGTATGCCGCATGGATATCGGTGAGGGCCAGGATCTTCATGAGACTTTTGTGAGCAATGTTTTGTTCAAAATACGAAGATTTCCAATGATGATTCAAGGCGGTTGCATTTCCTTCCCTCGTTTTCTACCTTAGCCGTCGGATTTGAACGTGCTCTTTTGAGAAAATGCCATCCCGCAAACGTATCTCCCGAACGCCACGGCTGAAAGCCGCCACCTGGAAGCCAAACAAGACGGCTCTCATCACGGGGGCTTCAAGCGGCATTGGGTACGATCTTGCCAGCATCTTCGCGGAAAACGGTTATAACGTCGTTCTTGTCGCCCGCAGGAAAGACAAACTCCTCGCTCTCGCGAACCAAGCTCAACAGATCTTTGGTGTTTCCGCTTACGTTCTTCAAAAAGATTTGACGAGGCCGGAATCCTCTGTCGAAATCCGGAGAGAGCTCGATCGCGCTGGCATTCACATCGATGTGCTTGTGAACAACGCCGGGTTCGGCTTGCTGGGGAGGTTCGCCACTTCCGCCAACGGGGAAGAGCTCGACATGATTCAAGTCAACGTTGTGACGCCGGTGCATCTTACAAAGCTGTTTCTGCCGGATATGCTTTTACGGGGCTCCGGAAAAATCCTCAATGTCGCGTCGACCGCCGGTTTTCAGCCGGGACCATACATGGCGAACTATTACGCCACAAAGGCATATCTGATCAGTTTTTCCCTGGGGCTTGCCGAGGAGGTGCGCGAGCGCGGAGTGACGGTGAGCGTGTTGTGCCCGGGTCCTACACCGACGGGATTCCGCGCCCGAGCGGGAATCAAGAAATCGGCCTTTGGTGGAATTGCCGACATGGATTCGCGCGTTGTCGCGCGCGCCGGCTTTGAAGGCCTTATAGCCGGAAGCCCCCTCATCGTTCCGGGCGTTTTCAACAAGCTGGGAACCATCGCCGTTCGCCTCCTTCCCGCAGGGCTTGCTGCACGCATTGTGGCCTCCGCGCAAAAAAGGCGAATGGATGATTCACAAGTCAGCGTTATCCGGCAACCATGAGCCAATCCTCTTCAGGCAGGCGCGACGGTCCTCCGCAAAGGCGAATATGTCGCGCCGGCCTCGCTTCCTTGGGAGGGGCGCGGGCTTCCCCTGCCGTGACCGGACCCTCCGCCGAATTTTGGTCACCCATCAAACCCCATGAATGATCCCATGAAAACCTTTCTGCAACGCTTTGGACTTTTCGCGGCCGTTGTTCTTATTCTCGGCCTCGCGGGAGGTCCTGTCGTTCCCTCGTCGCTCAACGAGCACGGGGTTATGTCTGTTCTCTGGTACCAGACTTCCGCGGAAATGCGGGCGATCAGCTACCAGACTTTTCAGTTCGCGAGATTCTTGATCGATGAATACGATGCAAAGAATGCAAAGAGCGCGCGAGGCCGCGCAGTGGTAGTGGATGTGGATGAAACGGTGCTGAATAACAGCCCTCATTCTGCAAAAATGATCCTTGAGGAGAAAACCTTTCCGTATGCATGGACAGACTGGGTCAATCGCGCTGAGGCGGAGGCGCTTCCCGGTTCCGTGGAGTTTCTGAACTATGCTGTTTCGAAGGGATACGATGTTTTCTATGTCACAAACCGGCAGGCGCCGGAAGAATATGCGGGAACAGCGCGAAACCTGAAGCTCAGGGGATTCCCCCAAGCCGACAGTGCGCACATTCTCCTGAAAACGGTTGAATCCAGCAAGAAGGCAAGACGGGATTCGATTCGGAAGACTCATGATATCGTTCTGCTTATTGGTGACAATCTGAACGATCACGCCTCGGTGTTTGAGAAGAAATCGATCAATGAGCGGATGGAGGAAGTGGACCGCTTGCGGGCAGAATTTGGGACGAGGTATCTCGTACTGCCAAATCCGATGTACGGCGAATGGGAAGGAGCGGTGTATGGCTATCGGTGGGGAGCAAGCGCGGAAGAAAAGGACCATATGAGAAAACACGCACTCAAGAGTTTCTGAAATGACCCGGCGCACCCGGCTTGTTTGTCCGCCCCGATTAAGGGCCAACGAAGTCATCGGGCTTATTTCCCCTGCGAGCACACCTTCATCGGCTGAAAAAGTGGAGAAGGCTGTTTCGTACCTTGAGCGGTGCGGGTACAGGGTCAGACTTGGAAAGCACGTGCTGGATGAGCGGGGCTATCTTGCCGGTTCCGATGAAGATCGGGCAAGTGACCTGAATGAGATGCTGCGGGATCGATCCGTGCGCGCAATCATTGCTTTGCGCGGAGGCTATGGTACGCCGCGGATTCTCGATCGCGTCGATTACCGTGCGCTCAAAAAGGATCCAAAGATTCTTGTCGGCTACAGCGATCTGACTGCCCTGCAGCTGGCGATCCTGCGACAGTCAAACCTCATCACGTTTTCCGGACCCATGGCGGCGGTTGAGATGTGGAATGGGATGGATCCGTTCACCGAAGAGCATTTTTGGAAGATGATTACTGAGCCAAAGCCGGCCGGGTTGTTGTCGAATCCGGCGGACGATCCCGTACGGACGTTTGGAACGGGAACCGTGCGCGGACGGCTGATGGGCGGAAACCTTTCCCTGGTAGTTTCGCTTCTGGGAACTCGGTTCTGCCCTCGCTTCGATGGAGCGATCCTCGTGGTGGAGGATGTCGATGAAGCGCCGCACCGCGTGGATCGCATGTTTGTCCAGCTGAAACATGCCGGCGTCCTGAACATCGTGCGCGCTTTGGTTTTAGGCCGATTCACTGATTGCGTGCCGTCCGACCCATCCAAACCGCATCTTACTATCGACGAGGTGCTTTCTGATGTCGTGGATTCGGTTGAGGTGCCGGTGCTTGCCAATCTCCAGTACGGTCACATTCCTAAAAAACTCACTATTCCCCTGGGTGCGCCTGCAGTGCTGGACGTATCGGAAGGAACGCTTGAGGTGGTTGAAGCGGCTGTGTCGTAGTGCTTCAAATCCCGCTAAATCATTGACAATCCTGCAAGTTATCGTTACATTCCTTTCGCCCGGATCACGATTTCTCTCACCCCTTACATGAATGTAGCCGTTTTTGCCTCGGGGCGCGGATCAAACCTGAACGCGATCGTCGAGGCAATCCGCAAGGGTGTCTTGCCGGCCCGTCTTTCCATTGTCGTGAGCAATAATGCCTCGGCGGGCGCTCTGGAACTTGCCCGCTCACACAACATTCCGGCGCTCTGTATCCGGCAGAAAGATTTTTCATCCGAGGAAGACTTTACAGAAGAATTGCTCTCGTGTCTTGCACGACATGAAGCGGATTTCATAGCCCTTGCCGGTTACATGAAGAAGATCCCACCGCAGGTCATCGGTCGGTTTCACAACAGAATTACCAACATTCATCCGGCACTTCTCCCGGCGTTTGGGGGACCCGGGATGTACGGCATGCATGTGCATGAAGCTGTTCTGCATGCGGGAGTAAAAATCACTGGCGTAACGATACATCTTGTCGACGAAGAGTACGATCATGGACCGATTGTTCTCCAGAGGCCTGTGGAAGTGACGCCGCATGACGACGCGGTCTCGCTTGCCGCAAGGGTCCAGGCAGTGGAACACGAGGTCTATCCGTTGGTGCTCAAAGCGTTCGCCGAGGGACGCGTGACGGTGGAAGGCGCGAGGGCCTGGATCAAGCCATGACGGCATCGGCGGAGAAGCAAGCGCCCCCCGTGTCTGAGAGAGCCCTTCGTATTCGGCGGGCACTGATCAGTGTGTCCGACAAACGCGGCATTGTGGACCTTGCCCGCGGGCTTACTTCCCTGGGCGTGGAGATCATCTCGACCGGCGGGACGGCGAAGAGCCTGAAAGACGCGGGAATACACGTTGTTTCGGTTTCGGAAGTCACGGGATTTCCGGAAATCCTCGATGGGCGCGTCAAAACTCTTCATCCAAACATCCATGCCGGTCTCCTTGCCGTGACGGAGAACGAGCGCCATCGCGAAGAACTGGACCGGCACGGAATCCGCCCGATTGATCTGGTTGTCGTCAATCTCTATCCGTTCGAATCAACCGTGGCACAGCCCGGGGTCGGGATCGGGGAAGCCATTGAGAACATTGACATTGGAGGGCCCGCAATGGTGCGGGCTTCGGCGAAGAATTTCCTCTATACGGCGGTCGTGGTCAATCCGGACCGTTACGCGGCGCTGATGGAGGAATTAAGGAACTCCGGCGGCCTGATCAGCGAGCGGACGCGGTTTGAGCTTGCGCGCGAAGCGTTCGACCACACAGCACAGTATGACACAGCGATTGCGCGGTATCTGCACTCGCTTGACGGTTCGGAGGAACTTCCGGAGGTTCTGATGCTGGCAGAACGCCTGCACCTTCCCCTGCGATATGGCGAGAACCCGCATCAGGTTGGCGGATTCTATTCGTCGACAGAACCGGCGTTCGAAAAGATTCACGGCAAGGAACTTTCGTACAACAACATTCTTGATCTCAGCGCCGGGTGGGGATTGGTGAAAGAATTTGAAGAACCCGCGGTGGTGATCGTGAAACATAACAATCCCTGCGGAGTCGGCACAGGGAAGGATGTTGCGGAAGCGTTTGCGAAGGCGCTTGCGACCGATCCTAAGTCGGCGTTCGGGGGAATCGTCGCAGTCAACCGGCGTGTCGATCGCATCGCGGCCGAGGCGATGAACGAGCTGTTCCTTGAAGTGATCGCATCGAATGAGTTTTCTGAAGATGCACGCTCGGTGCTGCAGAAGAAGAAAGACCGCAGGCTGGTCACAATGAAAGAAAGCTCCGGTCTTCCCGCCTGGGAAGTGAGGAGTGCCGTGAACGGATTTCTTTTGCAGTCAAGCGACAGGCTTGTACTGTCGAAGGAATCGGTGAAGGTGGTCACGGCGCGAAAGCCTACAAATGACGAACTTGATGCATTGATGTTTGCGTGGCGGGTGGCGATGCACGTTCGGTCCAACGCCATCGTCTATGCCCGTTCCGACAGAACCCTGGGGATTGGCGCCGGACAGATGTCCCGGCTGGATTCAGCCCGAATTGCCGCCCTGAAAGCCGAGGAGGCAGGGCTGGATCTCAAGGGGTGCGCAGTGGCCTCCGACGCTTTTTTCCCCTTTGCAGACGGTCTTTTAGAGGCCGTGCGGGCGGGGGCATCGACGGTTATTCAGCCCGGCGGGTCGGTCCGGGATGCCGAAGTCATTCGTGCAGCCGATGAGCACGGGATCGCCATGGTTTTTACCGGAATCCGACATTTCCGTCACTGAGCACTATATTCTTCCCTCTAAACTGATTACATTCCTCCTATGGGCCTTTTCTCTCTTTTTTCCGCCGACATAGCGATCGATCTCGGGACAGCGAACACCGTGATCTGGATGAAGAGTAAAGGGATCGTTCTGAACGAACCTTCGATCGTCGCCTTTGATCGCAACACGAAAAAGATTATCGCGATCGGCAACGAAGCGCGTGAAATGCTGGGACGGACTCACCGTGATATCCGGACGATCAGACCGATGAAGGACGGGGTGATCGCGGACTTCGAGATCGCGGAGGGAATGCTCAGGGAGTTCATCAAGAAGATCAACTCGGCCTGGGTACCGGCAAAGCGCATTGTCGTTTCTGTACCCTCCGGAATTACGGAGGTTGAGAAGCGCGCGGTGCGCGACTCGGCGGAACATGCCGGTGCGAAGGAAGTCCATTTACTGGCGGAGCCCATGGCAGCCGCAATTGGCGTCGGCCTGGACGTGGATGCTCCGGTCGGCAACATGGTTGTGGATATCGGCGGCGGCACAACAGAAATCGCCGTGATCGCTCTTTCGGGCATTGTGAACGAAGAATCCATCCGCGTGGCCGGCGACGAAATGAACAATGCGATCATCCAGTTCTTCAAGCGCAATCACAATATCTTGATCGGGGAGAGGACTGCGGAAGCGATCAAGTGCGAAGTGGGATCGGCGATGCCTCTGAAAGAAGAGATCACGATCCAGGTGAAAGGGCGCGATCTCGTCAACGGTGTGCCGAAGACAACCGAAGTGAGTTCCGTGGAGATTCGCGAAGCGCTGAATGAACCGATCGCGCAAATTGTGGAAGCGGTGAAGATGACGCTGGAACGAACACCGCCGGAACTTTCGGCAGACATTCTCGATCGCGGAATCATGCTGAGCGGGGGAGGCGCTCTGCTGAAAAGTCTGGATGAACGGCTGCGGCTCGAAACGAACCTTCCGGTCCACGTGTCGGAAGATCCCCTTACCGCAGTTGTGCGCGGAACGGGAAAAGTGCTGGAAAATCTTGATCAGTATTCCAAAGTACTGATCAAGAGCAAGCGATATTGAGGAGACCGGTAGAGGTCCGGGATCCCTTCGGCTTTCTCCCCGCCAGAATTGTCCTATGCTTGAACGCCTCTATACCCTGTTTCTGAATTTCCGCGAGTACGTGCTTCTTTCGCTTCTTGTGGTCCTCTCATTCCTTCTCCTGTCCCTCAACGACAGGCCCCAGATCAAAAGGCTCAGGAGCATCCTGACGGTTGCGCTCGGCGTTGTTCAGGAACAGGTATCGTTCGTTCCGCGGTACATAGGTTTGTCCAGCGAGAACGAAATTCTGCGCAGAACGAACATTGAGCTCGCCGATGAGGCAAGTCAACTGCGTGAAGCGAAACTGGAGAACCTGCGGTTGCGGCGTCTCCTTGGTCTCAAAGGACGGCCGGAACATCGGTTTGTCGCCGCGAGCGTTGTCAGCAAGAACCTGACGCTCCTGCGGAATTCCCTGACGCTGGATGTCGGAGAAGCGGACGGCGTGCACGCTTCGATGCCTGTGGTGACTGATGCAGGCCTCGTGGGGCTGGTCGTCGCTTCCAGCCGCCACTATGCAGTGGCCAACATCCTGTTGAATGTGGATTTCCGTGCGTCGGCCAAAATTCAGAGAAGCCGCGTGGATGGTATTCTCGCGTGGGACGGCACGAACCTCGTCCTGAAGAACATCGCAAAGACGCTTGATGTGCGTCCGGGAGACGTGGTGATCACGTCGGAATACAGCAGTACGTTTCCCGCCGGAATCAGGATCGGCATCGTCGACCATGTGAGCGAGCGGGAGGGCAGCCTCTTCAAGCATGTCGTAATCACCCCCGGAGTCGATTTCGTGAAACTCGAGGAAGCGTTCGTGATGATCACGCAGTCGGACTCTGAGAGGGTAGAGCTTGAACGGAACGTCCAGGGATTGTTGACGCCGTAGCCATGGACCATCGTCTCCGCGGCGCCCTGACGGTCTTTGTTCTTCTCGTGGCCCAGACGACGTTTCTGCCGTTTTTTTCCGTTGGCGGCTTCTTGCCCGATCTTGTGCTGATTTGGCTCGTATCCACCGCAATACGCAAAGGTCAGGTGGAAGCTACGGTGGCGGGCTTTGTCGTGGGGCTGGCGGAGGATCTGCTTGCCACGCAGTTGTTGGGGCTGGCGGCGCTGTCGAAAACCATAACGGGTTTTTTTGCCGGATATTTCCATAACGAGAACAAGACCGACCAGACGCTGGGCTCGTATCGGTTTGTCTTGATTGTCGGGCTTGGCTCGCTCGTGCACAATGTCATCTTCTATACCATCTTTCTTCAGGCAACCGATGGGCCGCTGTTGTGGACTGTTCTGTACTACAGCACGGCAACAACCCTGTACACGGGAATCATAAGTGTGCTTCCCATGTTCGCATTCTCGAGACGCGTAACGGCATGACCGCAGTCATTCATCACGATGAAATCGGTTCCCCCGCCCGCCGGCGGGTTTTGCGGTACCTGGCCGTCGGTATTATTGGCGTTCTCTTCCTCAGACTCTATCAGCTTCAGATGCTGTACAACATCGAGCTGGGACGGAAATCGACGGAAAACACCTTGAGGGCGATTGTGCGCGAACCGATTCGAGGCTACATGTTTGACCGCCACGGCGCGCTGCTGGTCGATGTGGGACCGTCCTATTCCGTCACGGTCACCCCCGCCGAGTTCAGAGAGCCGGGCTTGACGCTTCTCTCCCGCATTCTCGGAATGGACCCTGCAGAAATCCGTGAGCGCATCGACAAGGGTCGAGCCTCTTCCCGCTTTTCACCCACGCGTGTTCGTCGCGATATCGATTTCAAAACCCTCTCGGCACTGGAGGAGCACCTCTATCTCCTGCCCGGCGTCGATTATCAGATCGATTCCAAACGCTATTATCCAACCAAGGCAAACGCCCCACACCTGCTGGGATACTGCAAGGAGATCAGCGATGCGCAACTTGCGCGCCTCGGCGACTATTACAAGCTTGGCGACCTGATCGGGTCAGCCGGTCTCGAAGCAAGTTACGAAACGATGCTTCGGGGTCAGAAGGGATATGAATTCCTGGCGGTGGATGCGAAAGGACGGGTGATCGGATCGTTTGAGAACGGCCAGAACGATATTTCTCCGAGGGAAGGATTCGATCTCGTCCTAAGCCTCGATGCGGGGCTCCAGGCCTTTGCGGAGTCGCTTATGACGAACTATCGCGGAGCCGCCGTGGCCCTCGATCCGTCGAACGGAGGCATCCTCTCTCTCGTCAGCAAGCCGGATTTTGATCCGTCGGTGTTCAGTGGCGTTACGCCGGTGGCGGAATGGGTGAGGCTAACGACGGATACCTTGAAACCTCTGTTCAACCGTGCAACCATGACCCGCTATCCTCCGGGCTCGACGTTCAAAATGGTTCTGGCTGCAGCGGCGCTGGAAGAGGGAATCATTGACGAAGGGTACCGCATTACATGTCCCGGCGCGTACCGATTCGGAAACCGAATCTTCAGGGATCTCGGTGTCCATGGATCGGTCAACGTTGTTCAAGCGCTCCAGAAGAGCTGCAACGTGTTTTTCTATCAGCTCATCCATAAGGTAGGATTGGAAACCTGGGCGGCCTATGCGCGGAAATTCGGTTTTGGTCAGAGTACGGGAGTTGATCTTGGAGAGGAGACGCAGGGATTGGTGCCTTCCACGGAATACTATGACAGAGTGTACGGCAAAGGCCGGTGGACACAAGGATACTTGGTCAGCCTTGCCGTGGGGCAGGGCGAGCTGGGTGTTTCCCCTCTGCAAATGGCCGCCTATGCGGCGGCGTTGGCGAATGGCGGAATTCTCCACCAACCTCATGCGGTCGAGGCGGTCCGGAACAAGCTCACAAACCGCATCGAGCAGTTTCAGCAGAGGAGCAAAGAACTGATGCTTTCTGAAAAAACCATGAGGCTTATCCGGGAGGGGATGAGGAGAGTGGTGAACGAGGAGCGAGGAACGGGGAGGGCCGCGGCGATTCCGGGCATTATGGTGGCAGGGAAGACGGGGACCGCTGAGAACCCTCATGGCAATGACCATGCCTGGTTTGTCGGGTTTGCCCCGTTTGACCAACCCGTCATTGCTGTGGCTGTGATGTTGGAAAACGCCGGCGGCGGCGGGGCGCATGCAGCCCCAATTGCCGGTCTCATAATGGAACGCTACATCCATGGAGAAATCAAGCGCTACAAACCACGCCCGGTCGCGCCGAAAGCGACAAAACAGGATTCGACAGCCGTCATGACGGAAGCTCTGCGCTGATGTACGAATACTTCAAAGAATACTTCGATTTCAAGACTTTCTTTTTGACGCTCGGGCTCGTCGGCATTGGCCTGATCTCCGTCTACAGCGCCACGTACGACGCAGGGGCCGGTGCGATCTTTCAGCGCCAGCTCATGTGGGCCGGCATCGGCTTGGTCGGCATGATCATTGCGATGGTCATTCCATTAAAGACGATTCATCGGCTCACGATCCCTGCGTATGCAGTCGGTCTGTTGATTCTTCTCATCCTCCTGGGAGTGGGAAAAACAGTGTCCGGCTCCCGAAGCTGGATCGGCGTCGCGGGACTGGGGGGCCAGCCGTCGGAATTTGCCAAGCTTGCGACGATTTTGGCCCTTGCCTTCTTTCTGGCAAAATCCACGACAATCATCTCCGATGCGCGTCACCTCTTTGTTGCCATTGCCCTCGTTGGTCTTCCCATGGCGTTCGTTCTGGCGCAACCCGACATCGGAACATCGCTGGTGTTCTTCGCTCTTCTGCTTCCGGTTCTTTACTGGGCCGGCGCAGATAATTTCGCGTTGGCAGCAATCCTGTCACCTGTCATTGTGGCGGCCGGGGCGCTCTTCGGAACTTCGTTCTTTGTTGCCAGCGTAATCGTGAGTGCGGTTCTGTTGTACTTCAGCAGACGCAATCGCTTTCTGGCGGCGACCGCTTTCGCCGTGACGCTGGCCGTGGGTCTTTCCGTTCAGTTTGTGTACGAGCGCATGCCCGCGTATCAGCAAAAACGCATTATGACGTTCCTCAATCCGGAAGCCGACCCGCTCGGTTCCGGCTACAATGTGCTCCAGGCAAAAGTTGCGATCGGGTCCGGCGGCATCTTCGGCAAAGGGTATCTTCAGGGCACCCAGACCCAGCTGAACTTCATTCCGGAACAATGGACCGATTTTATCTTCTGTGTACCCGGAGAGGAGTTCGGGTTCCTTGGCGCCTCGCTTGTGCTTCTCTTGTTCGGAGCCCTCCTGCTGCGCGGCATCACGATTGCCTCGGTGTGCAAGAACAAGTTTGCCGGCATCACGGCCATCGGCATCACGGCCGTGTTTGCAACGCACGTCATGGTCAATGTCGGCATGTCCATGGGGCTCATGCCGGTCGTGGGAATTCCGCTTCCGTTTCTGAGTTACGGAGGATCGGCCCTGCTCGTGAATATGGTGATGGCGGGACTCCTCATGAACTTCTGGGCAAATCGAAAAGAGTACTGATACCGGTTTTTCCCGTCTGCGGAAAAGAAAACGATCCTCATGAATCCGTTTTGGATGTTTACGATCTTCTTCCTCGTGGTTCTCTCCCTGTTCGGGCTGATGCAATACCGGTTGTACCGGCTGTATCAGTCATGGGCAAAGAAAGCTCTTGAGGAGGACGAACGAGGGGCGTGGGAGCGCCGCGGACGGCGGGTTCTAGTGATCTCCAACGCGGTGTTCCTTCTCCAAATCCTTTTCCGCTGGGGATCGTTGTATGACCTCCCCCCGGTCCAGTTTCTTATCGTCTATCCGGCCGGACTGTTCTTTGCCATTGTCGTTTTTTCATTCCTCATTGTTTTCCTCTCCGACGTGCTTCGCCTGCTTCTGCGGCCCTTGAAGCTCTTGGGAGGAAAAAAGGCCATCCAACACAGCAGCGGACGACGGGCATTCCTCCGCAAAAGCGGGTTGGGACTGGCGTCTGTCGTCGGATCGGTCCCGGTCGTTGCTTCGCTGGCCACTGCACGCGATTATCAGATCAATCGCTTGACGCTCACGTTTCCGGAATTCCCTCCTGCGCTAAGCGGTCTTACGATTGCCCATGTCAGCGACATCCATTCAGGGCTGTACATGACCGAAGCACATATGAAGGAAATCGTTGATATCGTGAACGGTCTGCAGCCCGACATCATGCTCATCACAGGAGATTTTGTAGATTCCGCGGATTCGCAGATTGATCCGCTGGTGAACGCACTGAAGACCATCCGTCGCGGCTTGCCTGTCTACGGCTGTTTGGGAAATCACGACCATTTTGCCACGGTGGAAAAAGTTGCCGCAGCCATTGAACGTACCGGCGTGATTCTCTTAAACAACAGCTCGGAGCGCCTCGTGATCGGTCATCATGATCTCATGCTCGTGGGAATTGACGACGCCGGAAGAGGGGCGGCCAACTTCGCGCGTTTCGATGAGGCCCTGCGGCATGTGGAACCGGATGTGTTCAAGATCATGCTGACGCATCGGCCCGATGTGTGGGACGAGTGCCGCACAAAAGGGATTCATTTGACACTTGCAGGCCACACGCATGGAGGGCAAGTGGGATTCAAACTCGGGCCGCTGAACCTGAATCCGGTCTATCTTGTGCACAAGTACGCGATGGGGATGTACGAAGAGCAAGGCAAGAAACTCTATGTCAATGTCGGCGTTGGGATGGTGGGCGTGCCGATCCGGATGGTAAAACCGGAAATCGCTATGCTGACTCTCAAGGCCGCGTGACCTCTCCTCAACTCATTCCCGCGCGCCATCGCACCTCTGTCCCGCGGATTCTCTCATGTCCGCTTGCCCTCTGATCTTAACGATACTCGGCGGAGTGGCCGCCGGTACGCTGGGCGCACTGCTCGGCTTGGGCGGAGGAGTGTTTCTGATTCCTTTTCTCGTGCTGGTACTTAATGTCCCCATGCACCAGGCAATTGCCACAAGCATTGTGGCGGTAATTGCCACCTCCAGTGCAGGTGCCGCCATGAACGTGGAGCGGGGAACGGTGAACATCCGGCTGGGAATGCTCTTGGAGATCGTCACGGTTCTTGGCGCACTGGCCGGAGGCGTCACAGCATCGGTCCTTCGTGGAGAGGTTCTGGCAAAGATCTTTGCGGCCCTTCTGTTGGTGATCTCGGGGACCATGGCCGTCAACAGACGATTTACGTCGGTACATCCCTATGAACCTCGCGGAGAACGGTCGCGGCTCGCAGGAGAGTATTACGACGAAGCAGCACGGGAAACGGTATCCTATCGTGTCCGAAATCTCCCTGCAACCATGGCCGTTTCCTTCGTGGCCGGGAACATTTCCGGGCTTCTGGGTCTGGGCGGAGGGATCTTCAAGGTGCCGGCGATGTATCTGCTGTCCGGAATTCCCATGAAGGCCGCCGCAGCAACAAGCAACTTTATGATCGGCGTTACTGCCGCCGCCGGGGCATTCATTTATCTGTCCGAAGGACATCTCAACGTGCTTGTTGCCGCTCCCGCCGGCCTGGGCGTCCTCGCAGGTTCGATGCTGGGTGTGCGCTTGAGCCGTGTGCTTCGAGCCGAAAGCTTGAAGATGGTGTTTGTCGTTGTCCTGGCGCTTGCAGCTTTCCAGTTATTGATCCGATGAACGAACAGAACCGTCAGGCGGAACGGTGGATCAGCTTCACGCTCAGAATCGGTGTGCTCACAAGCGCATTGCTTCTGGGAACAGGACTTGTCGTTGAATTTCTCCGACCGCATGCCGCAAACGAAGTCACGGACCCTCTCGAGATTCTGAGAGCCGTTCTTTCGCGGGAAGAGACGCCGCCGGGGATGATCCTCCTGTCGGCCGGTCTTCTTATTCTCATGTTCACTCCCGTCGTTCGCGTCATGACCGCCCTCGGTACGTTCATGCTGGAAAAGGATCGCGCGTTCAGTTTTGTGGCGATCATCGTTCTCGTAATGTTCATTCTTGAGCTTCTGATCTCCCTTGCGTAGCCGGACTCCTGCCATTGTCCTGTTGGGATTCCTCACGGCGGCGTGGACCCGTCCCATGTCCGGACAGGAAATCGACTGGTCATCTTTGACCTTCTCGGTCGCAGGACAGTGGATCTTTCCTCAAAAGGGGTTTGGGACGTACTGGAACAACGGCCCGGGGCTTTCCCTGTACGCCGATGTTCCCGTGAACCATCCTCTTTCCCTCTTTGCCTCAGCAGTTGTTTCTCCGCATTCAGTGGCAGAGACGCCGAAGAAACAACAAATTCCTCCGCTTGTTCTTGTTCAACTGGGAGGTGGTTTCCTCGTCGGCACGAATCACAGGGCGCTTTTCCGCGTCGGCGTGGGGATACAACTCGTCAATAACACATTCATTTTTTCCGGACCAGCTGCACGGCCGGGATTCGAAAATGCGGTGGAATCTGAATTCGGGATTGCTTTCACAGGCATCATAACCTGGAAACCCGACGTTCTTCCCCCCCTTCAGGCCATCCTGTCGTATCAGCCCATTCTGGTCGGCCTGGAACCCGTGGCAGTGTTTTCGGTCGGACTGGGGGTAAGACTGGAATGAACAGCCGAAAGCTTGTCATAATCCTCATCATGATGTCATGGTCTCTGAAGGCACAGCAGAACGACCAAAGCCTTGAACAGCGCATAAGCGATCAGCTCGCGCGATCCTCCCTCGCCCAGCTTCTTTCAGCAACCCGCTATGTACCCGTCCTCAGCCTCCGAGGACTTGGAAACTGGTCCGCTCCAGCGAACATTGTCGAACTCAAGGGCATGCCGTTTGAGACATTTCTGCTCAACCTGGTTTCGCCTGACTACGTGCCGTTTGACCTGATCCAAGCCGACGCGATTCAGATGGATCCTCGCCCCTCACTCGCTGAAGCAGGGTCGTATCCATCAGGCCGGATTGTTCTCCAGAGCAGGTCGTTTCCCGACTCCCTGGAGGTGAGGGGACGCGCCTACGGGGGCAGTGAAACCGGGGATGTGATTCTGGACGAATATACCAAGGATAACCTGCCATTCTTTAACAGGAACAAGATCGGGTTTTCGGGTTCCGGCATGGTTGAAGGTCGGGCTGGCGACTACGGCTATCGCCTGATGGTGGCAGGGTTCAACTACTTTTCGGTGGGGTATGAAGACAGAGATCGGATCATTCTTTCGTACATCGATGCGTCGACGTTTTCGCGTCCGAATAGGAATTACGTGGGAGCCGCTGAACTGGAGTGGAAAGGAAAAAACGGGAAGAGCATCTCGGTGTACGCCGGAGTGAACGCCTTTACTGCGTGGGAACAGATTCCGTTTACGTCGACGTTCGGATTCTTCTCGGGATCAATTGGGACCATCCGGCTCTCGGCGCCAAACCTCCTCCCTTTTCTGACGCTGGGTATCCGAAGGGATGAAGGAATTGTTTCCATGCGGAACCAGAAAGGAACGGCTGGCGGGGAATACGATGAATCCGTGAGCGGAATTCATCTTCTTCCCCACTTTGATCTTGGCCGGTCATTCCGAATCTCCCTTCCGCTTGAATACGTCGTTCGTGAAATCACGATTCCGGCGGGAAATACTCAGTTCTTCACGCAGAACGATCTTCGAAAGGCGTGGGCGGTTGGGATTCGGGGGGAGGCCGGATTTTCGGACGGTCAACTCCTTGTGGCAGTAAGAGCGGAACGGGGGGGCAATGGTCAGGGGTGGTTTTCTGCCACCCTCGGGGCGCAGGTGCGGACATCCGATCATTCCCAAGTCGAAGTCACGGTATCCTCGCTTGCGCGGCCACCTTCCGCACTCGAACAGCACGGCATATTTTCCGTTACAAGGGTTCGCCAGCCGTTAGGGGAGATCGATACCTTTACGGTCAAAGGGAACCCCGGACTCCTCGCGTCACGGACAACAGGAGGAGACGCAACATTCAGGATTTCAGGCGCCGTACGAACAACGTTTTCTGTCTTCGCTTATACGATCGAGAACGAAATCCGGCGAAGACCGACGATGAGTATCCGCTCAGCTTATCCCGGCGACCTTGTGTTTTCAGGGAAGTACGAAAACCATGATCGAGCATGGTATGGCGGATTTGAAGCCCGCTTGGGTGCGGATATTGGTGAGCGGATGGGTGCTGAAATCGGATATGCGTGGACTCAAAATCACGCACAGCTTCCGCGTCATCAATTAAGGCTCAGGGGGACTTGGAAGCTGACCGCGGGGACAACCGGATCGGTGTCATTTCAAGGCATGACGCGCACACACTGGCCGGAGCTTGCCGTGAGTTCTGCAAACGATGAGTTCGCAGGCGCAGGTTCCGACGGTATGCTGCCGGAATATTGGAGCCTTGATTGCTCAGTGATTCAGGACCTGGGGGCGGTCTGGTTTCTCGGGCAACTTCAGGCAAGGTTGGAACTCCAGAATCTTCTGAATCGCGAACTGCGAATGTTTCCCATCGGCGTGACGCGCGATTTTGCCGTCATTGGATACCTCACAATGAAGCTCTGACGCCGCCAGAACCTTGTCCTTGTTTCTCCCCAAATTCTTCGTACATTCAGCAATTCTTGCAGGAGTGCCATGATTCTGACCGACAAGCAGATCCTTCGTGAAATGGAAACAGGGACGATCGTCATCAAGCCGTTCAGCCGGAAGTATCTGGGTTCGAACAGTTATGACGTACACCTCGGGGAGTGGCTTGCCATGTATGACGAGGAGATCCTGGATTGCCGCAGGCATAATTCGGTCCATTATTTCAAAATCCCGAGGGAAGGACTGATCCTTGTGCCCAGCAAGTTGTATCTGGGCGTGACCAAGGAATACACTGAAACTCACAAGCATGTTCCGTTTCTGGAAGGGAAGAGCAGTATCGGACGCCTCGGGATCGACATTCATGCCACAGCAGGAAAGGGGGATGTGGGATTCTGCAATACCTGGACTCTTGAGATTTCCGTCCGCCAACCCGTCCGGATCTATGCCGGAATGCCGATCGGTCAACTCATCTACTTTGAAGTCTCCGGTGAAGTCGAAGTCCCCTACACCCGCAAGAAAGGCGCGAAGTACAACAAGCGCAGTGTCAAACCGGTTGAATCCATGATGTGGAAGAATTTCAAGGACTGAAACGGCAGTATTCTCAACCTCTCATTCTTGCTGAGTTCCTCTGTGTCCATCCGGGTCATGACACCGGGGAACAAACACAAAAGGGAAAAGCAACGTGAGCTTCGCGGATTCGTTGAGAAAAGTTCAACAGGAACAGAACTCTCTACTCTGCATCGGTCTTGATCCGGACCCCGACCGCCTTCCCACACACCTCGGCACCTCCCCCCGGGCTGTTCTCGAATTTAACAAACAGATTATTGAATCCACCGGCGACCTGGTCTGCGCCTACAAAATGAATCTTGCCTTTTACGAAGCGTTGGGGGACGAAGGCTGGTCGGTTATCCGAAAAACCGTTGAAGCAGTTCCGGGCAACGTTGTGACGATTGGTGATGCGAAACGGGGAGACATCGGAAACACGGCCGAACGGTCGGCCCTCGCGCTTTTTGGAGACTTGAAGTTCTCGGCGGTGACCGTCAATCCTTATATGGGATTCGATTCCGTGGAACCGTATTTGAAATATCGCGAACGCGGAGTCTTTCTTCTGGCACTCACGTCAAATCCCGGCTCGAAAGACTTTCAGCGGCTGAAAGCCGGCTTAAAACCCGTCTATGAACGGGTCGTGCGCGCGGCGCGAAAATGGAACGAAGGGGGGAATATTGGGCTTGTCGTGGGAGCAACGCACCCAAGGGAATTGAAGCGCATTCGAAAACTGGTTCCGACTATGCCTCTTCTTATTCCGGGGATTGGACATCAAGGCGGTGATGTGCGACAGGTTGTGCGATATGGGTGCGACCGGAAGGGCTTTTCCGCGGTGATCAACGTAGGCCGGTCGGTGATCTTTGCGTCGCGTGAGAAGGACTTTACCTCTGCTGTTCGTCGCGAGGCTATGATGGTCCGTGATGAGATCCGGATGATTCAGGCGGAGGCTTTCGGAGCGTAAACCGCATTGTTCTTGGGGGTCATTCCTGATGGGGGAAATTCCATTCCGAGAAAAATTTCTCCGGCATGTGTGGAGTAAAAAATCCCTGCGCACGCCCGGACTGGCAACGTTCGACAACCGGCCACTCGAGATCCTTGATCCCGGGGTTCTCAATGAAGGGAGTGGACCGGACTTCAGAGGAGCGCGCGTACGCATCGGTTCTGTTCTCTTCGCGGGCGATGTGGAGATTCACCGGAATGTTGCCGAGTGGATACAGCACGGTCACCAGAACGACCCTGCCTATAACCGTGTTATTCTGCATGTGGTATTCGAGGGAGATCCCTTGAGGTTCCCGACCCTCGCGCGAAGCGGACGTTCGATTCCCGTGCTCGTGGCTTCGGATTTCCTGATGGATTCTCTTCAAACGGTTCTCGAGCATGGCCGCGAGGAAGAATTGGACCGTTGGAAACGCGCAATCCCTTGCGCCGGTCGGACGGCCGGGATTCCGCCGGATGTCCTTGAGAACTGGATCACGGTGCTTTCCGAGCAGAGGCTGGAATTCAAGATCCGACGCTTTGAAGAACGGTTGCGTGAATTGGCCTTTCAGGCAAGCCTGAGCGTACTGGAAGGATCCGCGCGATACCGCTTCGCGCCCGGTATTCCCGACGAGGTCCCACTGCCTGAAAGAGGCCTGCGCGATCTTGTTGCAAGAGAACTCTGGGATCAGGTGCTGTACGAGGGAATCATGGACGGCCTTGGATATTCCAGGAACCGAAAACCCTTTGTACGCCTCGCACGTTCTGTGACTCTTGAAGTACTGCGTTCTCACGGCATGGACGATCCGGTTCGGAGAGAGGCGATTCTGTTCGGCGTCGCAGGCCTCTTGCCTCAGACAAGCCGGTTCTCGGACGATGAATCGGCGGTCTATGCGCGGCTTTTGTACAGCCATTGGAAAACCGTGGCTTATAGGCTTTCGTGCGAGCGATTGGATCGGGCCGACTGGAGCCGCTCGCCCGTCCGCCCTGCAAACGCGCCGGTGTTCCGGATCGCCGCCGCCGCCCGGATTGTCCGCACCATTTTGGACAACGACTTGTTCCGGCGCGTCGTACAGAGTTTCAAGACGGCTGAAAACCCGAGGGCCCTCATCGAGGATCTGGTTCCACACATCGCCGTACATGCGGAGGGGTTCTGGGAGCGGCATTATGATTTCAACACACCCGTATCCCGTACGGGCAGGCTTGTCGGCCAGTCGCGTGCAGTAGACATTCTGGCCAATACGTTTCTCCCCCTGGTGCTCCTGTACGCCCGTCTGTTTCATGATCGGAGCCTGCGCGCGAATGCCCTTGTTCTCTATCAGTCATTCCCCCCGTTATCAGATAATGCCGTTCTGAGGCTCATGAAACGTCAATTAACGGGTGACAAGATTCCGCTCGCGACTCTCAGGTTTCAGCAGGGAACACTCCAATTGTACCACCATTATTGCACGGAAGTGCGTTGTGCGGAATGTCCGATAGGAAAAATCGTTTTCACCGAGTAAATTGTGAACATGAAGGATGCAGTTCAGGAATCGGAATGCCGGAATATC
The DNA here is from genome assembly GCA_022180565.1 of Bacteroidia bacterium. Taxonomy (GTDB): domain Bacteria; phylum Bacteroidota; class Ignavibacteria; order UBA10030; family UBA10030; genus JACQPU01. Next base: position 45,950 of record BQML01000029.1, read on the forward strand.
CTGACATACTCGTGTATCGTGAAGCGCTCGAACGGCGCATTCGAGGTAAGCGATTGATCGGAATCAGGTTCATGAATCCGTTTCTTTTGCGCTCGGTGATCCCCCGCCCGGAGGAGACCGCGGGAAGAACGATCGTCGGTGTGCATACCGTGGGAAAGAGAATCGTCATTGAGGCTGAGGGCTCATTCTATCTGGTATTGCATCTGATGATTGCGGGACGCCTTCACTGGAAACCCCCAGACACCGCCATTCCGAAAAAGAACGGGCATGCGGCGTTCGATTTTGCGCCGGGAACCCTGCTCTTCACGGAAACAGGAACAAAGAAACGTGCTTCCCTGCATATTCTGCAAGGATCTGCCGCTCTGAAGTCCATCGATCCGGGCGGAATGGACGTGTTTGAGGGTCACCTGGAGGAATTTGCCGCTCGTTTGCGGAAGGAGAATCATACGGTCAAACGATCGTTGACAGATCCGAGGCTGTTCAGCGGTATTGGAAATGCATATTCGGATGAGATTCTGCACCGCGCTCGCCTGTCGCCGCTCAAGCTGACGCAAAAGCTGAGCGACGAAGAGACCGAAATACTGTTTCGGGCCTGCCGGGACGTACTGCAAGAATGGACTGAACGATTGAGGAAAGAAACAGGTGAGGGATTTCCGGAAAAGGTTACGGCGTTTCGGCCGGAGATGGCGGTTCATGGAAAATATAAGAGCCCATGCCCCGTTTGTGGGACACTCGTACAACGGATAGCGTATGCAGAGAACGAATGCAATTACTGTCCACGATGTCAGACGGACGGAAAGCTCCTGGCTGACAGGGCGTTCTCAAGATTGTTGAGAGATGATTGGCCGAAGACAATAGAGGAATGGGAGGAAGGAAGAAGGAGGTTGGTGGGGGAATCCCGGAATGATGGAATAACGGATGACGGCGGCGCATGACTCTTTCCTCCGTTGGTTGGAATGATTTCTTTGAACAGGCCTTTACCCCATTCCGGGGAAGCCCGCTCGTGCCTGCACGCGTCGCCCTTCAGCATCGGAACTATTACGTCCTGTATTCTGAGCTCGGTGAGTTGCGCGGTGAAACAACAGGCAAGATGCATTACATGGCTTCCGGACCCCAGGACCTGCCTGCTGTGGGTGACTGGGTGGTCATCAATCCGCGGCCGGACGAGGGAGCAGCCACGATCGTCGAGATCCTTCCGCGTCGAACAAAGTTCTCGCGTCAGGCTGCCGGCAGGAAGGCCGAAGAACAAATTGTTGCGGCTAATGTCGATTGGGTGTTCATCGTAAGCGGGCTTGACAATGATTTCAATTTGCGGCGCATTGAACGGTATCTCGTGCTGGCTTCTGAGAGCGGAGCATCTCCCCTTGTTCTTCTAAACAAGGCAGATGTTTGCGAAGATCCGGACGGCGTACGCAAGGAGGTGGCGGCAATCAACCCCCACACACCTATCCATGTTCTGAGCGCGCTCAGAAACGAAGGCATCGATGTCATTCGGCACTATCTCCGGAACGGAGCCACGGGAGCCCTTCTGGGATCGTCCGGAGTCGGTAAAACCACAATCATCAATCGGCTGCTCGGTACGGACAAACGAGCGACTGCGGCGGTACGGGAAGCGGATGACCGGGGTCGACACACAACTTCGGCGCGCGAATTGATTCCCCTGCCGACCGGAGGCCTGCTGATTGATACGCCGGGCATGAGGGAACTCCAGCTCTGGAGTTCGCCCGACGCCGTGGGCAAGGTTTTTGACGACATTGAAGCGATCGCGGAGAACTGCCGGTTCAGGGATTGCTCGCACGAAGTCGAACCCGGTTGTGCCGTGCAGGAAGCCATTGAACAGGGCACAATCGATGGCGGCCGGTTCGAAAGTTACCGGAAATTACTCCGCGAATTGAACTATCAACGGCGCAAACATGATCCTTTGGAACAAAGGAAGGAAAAGGAGCGCTGGAAAAAGATCATGGCTGATTATAAGCGAAACAAGAAGAAGAAGGGAAAACCGTGAAAAGAGCCCACATCAGTACGGGGATCCTGACGCTTCTTGCGTTTCTTGGAACCGGAATGTACATGCGGGTCAATTTTCCGGAACTCTACGGTGATCGCGAAGCGATTAGATTCCTGTTTCGTGCAAACCATGTGTACATTCTGTTTTCAGCCCTTCTGAACATCATGGCGGGAATGATCCAGCATTCCCCCCAACAAAGCGGTGTTCTGCAAAAAGGGGACGTTCCGGGCTCGATTGCCGTTTTGCTCTCTGCGCCTGTTTTCATTGCGGCCTTTTTCCTCGAGCCGCCGGAAGCCAGTCCCATGCGCCCGGTGACGACTGCAGCAGCTTTTCTGGCGCTGGTTGGCGTCGTACTTCTTGTGCTTGCGAGAAAAGACGTCTGGAGACGGTGATCAGAACGAGCGCAGAAAACGGCCGGGGAGCAAGAGGATCGAACGGAGCAAATCGAACACCGCATCGATAGCGATTCCAAGAAGTCTGAACGGCAACAGCAAGAGCCAGGCGACGGGATAGAGAACGAGGGCAAGCAGGGCGAGTGGCCAGCAGACAACGAGAAGGAGTAACCAGAGAAGTAATGTTATCATACATGTTAATACGCACATGGGGGGCGCGGGTTTCGGTACCCCGGACGGGTGACAACATCAGCGGAAACTACCGAGAACTCAAGGAAGGACTCCTGGTGTGTGATTGCAGGCCGAAGGGACCGATGACCTTTATTGCTGAACGGCCTTCACGGCGATAATCGACTCCGTGATCTTCGTCCATTCCGTCTCCAGCTCCTCCAACACTTCCTGCAATTCCCGATGTTGCCTCAACACGTCCCGTGCCTCGTCTGAATTCTTGTAGAATTCCGGATCTGCCAGCTTCTCCTCCAGCTCCCTTTTTCTGTTCTCCTGTTCTTCGATTCGGCGTTCCACGTCAGCAAGCCGTCGTTCCATCGATCGAAGTTCCGCGGCTTTGCGACGGCGTTCTGCAGACTCCTGCCTCCGCCCTGTTCCCTCCCCGGGGGGTTTTCCTGTCGGTTCTTTGCTTTCCTGTACACCGGAAGCGCCGACCCCTTCCGTTTTTTTCTTCAGAAGATACTCGGTGACGGTTCCCAGATAGGTCCTTATTCCGGAATGACTGACCTCAAGCACCTTGTTGACGATGGGATCAAGAAAGGCCCGGTCATGAGAAACAATGACGTACGTGCCTTCGTAATCGCTGAGCGCGTTCTGAAGTACAGCCTTCGAACGCATGTCCAGATGATTGGTCGGCTCATCCATGATCAGAACGTTGGCGGGCTGGAGAAGCATTTTGGCGAGAGCGAGCCGGCTTTTTTCACCCCCTGAAAGAACAGACACCTTCTTGAAGACATCATCGCCGTGAAACAAGAAAGATCCAAGAATCGTGCGGAGGTTGCTTCGAATTGCGCCGGAAGCGACCTCATCCACGATCGTCAGCACCTCCTTGCCGTGGTCGAGCTCTTCCGCCTGGTGTTGGGCAAAATAGGAAAGCGACACATTATGGCCGGTGATTCGTTCACCGGAATCGAAGGGTTCGACGCCTGCCAAAATACGCGAAAGCGTGGATTTTCCCGCTCCATTCGGACCGACAACCGCAATCCGGTCACCTCGTTCGATGCGGCAGTCCAGGTTCCGGAACACCTTGTGATCGCCGTACGACTTGGAGAGGTTCGTCAGCTCGAGCACCACGCGGCCGCTGGGAGCAGGCCGGGGAAAGCGGAAACGGATTTGCTCTTCGTCTGAATCGACCTGCACCAGTTCCATCTTCTCCAATTGCTTCATTCTGCTCTGAACCTGACGCGCTTTTGAGGCCTTGTAACGAAACCGATCGATGAACGCCTGGGTATGCCTGATTTTGTCCTGCTGGTTCTTGAAGGCGTTCTCCAGGAGCTCCTTTCGCACCTCCCTTTCCCGCTCATAGAATGAATAGTTGCCGGCGTATTCCTCGAGGGTCCCGCTTCGCAAGGCCAGCGTTCTTGTAGTCAGATTGTCGAGGAAGGAACGATCGTGCGATACAAGCATGATGGCGCCATGATAGCCGCGGAGGTATTCCTCCAGCCATTGGAGAGAATCGAGGTCCAGGTGATTGGTCGGCTCGTCAAGCAAAAGGAGGGAGGGTTCCGTGAGCAGGAGCTTCGCCAGAGCAATGCGCATCTGCCAGCCGCCGCTGAATTTCTCTGTCGGGCGACCGAAATCCGTCGTGGCAAACCCCAATCCCATCAGCACGCGCTCGATTTTGGACTTCATGCGAAACGCGTCAAGATCCTCAAGTTTGTGCTGGAGCTCTCCAAGGACTTCCAACGTGTCGGCGTATTCCGACGCCTGGGGATCAAGCGTTGCCAGGACTCGCTGTGCCTCCTCAAGTTCGCTCTGTACGGTGACGATATCTTCAAAAGCAGACTCGACCTCATGATACAATGAACGGCCCCTTGCCGTGATGCCGTCCTGTGGAAGGTATCCGACCGTGACGTAGTTGGCCTTGACTATCCGCCCTTTATCCGGAAGTACGTTTCCGGTGAGAATGCGGAGAAGGGTTGATTTCCCGGCGCCGTTCGCGCCGACAAGACCTATTCGGTCGTGCGGATTGACAAGGAAGGAAACATCTCTGAAGAGGACCCTTCCGCCGTATTGCAGGGAAACATGTTCGAGGGCAATCATGCTGATCCTGCAAATATACGGAATCTTCTCTACATTCCCTGTGTATGAACTTTCCCGACTTTGTACTCCTGTTTGGTGTCGGTGTCGTCTCTGCTTTTCTCAACGTCATGGCGGGAGGCGGCTCCGCCATCGCCTTGCCTGTCCTGATCTTCATGGGCCTTGATAGTGCTCTGGCAAACGGCACGAATAGAGTTGCAATTCTCCTTCAAAACATCTTTGCCGTCACGTCCTTTCGTTCGCTGGATGTTCATGCGTTTAGACAAAGCCTCTCCTTCACCCTCTGGGCTCTGCCGGGCGCGGTCGCAGGGGCCGTGGTTGGCGTAACGATCAGTGATATGTGGTTTCAGCGCATTCTGGCCGTCGTCATGATCGCCACGGTGGTCACGCTCCTGATTCCACAGAAATCGGCGGCGGAAGATCCCGAGATGTCCAAAAAACGCGAGCGATGGATCTATCCGATTATGATCGGCATCGGGTTTTACGGAGGATTCATTCAGGTGAGTGTAGGCTTCCTGTTCATGGCGGCCTTGTATCATGTGATGCGCATGAACCTCGTACTCGTCAACATGCATAAGGTGACTATTGTCATGATCTATATGGTTCCAGCCCTGGCCGTGTACGCCTGGACGGGGAACGTGGATTGGCTGTCTGGATTGAGTCTGGGCGCGGGAAGTGCCGTTGGGGGGTGGTGGGCGGCCCGTGTGTCTGTCAGGGGTGGAGAAAAGGTTGTCCGCATCGTGCTTGTGGCAGCGATGCTTGTTATGGCCGCAAAGCTCGTTCGTATTTTCTAAGGAAAGAAAAGACAAAAAAAAGCGCAACAAACAGGCCGTTTTTTCGTCTCATTGTAGAATCGGCAGAAGATTGTTATATTAGTTCTTCATTCCCATTTCCCCATTTTCCAACTTCCGGAGGTTTGTATGCGATTTCCGCGATGGCTGTTCCTGATGACGCTTGCACTTCCGGTGCTCGCGGCCGGACAGGGAAGCTCATTCAAGGTCCCGGTTGAATACCACAAGCTCGACAATGGCCTCAAGGTTGTTCTTTCGCAGGATAAGACTGCGCCGACGGTTGTCGTGGCTGTCTATTATAACATTGGGTTTCGAATCGAACCGCGCAACCGGACCGGCTTCGCGCATCTGTTCGAGCATATGATGTTCCAGGGCTCGCAGAACTTGGGAAAGATGGAGTTCATCCGGCTTGTGCAGAGCAACGGCGGAGTGTTGAACGGCTCTACGAGGTTCGACTTCACGAACTATTTCGAAATCCTGCCCTCGCATAAGCTTGAAACGGCCCTTTGGGCGGAGGCTGACCGGATGAAAGGGCTTGCGATCACGCAGGACAACCTGACGAACCAGCAAGGAGTGGTCAAAAACGAAGTGAAGGTCAACGTGCTGAACAGGCCGTATGGAGGATTCCCCTGGCTCGATATGCCGCAATACGCCAACGAAAACTGGTACAACGCGCACAACTTCTACGGCGAGTTGCATGATCTGGATGCGGCAACGCTGGAGGATGTCAAGAGTTTTTTTAAGACGTACTACGCTCCGAACAACGCGGCGCTTGTTGTGGTCGGCGACTTTGAACCGGCGGAAGCTCTCGGCATGATCAGGAAGTACTTCGGCTCCATTCCGTCTCAGCCGCAACCCGTCAAGCCGGATCTGACCGAGCCGCGCCAGGAAAAGGCGAAATGGTTCACCAAGAATGACACGCTTGCTCATCGGCCCGCGATTGCCTTTGCATATCACATGCCCGAAAGGAATACCCCGGAATACTATGCGATGGGTCTTCTTGATCAGATCCTTCTTCAGGGGGATGACAGCAAGCTGATGCTGGAGCTCGCGAAGAAGAAAGGGTACACCGACAGGGTGATGGGCGGCATCAACCTGCTGGGGAACATGTTCAATTATAACGGACCGATGCTCTGGATGGGATGGCTCATCCATGATCCCTCCACAAAGCCGGAAGAGATCATGAAGACGGTCGATGAAGTGATCGAGGAAGCACGCACTCGGCCTGTGGCAAAAGCCGATCTGGATCGCGCGCTGGTCAAACTGCGCTCTGATCTCTACGACAACATGGGCGGGTTCTTTGGATTTGGCCGGGCAGACCTGCTGGCGGCGTTTGCGCTCTTTGACGACAATCCGTCGCGGATCAACACGCTTGAAGACGAGTTCAGAAAGATCACCCCGCAGCTTCTGCAAAAAACGGCGCAGGAGTACCTGCGGCCGACGAACCGGACCGTACTGGTTCTTCAACCGAAAACAGGATCGTAAGGAGCGATGACCATGAGATCGACAGGAATAGCCCTTGCACTTCTGCTGAGCGCATCCGTCGTTGTTGCCCAGAAAGAGCTTCCGCCCCCGGGCGGAAAGCCGAAGGACTTCACGCTTCCTCGCAAGACTCAAATAGCCCTTCCCAACGGCCTCACAGCCGTCCTTGTTCCATACGGCTCCCTGCCGAAAGTCACGGTGAGCGTTGTCGTCCGATCAGGGAACATCAATGAAAAAGAGAACGAGGTCTGGCTTGCGGATGTCATGGGAGACATGATGAAGGAGGGGACCAGAAGCCGGTCGGCTCAGCAAATTGCCGAAGAAGCAGCGTCCATGGGCGGTTCAGTGAACATTTCCACGGGTCTTGATCAAACAACGATCAACGGCGACGTTCTCACCGAGTACGGTCCCAACCTTGTGAATCTTCTGGCGGATATTGTCCGGAACCCTCTGTTTCCGGAGTCCGAGCTGCAGAGGATCAAGAACGACCGGATCCGGCAGCTGACGGTGGCCAAATCATCTCCCCAGCAACAAACGCTGGAGCAGTTTCGACGCATCATCCACGGCAATCATGCGTATGGACGGATCTTTCCGACGCAGGAAATGCTTGAAGGATACACCCTCGATCAAATCCGGAAATTCTATGAGAACAACTTCGGAGCCCGCCGCACCACCGTGTATGTCGCCGGTGTGTTCGATCTCGGAGTGATGGAGCAGGCGATTCGAAAGGAATTTTCGTCGTGGAAGTCTGGACCGGAGCCGCTGATCGACATTCCCACGCCTTCGATGAAGAAGGCGTTTCATCTGATTGACAGGCCGGGGGCGCCCCAGTCCACCATCTACCTGGGACTCCCTGTTGCCAATCCGTATGACAAAGACTTTGTACCTCTGGTCGTTACGAACGCCTTGCTGGGCGGATCATTCGGATCGAGGATTACGAGCAATATCAGGGAACAGAAAGGTTACACGTACTCGCCGTTCAGTCAATTGTCCAGCCGGTATCGCGACGCCTACTGGGCCGAAGTGGCCGACGTGACGACGGACGTCACCGGTCCGGCTCTCAAGGAGATTTTCAAGGAGATCAGGAAGTTGCAGAATGAACCCCCGCCTGCCGAAGAATTGCAGGGGATCCAGAATTACCTGGCGGGAACCTTCGTGCTCCAGAACTCAAGCCCGGGCGGCATTATTGGCCAGCTCGCATTTCTGAATCTCCACGGCCTCAGCGATGATTATCTCACGAAGTACGTTCAAAATGTCTACGCCGTGACGCCGCAGAAGGTATCGGAAATGACAAAGAAGTACATCCGGGAAGATAACATGACGCTGGTGATCACTGGCGACAAAAAGAAGATTGAATCGCAGATCGAGGAGTACGCGAAACCGGCGCCGGAGATGAAGTAACCGGTCTGTCCCCCTCCGGAGAAATCCGAAATCTTCCTCGAAATGACGGGGAGAGACTTCGGATTTCTTCGCGTGGAGGGGGTGAGTGCCTTGGAATCCCTCCTTATTTTTTCTTACACTTCTTGAACCTCCTTCCATCGTATGGTGAGCCCATGAACCTTGGTCGTTTTCTTTCCGTTGTCTCAGGCCTCGTGCTTGTCATTCTTGCGGCAAGATTGGACGTTTTTGCCGATGAGGGCATGTACCCCATCAGCGAAATCCACAAACTGAATCTGAAAAGCCTTGGCTTTGAGCTTTCCGCCGACGAACTCTACCATCCGAACGGCGTGAGCCTTATCGACGCCATTGTGAACGTTGGAGGATGCACGGGATCCTTCGTTTCCGCAGAAGGGCTTGTCATCACAAACCATCATTGTGTTTTCGGTGCCCTCAGCAACGCCAGCTCCGCGGAGCATGATTATGTCACGCATGGCTTTCTCGCGGCGACCCGGGCCGATGAACTCCGCGCAACCGGTATGACCATCAGAATCACGGAATCCTACCGTGACGTTTCGTCCGAGATTCTTTCGGACGTTACCGAATCGATGCTTCCTGCCGAACGGACGAAGGCGATCCAAAAACGGATGCGCGAAGTGACCGAGGAAGCTGAAAAAGCTCATCCGGGAAAACAGGCGCTCGTTGCCGAGATGTTTGCAGGAAAAACCTATGTACTCTTCCTGTATGCGCAGATCCGCGATGTTCGGCTCGTTTATGTTCCGCAACGCGCGATCGGAGAATTCGGCGGTGAGGATGACAACTGGGTATGGCCGCGGCACACGGGCGACTTCTCCTTTGTGCGGGCCTATGTGGCGCCGGATGGATCTCCTGCCGAGTACTCCAAAGACAACGTTCCCTACAAGCCTCGCCGATATCTGAAAGTAAATCCCAACGGCGTGGACGAGAACGACTTCGTGTTCATTCTGGGCTACCCCGGACGGACCTTCCGGCACCAACCGTCCGGCTTCATCCGTTATGACGAGCAAGTACGGCTAAAGACCATTGCCGACTTCTACGAATGGCAGATTCGCTTTCTCGAACAGCTCGGCAAAGACGACAGGGAGATCGCCCTGAAATTCGATTCCCGCATCAAGTCCCTCTCGAACGTCATGAAGAACTATCGCGGCAAGCTGAAGGGATTGAAACAACTTCACCTCGTGCAGCGGAAATTGGAGGAAGAAAAGGCCCTGACAGAATTCATCGAAGGCTCTGCAGAGCGAAAGAGGACGTATGGATCCGTTCTGAAAACACTGAACGCCGTGTACGATGAGATGATTCAACAGGCTGACCGGGAGCTCCTCTTGGACCAGTTCGTGAGTACACCGACGCTCCTTTCACGGGCCGCGATGCTGTACCGTGCGGCGCTGGAACGGGCAAAACCTGAGGACGAACGTCCGGCGGCTTACAAGGACAAGAACTACGACCGCTTTAAACAGAACGCCATCCGTTCCCTCCAGCAATACTATGAACCGGCCGACAAGGGCCTGCTGAGGGAACTCTTGCGCCGAGCCGCCCTGTTGCCGGAGTCTGCTCGTATCAAAGAGCTTGAATCCCTTACAAGGTCGGATCAAGCCATTGAAGATTTTCTTCAGAAGTCATATGGATCCACCGTCCTCACCTCGGAAGACAGGATCAAGGAACTCCTCGATGCGTCACCCGACGGACTCGAATCGCTGCGCGACCCGTTCCTGAACCTGGCTGTCAAGCTGGAGCCGGTTTACAAGGCGCTGGCAGATGCTCGGGAACGCCGCTCCGGAATTTTGAGCAGAGAGTATCCGCTGTATGTGGATGTTAAGGAACAGTTCCAGAAAGCCAAATTCATTCCCGATGCCAATGGAACCCTGCGCCTGACATTCGGACGAATCAAGGGATATTCGCCCGCGGATGCCGTGTACTATAGCCCGATCTCGACGCTTGCCGGCGTCATCCAGAAGTCGAGCGGAGAGCCGCCATTCTACAACACCCCGGAAAAACTGCTGAAGCTGGCGAGGGAAGGCATGTACGGAAGGTATGCGCACAAGCGATTGAACAGCGTGCCGGTCGGAATACTCTATAACACCGACACAACCGGCGGGAATTCGGGAAGTCCGGTCATGAATGCGCGGGGAGAACTCGTTGGCGTAAATTTCGATCGAGCGTATGAAGCGACGATCAATGACTATGCCTGGAGCGACTCTTACAGCCGCTCCATCGCCGTTGACATCCGCTACGTTTTGTGGGTGACGAAGTATGTGGGCGGAGTTGATTATCTGCTCAAAGAGATGGGAGTGGAATAGGAAAGCAGAGGAGTCAGGATGCCGGAAACAGATCCGAGAGTAGCCGAGCTTCACGCACGGAAGATCACGCCGGAGGAATACCACGAAATCCGCCGGCTATGGCAGGTGCATTCGATTGCAGAGGATCGGAGAGACATCCCAGGCTTGATTTCAACTCTGACCGAGGACTGTGTGTACGAACTCGTGCAAACCGGACATCGCTGGCCGGGGCACGACGGTGCCCGCCGATTCTATACGGAAATGCTTGAGGCTTTTCCCGACATTCACTTTGTATTGCGGAACATCGTGATTGGCCCGCAGGGAGTCTTCGAAGAAGCCCGCGTCACCGCCACCCACATAGGACGCTGGCTTCATTTTCCCCCCCCGTCGAACCGTCCGATAGAGTTCGACGTGCTGATCCTTTTTCCGTGGAATCCTCATCGAAAGAAATTCACCGGGGAACGCGTGTGGTTCAATCTTCCCCCCGCACGTTCCTTCTGACCTCGTGCTCCTCCATCATCGTTTCATTGAACAGGCGAAGAAATTCGGATCGAAAGTTGCCGTCATCGACCGTACGCTCAATCGCCGGCTCACCTATTCAAAGCTCCTCATCGCGTCCCTGATTCTCTCTCGGATGTTGAAGCAGTACGATGCGGGCTTTCTCGGCATCATGCTGCCGACATCTGCCGGTGCCGTGCTTTCCGTCCTGGGGACCCTGATGAGCGGACGTGTACCGGTCATGATCAACTACTCGACGGGCGCAGCACAGAATGCCGTCTACGCTCAGCGCAAATGCGGTTTCCGCACGATCCTCACGTCCCGTGCCTTTCTGCAGAAGATCCAATGCCATCCGGTGCCCGGTATGATCTTTGTGGAAGACCTCTTCGAACGTGTGACGTTGAAGGATAAGTTCACCGCCGCTGTCCGTTCGAAACTTCCGTTGCCGGTTTTGCTCAAATCCGTCCATGGTGGCAATGAAGAGGACAGCAGTGTCATCCTCTTTACGAGCGGGAGTGAAAAAGAGCCCAAGGCGGTCGAGCTGTCTCACGAAAACATTGCCTCGAACGTCCGGAGTATTTCTTCCATTTTGGAAATTTCAGAGTCCGACGTCTTCCTTGCAAATCTTCCGTACTTTCATATTTTCGGCTACACGGGCAATCTCTGGGCGCCGCTGTATCATGGCATGACGATGGTGACGTATGCGAATCCCCTCGACTACGGAGGAATCTGTGACAGTGTACGGGAGGAGCAGTGCACTCTCATGCTCGGAACTCCAAGCTTCTTCTCGGGGTACTTGCGAAAATCCCGACCGGGCGATTTCCGCAGTGTGCGTCTGGCCGTCGTGGGAGCGGATAAGTGCCCTGACACGTTGAGACGTGAGTTTCTTGAGCGGCATTCGCTTTCATTGCTCGAGGCGTACGGAACCACGGAAACCAGTCCCGGGATCTCAGTGAACACGCCGTCTGCCAACAAGCCCGGAAGCGTGGGGAGACCCGTACCCGGTGTCGAGGTTCGGATCGAACACTATGAAACCGGAGAAGCATGTGCGCCCGGCGAGATCGGAAAGATCCTCGTGCGAGGAAAGAATGTCATGAAAGGATACTTTGACGATTTCGAACAAACCTCACTGCATATCCGGCATGGATGGTACGACACGGGGGATATGGGGTACATGGATGAGGACGGATTTCTGTGGCATGTCGGCAGACTAAGACGATTTCTGAAGATCGGCGGAGAAATGGTCTCGCTCATTCGTGTGGAAGATGTTCTTGAGAGGTTCCTTCCTTCGGACACAGCGTGTTGCGTTGTGGAGGTGCCGGATAACATCAAGGGAGCAAAGATTGTCGCCGTTGTTACCCGACCCGTGGACGAACGGGCGATTCTCAGGAACATGGCTCGCAGTCTTCCGAATATTGCCCTGCCCCGCCAATTTGTGGTCATGGACGAACTTCCCAAAATGGCTTCAGGAAAGATCGATTTCAGAAAAATCACCCAAACCGTTGGGGAGTTGCTCCAGGGTTCGTAGTCCATGGGGTCCAACCGTGGACTCCAAGGCAAAACCCGCCGGGCGGATTCGGGCGAGGCCTTGTGCAACCTCCCGAAGGTTTTAGCGTATACTCCATGAGTGCACTATCGAGGAATCACGAGCATGCGCTGGAATTCTCTGATCGGCGTGGTGGTGCTGAGTGTGACTTTTCTCCAGACCGGCACGGCGAATCCCTCCGATCCTTCTCCTTCACCTCCAACCCGTATTGTTTCCCTCAAAGACTTTACCGAAACCGAAGTGAAAGGGGCCGGTTTCACCCTGGTCTCAAAAACCCGGCTGCATATTTTCGCTCTCGGCGGAGGCGACAAGGTATTCTGGCGGGATGTTTTTAATGATCCGGACGTGTCGCGCATGTATGCCGCCGGCTGGATTATCGATGCCTCGACGCGCGAGGTTGTGTGGGAAATGACGATGGATAATACGAGTGGAAAGGCGCACAAGCGCACGTTCGATGGATTCCTTGAGCTCGAAGCGGGGGACTATGAGATCTATTACGCAGCGCATGGATATTTTGAGAGTGGCGCGTTTTCCCATTCATCAATCAACATCGACCGCCGGCCCGCTCATCGCTCTCACCGCACCGGATTTCGCTTCTTCGATTTTTTTTCCGACGACAGAGAGGACCTCTTCGATGAGTTCATGGACAATGCCCGTGAATACGGGATTGAGCTTTTCGTGGATGAATCGGCCCGCGGGGTTGTGCGGATGTTTGATGTTCCGCGTGCGCTTCCAAACACGGTCTTCGAGGCCACAGGGCTTGGCGACAAAGTGTTTCTGCGACGGGGCCTGAAAGTGCTTGCCCCCACCGTGGTTCAGGTGTACGCGCTGGGCGAGGGACGCCGCCGTGGCGAGATCTCCGATCACGGGTGGATCGTCAATGCCGTCACACGGGAGCGTGTGTGGGACATGAATGATCGCAGTGTCCGGCATGCGGGCGGAGCGTCGAAGAACATCGTGTGGCGGGGTAACGTGGTCCTGGCGAAAGGAACGTACGAACTGTATTACGTAACCGATGATTCTCATTCGAACGACGATTGGAATGCAAAGCCGCCGTATGACCCTTTCAAGTACGGCGTCACACTCTCGGTGGAGCGACCATCGGACCGAAACAATATTGTACAGACCGACCGTTGGGAGCCGCCGAGCCAAACCATCGTTTCCCTTACGCGGGTCCGCGATGATGAATTTGTGAGCGCCGGTTTCACGCTGACGAAAGACATGCCTCTTTGGGTCTATGCGATCGGGGAACGATCGGGGCGCCGGGCGTTTGCGGATTACGGGTGGATCGTTCGGGCCAGCGACCGCACTCGCGTGTGGTCCATGGAAAATCGTGAATCCCATCACGCAGGGGGTGCGGCCAAGAACCAGATGGTGGACGAGATCATCACCCTGCCTGCGGGGAGTTATATCGCCTACTATCAAACAGACGACTCGCACGCCTATGGAGAGTGGAACTCCGATCCTCCGTTCGACGAGGAAGCGTATGGCCTGAGCATCAGCGCGGTCGGTGAAGGATTCGACCCAAAGACCGTGAAGAAATTTGAAGAAGGTGAAGAAGAAGGCGTCATCGCCCAAATCATTCGCGTTCGGAACGACAGCCACATCAGAAAACGGTTCACGATCAAAAGCCCTACGAAGATTCAAATTTATGCGCTTGGGGAAGGAGTGGACCGGAGCATGGCGGATTATGGATGGATTGAGAACGTCAGCACGGGAAAGGTGGTGTGGGAAATGACCTATGGCATGACCGACCGGGCGGGCGGGGCAAGGAAGAATCGGATGGTACGAACAGCGCTGATTCTTGATCCCGGTGAGTACGAGCTTCATTACCGGACAGACGGCTCACATTCGTATAGCGCCTGGAACGACGATCCACCGGACGACAGGATGCATTGGGGAATCACAGTTTATAGGAGCGACTAGGCTGATCACGGGGTCAGAAATCCAAGGCGGAGAACCGAATACCCGCGGCCTAAGGCGGAAGGTTCTGTGAGTTCACATCGTTTGAGATGAATTTCCGTTCGCTGTCCTTCGGCGAACAACTGGTGCACCGGAGCAGGATATGCAGTGATGCTTCGGTGCATCTTTCTTTTTCGCACGTTCCCCTGTATATTGTACCGATGGTAATCTTCACGCTCTGTTTGTGGATGTTCACGTCATTTTCTCTGGCCGCTCAGGAGCCGGAGATCCATGTCGTCATAAGAAAGGGCGGCTACACATTGACGGTTTTCAGGGGAGATTCCGCGTTGCGCGTGTTCCGCGTCGCCGTCGGCAAGAATCCCGGAAACAAACAACAACGGGGAGATTGGAGAACACCGGAGGGAACCTTCTCCATTGCGCACATCCAGCGATCCAACCACTGGGTTCATGATTTTGGCGACGGAAAAGGGGAGGTCAAGGGGGCATACGGACCGTGGTTTATCAGATTGCAAACCGGCCGGTGGACAGGCATCGGAATCCACGGCACCCATGATCCGGCTTCCCTTGGTACGATGGTAACCGAAGGGTGCGTGAGGCTTCGCAATGAGGATTTGGAGGAACTTCAGACCATGGTGACGATCGGCACGCGCGTTGCTATTCTTCCGTAACTGCATTCATTGCTTCTGCTTTCTCCTTCCCCTATATTCGTCGAGCACCATGGCCATTCAAATCCGACAAGCGAGGCCTGAAGACGCTCCTCTGATTGCTCAGTACAACGCCTTCATGGCGTTGGAAACCGAAAACCGGGTTTTGGATCAGGACACGTTACGGAAAGGCGTGGAAACGGTCCTGACCAATCCGGTGTGCGGAGTGTACTACCTCGCCGAGATCGACGGCCGTCTTGCGGGACAGCTGATGATCACATACGAATGGAGCGATTGGCGCAATGGCACGTTCTGGTGGATCCAGAGCGTATACGTGAGGGAAGAGTATCGACAAAAAGGCGTCTTCAAGGCACTCTATCGTTTTGTGGAATCACAGGCGCGTTCGAAGCCGGATGTCTGTGGTCTCCGCCTCTACGTGGAGCATGACAATGCCAAGGCGAAACGTATTTATGAGAACCTCGGCATGAAAAAGACGGCCTATGAGCTCTATGAGCTGGATTTTGTGCTCGGGAAGGGCTCTTCATGAATTGTTGCCCGGTGTCCCCATGTCCCGGCACAAACCGGTTCTTCACCCGCTGGGCGAAGAATTACGCGAAGCAATTCAGAAAAAAAGGGCTCGACAAAGCTCAGCAATATCTTCTTGAAGGCATTGCCCGCGTGCCGATTGCCGCACCGGAGGTTTTGGACATCGGTTGCGGCGTGGGTGCAGTCCATTTGGTCCTGCTCCAACAAGGCGCATCGCGGGTGACGGGTGTTGATATGGCTGAAGGCATGCTGGCCGAGGCAAGGCGGCTGGCGGAAGAGAAACAGCTCGCCGATAGAACATCCTACATTCAAAACGATTTCATCACAATCTCTCATCAGGTTCCCCAGGCCGACATTACCATCCTGGACAAGGTCGTGTGTTGTTATGAAAAAGCCGACGACCTTGTCGAAGGTTCACTGAATAAGACAAAACGAATTTACGCCGTCACGCATCCAAGAGAATCCTTCATCGTTCGCTGGGGGTTCCTGCTGTATATCGCATTCTCCCAATTTGTTCGAGCCGCATTCCACCCCTACTGGCACAACTGGCAGAACCTTCGATCCGCGATCTCTGCACGCGGGTTCAGGCTTGTCTATGAGAACTCCACTTTTTTCTGGAACGTCCTGGTATTTGAGCGCGCCTAGCGGACTCCCCAGATGAATTCCCTCGACACCCCAGCGTCACCCGGCGGGTACCATTCGGAAAACATCATTCTGATCGCGGCTGTGGCAATTCATTGTTGTATGCTCCTGTCGCTCGGGATGGGGTTCCTCAATCCCCTCTTCGATGATGCCATGCACCGATCCGGGCAGGCCGCGGATTTTTTTGCCGTGTACCAAGCCGGTACGAATCTTGTTGACGGCGTGAGTGTCTATTCGACATCGCCGGACCGTCAGTCGGTTCCCTATTACTATCCCTATCGATACCATCCGTTCGTGGCTCTTACTCTTGGGTTAGCGATCCAGCCGCTTCCGCCCTTTGTTGCGTACGGAATCTGGATCGTCCTCCTGGAGCTTATCCTCCTTGTCAATCTTAAACTGACATGGTCGTTGTTCGACCGGAAATCCGACGCGGTGAAAGCTCTGGTCCTCTGGCTGGTGTTCTCGCCCATGTACCTTGAGCTCTATATGGGCCAATTCTCTTACGCTATGGCGAGCATCATGTTCTGGTGCATCATCGCCTGGGCGCGGGGAAAGAGACTTCAAGGTGACCTGTGGTGGTCGCTCTCCCTTGTCCTGAAGTCCAATTCTGCGCTGTTCGCTCCCGTGTTGCTCCGCGAACGGAAGTGGCTCTCCATTTTCGCGGCAGGAGGGGCAGCCGTACTTGCCGGCCTGCCGTATTTTCTGGCGGTTCCCGGCAGTTACCCGGAATTCGCCCAAAACTACACTGCCCGTATGACGGTATCGACGCTTCTCGGAAACCAGGGATTTGCCGCCCTGATGGGGATGATGATCGTTCGAGCGTCGGGACTGTGGACGGGGGACCTTCACGTGCTGGGTCAGAGGGTTCCCCAGATGGACCAACTTATGGAAGTGCCGATTTTGATGTGGACCATGCTGATCATCGGAACGGCCCTGTATGTGACTTTCAAGTCTCAACGCCCCGAGGGACCTGAATTCTATCTCCTCTGGCTTCTGGCATACGTTCTCTTCTACAAGCACGTTTGGGAACATCAGTACGTCATGCTGCTTCCGGTCTTTGCGCTTTTGTACTGGCGAATGACCAGAGGGGGATTGAATCTCTCGCCGGTAATCTTTTGGTCCGTGTTTGCAGTTGTCGCCCTTCCGACGGTGTTCGTGTTTCTCGACCGCGCCCAGGTTCTGTTCGACCCCGAACTGTCCTGGAATATCTGGGAAAGCGTGGCTTTCCATGCTCCCAAGCCGCTGGCTGTCCTTGTCCTGTTTGCGCATCTTTCCTCTGTCCTCTTGAAACCCTTCCCCCGGTTTGATCCTGCTCCATGAGGCTGAAGCAACAGCATATCGCGATCGTCGTCGCCGTGTTTGTGTGCATCGTCTTTTCCGCTGCAACGGGATCGTTCGCCTACTTTTCGAACAAAGGGTTCGGTTTTCCCCTGGATGATCCATGGATCCATCTCCAGTTCGCGAAGAATCTCGCTGAGCACGGAAGCTTCTCGTACTACAAAGATGAAATGCCGACATCGGGCTCGACGGCGCCTCTCTATACTCTCCTGGCGGCCGCAGGATTCCTGGTGACGCATCACGAGATGATCCTGAGTTATGTCCTCGGTGTACTGGCCTATATTGTCGCGATCGTGTATTTCTTCAAGCTCACGGAGCGCGTGTTCGACGGCGCAATTCTTCCCGCACTTGCAGGCACGGTCCTGTTCGCCCTCGAGCCGCGTCTGCACTGGGCCGCGCTTTCCGGAATGGAAACAACGCTTTTCATCGCGCTCTTGCTTGCGGCCGTTCATTCCTATCAGTCGCAAAAAGGCATCATGCTCGGCATTGTGAGCGGATTACTGCTCTGGACACGGCCCGAAGCAGTTATCCTCTACGCGGCGATGGCGGCAGATTGGGGATTCCGACGGTTAACCGTACCCGGAGCTGAACGGAAGGCCTTATGGTCACGGTCTCCCTGGCTGGTCCAGGCAGGGGCAATCGCCTGTGTGCTGGGCTTGGGATATGCCGGCTTCAACCTCTCTCTCTCGGGATCCATTCTTCCAAACACCTATGCCGCCAAACTTGCGTACTACAGCGGTACCGGGACAGATTTTCCTCGTGCTGTCTTTCACTGGCTTACCGGCAACCACATTGTTATTGTTTCTGTCCTTGCAGGCGGAGGAATTCTTCAGTCTCTTTTTCAAGCGGTTCGACGACAACCGTCGGACACCGTCCTTCCCCTTCTGTTCACTGTTGGCCTCTTCACCTCATACTGGATGAAGCTCCCCTATTTGTATCAGAACGGACGTTACATGATGCCGATTCTGCCGTTTGTCATCCTCCTCGGCCTGTCGGGTCTGCACTGGATGTCGACGCGAGCGGGAGAGAGATTTTCCCGTCTGTTGTCTGCGCGTACGATCCGAGCTGTACAGATAACCTTGATGGCCTTTCTCATCATCCAGTTCGCTCTGGGCGTCTGGGACGGAAGAGTTCTCTATCAGGAATCATGCAAGTACATCTCTGATCGCCAGGTCCGCACAGCTTTGTGGATTCGCGATCACCTTCCGCAGGATGCCATTGTCGCAACCCACGACGTGGGGGCGCTTGCATATTATTCGGAGAGACGCATTGTGGATATGGTAGGATTGATCTCCCCCGAAATCATTGATCATCTTAAGAACCTTTCCGCCACAAAGGAGTTTCTCGTTCGACACAATGTCACCCACCTGGCTGTTCTTCGAAACTGGTTTGAAGTTGTGAATGTGAATCCGATCTTCCAGACCAGGGAAGCAACGCCGGAGATTATGGAGGTGTTCAGGTTCGAGCCGGACAGCCTCCATTTTACCTCGCCTTTCGTCGCGTGGCTGACCTCTCGCGCATGGTCATATCTCTCACGCGGTGATGTGCGCGAGGGAAAACCTCTGGCAGAACGAGCCGTTCAGCTTGATTCCCTTTCTTCGCGGGCGCACCATCACCTTGGATGGGCTTTGATGATGGAGGGGGATTTGGACGGGGCGGAGCACGAATTTCACGCCGCACTTCGTCTTCATCCGGAATACTGGTCAGCCCATTTTGCCCTGACTCAGGTGCCTCTGCGAAGGGGCCAGCCGCTTGAGGCCGTTCGGCGCCTGAAACTCTTGCTCAAGGCGAATCCAAATATGCTTGCAGCCTATCAGGCGATTGCCCAGATTTACGGGCAGATGGGGGAAAACGAGAAGGCGGCGCAGGCGGCCCGTGAGTATCAGACGAGAATTGCCGCACAACAGAACGATTGAAATGATTCCGATGTTGAGGAACAACATGAAGAACGGCCGCTGGATCCTGATGATCGTTCTTGTGCTCGCCGTCCATCGCGTGCCTCTGATGGGACAGGAGCCCGAAGCGATCGTGAAATTGCGCCTGGCTCAGAGTTTCGAAAGGGCGGGCGACTGGGAACGCGCCGTGCCCATCTATGAATCACTTCTCCTGACCGATCCGCGAAACTACGTTTATTTTGAGGCACTTCGCCGTGGCTACGTTCAGCTTCGGGAGTATGACAAGGCGGTTGAATTGATCGAATATCGCCTCACGTTGGAGCAAAACAACCCCCAACTGCTCGCCACGCTGGGGAGCGTGTACTACCAAATGGGGAAAGAATCTACGGCTGATTCGCTCTGGCAGGCCGTGGTACGGCTTGATTCAAAGAACCCCTCCATGTACCGGCTGATCGCCGGTCAGATGCTGGAATTCCGTCTGTATGACCGGGCAATTGACCTGTTCACGCGGGCACGCAAGATCACGGGTGACCCACACCTGTTTCTCAGTGAACTCGCCAACCTCTATGGAGCCTTTCAACAGTACGGCAGGGCGGCGGAGGAATTCGTGCAGTTGCTCGTGCTTCAACCCGCCCAGCTCTCCGACATACAGTCAAGGATATCTGTGTTCTTCGGCCGGCCTGAAGCGATCACGGCAACACGAGAAGTCGTTGCGCGAGCACTCACCAAGCGCGAGGATTTCGTTCCTCTCCGACAGTTCTATGCCTGGGTGTTGATGGAAGAGAAGCGGTACGACGCAGCGTTGGAACAGTACCGGATTATTGACAGGACAATGCGGGCGAGGGGAGCGCAGTTGTTCAAGTTTGCGGAGCGGGCCGCGGACGAGGGGGAGTATCGCATTGCAGCGTCTGCCTGCGATGAAGCGTTGAAAGCAGATCCCCCGACCGAACTTATCCCGCTCATCCGTCTGAAGTATGCGCGTGCCATTGAAGAGTTGACGATCGACCAAGACACGACGGCGGCTCCTCCCGCACCGCGAAGGGCAATTCCGGAAAGCGCCCTCTCTTCCGGAACAGCCCTGAAGCTGTATGCTTCGGTTGCACAGGAGTACTCCGGCACGCGGCATGCAGCACAAGCATATTTTCGGATGGGGATTCTTCAGAGAGACCGTTTCCGTGATCTGGATGCAGCTTTGGCAGCTTTTAATGAGGCGGTTCGGGCCGGAGCGGGTCTCCCAGTCGCCGAGAAAGCCCTCCTGGAGAGGGCCGATGTTTTGGTGGCGAAGAATGATCTCGAAAAGGCACGCGAAACGTACACGTTATTGTCGTCATCTCGATCGGCCGACATGCGCGACCGCGCATTGTTTCATCTGGCGGAACTGGACTACTACACGGCGGAATTCGATTCCGCTCTGGCAGTGCTGGGCCGTCTGGCCGCCCAGCCGGCTACAGACCTGGCAAACGATGCGCTGAGCCTGCGGTATTTTATTGAAGAGAATCACGGGCTGTTCACAGAAGCATTGAAGGCTTATGCTTCGGCGGACTTGCTCTGTCGACAGAAAAGAGACTCGGAGGCGCTTGAAGCCTTCCGGTCCATTCTGCGTCGGTTTCCAACCGCCCTCCTCGCGGACGATGCAGCGTTCACCGTGGGCGAACTCCTCGTTCGCCTGCGCCGGTACGACGACGCAGTGAAAGCCTTTCGGAGCATAGCCGACGATATGCCGTCAAGTATTCTGCGGGATCTGGCTTTGATGAGGATAGGTGAGGTTTACGAAAGGGAAATGCATGTTTCTCCCCTGGCCATTGAAACATATGAGGAACTCCTCAGATTGTTTCCGGGTTCCATCCACGCAGAAGAGGCGCGGAAACGTATCCGGCGACTCAGGGGGGATGTGTTATGAAGCGGATGATTTCGGGGATGATGCTTCTTCTCTGCATCGTGGTGACCGGCGCAAGGGCGCAGTCGAGGCTTCTCATCCCGATGGATGGGGTCCAGGGGAATCATCTGAAATCGTACGGCGTTGCCTTTTGGTTTCTGGAGCGCGGCGGTACTGTGGATTGGTTGCTGAATTATCGGGGGGGATCGTTTGTCATGGAGTACAGCGAAGTGCTCGCGCGGGAGTGCAGGATACGAGGGGTGCTTTTTGAAGCACTGGAGGGAGCGGCGGCGACACGGATCTATGCCGACGTGCAGAGGGAAGACAGCAACACCGATGTGGTCCGGCTGGAGAAGGCGCCCAGAATAGCCGTTTACGTTCCGCCGAACTTCAAACCGTGGGATGATGCCGTAACGCTCGCGCTGGAATACGCAGAGATTCCCTATACCAAAGTATGGGACGAGGACGTTCTTTCGGGAAAGATAACGGAATACGATTGGCTCCATCTTCACCACGAGGACTTCACGGGGCAATACGGCAAATTCTATGCGAGTTACCGGAATGCCCAGTGGTACATTTCCCAACAACTTCTGTACGAGCGGGAAGCTCACAGATTGGGATTCAAGAAGGTGTCTGAAGAGAAGAAAGCGGTTGCGCGGGCAATCAGGGATTACATAGGACAGGGGGGATTCATGTTTGCAATGTGTTCCGCGACGGACAGCTATGATGTCGCTCTTGCTGCGGAGGGGGTGGACATTTGTGACGTCATGTTCGATGGTGATCCGCCGGACAGGAACGCCCAGGAAGCTCTGGACTTCGGCAAGACTTTGGCGTTTGAGGGATTCACTCTCGATATGAATCCTTTGCGTTACGAGTATTCCGATATCGATATTCCTTCGAGTGATCCGCCGCCCCTGCGGGATCCGAACACCGACTATTTTACTCTGTTCGAATTCTCTGCGAAGTATGATCCTGTACCGTCCATGTTGACACAGAACCATGTGAACATTGTGCGGGGTTTTATGGGCCAGACCACGGCGTTCCGAAAGAGCCTCATCAAACGAACGGTGGTGATCCTCGCAGAGAGGGAGGGAACGGAGGAAGTGAAATATCTGCACGGAAATTTCGGTCGGGGGACCTTTACGTGGTACGGAGGCCACGATCCCGAAGATTACCAGCATGCCGTCGGTGACCCGCCGACGGATCTGAATTTGTACAAAAACTCACCCGGGTACCGGCTGATCCTCAACAATATTCTCTTTCCCGCCGCAAAGAAGAAACAGCAGAAAACGTAGCGAAGGCAGACTCGCCTTGCAATGGAAAGGGCCGGCCCTTGAAGGAGGAAGAGGACCGGCCCTTTTTTGTTTCTCTGTTAAGGTGTCTACAATCCGAGCTTGATGCCGAACACGTGATTATCGTCGAAGAACTCTGTGGCTTGGTAGCCATAGTCCACGGCGATGTTCATGGTCGGACTCAGATTAAACTTGACACCTGCGCCTACCGTGAACGTGTACATCGCTTCCTCCGTCGGTAGGTCCGGAGAGAGCGAATAACCGCCTCGCACGAACAGCGTGTTGTCGTACGACCATTCTCCGCCGATTCTGAAATCATCGTAGGAAAAGTTGTTGTGGACGAAGGTTCCGGTAAGGACAAGACTCGATTGTGCCATCAGGGATATCTCATAGGATGTCCCGAATTCGAGGGTTGACGGCAGGTCGAACTCCTGTGCGGTGATCCGCAAGGGCCGGGGCTGTGATCCCGGCTCGGTGCCGGGAATTTGTACGGTCTGTTCCAGGTCCGGTCCATCGAACCGCATGTTCGGCCCGAGGTTCTTCATGGCCACACCGAACTTGAACCCGCGCAAGCCCGTCTGATACTGCAGACCGAAATCAAATGCGATGCCCGTTGCGCTTTCTCTCATGATGGTTTCCGACACCACTTTGAGGTTGAGTCCAAAAGCAATACGGTCGGTCATCATTTTGGAAAAATTCAGCGCGAGCGTGATGTAGTTCGGCGAGTAGGTCTCACCTGTCCCGTCGGGATAGGCGGTCGTCGTAATGGGGATGTCTCCGAAGTTGAGCGTTTGAATGCTGAATCCCAACGTGCCGAATTCGCCCAGTCTTGCAGCGACCGCGGCATATTCAACGCTCACATCAGCCATATAGTTCATGTGCGTGAACATTGCCTCCGCAGAGCCCGGGAGAATGGCCACGCCGGCAGGATTCCAATACATAGCCTCCACGCCCTGGATTCCAGAGGTGTAGGAACCCGAGAGCCCGATGCCGCGGGCACCGAGCGGAATCAACAACTCCTGTGCACCCGAGGTCCCTTTCCGCCTTCCGGTTCCCGCCTCAACGACAGCCACACTGCCGGCCAGCACGCTGAGGAGGAGCGCCCAGACCGTTGTCCGAGAGATTGTTTTCATGATACACTCCTTAGGATTTTCTTTCGTGTCATGGCAAAACGTTCGAGAGGCCGGAGCCAGGAGCCTCCGGCCGCACGATCTTAAAGTCGATCCAACCGCTCCTCGGGCTGGATCACCCCGAGTTTCAGGATCTTGGTTCCGACATCTTTGATGTCTACTTCGATCAGGTACATGCCGCTGGCAACCGGAATGCCGTCTGTGTTGCGTAAGTCCCAGCGCTCGAAGGTCGAGCCGGGGGAGTGCTCGAGCTGACGCACAAGCACACCGGAGACCGTAAAGATCCGAATGACCACCCTCCCTTGTTCCGGGAGGCGAGAGAACGTGACAAACCGATTCAGCGGATCGCGTTCGTTTACCTGAGCTCCGAAGTATGGATTCGGGAACACATTGATCTTCGCAACGTCGGACTTTGCCAGCTCTGGACTGACGGTAGGTTGGTAACCTGCTGTTGTGAATGTGAACCGGTCGTTCTCAGTGTTCACAAAATTCGGGACAATCGTGAACACCTGGCCGTCTTGGGGATTGAACGGCATCGTTCCACGCTGCAGGGGCCACAGCGCGTATAACGTCGGCATGGTCGCAGCTCCCGAAAGGGCGTTCACACCCGTATAGAGGGCATCCGGCGTCGCAGTGTAATCCGTATTGAAGATGAACAGGTACTCCCGGTCTGCACTGCTTGCCGTGGGCTGCCAGAGATTATTGTTGGCCGCCGAGCCCGCTTGCTCAACATAACCGGCCGCCAACTGGCGTTCAGGATTGGAGGTGACATCCCAAACGGAGAAATGCTGAAGTTCGTAACTGACATATCCGTAACTGGGTGTTCCTCCGCGGAGGTACATGTACGCCCGCTGTCCGTCGGCAACGTTGGTATGAAAGCGGATCTCCACGGTCACGTATTGAGCCGGTGTGATGCTGCTGCCGAAGAAGTTGACGCCAAGATCGAGTCCGCCGAAGAATTCGTGCCCTCCCCAGTTGACCCCGGTGAACCATCGGTCGCCGGCCGGCTCGAAGGACCACTCCTTGATAGCAAGCGGAGGACCGGCAACCTTCATCTGCAATCCGTCAACAAAAGGAGCCGTTCCATCCCCGGCCTGAGTCATGTTCACCAGTCTATTCGAGTTTGTTGTGAGGTCCTTCAGCGTCCATTTGTAGTCATCATCAACCGCGCTGTAGGCAAAGGTGACTTCGTAGTCGTGTCCGGTCACTCTGGTCGGATCAACGACAATGGGTGTCACGGTACCGTCGCTCAATCCGGCGGCGTGAATCGCACGGATGGTGTCGCCCACCGCCGCGTTCCATCGTGTGCCCGGCGGAGGCGCGTGCGGACGAACGGTAATAATTGATCGGGAGCTCTCCAGCATGTGAGGGACACCCCATTCGTTGTACGCGTAGGATGTTATGATGAAGTAATAGGGATTTCCGTTGACCAGCGGAAGTCCCGAGAGGGCATCCATTTTCGTGGAGTACTTCCTCTGTAACCCGGAGTTGGTTCCCTTAACAACAGTGACTTCGACATTCTCACCGTAGTTTGGGTCGTACTTGAAGTCCTTGATCGCCAGAACCATGTTGTCCAGATCATACGTCGCCAACGTTCGATAGATCGTGGGAGCCGTCGGGTGATCAACCTGATAGACGACATAACCCTCAAAAACATACTGGGTCGTATTTCCAGATGTATCCTTTTTGATCAGGTCCTGAGCAACGTAACTCTCGGCGTTGTCTTCCCAGGCAAAGGATACTTCCCCGTCGAGCTCCGTCACCGTGACGTTCGGTGCCGGAGGAGACGGGGGCAGGGCGAAGTTAACGTCGTAAGCCGTCTGCGCCATGGCATCGATTTCCTTCAGCACGGCAACACTGTTCTTGTTATTTGCGCCGAGGGCAATCAACACACCGAACACAACTTCCTGAGTGTCACCTGGATTGAACGTAAACGGACCGGAAGACATCAAGAATCGCCTGTCGCCGGGTGAAAGAATCGTTGGATTGATTTCACTCCAACCTGATCCGGCGACCGGATCGCCCGGGAACACGAACCGTGTTGGTTGTGAAGTCATCGGATTGATGAACGGAGAACCATCCTGATACCGCCCGGTCATGTAGTTGAAGGCCTCTTGAGCATTCTCAGGATCACGCCGGGGATAGGTTGCACCGTTGATATAGTAGGCAAACGAGTACATCGGCAGATTCTTGTAGCCCGGAATGCGGCGACCGGATACAAGGGCGGTGTCTCCAGGCGAAGGGACAATGGGACCCTGAAAGAAATCACGACCAATGGCGGGAGGCTGTGTGCCGTAATACCCCACGTCATTGTTGTCCGCGTTCCAGCAGTACCCGAGACTCAGCGTCGTGTCACAGCCGACGTAATCGTCTCCCGCGTCGCCAAGATCCGGATCATCCCACAAAGCGATGAACGTGGAATCGATCGTCGCCGTGCCTTTGTGAATGATCTTGGCCTTGATGAACATCATGTCGCCAAAGGCATCCGGCCGATCATATCCCCAAACCGTGAGCTGGACTTCGATC
This sequence comes from Bacteroidia bacterium, assembly GCA_022180565.1. GTDB lineage: Bacteria > Bacteroidota > Ignavibacteria > UBA10030 > UBA10030 > JACQPU01. The sequence goes on from BQML01000029.1 coordinate 72,436, forward strand.
CCAAGGGGCTGGGTTCCGAAGATGTTCGCGTGGCGCGCTCCATCCATGTCGTTGAAGACACACCACATGGTCATATCGCCCATCAACAGTGGATTTCCGAGGGAATCTACAGGTGCGCCGTCGCCTACGGGCCAGTTCTGATAATCGTCGCCGGGCGTGATAAGGTCTGCCCGTGTGATCTTATACCACCGATAGTGGGGCTTTGTGGCGTCATCTGCCACGCCACCCACGATCTTGCCCGGGGTGAACTCCGAGGCATACTCCGCTGCCGCGGTCCTGAATTCGTTACCGACCTTGCCGGCTACCCAGACGCCTGCAGCATAATCAATGGTTTTGAATGTGCCCTTGGGCCATTCCATGCCGGAATTTCCGGTCACAACCTGGGATACATATTGACCATCGTTACCCATGATCGCGTTGATGCGATTCCCGTCGAAGTTCTTGTATTCGAGAACGCCCGTTTTTTCAAGCCGCGTCACAGGCTTCTTGTCTTTTCGGTCGCCGCCGTCGGCGATTGTCAGACCAATCCCAAGGAACAGGATGACCGCCATCGCCAGCCGGCTTCGATTCAAGATTGTTTTCATTGTGAAATCTCCTCAGCGAATCAAGAAATTGACCATATTCAAAAGCCGGTTAAAAATCCACGCGCACTCCAAGACGCGTTTGACGCGGCGTTCCATAGTTGCCTGGGGCGGCAAGCCTGTACCGATATCCATCAACCGCCGCCTGACCGTTCTCCGCCGCATACGCCTGCCCGTCTGTCGTACGGAAATACCCGTCGTCGTTCGGTAGCCCCGTCTGGTTGTACACAAAGGTCACGTTCTTGGCATTCGTGACATTGAGCATCCACAAATAAACATTGACCGTGGCTGGTCCCACCGAGAAGGTCTTATCGACCTTGAGGTCAAGTTGGAAGTTCCACGGTGAATATGTCTGATTCATGGCCGCAACAGGTTGTTCCCATCCCGGTCCGAAGAGGACCGTGCTTGGGCGGGCCGGCGTGTATGGACGGCCACTGCCGAAGGTCAGCAACAGGTTGACGCCGACCTGCTCTAGGGGCTTCATGTCGTACAGGATGGGCCCGTCGCCGGCCTCGGTGCGGAAATCGACGTTCACGCTCCCCGTGTGCCGCTGATCGAAATCAAGGGGTGAGACAAAGGTCGGGAAGTTCGTGCCAAGCCATGCAATATTGAAATTTGTATTGGCTCCCGATCCGGTTCCGGATGCATATTGAAGCGTGTAATTCACCATCGCCGAAACACGGTTTGTTCGGCGCAAATTGAATGAGAAAGAAAGTCCCTTAACCGTCCCAAAATCACCGTTCGTATACTGGGCATACGCAACCGGTTTCGCAAACACGTTGCGCAACTGGACCAGGTCACGGATGTCCTTGTAGTACGTCGTAATGTCGAGGCTGGCATTGGGGCCGATTTGCTGGCTAAAACCAACCTCATAGGTGATGGTTCTTTCCGGTTTCAGGCTTGGGTTACCCACCGTGACATAGTTTCCAGCAGTCAGCTCCTGGACCAGCCTCGTTGTGCTCGTGTACAGCCTGTTCAATTCGACATGCTGAATGAAATGGCCGTACTGAGCATGGAAGACGGTCTGGTCGGTGACAGGGAAGGAGAACCCGAGCCGGGGGCTGAAGGATGTCGTTGCTTCACCCGGTTCGAAGTTGTCCTCCGCGATCATCTGATAATTACCGGAGGGATGAGATACAATATGAATGTTGGTCGGGTCTTTGATCCTGTCCACATTCGCATTAATGTAATCCCATCGCAAACCGATGTTCAGAACGAGATCGGGAAGTTCCAGCTTATTCTGGGCATAGATGGCCGCGATGATCGGATGAGGCGCGCTGTTCCGGCTGCCGTCATCGAGGAAGGTCTTCTTGCCCTTTGCTACCCCATCCACCGTCAACCCGAGATTGGCTGTGTACGAATTTCGAAGAAGCTCCTCGCGCGTGAAAGAAGGACTGGCGGCCTTTGCGAGCGCGAACCGCGCCGGAAGCGTGGACCAGTATCGAATTGTATTGTACCGGTATTCGCCTCCGACCTTAAGCAGATTCGAACGATCGAGCTGATGGGTCAGATCAACCTTCACGCTCCAGTATGAGGAGCGGTTGTATTCGTACGCAAAATTGACGTACCCGGGACCCGCAAAGAGGTTTGCAAACCTGTTCGGAGGATTGCGGCCCGGCCCGCTGAGGACCGGGTTCTTCACGGGGTCCCCATACGAATCAATGTCATCAAACCAGACCGGATCGCCCTGCTCATGCTCCGTTTGGAAAAAGCTCAGCATAACGGAATAGAAAGTCGAAGCTCCAAGCGTGTGAGTTCCTCTCAGATAATATGCATGAGTTGAGCGCTCGCGTTTCAGGTTCCGTTCGGAATTGAACACCGAATGATACTGATTGGGAATCCGGTCGTTGGTGAAGCTTGTGAAGCCCCCGAGGCGGAGATTGAACGGCTTGATGTCCCAAATCAGATTCGAATTGAGTGTCAAGATCTTCGAGGTGTTATTCGGAAGATAGAATTTGCGCCCGACACTTGGATTCCCGTCGAGGGCATACGTGTATTCCGTCCCCACATGAAAACGAAGAGCAGATCCGACGCCGGGAAAGGGCCCGCCGGCTGACAAATGGAAGGTGGATGTTCCATAGGAGCGGAATCCGTGAGGAGCCTGCAAACCGTCGCGGACAAACTGAAGCGAATCCTTAGGAGCCGCACGCTTGTAGAACATCTCATCGGAAATCACACCGACCGAGAATGTGTAGCGCTCGGTGCCGCCCTTGGTCGTCGCGCTGACAAGCCCGGCATTCGCGAACCCATACTCAGCACTGAATCCCCCCGCCTGATACGTGACCTCTTCTATGGATTCATTGACCACAGCCCCTGCATTGGTGCTGTTGTACGGATTGTTGACGATCATGCCATCGATGAAATAGGCAACTTCATCCGAACGGCCTCCGCGCACGTAGAGATTGTTCCCAAGCTTGACGATGCCGGGCTGGAGGGCGACAACGTCAAGGTATCCGCGGGTGGGGATGTTCTTGATTTCCTCCGAGCGGATCGTCATGATCGCATTCGTCGCGCTCTTGCTGACAAGAGGACGCTCGGCCACGATCTCGACTTCAGGCACGGCAATCGCTTCGCTCGAGAGTTCTGCATTGACCTCGGTTGTCAATTCCGACGTGACAATGACGTTGGAGACCGTCAGAGTTTGATAACCGATGTAGCTGAACCGGAGGGTGTAACTTCCAGGACGAACATCCAGAATGTAGTAATTGCCCTCAATGTCCGTGGCGGAACCTTGTGTTGAGCCCGCGATGATCACGTTGGCGCCAATGAGGGGTTCTCCCGACTGGGAGTCCGTGACCTTGCCGGCGATCTTTCCCGGGCCTTGCGCAACGAGCAGGGAGGAGGAGATGAAGACAAGGCACAAAACTGAAAGGAAATATTTCATGACAAAATCCTTTCTTCTGAGTTGAACAACAAACCTGTCTGTGATGAAACCATGGCTCATCGGTAGAGGGAGTGTCGTGGGCAATCAGGAATGAATCTGAAAACCTCGACGAACCACCATGTGTCGTGCGGGTCAAACTCCACAAAAATTGTGCCTTTGAGGGATAAGTGATTTCGCCGGTGAAAGCGCAATCTCTCTTTAGGTTGCGCGATCATTTTTCTTGTTTCAGGAATCCGAAAGCCAAAAGGAAGATCCTCCAGGGAAAATGAAAATGCCGCCCGCGGTGTGACAAGGGAACATCATCAAGTGATGAACGGCGGAGGGACTACTCAAGAGAGACCACAGTGTAGAGAAAATGGTCAACCATGAGATCCAGGATGATGAAAAAATCTACCTTCCTGATCTTGCAAATGCGCGGGATAAGCTGTTCTCAAAAGACGGAAAGCCACGAGCTTTACTTTTCACGAACTAATCTGTATTCTGAACCGGATTTGAACAAATTCTCGGAGAAGAATGTATGAAAAGCTGGCCCCTGGCGTTCTTGATTCCCCTCTTTGTCCTTTCGGCCCAGGACAGCGGTTTGACGGTACCCTACGAAATGTTCAGGCTGAACAATGGGCTGACGGTTATTCTGCATGAGGACCATACAGTTCCCCGCGTAGCCGTCAACATGTGGTACCATGTCGGATCGGGACATGAAAAGCCCGGACGGACAGGTTTTGCCCATCTGTTTGAACATATCATGTTTGAAGGATCGGCCAATGTGCCTGAAGGCATGTTCGACGTGTGGCTCGAAGCGGCGGGAGGAGACAACAACGGATCAACCACGACAGACCGCACGAACTACTATGAGAACCTTCCGAGCAACGCGCTCGAACTGGCCCTGTTTCTTGAATCCGACCGGATGGGCTATCTGCTCGACGCCATGTCTCCGGCAAAGGTGGATGGACAGAGAGATGTCGTCAAGAACGAACGGCGCCAGCGTTACGAAAATCAGCCCTACGGCATGGTATGGATCGTCATGGCAAGATCTCTGTATCCTGAGAACCACCCCTATTCATGGCCGACGATCGGATCCATGGAAGATCTCTCGGCGGCAAGCTACGAAGATGTGGTTGAGTTCTTCAAGAAGTATTATGTTCCAAACAACGCCAGTCTTGTCGTGGCGGGAGATATTGATCCGAAAACAACCCGGGCCCTGGTGGAAAAATGGTTTAACGAGATACCTCGGGGAAAGCCGACCGAACCACTTGATCCCCCCGCGACATTTCTCGCATCGGAGAAACGCTTGCTCATGGAGGATCGCGTCCAGCTTCCGCGGCTCACGATGGCATGGCTGACGCCGCCGGCGTACCATCCCGGGGATGCGGAAATGGACCTTGCGGCTCATATCCTCGCCGGTGGAAAAAATTCCCGGTTGTACAAGCGCCTCGTTTACGACATGCAGATTGCGCAGGACGTATCGGCCTTTCAGTGGTCCGCAGCTCTCGCATCGTCTTTCTGGATCGTCGCAACCGCGCGTGAAGGACATACCCTGGCAGAAATCGAGGCGGTGATTCAGGAGGAAATCGACAAGCTAAAGACGGAACAACCCGCAACCCGGGAACTTCAGAGGGCGGTGAACCAGTTTGAGGCGGGGTTTCTTGACGGTCTTGAGACTTCGTCGAGAAAGGCGGATCAACTGAACGCGTACTATGTCCGAACCGGAAATCCGGATTACTTCAACGAAGATCTGGCTCGCTATAAAGCCGTTGCCCCGCCCGATATTCGGGCAATGATTCAAACCTATCTACGGGATGAAGCGCGTGTGGTGCTGAGCATTGTTCCGACGGGTAAGAAGGAGCTTGCGGCCGCAAAAAGCACGGAGATAAAACCATGAGAAAGAAACTGACGCTTGCGATCATCACCAGCTTTGTTCTGGGCTCTCCGGCAACCGGCCAAGTTCCCGACCGCAGTTCACCGCCGGCTCTGGCAGCCCCGCGGCCCCTCCAACTGCCTGCCATCCAACGGTTCAGGCTTTCCAATGGACTCCCCGTCGTGTTCATGGAAAAACGCGGGGTGCCGATCATTCAGGTTAACCTGATGATCAAAACCGGTTCCGCCATGGATCCTCCGAATCAGAATGGCCTGGCAAGCCTTACGGCGGCCATGCTGGATGAGGGCGCCGGCGCCCTTTCAGCCCTCGAATTGGCAGATGCGATCGATTTCCTGGGTGCCCGAATCTCTACGGGAGCAGGAGCGCATACCAGTTCTGTCGCGCTTCACACGCCGGTTTCGAAACTGGCAGAGGCGCTTGCGCTCATGGCAGACATTGCCGTGAGACCCCGGTTTGCAGTTGAGGAACTGGAAAGGCTTCGAAAGGAACGTCTGACCTTACTGCTTCAATGGCATGATCAGCCTTCAACAATTGCTTCAATCACCTTCAGCCGAAAGCTGTTCGGTCCGAGGCACCCGTATGGAATTCCGAGTATCGGGAATGAGCAATCGCTAAGGGCCATGAAGGTGGCGGATTTAAAGAGGTTCCATGAAACGTATTACCATCCCAACAATGCCGCGCTGATCGTCGTGGGGGAAATCGGCCGTCGCGAGCTTGAGAAGCAGCTGGAGGCGGTGTTCGGATCCTGGAAGGGGCGGACAACGGCCACCGTCAACTGGCCCGATGCGGCGCAGGTAGAACAAAGGACTGTGTATATCGTGGACAAGCCCGGCGCCGCACAGTCGGAGATCCGCATGGGACGGATCGGGGTCGCCAGAACAACGAAGGACTATTTTCCGCTGGTGGTGATGAACACCATGCTGGGAGGATCCTTTACGTCGAGGCTCAATCAGAATCTTCGGGAAACGCACGGCTATTCCTATGGAGCCGGTTCGTTCTTTGATATGCGACCGCTTCCCGGGCCATTTATGGCCTCCTCAGCCGTTCACACCGCCGTGACAGACAGTGCCTTGGCCGAATTCTTTAAGGAATTCAAAGGCATTCTCAAGCCAATCCCGGAGGACGAGTTTGAAAAGGCCAAGAACTATCTTGCCCTCGGCTATGCGGACAATTTCGAATCGGTGGGTCAAATCGCCGGGATGCTTGCCGACATGATTCTCTACGGCCTCCCCGACGATTACTTCAACACGTATGTGAAAAACGTCCTCGCGGTGAAAAAAGAAGATGTTGAGAGAGTGGCGCGGGAATATATTGTCCCCGGAAAAATGTTGGTGGTTGTGGTGGGAGACAAAGCCGTTGTGGAGCGGGGAATCAGAAATCTCAATCTTGGAAGGGTGGAAGTACTGAGCGTTGAGGATGTACTCGGGAAGAAACCCAAGCTGTAGAGGTCATTCCGTCCGAGGCTCTTCCTTGGAGAAGCAATTTGGAAGAGTCATGGTCTGCGTCATCAGCGCAATCAGCAATCTGCGAATGTTCTTCAGACATTGAACCTAAAGTACACCACATCTCCATCCTGAATCGTGTACTCTTTCCCCTCGATTCTCAAGAGGCCGTGCTCTTTGACGGCAGTCTCAGAACCGAGGCGGTCCAAATCAGCAAATGCCATAATCTCCGCGCGGATGAAACCGCGCTCAAAGTCTGAGTGAATAACACCCGCCGCTTGGGGAGCTGCGGTGCCGCGCTCAACCGTCCATGCATGCACCTCCTTCGGCCCGGCCGTGAAGAAGGTGACAAGGTGAAGCATGTCGTATCCCTCCCGGATAACTTTCGAGAGGCCGGATTCCTTCAATCCCAATTCCGCGAGAAACGGAAGGCGTTCTCCCTCCGGCAATTCGGCCACTTCGGCTTCCACCGCCGCTGACACGACAACCACGCGCGCGTCTTCGCGGGCCGCAATCGAGCGAACTGCGGCAACGTAGGGATTTTCCGAGAGGAGGTCGCGTTCGTGCACGTTGCAGACGTACATCACAGGTTTGCGCGTGAGAAGATGGAGATCACGCATCCAGAGGACCTCTTCGTTTCCCTCCGCGGTGAAGTATCGAGCGAGTCGCCCCGTGGCAAAATGCGCTCGTAGACGCTCATAGAATCGCATCTCGTCTTTTGCCTTCTTGTCGGTACTCCTCATTCGCCTCTCCGCATCTGCGAGCTTCTTCTCCACGGTTTCCAGGTCTTTCAGAATCAGCTCTGTCTCGACGACCTCGATGTCGCGTTGTGGATTGACCGATCCGTCCACATGGACGACGTTGGGATCGTCGAAGCATCGGACTACATGGGCAATGGCATCGACCATTCGTATGTGGCCGAGGAACTGATTTCCAAGGCCCTCACCCTTGCTGGCGCCCTTCACCAGACCGGCGATGTCGAGGAATTCAATTGTGGTCGGAACAATCTTGCCGGGGTTGTACAATTCAGCCAGACGACGCAACCGGACGTCCGGAACAGGTACGACGCCAACGTTGGGATCAATCGTGCAAAACGGATAATTGGCGACATCAGCCCCGGCGGCGGTAATAGCATTGAAAATGGTGGACTTGCCCACATTGGGAAGTCCGACAATTCCACACGTGAATCCCATGGATACAGCCTTTCTCAGAGTAGAAATCACAAAAATCTCATCAAGATAATGAAGATTGTGTGAAAATGCGTTAAGAATTCGGGTTTTTTGCAGATCTTAGGAACGTGACACACGTCAAGTAAGCAAGTTGTGGCCCATCTTTTTTGCGATTATATTGCTCACACTCAAACAGCAATATCCTCCCACAACAAAAAGGATCCCATTTGTATGAACAGATACCTGAGTACCGTCGTCGCTTTCTTTTTGGTTCTTGGTACGGTTGTTTCCCAGGAAAAGCCCAAGGCAGTGAGCGGCGGTCTTGGCCGCACAGCTGCTCTGGGCGGGAATCCAACCAATCCGTATATTCAGGATTTCACAGATGTTTTTGTGAATCCCGCATATGCGGCCTGGAACAAGGACCTCCTCTTCGGTGAGCTTGGCAACAGTTTTGGAAACCAGTACTTCGCGCCCGGGCAATATGCGGCGTACACATTGGGTCTCGGGAACCTGGCAGTCGGCGTTGCGATTGGCAAGCGGGAAGGGCCTATGTTCGCTGAGAATTCGTACGGCGCAGGACTGTTTGCCAATTCCGATTACATGATCCCTTCCATTAATGGGTATGCCGGATTCGGGACGGGCGAGCCTCAGGCCCCGTTTCATGTTTTTGCCGCGTACCGGGCCGGTTTTCTGACTATTGGTGGCGCACTCTACCGGTCGTCATGGAGTTACACCGACGACGGCACGGGAACTGTGGGAGCCATGCAAAAATTTGAGGTCTCGAACAATCAGACGGGATTCAAGGCCGGGATGTTGCTGGAATTGAGTTCGAGTTTCCTTGTGGATGCCGGTGTCCTCTTTCGGCTGAATTCTTCTACGGCGGATTTTTCAGATGCCAATCCCGGAGCCAATCCGACGGCGGCTTCCTACGATGCCACAGGGACTGAAATCGGCGTCAACGGCCGCGCTTTCATGAAATTTTCGGACAAACTCACCCTTGTACCCCAGGTGCGGTTTGCGACATTCGGCTATGAGCCCGAAATCGCCGACAATTCGACACCGGCTCCTCCATCGCCGGTATTGACCAAACCCAATGACTTCGGGCGCACGGAGTTCGAGGTTGGAGTGGGCGTGAATTCAACTTTTGAAGGCGGATGGGTGTCGGTAGGTGCAGCGGTCCAGAGCATTTCGTTGACGAATGATGTCACGACTCAGCCGGGAGGCCCGGGGAATCCCTTGCAGACGACAAAGAACAAGATGAGCTGGTTCGATTTGCCGAAGCTGAATGTCGGAGCCGAGTTTGAACTGCTCTCCTGGCTCTATGGCCGTCTGGGGTATTTCAAGCGGATTTCCTCGGTAACCACGACCTCAGAGCCGCCGGCGCCCGGCCAGAAATCGGAAAACACGATTTCCTCGGAGCCGGGGTATATCCCTTCCCTCGGCTTCACACCGGCTCAGCAACAGGTTTCTCTCGGTCTCGGTATCCTTGTGAACCGAATTTCGATTGACGGATATGTGGGAGAGCGGGTACTGGCGTCCGGGACGTGGCTCCTGAGCGGCCGGTTGCAGGACATTTTCGGGGTTTTGTCGATCAGCGTTAAATTCGACTGATCCCTTCAATCTGACAGAGATCCTCTCCAGCCCCGCGCTTCCCGCGGGGCTTTTTTTTGCCGATTTTGTTCTTGCATATTTATACACTATTTCGTATAATTATGCATGCCAAGCGCCGTGGTTTCTATTCTTGGCGCCTCGGGGTATTCAGGCGCCGAGCTTCTTTCCATTCTCGCCAGACATTCGTCCGTCAGAATCGACAAGCTCTTTGCGAATGCCTCTGCAGGAAAGCACATTCACGAAGTCATCCCCCGGCTCGCAGGGGTGGTCGATGCTTCGCTGGAGAGTTATTCAGCCGAGGCTGTCTGCCAGAGCGACATTGTGTTCATTGCCCTCCCGTCCGGCGAGGCGATGAATCTCGTTCCCGAATTATTAAAACGCGGCAAGCGCGTGATCGACCTGGGCGGAGACTTCCGACTGACGGATCCGGGGACCTATGAACGGTTCTACAAGAAAACACACACGGCGGGTGATCTGCTGGGGGAGGCGGTGTACGGCCTGACGGAGTGGAATCGAGAGAAGATCCAACGTGCCCGGCTCGTTGCAAATCCCGGTTGTTACCCCACAAGCATTCTTCTCCCCCTCCTCCCCCTCCTTAAGGAAGGACTTCTTGAATCCAAAGGAATTGTCGTGAACTCGCTGTCCGGAGTTTCCGGCGCCGGCCGAAGCACGTCACCGGAGCTTTCGTTCGTCGAAGTGAACGAGTCTGTAAAGGCCTACAAGATCGGAACTCATCAACACATTCCCGAGATCGCGCGTGCAGTGGCCGATTTGGCGCAGGCAAACGTGTTTTTCACCTTCGTTCCGCATTTGCTGCCGATCACACGCGGTATCTACACGACGATCTCCGCCCCCCTTGCGTCGAATATCGGCGAACCGGAAATCAGCGAAGCATTCCGGCAATACTACGAAGGGGAGCCCTTCATTCGTTTTGTGCCTGTTCCCGAAATCAAGCATGTGGCCCACTCAAACTTCATCGACATCGGATACTCCTTGCACCGAGAATCCGGTCGTCTGATCATCCTTTCGGCGATCGACAACCTCGTCAAGGGAGCGGCGGGACAGGCTGTTCAGAACATGAACCTGATGCTCGGCATGAGCGAAACGGAGGCACTTCTATGAGCACGATCGATGATGTCCGCGAATGTCAGGGAGGTGTCACCCTTGCCCGGGGATTCACGGCGGGAGGGATCTATTGCGGGATCCGGAAGGCCAAGAAGGACCTGGCCATCATTCGATCCGACAAACCGGCCGCAGTGGCGGCGGTGTTCACGCAGAACCGGACCCAGGCGGCGCCGGTGCTTGTGGACAAGATTCAACTTCAGCGTTCGTCCGTCTGTTCCGCCATTGTCGTGAACAGCGGGAACGCCAACGCGTGCACGGGAGAACGCGGACTGAACGACGCGTGGGATATGGTGAAGGCAACAGCCCGAGCACTTGCTCTTCCGGAGGATCAGGTTATGGTGTCGTCAACCGGGGTCATTGGTCAATACCTGCCTATGGAAAAGGTTCTGACCGGGATCGTGGAACTCGTTCCGCGTTTGAGCGGCAGTGGCGGGCAGGATGCCGCGGAGGCCATCATGACGACGGATACCTACCGGAAGGAATCCGCCGTGCAGTTCACCCTCGGTCGTTCCGTCGTCACGATCGGCGGCATGGCGAAGGGATCGGGCATGATCGCGCCGAACATGGCGACGATGCTGGCATTCATCACGACCGATGCAGTCATCGGGCGTCCCTTGCTCCAAAAGGCGCTCAACCGGGCCAATCGGCATTCCTTTAATCGGATCACGGTTGACGGCGACATGAGCACGAACGATACGGCCGTGGTGTTGGCGAACGGTGCAGCCGGCAACGGGGCGTTTGGCGAGCAGTCAGAGGAATTTCAACTCTTTTGCGCCGCACTGGAATATGTCATGATCAAGCTGGCGAAAATGATTGCCAGGGACGGTGAGGGGGCCACAAAGCTGATCGAAGTCTGTGTCAAGGGAGCAAAGACCGAGACGGAAGCGGAGGCAGTGGCACGTTCCGTTGCAAACTCCAATCTCGTCAAAACAGCCGTGCATGGTAATGATGCGAACTGGGGACGGATCATGGCTGCTGTCGGTTATTCGGGGGCAGACGTCGACCCGGACGCGGTCGAAATCCGATTCAACGAGCTGCCGGTGTTGAACAGAGGTTATGAGATCGTTTTGGATGAGAAAAAAGCGGCCGAAGCGCTCGCAGGAGAACAGGTCATGATCGTTGTTGACCTCAATCGAGGAAAGGAAGAGGCCCGGTTCTGGACCTGCGATCTCACGAAGGAATATGTGCACATCAACGCGAGCTATCGATCGTGAAAACCAAGGCTATCGACTACGCGACCAAAGAAGAAGTGCTGATCGAGGCGCTTCCGTACATTCAGACCTATGAAGGGAAGACGTTCGTCATCAAGTATGGCGGCGCCGCCATGACGGATGAAACATTGAAACACACGTTTGCAAAGGATGTTACGATTCTGAGAAAGATCGGAATCAACATTGTCATCGTACACGGGGGGGGACGCGAGATCACGGACCTCGCGTCCGCGCTTGGAATCGAAACGCGGTTTGTGGACGGTCAGCGGTACACGGACGAAGCCATGGTGCGTGTCGTCTTGATGGTGCTCGCCGGTAAGGTCAACAAAGAAATTGTGCATTTGATCAATCGCTCCGGAGGAAACGCCGTCGGCTTGTGCGGGCTGGATAACACCTTGTTGAAGGCGGTACGGCTGGAAAGGGAAGGTTCGGACCTTGGACTTGTCGGAACTGTCTCGTCTGTCAACACCGTATTCCTGGAGCTTCTTTTGCGCAACGGCCTCATGCCGGTCGTGGCGCCGCTCGCAACGGGTTCTTCGGGTGAGGTGTTCAATGTCAATGCCGATCTGGCCGCCGCCGCAGTGGCTTCTGCGCTCCAAGCGGAAAAGCTCGTGTACTTGAGTGACGTCGAAGGGATTCTCGGGAACGGGGCACTGGTTTCGACACTGACACGGTCCGAAGCGGCCAGAATGATCGAACGAGGTGAAATTTTCGGCGGAATGATTCCAAAAGTCCGTTCAGCCTTCGAGACGCTGGACGCCGGAGTGCGAAAAGTGCATATTGTGGACGGCCGCGTGAAACATTCGCTGTTGTTGGAAATCTTCACCGACGAGGGGATCGGGACGCAAATGCTGCACGACAATGGAAATGGGACCGCGCACGCTGCACTATGAAGAAAGACCTGCTGACGCTTTTTGACCTGACGCGGAAAGACCTCGATTTGCTCTTTGAGGAAACAGACCGGCTTCGTCACGACCGCTCGGTGGCTCCTCTGCGCGGACAGACCGTGGCGATGATCTTCCAGAAACCCTCCCTCAGAACCCGTGTGTCGTTCGAAGTGGGGGTCTCCCAGCTGGGAGGCCACACGACGTTCCTTTCACAGGAAAGCATCGGTATCGGCACAAGGGAATCGGTTCATGATGTAGCGTTGCTGTTGTCGCGCTATTGCGGCGCCCTTGTGGCACGGCTGTTCGATCACCGGGTCCTTGTCGATCTTGCCCGGTTTGCAACCATTCCGGTGATCAACGCACTGACAGATCTTTCCCACCCCTGTCAGGTGCTTGCCGATCTCTACACGGTGCGTCAATACGGCAAATTGAAGCCCGGTGTTACCGTGGCGTTTATCGGTGATGGAAACAATGTCGCCAATTCCTGGCTCGAGATTTCGGGATTGTACCCCATTCGCTTCATCCTCGCGGCGCCGAAGGGGTACCAAGCCGACCCGGGGATCGTCCAGAGAGCCCGTGCGGCAGGTGTGAGCTCAATCGAGATTGTTGCCGATCCACAGGAAGCAGTACGGAACGCCGATGTGGTTTATACGGACGTATGGACAAGCATGGGACAGGAGGCTGAAGCAGAGCGACGAAGGAAGGCTTTCACGGGTTATCAGGTCAGCGAGGCGCTGATGCGCGCGGCTCCTGCCGATTGCCTGGTCATGCATTGCCTCCCGGCTCATCGGGGTGAAGAGATCACGGATGCCGTGATCGACGGACCCCGGTCCGTCGTGTTTGACCAGGCGGAGAACCGGCTCCACGTGCAAAAAGCAGTGCTGACCGCCCTCTGTTCACAGAACCATGGTGACCAGGCACAAGGAGCGGAGCGATGAAACAGAAGCGTCAGCTCGCAATCAAGGAAATCCTGTCGGAGAAGCGTATTGCGACCCAGGACGAGCTTTCCCACGAGTTGAAGCGTGCAGGGTTCAAAGTCACGCAGGCAACGCTTTCGAGGGACCTGCGCGAGCTCGGTGTGGGACGTGTCAACGCCCCTGATGGACCCCGGTATGTTCTTCAGCCGGAGAATGAAGAAAAAAAGCTCCGGGCTTTTCTCGGATACGAAATCGAGGGCATCCGGGCAAATGAGGCCGTCATCGTCGTTAAGACCCTGCCCGGCCGGGCGCAGGGTGTTGCAGAAATCATCGACAGCCTGCATCACCCCCTCGTCCTCGGCACGCTGGCAGGCGACAACACGATTCTGGTGACGCCGGCCTCGGTCAAGAAAATCCCCGATGTGATGCGGGTTATCCGTTCGCTGATGGCGGAACGGCGCGCCACCGCGGGCTGACAAGAATCAAAGGGTTTTCTCATTCCTCATTCTATGGAGTCACTGTGAAAAAACAACGAATTGCTGTGGCATATTCGGGCGGATTGGATACTTCGGTTATCGTGCACTGGCTGAAGGAGCGGTACAATGCAGAGATTGTAACCGTAACCGGAAACCTGGGCCAGCGAAAGGAGCTGACAGGGCTGGCGGAGAAAGCATACAAGACCGGTGCCAGAAAGGTCTATATTCAGGACCTTCGGGAGGAGTTTGTCAGGGAATATCTCTGGCGATCGCTCAAGGCCGGAGCCCTCTATGAGCACACCTATCCAATGGCGACGTCCATCGGGAGGCCGCTGCTGGCAAAGGCTTTGGTTGACGTTGCCCGTCGCGAACGGTGCGCGGCCGTGGCTCACGGGTGTACCGGAAAGGGAAACGATCAGGTGCGGTTTGAAGCTGCGGTGGCAGCGCTTGCCCCGGAGCTGACTGTGCTGGCGCCACTGCGGGAGTGGGAGTTTCGTTCGAGGGAGGAAGAAATCGCCTATTGTGAACGCCATGGCATACCGGTGGCGGCCACGAAGAAGAGCCCGTATTCCATCGATGAGAACGTTTGGGGGACAAGCATTGAGTGCGGTGTTCTCGAAGATCCGATGGTCGAACCGCCGGAGGACGCGTACCAACGGACGGTCTCGCCGAAAAAAGCCCCCGATAAGGTTCAGTACATCACAATCGAATTCCGTGATGGAATCCCCGTGGCATTGAACGGGAGAGCCATGAAAGGATTTGATCTGATCGATTCTCTGAATTCCATCGCCGGTGCGAATGGTGTCGGACGAATGGATCTCGTGGAGAACCGGCTGGTCGGCATAAAATCGCGCGAAATCTACGAGGCGCCCGCCGCCGTGACCCTGCACTTCGCGCACCGCGAACTGGAGAGGTTGACGCTCGACAAGGAAGTCATGCACGTGAAGGCGAAGATCGCGCACGATTACGCCAATCTTATCTACAATGGCCTCTGGTTCTCCCCTCTCCGCATGGCCTACGATGCGTTCATCGACGAAACACAAAAGGTTGTGAACGGATTGGTAAAGCTGAAACTGTACAAAGGCACGATCGAGATTTCGGGCCGGACTTCGCCGAATTCCCTCTATGATACAAGATTGGCCACGTACACAGAAGAAGATTCCTTTGACCATAAGGCCAGCGAAGGCTTCATTAAGATCTTCAGCCTACCCCTGAAAACCTACTATCGGGTGAACAGGAACGGGTTCATCAACAAGCCCACCCTGACCCGAAAAAGAGGGAAAAAGTCAGAATTGTAAAGCCGGCGGGCAAAACCCGGCCCCTCGCTTTTTTCTTGATTCCTGAAACCTTTTTCTGTTTATTATCGTAATAATACGATAAAGATATGCCCAGAACGAAAAAGCACCTGTTCCGCAAGACTGATACCGGACTTTCGGAGATTGCAAGAGCGTTGGCGCACCCGGCGAGGGTCGCCATTCTGAAGGAATTGTCAAGGCGCCAGGAATGCGTTTGCGGAGAGATTGTGGACCGCATCCCGTTAGCGCAGGCCACCGTTTCTCAACACCTCAAGGAATTGAAGTCGCTGGGTCTCATTGTCGGCCACATTGAAGGGCCAAAATCTTGCTACTGCATCAATTGGAAGAAGCTCGAGGAGATGTCGACCTTGTTGAAAGAATTCTTCGATGACCTCAAAATCAATCACCAACGCTGTTGTTAGAAGAAAGGAAGGAGTCATGGAATATCGGCCGGATCTCAAGGACAT
Source organism: Bacteroidia bacterium (assembly GCA_022180565.1). GTDB lineage: Bacteria > Bacteroidota > Ignavibacteria > UBA10030 > UBA10030 > JACQPU01. Next base: position 88,377 of record BQML01000029.1, read on the forward strand.
TGTCAGGGAAAAGTACGGCGAGATTGCCCAGCGATCCACATCGTCGTCGTGTTGCGGACCGGGATGTGGGTGCTCGGGTGATACCGTTATGGCAGATGCTTACACGGGACTTGATGGGTATGTCGCGGAGGCCGATCTTGGCCTTGGCTGCGGGATCCCGACCGATGGAGCCGGTATCATGCCCGGCGACGTGGTGCTTGATCTTGGATCAGGTGCCGGAAACGACGTGTTCGTGGCCCGTCGCCTCGTCGGAGACACTGGAAAGGTTATCGGCGTGGACTTCACCCCCGCCATGATTGAAAAGGCGGAAGTGAATCGCAGGAAGCTCGGCTATGAAAACGTCGAGTTCCGGCTCGGCGACATTGAAGAGCTTCCCGTCGAATCCGGTTCTGTGAACGTTGTCATCAGTAACTGTGTGCTGAATCTTGTTCCAGATAAGTTAAAAGCATTTCAGCAGATTTTTCGGGTGTTGAAACCCGGCGGCCACTTCAGCATTTCCGATATCGTCGTCTCGGCGCCCCTCCCCCCCGCTCTCCGTTCCGTGGCGGAGCTTTATGCGGGATGCGTTTCCGGCGCTGTGACACGCAACGAATATATCCGCTTGATCGAATCGACCGGATTCCGTAACATAAAAATCCTTAAGGAAAAACAAATCACGATTCCGGAAGAAGATCTGAGAACACTGATCTCCTCTGCCGAGCTCGAGGCATATTATTCATCGGGCGCAAGAATCGAGAGCATTACCGTCGCGGGAGAAAAGCCTGAATGACGCTCAGACGTGCTGAAGCAAGTGACGTGGAGGACATGGTCCGATTGCTGAAGGACAATGACCTGCCTTCCGCCGACATCGGCGAGCATTTGGAAAACGTTCTTGTTGCATGGGATGATGGTCGGCTCATCGGGATGGTGGGAGCGGAATACTCGGGCACGGATGCGTTGTTGCGCTCCCTCGCGGTAGAAAAGGCATCCCGCGGACAGGGGCTTGGGATTGCACTCTCCAAGGCCATTCTTTCTTTGATGAAGGAACGAGGCGTTCAACGCGCGGCTCTCCTCACAACAACAGCCGAGGGGTTCTTCCGGAAGCAGGGGTTTGTCGCTGTTTCAAAGGACAGGATTCCTGAGATTGTTCGTTCATCGAAGGAATTCCGTCTCTACTGTCCGTCGACGGCGGTGTGCATGATCAAGGAGCTGAAATGAGTACAGAACGAGGCCAAAAGCAGAAAGTGCTTGTCCTCTGCACAGGCAACAGCTGTCGAAGTCAGATGGCCGAAGGTTGGCTGAGACATTTTGCAGGCGGCCGCGTCGACGTGTTCAGCGCAGGCATCGAAGCCCACGGTCTAAATCCCACTGCCGTAGAGGTCATGCGTGAAGCGGGAATCGATATTTCGGGTCACACGTCGAAGACGATCGACGATCTCGGCTCCAGGGATTTCGATATTGTCATTACCGTCTGTGACAATGCCCGCGAACAATGTCCGTATTTCCCCGCTCGCGTGCGTCAACTTCATCACGATTTTCCTGATCCTGCCAAGGTGCGGGGAACAAGAGAAGAGATTCTCACGGCCTTCCGGGCCGTTCGCGATCAGATCAGAATTTACTGCCAGGCGGTGGTTATCCAGCACATCAAGCCGGGTTGAACCCCTGCCTGCGATGCCGCTCGTTCCCGTTAAGGCGCCATCAGGTCGCCTTGTCCATTTCCTCAGGAGGGGATATCCCCATTGCCCTCCCTCCGATTTTTCCCTATCTTCTGTCTCTCTTTGACCACACGGAACAAATCGTCATGTCACAGAAAGCGCTCTGGAGCGGCCGATTTAAGGAACCCCTGTCGCAGGCCGCCCTGAAGTTCTCGTCCTCCATCGAGTTCGACAAACGGCTTTATCAGGAAGACATTGCAGGAAGCATAGCGCATGTTGAGATGCTTTCCGCGTGTCGGATCATCACAGCCGCCGAGGCGCGTAAGATCCGCAACGCGCTGAAAGCCATCCACAAAGAGATTGAAACGGGAAAATTTCCCTTGGGGGATGAATACGAGGATATCCATCTCGCCATCGAGCAGAGGCTCATCCAAAAGATCGGGCCTGTGGGGGGAAAACTGCACACGGCCCGAAGTCGGAACGATCAAATAGCGCTTGATGAGCGCCTGTTCCTGCGAACCGCCATAAGGGAGATCCAGAAGCTGATCACCCAATTTCAACGTGTCCTGTTGTACAAATCGGAGAAGTACTTTGGCGTTCTCATGCCCGGGTACACGCACGTTCAACGGGCACAGCCCGTTCTTTTGGCTCATCATCTGCTGGCGTACGTCTCAATGGTCGAACGGGACTACGAACGGCTGGGCGACTGTCTGAAGCGTTCCAACAAGTCACCGCTTGGAGCAGCCGCGCTGGCTGGGACATCGTTCCCTATCGATCGGATGAAAACAGCGAAAAAACTGGGATTTGACGGAATTGTGGAGAACAGCATCGACGCTGTCAGCGACCGCGATTATATCCTGGAATTTGTCTCCGCGTGCTCAATCCTCGCCATGCATCTGAGCCGTATGGCCGAAGAGTTCGTTCTGTGGTCTACCAAGGAGTTTTCTTTCGTGCAGATCAGCGATGCCTATACGACGGGAAGCAGCATCATGCCCCAGAAGAAAAATCCGGACATTGCCGAGCTGATACGCGGCAAGACCGGTTCTGTGTACGGCAACCTGGTGAATTTGCTGACGATGATGAAGGCCCTTCCGCTCGCCTATAACAGAGACATGCAGGAGGACAAGGCCCCGCTCTTTGAAACCGTCAACACTCTTCGCACAAGCCTGTTCGTAATGACGCATATGCTCGTGCATACGGAGTTCCGAAAGGAACATCTGGAAGAAGAGCTGCGCAACGATTTCACTTCGGCGACCGACATCGCGGATTATCTGGTACGCCAGGGTCTTCCCTTCAGGGAAGCGCACGAGATCACGGGACGGATCGTTTCCTACTGCATCGACCACCGGATGTATTTCGGCAACCTCGACCTGGAGACTCTGAAAACCTTCTCGAAGCATTTCGAGGCCGATATCTTTGATTTTCTCCTTCCGCGCCAAAGCGTGGAGCAGAAGAAATCAGCAGGCAGTACGTCGCCTCAGGAAGTGAAGAAACAGATTGTACACTGGACGCGGGTGTTGAAGGCGAGAAAATAACGGAATCGGAATCCTCTCCCTCTCCCGCTACCTCCGAAAGCCTGGTCCCCGAAGGGGTTTCCCGGGAAAGTTTCCCGTGAATCTCCCGTTTTCCCACACGGGAACGCCATTCACCAGAACGAGATCCATTCCTTCAGAGTACTGATGCGGATTTTCGAACGTGGCTTTGTCGGTTACGTTCGCCGGATCAAACATCACAACGTCCGCATAAAATCCCGGTTTAAGCAATCCCCGATCCCGTAATCCCACGCGCTGTGCCGGAAGCGAGGTCATCTTCCGGATCGCTTCTTCCAGTGTCAGTATCTGTGCTTCGCGCACGTAGTGCCGCAGAATACGCGGGAAACTTCCGTAAGCCCGGGGATGTGGTTTTCCTTCGCTAAGGGGTCCGTCGGTTGCGCGCTGTCCGCCATCCGTGCAGAAACTGACCCACGGCTGTGCCAAAGCCATCCGCACATCCTCCTCATTCATCGAGAAGAAGATCGCACTGACCCGCGCCGAATCCTCCAAGACAAGATCCAGGAGGGCATCGATGGGGTGAATGTTTCGATTCCGTGCGATCTGACTCAGGCGCATTCCCTCATACTGCTTCAGTCCCGGCGATTGCACCCCCGCAATGAGAATCCCCTCGGGCCCGGTGGCCGCGAAGGAATTATCCGTTCCTGCAGTGGCCCCCATCATCTCATCACGAATCTTCTTCCTTCTTCCCGGATCGGAGAGTCTCTCCAACAGCATGTTGACGCCGCCGTCATGGGCCCACGCGGGAATTCGGGAACTCAGGCTGGTTCCGCTTGCGGGATACGGGTAGATATTGGCCGTCATGTCCAGGCCGTCTCGCCGGTATCGGTTGATCAAATTCACCACCGAAGCCATCGCGCCCCAGTTTTGCCTTCCGGCGACCTTGAGGTGCCAGATCTCGACGGGCAATGAAGCAACGCGGGCAATATCGCCGGCTTCCAACAAGGCCTCCGTGATCCGGTTCCCCTCATCGCGAACATGCGAAATGTAGATCCCGCCAAAGGCGCTTGCCTCCTTTGCAAGTTCAATGATCTCGTCCGTCCTGGCAAACGTCGCAGGAGCGTAAATCAGGGACGTACTGACGCCCAGGGCGCCCTGCTCCATGGCAGTGCGCACAAGTTGCTTCATCTGAGCCAGCTCCTCCTCTGTAGGAGCGCGGTCATCCAGACCGATCACAAAACGGCGTACCTGCGTTGCTCCGACGAACGTTCCCAGATTGATGGCGGGCTTGCGGCGTTCCAGAGTCCGGAAATAACCCGCGAGGTCGGTCCAGTCTATCTCAAGACCATAGCGTTCCGTCCACTGACGCATACTCTCTCGAATCCGGTCATTGACCGGCGCGACCGAGTTTCCCTCACCCGTAATTTCTGTCGTGATGCCTTGGGAGATCTTGCTCATCGCGCGAGGGTCAACCAGCAAGCTCAACTCCGACTGGCCGAGCATGTCGATGAATCCGGGGGCCACAACCCTTCCGCCCGCATCAATGACACGGCCAGCGTTCGCCGTATCGAGTTTGCCGATGGCCGTTATCCTGTCACCGACGATTCCACAATCGGCTCGGTACCAGGGATTGCCGGTCCCATCCACGATCGTCGCACCAGTGATCACAAGATCGAACCGTTCCCTGCGGGAATTGCACCCCGCAAGAAGGACTATCGTCACGAGAATGAAGGGACAGAGACGCATCAATGCATTCATTCGAATGCTCCGGAATTAATGATCTCGTAAAGCCCCCCGGCAAGGAAAGTCAACAGAACAATCGTCGCCGCCTTGGCCTCATGGAGCCGCTCTGCGTACTTCAGGCCGAAATAGCAGAGGATTCCGGGCCATCCCCAGCCCATACCGATGAGGGAAATCAAAAGACTGATCTTTGGCAAGATAAGCTCAGGATCGTCGGGGAGGGCAAGTGCGCCGCCGACGGTAATGACAATGGAAACAGCTGACGTTACGATCAGAGGGGCTGCCGAGAGACCCACGACAGCGACAATGTTTGGAAGTTCCCCCAACCCTCCCATTACCTCCGAGGCGAGGCGAAAAAGCATGGTCAGAAAGGCCCATGTGAGGTACGTGGTAAGAAATGACCCAAAGAAGGTGATGAGACTGAATCCCATGCTGCCCGACTTGATCGACGCGGACAGGAAGGAATTCAGTGAAGAAATCAGGGCATACACGGAAACAATGATAAGAGCGTGGCCGAGGCTCGGCGATTCGTATTGGTCGAACATAGCATCGTCCGGAGAGGACAACAGGAGAAGAAAGCGGTCGAAGACACTCATGAAGTGGAAGGCGCCTGATGTGGTCGGGAAATTATACCGGTTTTACGAGGGAAAAGCAATAAGAACCGGTGAAAGCTCACCCTTCCTTTGCCCGTGCGAAGAACAAACCGGCCCCTCCTCGCTCTACAAAACGATCCCAGGCCCGCATCAGAAGAGGCGCAAGGGCCAGAGCGACACCTGCGACCAGAATCCCCACGACAGCGTCCGTAAGATAATGATACCGGCCATAGAACGTGGAAACGTACAGGGACAAAATGATCGGGGTAAGAATGTGGAATGACGGACGGTGGTACCGATAGGCCATGACCCACATGATCGTTGCTGCCGCGGCGTGAGGACTCGGAATCGACCCACCCGCGTAGTGCAGTTGACTTCGCATCAGCTCTCCGAGGTATGTGAACACATACCCGTCGAGGGGCACCGTGTAGATTTCGGGTACGTAATAAAGCGGGCTGGCGACGGGAAAGAGGATGAAGCCGATGTCGCAAAGGACATTGGTAAGTCCGAGGGCAAAAAAATATTCCTCCATCGGAAGCTCCCCGCGTGTAAAATAAATGATACCGCAGAGGACGGGATACATCGGCACGTAGATGACATACGAAAACATCATCCATTCAGTCAGCCACGGTGTGGTGTATTTCTGGAGCCAGAGTGTGGGCTGGACGCCGAACACGTATTGTTCAAAATCCAGAACCAGGTAATCGAGCCAGTCGGAGTGGAAGATCAGCTGGAGGTTTGCTACGGCACCGAACAAATAGGCGTAGGAAAGCGTGATGGAGGCAACTCGTACAAGGAAGCGCCAGAAGCGATTCCGAATCTTCGGGGTGACAGAGACCGCGGCAATGAACAGCACTCCGACCCCCAGGTTCTTCATCAGCAAACCCTGCCATCCATCGACATGAAAGAGAAGGGCAAGGATGCTGAAGACAGCAAGCGTTCCCAGAACGAGCACATCGGTGATCTGAAGCTCCAGCTTTCCCACAATGAGCCGTCGGCCGAGAAACATGAAAGTTCCTGATTCGTGAACAAAAAGGAAACGTTACATCACAATAAAGAAGTCGAGAGCAACCCCCAACAACCAGTGGATGAGAAATCCGTAAAAGATCGATCCGGTCCGAAAAGCGAGGATCCCCCAGACCAGACCTCCGAGAATGGAGCTGAACGTCTCGGCGGCAGGTTTTCCGATGTGGACAAGACAAGAGGCAAGGACCTGAATGAAAATGCTGTTCCAGTCGCCGAAGGCACTGCGAAGGCCAAACTGCATGAATCCTCTGAAATACGTCTCCCATCCCGCATAGAAAAGCCCGTAGGAAAGAGCATGGAGCACAAAAGCATTCCAGTTCTCGCCCGCTCCGCGATACAACGGATATTCCGCCAGAAATTCAGGCATGGAGGCCGAGGGATATGCCGAGGCCACAAAGAGGGGCGCAAGAACGGCCAGGGCGGCAAACCCAAATCGCGCATCCCCCCAACAGAATCCGTATGAAGAAAGCTTCTCCCTGAAAACAAATGAGATGAGGGCAACAGGGATCAATCCGAGGAGCACAAACGACGAAAGAAAAACATACAGCGCCGCTGTCCACTCGGGATTGCCGGCGAGCACAAACGTGCCGCTCAGAGCCTCCTCGTACCAGCCCTTTGAACCGTAGTACTTGAAGACCGTCAGGAGGATGGGCGTTAGGAGCAGGATCAACGTGGTCTTCCGTTGTCCGCCGCTGAAGAGAGCTGAAGGGGAAAGCGAGGAACCAAACAGGTTCATGGTTTCACGGCGTTCTGTTTCAACCACTCGTACGTGATGCGGATGCCCTCCCGGAGGGGCGTAACCGTGTAACCGATGTCCCTCTCCGCTTTGGCAGTGGAGTATGCCCAGTCGTGGAGAAATGTTTCTACCCATCCCGGCGTGATCTGCGGATACCATCCAAACCATTCAGCTTTCTTTTGCTCGATGCCGGCATAAACGTATGCGAGGCGCGGTGGAAGGTTCAGCTGAAAATGGCGCTTCCCGCTGATCTCGTCCACCAGTTCGAAAAGACGCTTGAGCGAAGCGTTCTCTCCCCCGAGGATGTACGATTCACCCGTTCCGCCCCTCTCCATGGCAAGGATATGACCCCGGACAAGGTCGTCCACAAAGACGTAGTTGCCGATATTCAAACCTCTGTTGAGAAGAACGGGGAGTTTGCCTTTATCGTACATTGAAATCATGAGCGTGACGGAATTGCCCTCTGTCAACTTTCCTGGCCCGTACACGCGGGTCGGATTGACCAGGACAATATCCTGTCCCCGGTCGACGTACTTGAGGGCCTCCTGATGAGCAATGGTCTTGCTCTCTTCGTATTCCGTAAAGCACCGTTGGGTGATCCGCGGCATTGTCTCGTCTCCAACAACACCGGGGGCCGTCGGCCCATAGACCACGATCGTCGAGGTGAAGACAATGCGTTTGACTCCTGTCTCCCGCGCCGTGTCGAACACCAGCTTCATGCCGTCAACATTCTGCCGGTAAAACACGGTACGGTCTCTGGACCAGTTCTTGGCATATGCAGCCAGATGGTACACCTGCGTACAGCCTTCCATCCCTGTAAGGAGTGAATCCCTGTTCATCAGATCACCTTCGACGAACGAAATGCGCTCGTGGTCAAGGCCCGCGCGATTGCTGGTCGAACGCGTAAGAACTCGTACGGTGTGACCCTTCTGAACAAGGGCGTTCACAAGTTTCGTGCCGATGAATCCCGTTCCTCCGGTGACGAAGATGGTTGTGGGTGAGGTCATGGTTCTTCTGAAATCACGGGAGGTTCCCAGTTCGGCCGTTTCCACTCCTCAAGCTGAACATCGACGGTTCCAAGCGTAATGCTCATTTCCGCCCGGAGAGGAACGGCGGCACCGTCGTCGCTGAACCAACCCTTGAAATCTCCCGAGAATCCCCCGATGGTCTTGCCGCCGAAGTTGGCCTTGCCGTACAGTTCACGCGTTCGGACCGCATGGTCCAAGGTGCCGAGAGAGACCGGTTTCACCGTTGCCGGGAAGATGATATCGGTGAAGAAGAGGTCGAAATCCACAAGGGTCGGGACACTGACGGATGTGTCGCGATGCACAAGCGAACGGGCAAGAAAGATCAGTGAGGCACCGTCAAAGAACCGATCAATGCTGTCTTTTACATCCTCTCTGACAAGCGTGTCGGCAGGAAGCATGTGTTGCGCCATCAGAATTCGTTTCAGGGAATCAACAAACACATACCGTGTTACCAGTGTATCGTCACCGTTGACTTCCCATGATTGGAATGATTCACAGCGGATGGGGTTCGACCGGATGACCGCCTCGTACCGATTGTGCACGCTTATGAAGAATAGATCGGGGTTCGAGTCAAGCGTTATTTGGGTTCGATAGAGATCTCGGCGGTCTTGCACATTCTGCGTGTTCACGGTGATGGTACCGATCCGGAAGAAAAGCCACTTCACTTTGTATCGCAGGGTCTCGGAGGACGCGAACACCCTGCCGTCCGTTTCCAGCTTCGGAGAAGCGAAGAACGGTCCGGCGATAAGGTAACCCCCGACAAACAGCGAACCGAGAAGGCCCGCGACGCGCTTCATGGACAAGGCTTTTCCTTTGCCGTGGACCATTTCAGAACGGCCGGCAAAATAGCGAAAAATGGGGTGAATTCCAACGAAGAACCGTGATGGGGGTTGCATCCCAAAAAGTGGGGTAATTATGGTTGACGGGCCCGACGATCAAAGGCTTCAT
>BQML01000030.1 GCA_022180565.1 Bacteroidia bacterium
AGCCGGTTCGTTTAGTGCCGACAGGGGGCGCGTAGCTCAGGGGTAGAGCATCTGCCTTTTAAGCAGAGGGTAGATGGTTCGAATCCATCCGCGCTCACCAGAAAGAAGAGAAAGTTCGAGAAGTGAGAAGGAAGAAGTAAGAAGGAAGCTGTGTAAAGGGAGTTTCGCCCGGATGGTGGAACTGGCAGACACACCGTCTTGAGGGGGCGGCGCCCGAAAGGGCATGCGAGTTCAAGTCTCGCTCCGGGCACAAGGTCCAACAATCAAGGAGGCATTCAGAGGATGCAACGAATCTTTTTCACTCTTCTCGCAGGAACACTCCTTGCCGTCACCATCGGCTCCGCTCAATCGGCCCCTCCTGACCCGAACGATATTGAAGCAAAGAAGATGTTCAATGAGGCCAACGCCCTCTACAAGTCCGGGAACTATATGGCCGCGATTGAAAAAGTGAAGGGAGCCATCGCCCTCCAAGAAGATTTTCGGTACAGCTATCTCCTCGGCCTGTGCTACAAGAATACGAAGCAGTATGATGATGCGGTGAAGGCTCTCACGGCATCGGCGCAGCAGAACCCGCAATACGAAGGAACCCACAATGCCCTTGGCGGCGTCTATCTGGTTCAGGGAAACTTCGACCAGGCCATCGAGTCCTTCAAGCGTGCGCTTCGGATTGATCCAAAACTGAAGCCTTCTCAAAAGGGAATCAGCGAAGCGTACCTCGGAAAGGGGCAGGAGCTGATGAAAGATGGGAAATATGAAGCGGCAGGAGCGTTGATCGACGAGGCCCTTCAACAGCACTCCGACAACCCAAAGCTGTATCTTCTCGCAGCCCGCATTTACAACAGGCTCGAACAACCTCAAAAGGCCCTCGACGCTGCGAATGAGGCGCTCAAGCAGAAGAAGGGACGCTCGAAGGGTGCGGAGTATTTCGAGATCGGCGTTGCATATAAAAAGCTGAATGAAATTGCAAAGGCACGAAACGCATTTGCGGAGGCGGCGAAAGATCCGGTCTATAGCCGGAATGCTCAGTATGAGCTGGATGGACTGAAAGGAAAGTAGGATTTCCGTCCACGGAGACAGGAAAAAGGGACGACCAGACTCGTCCCTTTTTTGTTTCCCATTGTGTCTCTGTGGAAAGACTCGTAAGTTTCCACAGGTTTGCAATGGAAAGCAGAGCTGTGATCGTGGTGCGAGGTCTCGTTCAGGGCGTCGGCTACCGCTACTACATTCACCGGTGTGCTTCCGGCCTCGGTCTTGCAGGGTATGCGGAGAATCTGCCGGGTGGTGAAGTGAAGATCGTCGCCGAAGGCGATCGGGGAATGATCGAAGAGCTCATCGCGGCCGCACGGGTCGGACCGCGGGCCGCCCATGTGACCGCGGTCGGCGTGGAGTGGGAGAAACCAACTCATGAGTTCAAGGGATTTTCAATCCGATGAAACGCGCTACCCCCGTCATGCGATTCGGCATTGGGTATGACGTCCACCGGTTCGGTGCCGGCAGGCGGCTGATGCTCGGCGGTGTCCGTGTACCCTCCAAGCTTGGACTTGAAGGGCACTCGGATGCAGATGTGCTTCTGCATGCGATCTGCGACGCACTGCTCGGTGCAGCGGCCCTCGGAGATCTCGGACGGCACTTTCCCAATACAAGCCGCACATACAAGAACATGGCATCGTCGAAACTTTTGGCCGCGGTGCGGAAGATGGTGACCAGCAGAGGATACAGGGTGGGCAACATTGATGCGACCGTGATTCTCGAACATCCGAAAATAGCGGCGTACACGGGACGCATGAAGCGCATGATCGCGAGGACGCTGGGGCTTTCTCCCGACCAGGTTTCCGTTAAAGCCACGACCAACGAGAGGATGGGGTTCGTCGGTCGGGGAGACGGGTGCGCGGCTCTGGCGATTGCTTCTCTTCTTCAGAGGGAGTAGTTCGCGTGGAGCAATTTGTCGAGCGTCTCCTCGAACTCAATCCGGTTCTGATCTACGTTGTGATCGCGGGGATCGCGTTCATCGAGAATCTTCTTCCGCCTTTTCCCAGTGACATCGCGATCGTTGCCGCCGGGTCCCTCGTTGGACTCGGCACCATAGAATTTGTTCCGCTCCTGGGCGTTACAACCGCAGCAAGTTCCGCAGGGTTTCTTGCCATGTATTGTATCGGATTGTGGTTCGGTCGTAGGATCCTGGAGCAGGGAAAGATCCGCTTTATCCCTTTGGAGAGTCTTCATCGGGTTGAGGCCTGGTTTCGAAAGTACGGCTATTGGGTCATTGCGGGAAACCGATTTCTTGCCGGTACGCGCGCGGTCGTCTCGTTCTTTGCCGGAGTCTCCGAACTTTCCCCCACGCTCAGCGCAATTCTCTGCTTCTTCAGCGCTCTCGTTTGGAATGCTTTGCTGATCCTGGCAGGCAAGGCGCTGGGAGAAAACTGGTCGCACCTGGCCGACCTGCTGGCGACATACAGCACGGCGGTAACCGCTCTGGTTATTCTGGCGCTTGCCGTTGTTCTTATCCGGTTTCTGTTCCGGAAAAAGAGAGGCTCCGCCTCAGCATCCGGTCCATCCTAACGCATGGCTGACTTCCTGTATTCCATCGATCTCGGGCTCTTCTATTTCATCAATCACACATTGCAGAATGCGCTGTTTGATGCGGTGATGCCTGTGATCACCGATCTCAACAAGATTCCCGCCGTCCTTGTCGCCGTGGCGGGCCTTCTGATTCTGCTCGCCGTCAAGGGGGGCGGAACGGGCCGATCGGCCGTCGTTCTCCTTATTGTCACGATTGCCTTCAGCGACCAGTTGAACAGCTCTTGGGTGAAGCATCTGTTTGAACGGGTCCGACCCTGCCACGTACTGAACGATGTGCACCTGCTCGTCAGTTGCGGCAGTGGATATGCCTTCCCTTCATCGCATGCCGTCAACAACGCAGCCGGAGCCGTCGTGCTGTCGTTCTTTTACCGGCGATGGACCGCAGTGTTTGCGGCCTTTGCAGGGCTCGTCGCCTTCTCGCGCGTGTATGTCGGTGTTCACTACCCCGGCGATGTCGTTGGCGGACTTGTGTTGGGAGCGGCATGCGGGGGATTGACCGTTTTCCTCTTCGTGAAGGCCCGCACCTGGTGGAACGAGCGAAAGATCAAAGGCGGTTCGTCATGACAACCGTGATTTTGGAATCACATGCACGGGCCGTTCGGCGTTCGAACTTGATTCTTGCACTGGCATGCGGCCTGATGCTTGGATTCGCTTTCCCCCCGTCTCCTTTCTACTCGCTGGCCTACCTGGGCCTCGTGCCGCTTCTGTTCCTGATCACAAGAACCGAGCGTCTCTACAGCTTGCTCCAGTATTCGTATCTGGCCATGCTGATCTTCCACCTGATCACCCTGTACTGGGTGGGCGGTTTTACGCACATGCGCGACCAGTACCTGATGATTTCAGGGGTCGCTCTGCTGGTTATCCATCCGCTCTTCTTTCTGATCCCCGTCTCGGTTACCTGGCTCATCCGTAGACAGGGGCGAGATCTGGCCGCTCTTATCCTGTTTCCGTTTGTCTGGGTGGGATTCGAATACTTTCACGGATTGGGAGAGTTTTCCTTCCCCTGGCTGACCCTCGGCAACAGTCAGGCCTATGATATCAATCGGATTCAGATCCTGGAATTTGCCTCCATCTATGGGCTCTCGTTCCTTATCCTCGCCTTCAATGTTGTCTCCTTTGTTCTGCTTCGGCAACTCTCGGAGCGGGGGTGGAGGATACGTTCCGGCAAATCGATCGCTGCCCTCGTGACACTCGTCGCGCTCTATCTTCTTCCGCTTCTGTATGGAGTCTGGAGAAGAGAAGATTTCGATTCTCTGGAGGGCGATGAGGCGGTTTCCGTGGGAGTAGTTCAGCCGAACATCGATCCTTTCGAGAAATGGGGGGAAGGATATCGGTCGGAATGGGAATCGTTTGCGCACCAACTCACGATCCTCTATGAAAAAACGCGCGAGCTCTCGCGGGATTCGCTGGACCTCATTGTTTGGCCGGAGACTGCAGTTCCCTTTTATATTCTTTTGCCGCAGAATGCGGAGTACTACAATCAGATGAAACACGAAGTCGATCTCGGCGGAACTCCGGTGTTCACGGGACTTCCGGACGGGGTCTATATGGATTCCAGCGAGGCAACGGCGACTGCGCGATGGCTTCCGCATGCGGGCAAATTCTTTGAAGGGTACAATGCCGCTACCCTGATTCGCCCCTATGAACCCATGGGGCCCGTCTATCATAAAGTAGTCCTCGTCCCTTTTGCGGAGCGAGTGCCTCATGCGGAGATCTTCACCTTTCTGATTGATGCGGTCCGGTGGAGCGTCGGACTCGGCAGTTGGGGAAAGGGAACTGAGCAAGTGGTGTACTCCCTTCGCACGCGCACAGGTGCAACCGTCACCTTCTCGGGGATGATTTGCTATGAGCTGATATATCCCCAATATGTGCGAGGCTTTGCCCGGAGAGGGGCTCAGTTTCTCGTCGTGATCTCGAATGACAGCTGGTGGGGGAACACGTCCGGAGCGAGACAATTGGCGGCCTATACCGCGCTGCGCGCGGTCGAAACGCGGCGATGGATCGTACGATGCGCCAATGGCGGCATTTCGGGCATCATCGATCCCGCGGGCCGAATCTACAATGAGACTGAAATGTTCACAACGGCAACCTTTCGCGGAACCGTGAAACCTCGCAACGACCAAACGGCGTACGTGAGGTACGGTGATGTTGTGGGTGGAACCTGCCTTACGATCTCAGCGGTTGCGCTCATCGCTGCACTCTTTCACCGCATGCGCCATCGGGAGCGGGCATGATTGACCTGCGCAGTGATACGGTCACCAAACCATCCAAGGGCATGCGAGAAGCCATGGCAAAGGCCGAAGTGGGCGATGATGTGTTTGGAGAAGATCCAACCGTCAATCGTCTGCAAGAGACTGCGGCCGACCTGCTGGGAAAGGAAGACGCGCTCTTTACGCCGTCGGGGGTCATGGCAAACCAGATTGCCATTCGGTGTCTCACGGAGCCCGGGGACGAGGTGATCGTGGAACGCAACGCGCACATTCTGAATTATGAAACCGCCGCCCCGGCGCTGATTTCCTCCGTTCAGTTGTTCCCCGTGGATGGATCACGGGGGATCCTCGAAGTCGAACAGCTTCGTGCAGCCTTGCGCCCTTCGGCATACTACATGCCGAGAACCTCGCTGATCTGTCTCGAGAATACGCACAACATGGCAGGAGGGTCCGTTTTTCCCATCGAGACCATGAGGAGCATCCGATCGTTTGCGAAGGAGGCTGGGATTCGGATCCACCTCGACGGCGCCCGTCTGTGGAACGCCTGGGTTGCTTCCGGTGTTCATCCTCGCGAGTATTCCGCCCAGGCCGATACGGTTTCGGTTTGCTTTTCGAAGGGCTTGGGCGCTCCAGTGGGATCGCTCGTGGCGGGTTCGCGTGAGTTCATCAGACGGGCCCGAACGGTGCGCAAGATTCTTGGCGGCGGCATGCGCCAGGCGGGGATTCTTGCCGCCGCGGCGCTCTATGCGATGCAGCATCACGTAGAGCGCCTCAAAGAGGATCATGAACATGCGCGGATGTTTGCTGAAACGCTTGCGAACGATGCCGGGGGGGCCGCGACATGCGAGCCCGTGGAAACAAACATCATTATCATTCACCTCACCGGACGCGAGCGTTCTGCATCGGAGGTTGTTCGGAAACTTCGCGACAAGGGCGTGTTGCTGATCATGGCGGGACCCCGAACCCTGCGCGCGGTAACCCACATGGACGTCTCGCGCGACGAAGTCCTGTCGGCATCGCGGCTCCTTGCCAGGGTCATTGCATGAAAAACGAGAATCGCTTCAACGGAAGCCTCTTTTCCCATCAGATATCCCTCAAGGTGAGAAACTACGAGGTGGATTGGCAGGGCATCGTCCATAATGCCGTGTACCTGCTCTACTTCGAAACAGGCCGCGTGGAGTATCTCAAACACATCGGGGCCAGCCTCGATCTGAACTCCGTGAGGGGCAAGAGCAAGGTCGTGCTTGTGAGAAATGAGATTGACTACCTGCGCCCACTTTCCTTCGACGAGGAAATTACCGTCCTGACGAGAATTTCATCGATCAGGAGGTCGAGTTTTGTGATGGAGGGAATGCTCTTGCACGCCGCGACAGGAGAAACCGCCTCAACGAACGTGGCCGTCCATGTATGGTTGGATCCCGCCCGCACCGTGCCCACGCCGGTTCCGGATTCCTTTCGCAAACTTGTCCAGGCATTCGAGAAAGACCGCTGCCGTATCGACTGGCCGTCGATCGATGTATGATCTCCTTTGAGGAATTCAAGAGACTCGCGCGGGAGGGAAATGTGATCCCGCTGTGGGAAGAACTCCCTGTGGACACGGAAACGCCCGTTTCCGTTTACCGGAAAGTCCGCCCGTTGAGCCCGCTTTCCGTTCTGCTCGAAAGCGTTGAAGGCGGAGAGCACATCGCGCGGTATTCCTTTCTTGGGTTCAATCCGTTTATGAAGTTCACGATCGAAGGAGGCAATTTCCGTGTCGATCCCCTCCATGAAGATGTGAGCGTTCTTCCCGGACTTGCGCGACAGGCCCGTGGTCCCGTTGAGGCCCTGAAAACAATCTTTGATCACCTGAAAACCGTTCGCCTTCCAGGATTGCCCCGCTTCGCGGGAGGTGCGGTGGGCTATTTCGGCTACGAGTGCGCTCGGCTTGTCGAACGCCTTCCCGAGGCTCCTCCGGACGACCTTTCACTTCCCGATGCAGTTCTTTTGTTCTTCGACGTCCTCATTGTGTTCGACAATGTAAAACACCAGGTCGTCATTGTCTCCAACGCCTACGTACCGGATCCGGAAGTTGACGACAGAAGTTTAAGGAAGGAGTACGAGACCGCCGCGGCAGAGATCAGCCGAGTGAAGGAGATTCTGAGAGGGAGTGATCCGATTCCCGAGCGGAAGAAGGTGATGATCGGTGAGAAGTCCCACCTTCTGGAAAAACAGACATTTTGCTCGATGGTGGAGTCGGCCAAGCGCTTTATCGAAGCGGGAGATGTGTTTCAGGTTGTTCTTTCCCACCGCGTGCGGCAAATCGCAACCGCGGATCCGTTCGATGTCTACAGGAATCTCCGGAGAATCAATCCCTCTCCCTATATGTACTTTCTTTCCCTGGGGGAATTCAGCATCATGGGATGTTCCCCCGAGATGCTGGTCAGGATCGAAGGCGACACGGTGCACACGAGACCTATCGCGGGGACGCGCAGGCGCGGAACGACCGAGGCGGAAGACGCCATTCTGGAAAAATCGTTGTTGGAAGATCCCAAGGAGCGAGCGGAACACCTTATGCTCGTGGATCTCGGAAGGAATGATCTCGGCCGCATCTGTACCTATGGATCCGTACACGTCACGGATTTCATGAAAGTGGAGAAATACTCGCATGTGATGCATCTCGTTTCCGAGATTCGTGGACGGCTGAGGCCGGGTCTTTCGGTGATTGAAGGCCTCTTTGCCTGCTTTCCCGCGGGGACGCTCACCGGTGCTCCAAAAATCCGGGCTATGGAAATCATCGCAGAGACCGAGCCCGTCCGCCGCGGCGTGTACGGCGGCGCGATTGCGTATCTTGACTTCTCCGGAAACCTCGATTCCTGCATAACGATCCGCACCATCGTCGCACACGGCGACACCCTGTACTTCCAGGCAGGCGCAGGAGTCGTGCATGATTCGGTCCCGGGGAGGGAGTACGAGGAAACCCTCGAAAAAATGCATGCCACGATGAAAGCGGTGGAGATGATGAAGCGATGATTCTGGTTATCGACAATTACGATTCGTTCACCTACAACCTCGTACAATACCTCGGCGAACTCGGAGCGGAACAGACCGTGAGGCGGAATGATGCGGTCACCGTTCAGGAAATCGAACAGATGAATCCCAGTCATATCGTGATTTCCCCCGGCCCCTGTACCCCACGGGAAGCTGGCGTCTCTGTTTCTGCCGTGCAAGCGCTCAGCGGAAAGGTTCCAATCCTTGGCGTCTGTCTCGGTCATCAAGCCGTTGCCGAGGCGTTCGGAGGCAGGGTCGTCAGGGCTCCGGAAATCGTTCATGGAAAGACATCGCTTGTTTTTCATTCCGGATCTCCGCTCTACCGGGATCTTCCCAGTCCCTTCGAGGCGACACGCTATCATTCGCTCATTGTGGATCGCCGGTCTCTGCCTGTCGACCTGGAAGTCGACGCTTGGACGGCCGACGGCATTGTGATGGGAATGCACCACAAGCATGCCCTGACCTTCGGAGTTCAGTTTCATCCGGAATCCATTGCCACCCAACACGGGAAAAAGATTCTGAAAAACTTTCTCGCAATCGTCCCATCCCGATCCTGAGGAGAGCCTATGAACCAGAACAACACCGCCCCCAATGACTATGACGCTCTGCAGGACGAGAAACTGAAGGCCCTCGCCGAATCACAGCAAGATTTCTGGCGGCTGTTTCGAATCATGGCGGAGTTTGTGGAGGGATTCTCGCTCATGGCTCAACAACAAAGGCTGGTGTCGGTCTTCGGGTCGGCGCGCGCGCGTCCGGGATCCCGATACTACAGAATGGCGGAGGAGGTGGCTAGGGAGCTCGTGCGCCGCGGGTTCAATGTGCTGACCGGAGGGGGACCAGGGATCATGGAAGCGGGGAACAAGGGATGCCAGGAGAGTGGAGGGCAGTCCGTCGGCGTGAATATTGATCTGCCGTTTGAGCAGACGGCCAATCCATACATCGACCGTGGCCGCCTTGCGACCTTCCGGCATTTTTTTGTCCGCAAGGTGATGTTTGTGAAATACGCGCACGGGTTCATCGTGCTTCCCGGCGGCTTCGGCACGCTTGACGAGTTCTTTGAAGCCGTAACGTTGATTCAGACGGAGAAGACAAGGCCGTTTCCGGTGATCCTCATGGGAACGGAGTATTGGGGCGGCCTGATCGACTGGATGAAAACGACCATGATTCCTTCGGGAACAATCAATGAAGCCGAATTGGCCTTGTTCAGCATGACGGACGATCCGGGGGTTGCTGCTTCCAGGATTGCCGAATTCTACGAGAAATCTATGGTGAGAACGAATTTCTGACAAGGGGCTTGCATCTTCCCCCGGAAGTTCGTACCTTAATGTGCCTGCCAAATAGCCCGCTGTAACGGGCTATTTTTTTTGATGTCGGATGAATCTACAGGAAATCAGAGAAAAAACGAGAGAAACCTTGCTCCCTGTTTTGGAACGCCGGAATGCGTTTCTGGTGGACGTTCAGGTTCGCGTGGAGCGCAAGTCTCTCCTTGTTCAGGCTTTTACGGACACAGATGAAGGCATCACCATTCAGGAGTGTGCCGACATCAGTCGGGAAGTACGGCCTCTCCTGGAAGCCCAGGGTCTTGGCGGACCAGAAGGACTGATGCTGGAGATCTCCTCGCCGGGTGTCGACCGTCCGCTGAAATTCCTGCGCCAGTACCGCAAGAACATCGGCAGAACCTTTCGTGTCCGCTTCACACGGGGAGCAGATTCCCAGACAATAACCGGAACCCTGACGGCGGTGGAAGGGGAGACCCTGACTTTTCAGCCGGAACAAGGGGAAGCGATCGCACTGCCGTTTGAAACGATTTTGGAATCAAAGGAAGAACTGCCCTGGTAGCAGCTTCCTGATCACAGTTCGGAGGAAAGAATGAATCACGAGATTGTCGAGTCGTTTGCCCAAATGGTTCGGGAGAAGGGGATCGACAAGGATATTCTCATCGGCATCGTCGAAGACATCTTTGGAATGATGGTCCGGAAGCGATTCGGACCGGATGCCCGATTTGACGTCGTCGTCAATATGGAGAAAGGCGATATCGAGATCTACCTTGAAAAAGAAGGCGTGGAAACGGTCGAGAATCCGGTGACTCAGATCGATGTCAAGGAAGCGCGAAAGAAGAGCGGGGAGGATCTCGACGTGGGTTAGGAATTTGCGGAGAGTATTCCGCCGAGCAGCTTCGGCCGCAGG
>BQML01000031.1 GCA_022180565.1 Bacteroidia bacterium
AGGCGGCCTGAACACTCAATCTCTGGTCGCCCAAATATGTCTTGACTTTCGGGGGTCAGTACACACACGTCCCGGCCATACATAACAGAAACGCTTTCGTAGAGGCGCTCAAACGTCATGGATTGGAATTTTTGATTAAAAGCCTCTGAAAGCCGCTGGATGGCCTTGTGCTCCTCCACGTTTGGTAGGTTTGTGTTGGAATAGAGGAGCAGCTCGTAACTATCGGCCTCTTTATAATGTGATTTATTGAGTTTCGCAATCTTGTCGGCGATCGCGACCAATGCGAGCTTTGCCCATTCCTCGAGGGCCTCGCTTTCTGGAAGTCCTGGACCGGGATCATAGAGCATTCCGCCACTTTCCCTGATTTTCTTGCCGAGATAGGTTAGGTTCTTCTGCCATTGTTCTGTGGAAACATCGGTATGTTCGAGGCCAATGGTAGTCCCATCTTTTAAGGTTATTTGGAAGTCCGGACACTCAGACTTGCAAATAGAGAAAGGGAATTCGTTTGGATTGTGCTCGACGAACGACTGTAGGTAATGGATCGCGCAATAGCGCTCCCTGTGAAATGATTTTCGTCCAAGATCCCTTGGTGGAACGGTGAGATCAAGTGACGCGAGGGTAGTATTGAAATTATCGCGACTTCTGAAAGAAAGGCAATCGCCCTCATTCTGCAAGAAGTCTGATCTTGGGGAGTTATTCATTAGGCGCAACGCCAGCTAACCTAGGCTTAAACCTAAGGGAGGTACACTAATGTGAAACGGGGAATGTTAGTGAACCCCCACTTGCGGGTAATGTGCGAATTTCTATATTATGGCGGGTAAAGTCAAGTCCGCTCGCCCCGGGGGGCCTACGGCAACCACAATTCCATCCAAAAAAGGGGGGAACCATGCAAAAAACCAAACTTCTCGACCAGGTCCGCGAGGTCATCAGATTCAAACACTTGAGCCTCAGAACAGAAGAGGCTTATGTCTACTGGATTAAGCAGTTTATCCTCTTCCACAACAAAACCCACCCCCAAACCATGGGCGAAAAAGAAATCCGACAATATCTCTCTCACCTCGCAACGGATAAAAACGTCGCCGCATCAACACAAAACCTGGCCCTCAATGCAATCATGTTTCTCTATAAGCAAGTGCTCAGAAAAGACCTCGGGACGCTGGGCGAAATCGAACAGGCGAAAAAACCCAAAAAACTGCCGACGGTGTTTTCGCAAAATGAAGTTCTGATGATCCTGAGCGCCATGGAAGGTACACCACAACTGGTGGCAGGCTTACTCTACGGGGCGGGGCTAAGACTCATGGAATGCCTGAGACTACGCGTCAAAGACATAGACTTCGAGCGAAATCAAATCATCGTCAGAAGCGGAAAAGGCGAAAAAGATCGCATAACGCTGCTTCCGGAAACAATGAAAGAACCACTGAGGAAACATCTGGAATGGGTGAAACAACTTCATCAGAAAGACCTCGAAGACGGCTTCGGCGATACCTACCTCCCCCCGTCTCTGCTCCGAAAACACCCGCGGATGGCCTATGAATGGCCCTGGCAATATGTCTTCCCCGCACTCGAACGGTCAAATGACCCGCGATCAACAAGAATCGGACGACATCACTTCCCGGAACTCAAAATCCAAATGGCCGTCAAACAAGCCCTCGCCAGTGCCAACATCCCGAAACAAGGAAGCCCGCATTCCTTCCGCCACTCGTTCGCAACCCATCTGCTCGAACAAGGACAAACCATCAGAGTGGTCCAACAACTGCTCGGTCATAAAGACGTGAGAACCACGATGATCTATACGCACGTGATCCAACGACCCGAAGCACCGGTGAAAAGCCCCCTGGATACAAACATCTCACAATCACTCACAGTGCTCAAAAGCACTTATCACCGCAAACAACTCCCCAAACCGAATCGCCTCATGAACCCCAATCCTTGAAGTCCTAATGCGCCCCGCCCGGACCATGCACATGACCATGACTGAGCTCCTCCGCAGTCGCTTCGCGAACGTTGACAACCTCCACCTCGAAATTCAAGGTCTTGCCTGCAAGGGGATGATTCGCATCAATCGTTACTGTGTCTTCACCAACCGCCGTCACCGTTACGATCTGGCTCCCCCCGCTTCCCCCCTCGGCACGAAACTGCATCCCTACCTCCAACACTTCCACCCCCTCAAACCTGTCGCGCGCAACACTCACTACGCGCTTCTCATCCCTCTCCCCATATGCATCCACAGGACGAACGGAGACCTTGAAGGTGTCCCCGGCCGATCGACCGTCGAGAGAACTCTCCAAACCCGGAATGATGTTCCCCATGCCTTGAATGTACGACAAGGGCTCACGACCATTCGACGTATCTATGACTTCTCCTCCCTCATCGGTCAGAGTGTAGTTGATCGTCACAACACTGTTCTTTGCTATCTTCATCATTTTCCTCTCCATTATGAACCTTAAACCTTAAACCTTGAACTTTAAACCTTGAACCCATACCTTCAACCTAACAATCCCGCGGAAACATGCCAGAATAAAATCACAATACGCACTGTCAATTAACGAAACGGATACCCCACATACTCCCTCGACCACTCTCCCTCAATAGTCAGCTCCTCTTGGTAGCGCTTGGCAGGATTGAAAAACAACGCCCCCAACGTGCCTTTTTGCCAATACAAATCCAAGGCGAACGGCGAAATGCCCCGGTCTGAACCGAAAGGACCGCTGAAATTGTCGGCATCGTAATACCGAGGAACCGGCGCGTCCACGAGCTCAT
Source organism: Bacteroidia bacterium (assembly GCA_022180565.1). Classification (GTDB taxonomy): domain Bacteria; phylum Bacteroidota; class Ignavibacteria; order UBA10030; family UBA10030; genus JACQPU01. The sequence goes on from BQML01000031.1 coordinate 2,761, forward strand.
CCTTATACCTCCAAATGCCGTCAAATAACTTCCCGTCACCCGTAACCTCCCCGCGCCGTACCAATGGCCAAAGCCGGGCCAACGTGGATTCCAACTGATACGGAACCTCCCCGCGCTTATACGACTTCGGCTCCCGCACTTCTTCAGCACCGCGAACCGGCCTGAACAACAGTCCACTCCCGCCTTCAAAGGAATACAGACTGTCCCTCTGAAAATGAACGTCGCTGTCTGAATCCAGTGTTCCATAGATGCCGTGGCCGTGAGACTCGACGAAAACCGCAACGTGTGTGCCAAAAGGACTCGGAATCCCTGCGTCGTCTACAGTCTGGAACTCTCCCGTGATATCGAATTCCCCCGAGGCGATGCCGGAATAGGAATTGACGTACACATCGCAAGCATAGTGCGCCTGCGTCCAAAGAAGAACGACCCGACCGTCCGATTTGCGGACGACAACCTGGAGATTCTCCCCATCGTTTTCATGAGTGTCGTGAACGTAAAACGTGAACCCCGCCCAGTCCCGGGGATGAAACAAATGATACGAAATGAAATAGTGCGACCAGGTCTCCAGAACGGCGTAATACACCGTGGGTTTGAGATCATACAACTCGAAATTCTCCCAGTTGTTCTCGCCAATCAGATCCCCGTCGAAATCGATGTTCGTGATGATGTCCTGCCGCCCCTTGGTTTCGTGCGTGGCGTGGTAGATGTACGGAGCATAGCGGAGCGCAACAGCATACTGCTCGTCGCGAACCGCAGGAACACCCCGGTTGGGCTGTCGGGACGGGTCCTGAAACAGAAGTACGAAGAGGAGGATCAGAAAAGCCGGCATGGAAAAAGATGGAAAACGTCTGAATTCCTAAATGAATCTACGGATGAGTGAAGAGATGTGCAATGAAAAAGGAAAAGGGAAAAGGGAAAAGGGAAAATGGAAAGGAAAATGAATAAGGCGATGAGTGCGACGAACTACTCGTATCTCAGAGATTCCACAGGATCGACCGATGCGGCTTTACGGGCAGGGAAGAAGCCGGCCAGGAGACCAATGAGCGTGAGAATCCCCGTCGTGAGGAGAGTCGTGCTTGCCGATAGAATGGGCTTTCCAAGAAACTGCATAGCGCCGTCGTCGGATGGAAGAAGACGAACGACGGAGACAATGCCATAGGAGATCGCCAGACCCACCACCCCCCCAAGAGCGGCAAGAAGCAACGCCTCAAAAATGAATTGTGCCAGAATATACCTCCGCCGCGCCCCGATGGCCATCTTGATGCCGATCTCGCGGGTCCTCTCCTTCACCACAACATACATGACATTCGCCACCCCGACACCGGCAATGAGAAGGGTGAGGAAACCGACCGAGAAGAGGAAGATCGAAACGCCCAAACCAATCCTCCGGCTGATCTTCTCGCCTTCGATGAAATCCCAAATGCCCAGCGCCCGCTCATCGTCCGGACTGAACTTATACTTGCGGCCGAGAATCCTGTACAGATCGGACTTTACTTCTGCCTGTTTGCCGGGATCGGTGGGACGAATGACAATACTGTTGACAAACGTACTGCCGTAGGATGTCTTGAAGGTCGAGTACGGAATGATGGCCCGGCGGGTGTCCGGACCGTTGTTCATCGATGTCTGGATCTTCTTCTGCATGATCCCGATGATCGTAAAAGGAACGCCGTCAACCAGAATGGTCTTGCCGACCGGGTCCTCGTCCTTGAAGATCTCCTTCGCAATGACCTCGCCCAGGAACAGTACGCGGCGTTGAAGCACGACATCCATCTCGTTCAGAAACCGACCTCCCGCGGCGGGATACATGCGGCGCATTTCTTCGAAGAACGGATTGACACCCTCGCATTCCGTGGTGACCGAATACTTCCCGTAGGTGAGTGTGATGTTCTTGCGATACTGCGGACTGATCATGTCGATCGCCGGCACGATGCGGTCGAGCAGTTCGGCGTCCTCCTCGAGAAGACGAATACGACGGCCCTTGGGAAGGCCTTCATGAACCATGCCGGTCTCGCCGCCGTACACCACAAGAATGCGGTCGCCGGCGTTGAGCAAACCGTTCATCATCTGAGTGCCCAACCCGTCGCCGAAGGAGAGGAGGAGGACCACCGCGACCGTGCCCCACGTGATGGCAGCCAGGGTCAGCATGGCCCGCGTGCGATGGGCCTTCAGATCGAGAAAAAAGTCTTTAAGAAGTTCGAGCCACATGGGCTTGGTTGAATTCTGTAATTTATCGGATCATCGGAACATCGGATCATCGGATCATCGGGTCTTCCCGATCCCCCGATCCCCCGATGACCCGATCCCCCGATCCCCCGATCCCCCGATGACCCGATCTTTCATGTCCTCAAACATTCCACCACATCCAGATTGGATGCCTTGCGGGCGGGCATCAGGCCGGCAATGAGGCCGATGATCGTCAAAATCGCTACGGTCACAAATACCACGTCCATGGAGAGCACGGGAGCACCGACGAACTCCCGGATCGGGATAAACTGAAGAAGCTCGATCAGGCCCACAGCGATGAGGAAGCCGATCAACGATCCCATCCCCACGATGAAGAATGTCTCCATGAAGAACTGAAAGAGTATGTTGGACCTCTTCGCGCCGACAGCGCGCTTGATGCCGATCTCCTTAATCCGCTCCTGCACGACAATGTACATGATGTTCGCTACCCCCAGGCCGGCCACACCGAGCGTAAAACTGCCGATGAGACCCATGAAGATATTGAAACCAAGAAAGAAATAAAAAATAAACTTGTCGAAGCGCGACGTGTCCCAAATCCACACCGCATCCTCATCGGTCGGGTCGAATTTGTACCTCTTGCCTAGCACGGCCCTCACCTTGTTGTTGACTTCTTCCGCAATCGTGGGGTCTTTCACCTTGTAGATGATATTGTTGAGCCGAACCGCTCCAAACACGCTGGCGTACGTCGCCGACGGTATGAACACACGGTCCTGATCACGGGAATTATACGACGAGTTCTGAGTCTTCTTCTGCATCACCCCGATCACCGTGAACGGCACTTCACCGACGTATATCACGCGCCCGATGGGATTGGTTTGACCGAACAGAAAATCGCGTACCCTGTTGCCGATGACCGCCACACGGCGGCGCAGATCGACGTCGGGCTGGTTGATGAACCGGCCCCCCGGTTCGGGAATGATGTTGCGCATGTCGCCGTAGATCGGAATGACACCCGCGACCAGAGGATTGAGAATGTTTTCACCCACGCGCGCCGAAACACGCGTGGAATACTCCGGACTCACAGACTCAAGCTCGGGAATCTGCTGGGCCAAAAGGCGTACGTCGTCCTCCAGAAAACTGATGGACCGTCCCGTCCCGAATCCCTCCCACGCCTTGGTCGTGCGGCCCGGAAACATGATGGCAATGCTCTCCCCGATGCCGTGCATGTTGATGGACATCTGCTGTTTGAAGCCGACGCCGAAGGCGATCAGCACCACGATCGCCACCGTGCCCCAGATGATGCCGAACATCGTCAGGAACGCACGAAGCTTCTGGGCCTTGAGGTCCAGATAGAATTCCGTGATAATGGTGCGAAGATGATCCATGGGGAAATCAGAAATTCGAAATTCGAAATTCGAAATCCGAAGCAAATCCAAAAATCCGAAATCACAAATCAAAAGCGATTGGAATTTCGTGCTTCGAATTTGTGTCGAAATTCGGATTTCGAATTTCGTGCTTACTCTATCTTCTTCACCGGCTTCTCCGCCACCTCATCCCCTTCCTTCAATCCCTCAAGGACTTCAATGCTGATCGCGTCGCTTAAGCCGGTCTTAATCACGCGTTCCTCTTCCTGCTGAGGTCCCAGGGCCACCTTCACAAAGGCGGAATCGTTTCGAAATGTGACGGTCCGTTCCGGGATCGTCAGAACATCCGTTTTCTTGTTAATGATGATGTTCGCATTGGCCGAATACCCCGCCCGGAGCACGGTGTTCTTGGAGGCCGGAATGAGAATCTCAATCGGAAACACTGTGGCATTGTCCTTCTTCTCGGCTTTGAGCCAGATCTTTCTCAAAACCCCCTTGACGGTGTCGTTCGGAAGTGCCCCGACTTTCAGATCGGCTTCCATCCCTTCCCTGAGTCTGCCCACGTCGATCTCGTCCACCGTTCCCTTGAAAATGAGCCTCTCCATGTTCGCCATCTTCATGAGCACCGTGCCTTCTTGAAACGTTGTAAGAGGAGTGACGGGATCACCGACCTCCACGGTGCGACTAAGAACAAAACCGTCGATTGGAGCTTTGATGATCGACTCGATCTGCGTCTTGCCGATCATCACCCTGCCGCTTTCAAGCAGAGCCAGCTTTTCACGGCTGATCTGGAGCTGAAGCATGGCCTCGTCATATCGCCGCACAAAATCCTCATATTCCTTCTGGGAAATGAGCTGGGCCTTAATGAGGGCTTCCTGTCGGGTCTTTTCCTTGGTCAGGTTGTCCACCTCGACTTCCCGAAGCTCGACCTGGCGTTTGGCATCGGCGAGTTCGAGGGGCGTCGGGTCGGGCTTGACCTCGAGAAGCGGATCTCCCGCCTTCACGTATGTGCCGACATCGGCGAAGATCCTCTTGACCACGCCCGTTACCTTGGATTTGACCGAGACCTCGTTCTCGGGCTCGATCGTGCCCACAGCAAGAGCCTTGTCGACGATCGTCCCCCGGACAACCTTGACGCGGGGAAGCATGGCTTCGGCCGATTCATTGGATCCGCCGAAAAGGAACACGGCAACGATCACGAGAGTAACGATGACTATGGTGGGTACAATGACTTTTTTCTTCATAAAAATCCGCAGGAAAGAGAGGTTCATGAAAACACCCGTAGGGTGGTCCGGACGGTTCGATGACCATTCGACTACGTGAATTTCTCAGAAATGTTGCGGCAAGGGTTGGAAAAGTCTTGCGACTCCATGCCGGACAGCGCTGTTGTACTTAGACTGTCCGAAGGCCCAAAATGTTGCAAATGGAAGGAGGGAAGACCCTTTATTTTTTCTCTTGCCCAAGCGAAGACAGGGCAAAGTCACGAAGAAGAGAAAGGTAGGATTCACCGGCAACGAAAAGAATGTCGTTGTGATCGGCTCCGGCAATGGGCTCGAATCGCTTGGGGTGATTCGCGGCTTCAAAGAGTTTTTTGCCGAGCCGGAACGGAATGACGGAATCGTTCGTGCCGTGGATGAAGAGGAGAGGCAGATGCAGGGAACCGATCTTGGATTCAGAATCGAGCCGTGTGCGCATGAGAAAACGTGCGGGGAGGAAAGGATAGACGGCGGCGGCGACATCTGGGGCCGAGGAGAACGTGGATTCGAGGATCATGGCCGCGAACCTGCGGTGAACAGCAACATCGACCGCGACGGCTCCACCGAGACTCACCCCATGAGCAATAATGCGGGATGGATCAATATTCGGAAGCGTCACGAGATAATCATGAGCGGCGCGCGCATCCTTGTACACACCCTCCTCGGTCGGAGATCCCTCGCTTCGCCCGTACCCGCGATAGTCGGGGATAAATATGGTAAACCCCGCGTTGCGGAGACGACGCAGTTTCTCTGATCTGTGGGCCAGATTACCTGCATTGCCGTGGAAGTACAGGAGCACGCCAACCGGCCGCTCTGCACGCACGAGCCACGCATGAATCCTCGTACCGTCCTCCGAAGGGAAAAAATGGTCTTCGGGATTGACCCCCACCGCGGCGGAACGGTAGAGCTCTTCAGAATACCTCGAGGGAAAATAGACGAGCTTTTCTTCAAAGATCATGGTGATGAAAGACCAGAAGATGATGGCGACCGCAAGGGCGATGAATACGGATCGGGCGAAACGGAGTATGGGATTGAGCTTTTTTTTCACGAATGGAGTATATTGAAAATAATGAAAGAATGTGAGGTTATTCGAGCGCAATGACCTGCCTTCAACTATTGGCGAAGCTGCGATCAATGGGGTGCATGAGGGGTTGGATTTGGAATGTTGCCTGAGGAGGTGGTCTGTCTTTGTACGTGATTTTTTTTTTGGCGTTCCCCCGCCCTCAAAAACGGGCGGGGTCGGGCTGCTTCGGGGTGCGCTTCGCTTCCGTGCTCCCGCATCATAGTGTTGGATGAGATGGTCGCACCGGCCGCCGTGGAAGGCGGCCGCCCTTCGCATCCCTAACGCACAAGTCTTGAGGTATTGGAGAATACCCATGTACGTCCCAGAACCGTCGAAATGTCAATATCGATCTCCCTCATTGATTATAGGTTATACCGTCCATTCTCTTAGTTGCAAAATTCATATCCAACCGACTAAATGTTAATCCGTCTCATCATACTACTTCCATCCCTCCTCTCAGCACAAAGTTATTATAACTTCCGCGACGGATTTCTGGACCGCAAAGGTGAGATCGAAACGATGGAACTCTCGTTCGTGGATGAAACGCCGACGACGAGGACCTTCGACTTTCGCCTGACCTCGTCCAGCGATGACTCTCTGCACGGAAGGATCCGCATGCCGAAGGGGACAGGTCCGTTCCCTGCCGCGCTTCTGTGCGTGGGACTGGAGACGGGCAGAGAAGTGATCGAGATGATCGAGGGACAAGACAGCGTGATGCTGATGGCGGCGGACTACCCTTTTGAAGGGGAGTGGAATTTTCAGGGATGGGCCGCGGTCGGAACGACGTTTCGATTGCGGTCGGCCGGATTTCGCACCGTGCCGCTTCTGCTCAATTGCCTGGACTGGCTGTTCGAACTGGACGCCGTGGACAAGAGCGATGTGACTGTTGTTGCCGTGAGCTTCGGCGCCTTTACCGGTGTGCCGGCGGCCGTGTTGGACCCACGCGTGAAGCAGCTGGTCATCGTGCAGTCAGGGGGCAACCTGTCGGGCGTGATCGCTCACAATTCCAAGCGCTGGGGGGTAGCCCTGCCGTCATGGCTTGCGGGATGGCTCGGCGGAGGAATCCTCGCGGCATTCGAACCGACAAAGTACATTAGACACCTGACGCCGCGAAGGCTGATCATGATCAACGGCGAGGGCGACAGCTTCTTCACCCGCGAATCAGCTGAGGTACTGTATGAAGCGGCTGATGAACCGAAGGAGATTATCTGGCACAAGAGCCGCCATGTGATGCCTGGAGAGAAGAATCTGATCAGGGAGTTGACGAATATGGTGGTCGGGAGGATCTATCAAGTAAAATGGAAAATGTAAAAAGTGAAAAGTGAAAAGCGAAAAGTGAAAAGCGAAAAGTGAAAAGTGAAATGTGAAAAGTGAAATGTGAAAATCGACTCTCCCTAAAAAAGGAACAGGAACCGACAGGGGGTATCGTATCCCTTTTTTGGATTTTGTCAACCGTCCCGAAACGTAAAGGGGCAACGCGGTGCGCGCTGCCCCTCGGAATCATCGTTGCGAACATCTATCAGCGGACCAACAGCATTCTTCTGGTTTCGACAAATGATCCGGCCTCGATGCGGAAGAAATATACTCCGCTGGCGACCTGTTGGCCGTAGAGATTGCGGCCGTTCCAGGTCACGCTGTGGAATCCCACGTCCATCTCGTCGTTTACCAGTGTGGCGACTTCGCGACCAAGCAGATCAAACACCTTCAGCGAAACCCGTGCGGCCTCCGGGATCTGGAAGCGAATCGTGGTTTCCGGATTGAAGGGATTCGGGTAGTTCTGCTGGACGGCGTAGGTCGTCGGAAGCGCTTGGTCTTTACCCGTACTCAGCACCACGTCCGTCTCGAAAGTTGAAACAGGTGAAGACGCGAAACCTTCGCGCTTGTCGGAGGCGACGACGCGCCAGAAATAGGTTGTATTTGGTGTCAACGCGCCGGCCGAGAGATAGATGGATGTGTCCGTCGTGGCACTGAGACGCACGGAGCCCTCAAACGTGCTGGACGGAGCGTATTCGAGGATGTACTCGACGGGGTCGCCGTCCGGATCGATCGCACGCGTCCAAACAAACCGTGGGGCGCTTGCGACCTTCGTGTTCGGAGCGGGTGCGACAAGATTGAAGGGGAAGGGACTATTGTTGTCGTACATGAATCCTTTGAACAACGTATCGGCCTTCCCGTTGGCGTTGTACACGATCACGTGAACCGGACCGCCGGGACCGGGAGGGATCGTGAATGTGAGAAGATCCGAGCTTACATACTCGTATGTTTCCAGGGTATCCGTTCCGATGACCACCGTCGCCCCGGGGAGGATCTGTCTGCCCTTCAACACCGCGGCACCGCCGCCTGCACGAGGCGATTGCGCCGGCGTTACTTCGGCGATGTCCGGACGGGCCTCGGAGAGATACGTAGGCGCTTGGAGGAATGGATCCCAGTCGATCTGGTCACTGACATGATCGCCCCGACCGTTGTTGATCAGACCCAAACCGTCTGAATCATCAACGTCGCGCGGCCCCGACGCGTCTCCCCAGAAATTGCCCTCCGCGTTCAGGGATTGAATGGCTCCGTAGTAGTACGATCCTTCCAGGTTGCGGAAAAACGTGTTGCCGGTGACCCAGGAATCATTCGTGGTGTAAGAGATGCTGAAGCCGCCTTCATTCTGAGCAATGAAGTTTTCCACGACTGCTAGGACCGTGTCACTCGTAGAGATGATTCCATAATCCCCGTTTTCAAGGATCGTGTTGTTTTTGATCAGAAGGCCGCCATTGCCGTAGGTGCTCAGGCCGCTGTACATGTTGCCGGTGACGTTATTCCGTTCGAAGAACACCGAATCGGCGTAATCCAGAGCCACTCCCGTGCCTTGGTGGCCGTAGATGTCGTTTTCCCAGACATGGGCAAACCTGCTGTATTCCACAGAGAGACCCGTGTATTTGCTTTGCAGGAACGAGTTTTTCCAGACCCAGAGTGAATCCACATTGCTGAAGTACGCCCCTCCGGAACCCTCCGCCGTCGTGTTGTCTGACACGTAGGCTTTCCGTACGTAATTCAACGACAACGAATTATTGTTATACTGAATGCGGACTTTGTTCTTTTCAACAACAACGGAGTCCACCTCGTAGACGTAAACTGAAGGACCCGTGTTTCCGACGACGTGCAAAAATTGGACGTATTCCGCGTCGATTCCCGCAGAGTACCCGCCTGATTCCACAACATTGGCGTCGAGGACAGCGTGGTGGAGTCCATAGAGGCTGACCGCATTGTAATACAGAGCGGAAAAACGGTTGCGCGCCGCCACGAGGACTCCCAGGCCTTCATAGTTCCCGCTTGCGTATATGCCGTAATAAGCGCTGTGGACCTTGTTGTCGTTGATCCAGGTCGAGTCGGAACTGTACACCGTAAAGGCGTAATAGGTGATATTGGAAAGTTCGTTCAACTGTATCACCGCGTCGTCCGTCTGATAGAGATCTACTCCCTCGTAGCAGTTCATCAGGAGGTTTCTGGAGATAAAGGCCGAATCGATCGCAGACAAGTAGATCGCCGCGTTATCATCGACTTGACTGATATGATTCTCGACGATTGTCACAGCCGAGGGGTACGCGGATTGGACGGCAACTGTTTTTGCAAGAACGGATCCGGCATAGTAACCTTCTCCGTAATAATAGTCGCCTCCGATAATTCCCCCGTAGGAATACTGAAGAGTGTTGTTCTGGATCAACAGGGGACCGACCTGGTAAAACCAGATTTGGGCGTCGTTGCTTCGCTCGATCCTGTTCCTCTGAATCGTGGTGAAGGAAGGATAGACGTAGCTTTCCCCCTGGAGATATTCATCAAGAATGATTCCGACGTACCCGCTGCCATAGATCAGGTTGTCTTCGATGGTCGTGTAGGCTGTTCCGTACAGAGATATGCCGTTGCCGAAATTGCCGACGTGGTCCATCGTGGCCGTTCCGGCACTTGTCGACCGGGGTTCGGCCGGAGTCGGAGGGGCCTGGTCGCGCTTGCGGTGTGAGACGGGCGGGTCGGGCCTGACGAGCGGCACCCGTGCTCGCCTCGATTCCGCGGCCGAGCGGGCAAGGAGCAAGGACTGCGTTTCCCCGCTCATGACCGGGACACCATCGGTCCGCACGCGGGCCAGGGCCATTGCCACGGTCGGCACCTGATACACGGCCGACGAATCGCCGATGGCGTTTTTACGGATCATATTGTATTCACCTGCGTAGATGGAAATGCCGTCAAGATAATTTCCGGCTACGATGTTCTCTTCGACGACGTTATATCCCTCTCCCTCGAATATCCTCACTCCCCCGCCCGCGTTGCGCCCGAGATAATTGCGGCGCACGGTCAGGGAATCGGATTGAAACGTCCCGATGCCGGAGTTGTTGCTCCACATGATCACGTTTTCTTCGATCAGGATATTCGATGATGAATCCATCACGACGATTCCCTCGCTGTACCCATAGGACCCGGATTCCGTAACAATATTTCCCCGAATGGTGACATCACGGCTTCGTGCCACTCTGATCCCGTAGTCTTCCGATCCTGTCAGAATGTTTCCGGGACCGATCACCACGGGTCCGCCGGAGACCGTATCGATCGCGATCGCGGTTCCCTTGAATCCGCTGAAGGTGAGGTTGGAGAGCGTAACCCCGCCCGACTTGATGATCAATCCGTCGAATCGAATGCCGTCGAGGAGGGGAGAGGGAGCAAGAATGGTGGTGTCCGGCCGCCCTGTGATGGTCAGCCCGTCTGTATCATTGATCACAAGCGACTCATTGAGAAGAATGACCGAATCGGGTCCGAAAGCGTTCGCATCGAAGATGATCGCGTTCGGTCCGGCCTCGTTGTTCGCCGCCTCGATCGCTTCACGCAGGGACAAGAGGCCGTCGGTTGTATCGACGACATCCTGCCGGGTATTGACGATAAGTGTTTGTGCTGTGCTTATCGAGACAGCAGTGAGGAAGAGAAACGCGGTCGCAAGGACTTTCATAGGGCCTCCGGAGGAAAGTGCGCCAATGTACAAGAAGAATGGATTGCAGTCAACTGGCCTCCGGCGCATGCAACCTGTGAAACGGCAAAAGAAAAAGGCGACTTTTAGCCGCCTTTTTTGAGGAGGTTGAGAGTGGAGAGATTCTAGGTACCGGATGAATAGTCGTTGATGTACCGCTCCTGTTCTCTGGTCAACCGGTCGATGGAAATCCCCATCGTTTTCAGCTTCAGCCCGGCGATCTCCTGATCCTGCTCGGCCGGGATATCGTGGACCGTGTTCTCAAGCCGTTTGCCCTTCTTATGAAGCTCGGCAAGTCGAAGCTGAGACATGAATTGGTTGGCAAACGACATGTCCATCACTTCCGACGGATGCCCTTCGGCCGCGGCAAGGTTCACCAGCCGGCCTTGGGCAAGAAGGTAGATCCGCTTTCCGTTTTTCAGAACATATTCTTCGTTGTCGGAACGAACGGTGCGGACGGACTTTGCGGCTTTCTTCAGATGTCCGATGTTGATTTCGCAATCGTAATGGCCTGTGTTGCACACAATAGCTCCGTCCTTCATGACTTTGAAGTGCCGGTCAACGATGACGTCCTTGACGCCGGTTGCTGTAATGAACACGTCGCCGATCCGGGCCGCCGCGTCCATATCCATGACGCGGAAACCCTCCAGAGTAGCCTTGAGGGCCGCGGTGGGTTTCACCTCGGTGACGATGACATTGGCGCCGAGGCCCTTCGCCCGGATCGCCACGCCGCGCCCGCAGTGTCCGAATCCGGCGACGACAACGTTCTTTCCGGCCAGGAGAACGCTGGTGGAGCGCAGAATGCCGTCGAGGGTCGATTGGCCCGTGCCGTACACATTGTCAAAGTCCCACTTGGTCTCTGCGTCGTTCACCGCGATCACGGGGTAGCGGAGGGCGCCGTCGCGGGCCATGGCACGCAGACGATGAACGCCGGTGGTGGTTTCCTCGGTTCCGCCGATGACGGACGTGGCGGCCAAGTCGGGATACTTGTTGTGGATCGTAAAGATCAGATCCGCTCCGTCATCGAGCGTCAGGTTCGGCTGCATTTTGAGGGTTTCTTCAATGCACCAGTAGAATTCCCTGACGTTCATTCCGTGCCAGGCAAAAATCGAAATGCCGTCGGCCGCAAGTGCCGCGGCAATGTCATCCTGGGTTGAGAGAGGATTGCATCCGCTCCAGCTGACTTGAGCCCCGGCTTCCACGAAAGTCTTGACAAGAACGGCTGTTTCCTTGGTGACGTGCAGACAGCCGGCGATTTTGTAGCCTTTCAGAGGTTTGCTCTTGCGGTACTTTTCCCGAAGCGACATCAGGACGGGCATGCGCGACTCGGCCCATTCAATGCGGAGTTTGCCTTCTCTGGCAAGGGAAAGATCTTTGACTTTATAAATGCCGGATTTTTCGTTCATGAGTGAGAGGTGTATGCGTTAAATGGTTGAATGGTTGAACGTGGTTGAATATCTGAGAAAAGGGAAACCTGACGCGAGAAGCGAGACGCAAGAAGTGAGAAAGTTTAAGGCCTCTCGTGCCGCAGGACGAGCGGACCCGGTTCTCTTTGCGGCTCACAGGGCTTTAGACCCTCTTACTTCTCGCTTCTCACTTCTTAACTATCCTGCCGCTTTACCGTACAGCTCTTTTTAGTTTCTCCACCAGATCCGTCTTCTCCCACGTAAACTCCTCCTCAGTTCTGCCGAAGTGTCCGTACGCCGCGGTCTTGCGGTAGATGGGGCGGAGCAGGTCGAGACGCTGGATGATCCCGCGGGGTGTGAGATCGATTTCCTTCTTGATGATTTCCGCAATCTGATTGTCGGGGATGGCGCCCGTGCCGAAGGTCTGGACGAGGACTGACACGGGCTCGGCGACGCCTATGGCGTACGCAAGCTGAATCTGGCATTCCGAAGCCAGCCCTGCGGCGACAATGTTCTTCGCCAGGTGCCGGGCCGCGTAGGCGGCACTGCGATCGACCTTGGTCGGGTCCTTGCCCGAGAATGCGCCTCCGCCGTGCGGGGCGCGCCCGCCGTAGGTGTCCACAATGATCTTCCGACCGGTGAGGCCGGTGTCACCGTGAGGGCCCCCGATTTCGAACAGGCCCGTAGGGTTCACGAAATATCTCGTCTTTGCGTCGAGCAGGTCATTCGGAATGATATGCTTGACGACGTAATCGATCACATCATTTTTGATCTTTTCCTGACTCACGCCGGGGGCGTGCTGAGTGGAGATCACAATGGTGGTCACCCGCACCGGTTTTTTCCCCTCGTATTCGATCGTCACTTGAGACTTGGCATCCGGCCTCAAATACGGCATGTCGTTCCTATGGAGCTTCCGGATCTCCGAAAGACGCTTCACGAGTTTATGAGCGAGCATGATGGGCATCGGCATGAGCTCGTCGGTTTCCGTGCAGGCATAACCGAACATCATGCCCTGATCGCCCGCACCGCCGGTGTCCACACCCTGCGCGATATTCGGCGACTGCGCGTGGATGGCCGAAAGCACCGAGCACGAATCCGCGTCGAAGCCCACGCCGGCTTCCGTGTAGCCGATGCTCTTGATCACGTTCCGAACGATCTTCTGCACGTCCACATAATGGTCGGTTGTGATCTCGCCGCCGACGAGTGCGAGGCCCGTCGTGACGAAACTCTCGCAGGCCACGCGGGCCGCGGGATCATGTTCAAGGATCTCGTCCAGGACGGAATCGGAGATCTGGTCGCACACCTTATCCGGGTGGCCTTCGGAAACGGATTCAGAAGTGAAGAGGTGCTTCATAGGGGCAGGTTAAAATGAGAGATTCAAAAATCCTGAAGAGTGATGTTAAGGCTGAGAAGAAAGCTCGAAATCCGAAATATGAAATTCAAAACAAATCCGAAGCACGAAATTTGAAACAAATCCGAAGCACGAAATTTGAAACAAATCCGAAGCACGAAATTTGAAACAAATCCGAACCGCATATTCGAAGCCAATCGGATCACGAAGTTCGAAAGCCGGATCGTTCGAGATTCGTATGTCGAATTTGTTGGTTCTTCAATATTGGAATTTCTCAATAGAACTCCAGCTCTGACGAGTCTCCAATATTGATCCTCTTGTAGCTGCCCTTCACTATCGCGTTACTTCCCACAATGGAGTCCTCGAGCAAGGCGTCGGAAACGCGGGCGCCTTCGCTGATAATGGAATTTCTGATAATGGCGTTCTCCACCTCGGCCCCCGCTGCGATCGTTGCGTTGGGCCCGATGACGGAGTTTTTCACCACTGCCTCGGGTGAAACGAACACCGGCGTTTGAAGAAGCACGCCCTTCGGAGCGGAAGGCGGAGCGATATTGGCAAGGAGGATCCTGTTTGTTTCAAGGAGCGTTTCCGGCTTGCCGCAATCGTACCAGCCCTGAATGTCGAAGGTTTTCATCTTGTCCCCCCGGTCGATCATCATCTGCAGGGCATCCGTGAGCTGAAATTCGCCCTTGGTCCGGACGTTGGTTTTGATCAATTCCTTCAAACAGTCGATCAACAACTGGGGTTGTTTGATGTAGTACAAACCCACTACGGCGAGATTGCTTTTCGGATTCTCCGGTTTTTCAACAAGCCTGGCGATGAAACCGTCGGTGGTTTCGGCCACGCCGAATCGCCTCGCATCCTCGACCTTATGGACACCGAGAACGGAATGATTGCTCGACATCATCTTCTTCAGGTCGGCATCGAAGATGGTATCGCCGAGGATGATCAGAATGGGATCCCGGGAGATGGTGTGGCGGGACAGAAAGATCGCATGGCCCAGACCCAGTCGTTCTTCCTGCTCGACAAAGTCAACCTTGATGCGGTAGTTCTGCAGGATGTATTCCCGGATTTTTTCCCCCAGATAACCAATCACGATCGTCGCTTCATCCACACCATGCTCGATCAGCCGGTCCATGATATGGCCGATGATGGGTTTTCCGGCGACGTTGATCAGGACCTTGGGGACGGTATAGGTGTGCGGCCGGAGGCGGCTGCCGACACCGGCAACCGGTACAATGGCTCTCATGCGCTCAATGAATCCGTTGTGAATTCGGTTGGGTGAAAGAAAGACGATTACAAAAGTACTCAACATTTTTCTTTCAAACAAATGGTTTTCTTCCTGATCGCGCCCCCTCGGTCCTTACCTTGATTCTCGCCACCCAATTCGCTATTATGGCGTCAGGGTGCTTCATGAAATCCCCCACATCATCCCGCAAAGAGCAGCACGTCCGAATCACTCTCTCCAACGACGTTTCCTTCAAAGGAAAGTCATCGGGATTCGAGAGGCTCGACTTCGTGCACAACGCGCTTCCGGAGCTTGATCTGGACGAAGTCGATCCGTCATCGACCTTCCTCGGCAAGTCGGTGAGATTGCCGATCATTGTTTCCAGCATGACCGGCGGGTATCGCGACGCGGTAAGAATCAACCGGGGTTTGGCGGAAGTGTGTGCGGAGTGCGGACTTGCGATGGGGGTGGGAAGTCAGCGGCAAGCGATTGAAGACAGTCGGCATCACCGATCCTACAGCGTGGTTCGAGAGGCGGCGCCGTCGATCCCGGTGTTCGGCAATATCGGCGCGGCCGAGGTCGCGAAACTGCGCACGTCTGATCCTGTTCGCCGGCTTGCAGACCTTATCGGGGCCGACGGGTTCGCTGTTCATCTGAATCCCCTGCAGGAGTTTCTGCAACCCGAGGGGAGCCCTCGGTTTCGCGGTGTGCTCAGGGGTATCGAAATGCTGGTGAAAGAGCTTGCCATTCCTGTTATTGTCAAGGAAATCGGCGCGGGAATTTCGGCGGACGTCGCGCGGAGGCTTATCGATGCGGGAGTGAAAATCATCGACGTGGCAGGGGCGGGGGGAACAAGCTGGGCAGGGGTTGAGATTCTGCGCCGCAACGGTACGCGTCGCCGAAAGGAGCCCGGCGGCGATTTTTCCGCCCCGTTCTGGGACTGGGGCATCTCCACAGCGGACGCCCTGCGTGAGGTGTGTGCCCTGCGGTCCCGGCAGACTGCATTAACCGTGATCGCCTCGGGCGGCGTGGGATCCGGACTAGACGTGGCGAAGTCGATTGCGCTTGGAGCCGACCTCGCCGCCGCCGCACGCCCGATGCTCAAAACACTGGAGCAAGGCGGGACCAAAGGATTGCTGGCCGAAGTCGATGCCTGGGCCAGGCAGCTGCGCGGAGCGATGTTTCTGACCGGTTCGCGAACGATAAAGGACCTTCAAACCAAGCAGTTGGTATTGAGAAGCTGATCAACCAACATCGACCGGGTTTCCGGGGGCACATCGAATGGACTTCCAACAACGGTATCTCGAATATAAGGAGCGTGTCGATCGGTATCTGCTCGAGGCGGTCGGACAAACCCGGCCGCGCTCGCTCTACAAGCCGGTCACATACGTTTTGGCCGGCGGGGGAAAGCGTATCAGATCAATCCTCGTGCTCCTGGCTTGCGAAGCCGTCGGCGCGCCGGCAGAGCGGGCTCTCCATGCCGGTGCCGGCATCGAGATCCTTCATAATTTCACGCTGGTGCATGACGATATCATGGACAACGCGCCGTCGCGGCGCGGGCGTCCTACCGTGCACACCAAGTGGGATGAACACACCGCAATCCTCGTTGGCGACGAATTGCTGGCCCTTGCGTACCGGATTCTCTTGAGAACGGAGTCATCAAGAATTCGCGACATCGCGGCGGTCTTTACCGAGGGGGTGGTGGAGGTGTGTGAAGGACAGGCGTATGACAAAGAGTTCGAACGCCGGGCCTCTGTGTCCGTGGAGGAGTACCTTCTGATGATCAGGAAGAAGACGGGCATGATGGTGGCGGCGGCCACGGAAATCGGCGCGTTGGTTGGAGGAGGAACAGAGGCGGAGGTGCAGGCGCTGAAGTCGTACGGCGAATTGGTGGGGCGTGCATTTCAGATCCAGGATGACCTGCTCGACGTGGTGGGCGATGAAAAGAAATTCGGCAAATCGATCGGGAGTGATTTGAGGGAAGGGAAGAAAACATTTCTTCTGCTGGATGCACTGCGCGTGGCGCGGGGGAAGGACCGACAGTTCCTGAAAAAGGTTCTTTCGAACGGGAGGGCGACGAAAGCGGTGGTACGCGAGTGCAGGAGGATCTTTCACGAAACCGGTGCGATCGATGCCGCGGGACGGAGGATTGAGGCGGATATCGCGGAAGCAAAGGGACACCTGCAGAACCTCAAGCCGTCGGAAGCCAGGGACATGTTGTTCTGGTTCACGGACATGTTGTTGAACAGACAGTATTAGGGATTCGTCGCTGGGCGGAGACCCTGCGCTCGAATATCCGACAGCCGTTCACCGACTCCTTTTTTCTTGGCATGATCGAACGTGAAGTTGTTATACGGAATCGAGCCGGCCTCCATACAAGGCCTGCGGCAACGCTTGTGAAGTTGGCGGCGAAGTTCAAGGCGGATTTTCTGATTGCCAAAGACGGCTTTGAGATCAACGGGAAGAGCATCATCGGCGTCATGACGCTCGCGGCGGAACAGGGGGCGAAGCTCCTTCTGAGATTCAGCGGGCCGGACGAGGAGGAGGCCGCAGACGCGATTCAACAACTCTTCGACAGGGCGTTCGACGAACCGACATGACCGGGACAGAGCAGACACAACACGAGATGACCTTCCGCGGTATTGCCGCCTCAGCGGGCATTGTTTGGGGGCCGGCGTACATCTTTCAGAAGCAGACCCCGGTGATCAGTGAAAAGTCGGTAACGGCAGGGGACCTGGATGCCGAGATCCAGCGCCTGCGATCAGCCGTGGACCGCTCACGCAAGGAGCTGGCGAAGATCTACGAGTTTGCCAAGCAGAAACTCGGCGATCACCAGGCAAAGATCTTCGAAGCTCAGCTGATGATTCTCGAAGATCTGGTGCTCTTTGAGGCAATTGTGAAGCGCATTCTGGCGGAACAGAAGAATGCGGAATATATCGTCCACGATGAGATTGAGAAGTACCGGAAGGTCATGGTGGCGGCGAACGACGAGTACACGCGGGAGCGGGCGCTGGATGTGGAGGATGTGCGCAATCGGATTCTTCGGAACCTCCGTGATGAAAAACTGATATCCCGTCTCGACGGCTCTCCGGTTATCGTTGCCCCCAATCTTGCCGCGGCCGATGCGCTCATTCTGAGCCGCAACACGATCCTTGCCTACGTCACCGAAGTCGGCGGCGTCACCTCGCACATGGCCCTTCTTGCACGCGCTCTCAAGATCCCCGCCGTCGTCGGCTTGCGACAGTTCACCTCAGCGGTACACAACGGTGACAGAATCCTCGTGGACGGGTACGGCGGCATCGTCGTGGTCAATCCCTCTCCCGAGACCGTCAAGGCCTATGAGGAAAAGAGGGAGAGGTACCGGGAGTTCGAAGAACGTCTGGCGGGACTGCGAGATTTGCCCGCGGAAACGCCGGACGGGCGCCGGGTCGAACTCAGCGCGAACGTGGAGCTGGCGGAGGAACTGGAGTTCATCAAACTGCAGGGTGCCGACGGGATAGGATTGTACCGCTCGGAATCGCTCCTCCTGGGCCGCGAGGTGTTTCCCAACGAAGACGAGCAGTACCGGGAATACCGGATGCTCGTCGATACGATGTATCCGAAGCGGGTCGTGATCCGCACGTTCGATATCGGCGGTGATAAGTTCATGACGTCGCAGACCTCGCGAGAGAACAATCCGTTCCTGGGTTGGCGCGGGATCCGCGTCATGCTCGATCGTCCGGAAATCTTCCTGGAACAACTGCGCGCGATCCTCCGCGTGAGCGACCGCCGCACGGTCAGCATCATGTTTCCGATGATCAGCAATATCAAGGAGCTGCGCAGGGCGAAGGAACTGATTGAGGATGCCAAGGGACAACTGCGTTCGCGCGGAGTTGCATTTGACGACAAGGTGCGAATCGGCACGATGATCGAAGTGCCCGCCGCCGCGGTGATTGTGGAGGATCTTGCCCGCGAAGTCGATTTTATCAGCATCGGCACAAACGACCTCATTCAGTATCTGCTTGCCGTGGACCGCGGAAACGACATTGTCTCAGGCCTGTACCAGGAGTTTCATCCCGCCGTGGTCCGATTTCTCCGAAGGATTATTGAACGCGGAAGAGAATCCAAAGTGCACGTGGCAATGTGCGGCGAGATGGCAGGCGACCCTCTGGCGACCATCCTCCTGCTGGGCCTCGGCCTCGATGAATTCAGCGTCGTCCCGAAAGTCCTGCCGGAGATCAAGAAGATCATTCGCACGGTGAAATACCGCGATGCCAAGAAGATTGCGAAGAAGGCATTGAAGATGGTGACCGAAGATGAGATGAAAAACTATCTGGCGGATGTCATGAAGGAATATTCGCCGGATATCCCGCGTGAATAAGGGGATGAGACAAGCGGGGAGTAAGAAGTGAGAAGTGAGAAGCGAGAAGTGAGAAGTGAGAAGCGAGAAGTGAGAAGCGAGAAGTGAGAAGCGAGAAGCGAGAAGTGAGAAGCGAGAAGCGAGACGAACTTGAATTCAACGCCTGAACCCGGTTCCTGGACCCTAAACTCTGAAACCTCCAACCCACCATGACTTCCCTCAGCTCCGACATTGCCCGGCTCGATCCAACCGGGATGTTCCATTGGATCAAGGAATTCCCGCGTCAGATCGAAAAGGCCGTCTCGATCGGTGAACGATCCGGCATCAAGATTGCCTCCCGCGGGGTCGAAAACATTGTTCTGACAGGCCTCGGAGGCTCTGCGATCGGAGGAGACCTCCTCCGCTCCTATCTTTCCGACGAACTGAGCATTCCCTTCGTGGTCAACAGGCACTATTCTCTTCCGGGATTTGTTAAGCAAAAGACGCTGGTTATCGTCTCCAGCTATTCCGGCAACACGGAGGAGACGATTTCGGCGCATAAGGATGCGGTCAAGAGAAAGGCGCGAATTCTTTGCATTACGACAGGCGGCACGATCGGCACAACAGCCGCGCGGCTCAAACAACCATTGATCGCGATTCCCGCAGGCCTCTCGCCGAGGGCAGCTCTGGGGTATTCGTTCTTTCCCCTGCTCGTTGTGCTTGCAAAGAGTGGATTCGTGAAACCGAAAACGCGGGAAATCCGCGAAACCGTGCGTCTGCTCGATGAGCGGAACAGAATCTATGCCGATCCGGACTCGGTCGAGAACGCCCCCCTCGGCCTTGCGCGGCAGATCAAGGACAGACTGCCGGTAGTGTACAGCCCTACCGAGTATCTTGACGCCGTCAACGTGCGATGGCGCGGTCAAATTGCGGAGAACGCGAAACAACTCTGCTTCGGACATGTGCTTCCGGAAATGAACCATAATGAGCTTGTGGGCTGGAACGTGTTGACCCCTCTGATGAAACAGATGGAAGTGATCTTTCTCCGCGACCGCGGAACGCACAAGCGCGTGGCTGTCAGGGAAGAACTCACGAAGGAGATCACCGGAAAGTACGCCGCGCATGTGAGCGAGGTCTGGAGCGCGGGCACGTCGCCCCTGGCACGCATGTTTTCGCTGATCCAGTTCGGGGACTGGGTGAGCTACTACCTTGCTATCCTGAATCATCAGGACCCAACGCCCGTAAAGGTGATCGATTATCTGAAGGGTGAGTTGGCAAAGGTATGAAGCATTTCCTCCTCGGGTGCGCGCTGTTGCTTGTGTGGACGAATCGTGCGGAGGGCCAGTTCTATTACTTCGGCCGAAACAAGGTTCAGTACACGGACTTCCGCTGGCAGGTGCTGAAGACCGAACACTTCGACATTTATTTCTATCCGGAGATGCGCGAGCTGGCTGAACGCGGTGCCGCGTTTGCGGAAGAGGCGTACGGGGAGCTCAAGCAGAAGTTCAATCACTCGATCGCCACGCGCATCCCTCTGATTTTCTACAGCTCCCACCTCCATTTCCAGCAGACGAATATCACGCCGGGATTCATTCCGGAAGGGGTCGGCGGATTCTTTGAGTTCCTGAAGGGCCGCGTGGTCATTCCCTCCAACGGATCTACGGCGCAGTTCGCCCACGTCATTCGCCACGAACTGGTTCACGTGTTCACCGTCAGCAAGATCAATCGCGTTCTTCTGGATCACCGCCAGACACAGGACCGGACGCCTCCGCTCTGGTTCACCGAGGGCCTCGCCGAGTATTGGTCCACTGCCTGGGACACGCAGGCCGAAATGGTGCTCCGTGACGCCGTGCTGAATAATTATGTCGTGCCGGTCAGCTCGATGGACAGGATCTCCGGAAGCTTCCTGATGTACAAGGAAGGACAACAGATCTGTGAGTTCATCGCCGAGCGGTACGGCGAGGAAAAACTCCTCCTCCTCTTCGAAAATTTCTGGAAGGCGTCCTCCTTCAGCCAGGTCCTGAAGCACACGATCGGAAAAGACTATGAGGAGTTCGACGAGGAATGGATGTACTATCTGAAAAAGCGCTACTATCCCGTGTTGGAAGGTTCCGACCTGCCGAGCGGCGTGACGAGGAAAATTGTGGACGAAGGATTCAACAACAAACCGATCTTCTACGCTCATAACGGAAAACGGGAGCTGTATTACATCGGGAATTACACGGGGTATACCAGCGTGTACCGCGTGAACCTCCTTGAAAAGAACCCGGACCCGGAAGTGGTGATCAAGGGCGAGACGTCGGATGAGTTTGAAGCATTTCATCCGTTCCAGAGCAAACTCGATATTTCCAGGGACGGCATGCTCGCCTTTGTCACCAAGAGCGGAGAGAACGATGTTCTCCACCTCTACAATATTCCACAGGAGGAACTGGCGGAGACGATCAGATTCAAGAGTCTGGTTGTTCTCGGCTCACCCAGCTGGTCGCCCGACGGGAAACGGCTGGTGTTCTCGTCGATCGACAAGTCCGGAAACAACGACCTGTTTCTCTTTGACGTCGGATCGCGCGATCTGGTGAAGCTTACAAACGATTTCTATGATGACCGTGACCCCGCTTGGTCGCCCGACGGCTCGACCATCGTATTCAGCTCCGACCGCACGCCCCATGGAAAGCAAGGGCAGTACAACCTCTTTACGCTCGACATGAAAACGCTCGCCATTCGGTACCTTGCCGCGGGACCCGAGAGCTACTATGCGCCCGTCTGGTCTAAAGACGGCCGGTGGCTTGCGTTCACGTCGGACAAGGACGGGGCGCAGAACATCTGGATGATGGACATGAGCACGGAGGAGAGTCGAAAATCAATGCGAAAAATCACTTCGTTCTCCACCGCTGCGTTCGATCCGGCCTGGGGAGACGAAGGGGAGATGTACTTTGCATCCTTTGAAAATTTCAGCTTCCGACTCCGGAGCATTGATGATGTCCTGACCCGGTACGATTCGTCCGCCGTCATCCATTCGTTTGCCGTTCTCCAGGATGGTCAACACTGGACCGTCCATGGCCTCGAGGGAGAAGCCGTCGTGGAACGATTTGATTATGAGGGGGATTACCAGCTCGACATTGCCCAGAGCCAGATTTCGGTCGATCCGGTGTTCGGTACAGCGGGCGGAGCCGCCCTGGCCATGAGCGATGTGCTGGGAAACGATCTCTATTATTTTCTGATCTACAACACCGCGCAAGCGTCGTCCGAGCTCCTGGAGAGCTTCAACATTGCTATGTCCCGCATTTCGCTCGGACAACGGGCAAACTACGCATACGGCATCTTCCATTTTTCCGGAAACCGCTACGACCTGACCGATCCCGACGTCTTTTATTATGAACGATCCTTCGGCGGATATTTTGCCCTGAGCTATCCGCTCTCCAAGTTCCAGCGGCTTGAGGGCAACATGACGATCAGCAATTCGGACAAGGATATTTACACCGGCGAGATCCCGCGCCGGGCACTGATGATCTCGAACGCTCTGTCGTTTGTTTGGGACAATTCTCTGTGGGGACCGACTGGGCCGCTCGATGGCAACCGTCTCAAGCTCACCCTTGCCTATACGAGCGATGTACAGTATTCCAATGTGAATTACTACACGGTGATCGCGGATTACCGATCGTACCTCCGCTTGGGAAACCGGTCGGCGTTTGCTTCGAGATTTAACCTCTGGTACAACGAAGGCCGTGAGGCGAGGCGGTTTTTTATGGGCGGGAGCTGGGACCTCCGTGGCTGGCGCCGATGGTCGATTCGCGGACAGAAACTCTGGATCACCAGTCATGAGCTCCGTTTTCCCTTCATCGACCAACTGGGCATTCGGTTCCCGTTTGGAGGGATTGCCTTCGGCTCCATCCGCGGAGCCTTGTTTGCCGATTTCGGTGGCGCATGGGACCGCTCTTACCGGGAAACCCTCGGAAGCGTGGGAACGGGGATCAGAATGAACCTCGGGGGATTCCTCGTACTAAGATACGACATCGGCAAGAGGATTGAACAGAACCTCTCGAGATTCCAGAAAGGGATCTTCCATCAATTCTTCTTCGGATGGGATTTCTGATGCTACAAAGCCGCGGAATCGGACCATTATTCCTTGCTGTCTTTGTTGCGACTGCGGCAGGTTGCTCCGGCATGCGCCTGAACAAGGGACTTTCGCCGAGGCCCGCCGACTGGACCATGTACGGAGGCGGCCCCGCCCGCACCAATGCCCTGGGGACACACGTTCTCCCACCCTTCGAATTTCTTTGGGAATACAACGCGCAAGCCGGACTGAGCGCAACACCGCTGGTCAGCGACAGTACGATGATTGTTGGAACCCTCCGCGGCGAAATCCAGGCGGTGGATCTGCGAACAGGGAGAAGATTGGGATATAAAACGCTCGAACAGCCCATCGTCGGTACACCGGCCCTCGACGGCAGCAAGGTGATCCTTCCCCTGTCCGGACCGGAACAGAGTCTCATGTGTCTTGATCTGGCCGGGGGGAGGGAGGTGTGGGCCGCGGAGCTTGGACCGATCGAATCATCGCCGCTCGTACTTGGCGATCACGTCTATGTGACCACGCTTCGCGGGACCGTGCATTGCCTCGACAAGGACGGCGGAAATCAGATTTGGAATTTCGACTCGGGAACAAAGGATCACAGAGAGGCGATCCGGTCTTCTCCGGCGGTGGAAGGACGTGTGCTTGCATTTGGCAGTGATGACCATTCGCTCTACGGGCTCGATCGCGAGCGCGGAATTCTCCTCTGGAAAACTCCCACCGGGGGAAGCGTGTTCGCGACGCCTCTGATGGTCGACGGTCTGGTGATCGCAGGCAATCTCGCCGGCGACGTCTATGCGCTCGATGCGATGACCGGGGCCGTCCGGTGGACATACCGAACAGGATCCAAAGTGTATGCGTCTGCTTCGACCTCTCGGGGAACTGTGTTCATCGGATCCGCCAATGGTGTTCTGCATGCGCTGGACGCGGTCTCCGGCGCGCTTCGCTGGACCTTTTCCACGGGAAGCGTCATCGGTTCCTCCGCTCTTGCGGCCGGGAATCTCGTGTATGTGGGAACGTTGAACAAGCGCCTTTACGCGCTGGACGCGGCCACCGGGCGGGAACGGTGGGGCTATGAGGCGGAAGGACGGATCAGGGTGTCTCCCGTTTTGTGGGGCGATATCCTGCTGGTGACGTCTGAAGACAAGTACATCACGGCGCTCAAGGCAAAAGGATCATGAGAACCGTCATTCTCTTTTTGTTCGTTCTTCCGACACTCGCTCAGGCCCAGGAGCCGCAGAGTGTTCCGGCGCCATTTCGTCTGAATGTCCTGAGCAATCCGCCGGGAGCGGAAGTCTATGTGGACTCCCTCTTTGCGGGCAAGACGCCCATTCGGGGTTTTACGGCGGCAGGAGACGGGCCCCATACCGTGAAGACAGCGTATCCGGAAATTCGGCAATGGAACGCCATCATTCAGAGCCAGCAAATCCATGCACGGGAGGGCGAAGAACTGACGCTCGAATTCGAGTTCGGGAGCGTGTTCAGCCTCCATACCGTGCCGGCCGGTGCATCAGTGTATTATCAGGACAAACTGATCGGCACAACCCCGCTTTATCATAGAAGTGCCGAGTCCCTCAGAAGCGCACTCAGGATTAGAAAGGAGGGATACGAGGACCTCTCAGTCGATCCCTCGGCTTCGGGCAGATTTCTCACGTTGAAGATTGCAGACGGCGCACAGCCGCCGGTTACCGACCGGGGAATCGAAAGTTCGGCGGAGCGTGCCGGAACCCGCCTTGCCACCTATCTTTCCGCCGGCGCCATGGTGGTCTCGGGGGTCACTGCGGCATATTTCAAACAAAAGGCCGACCACCGCTTCGGGCTCTATGCTTCGACAAGGAGTGAACGCCATCTGAAGGCGACGAGACGTTATGATGCGTATTCAGGAGTCGCTCTCGTTTTGACCGAAATCAGTTTTGCCGTTCTTACGTATTTTCTGCTTTCCGAATAACGTTTCATCCCTCCCGCAAGGTTATCTGTCCCTCTATACTTGACTGGAACCGCGTAGTGTTGTACTATTCGGTGGTTGAACACCGATTGAGGGGACCATGAGACCGTCGATGTTGTCTCTTCTTCTGCTCGCCGTCGTATTTCCTTTCCGCACGGCTTCTCAAATTATCCCTATCCGTACGATTCCGCTTGCGCGTGGGGACCAGTTTCTCCTTTTTCCTTCACAAAATCGCCCCATGGGCGGCGTGTCCATAGCTCTCGAGGATTCGCTGGCGGATCCGTTTGTCAATCCGGCCGCCGGGTCTTTGGTGAAGGGCGTGAGGGCTTCCACATCCCCGATGATGTACGGTGTCGGCTTTGAAAGCGGCGCGCGGAGTACCGTGAACACAACGATTCCAATTGGCGTTGTTCTGGGGGGAGAGAGATATTTCGGAGGTTTGACCTGGGCCCGGCAGGTTCTTTCTTCGAAAGAGCAGGTATCCTTTCCGATCCCCTTCTCACTTCCATGGGGTCAAACATCCGGTGAATCGAATTCCAACACGTACACGTTTTGGATGGCCGGAATGAACATTCCGGGAACCGCCTTTTCCGTCGGGTTGAGCGCGTTCTGGGCCGACCTCAACGCGGTGGATGGCGTGCAGTACCTGTACTCGACGCGGGACGAGCTTACCCAGCGCGGATCCATCGCAACGTATCGGCTTGGGTTTAAGGGCTCATGGGACGGCGGCCGCTCCTTCGAGGCGGTGCTGGCCCATCAGGTCACCGACATGCGTCACCTGCTGAGCACCAGCACCGTTGGTCCGTGGATGCCTTTTGACAACTCGATAACGCTTCCTACGCTCCGCGCGGAAGAAGACAAGACTCTCGCCTATGGTCTGCATCTGGAATACAGCCAGCCGTTGAATGCCGTATGGCGGATCGGCGGAATCTTGACCGGGACGATCAAGACGCATCCGAAGATACCGAACTACGAACTCATGAATATTCCGCGCGACCCCGGCAATTCAACCGCGTGGAACGTGGGCATCGGCCTTTCGAGCAAGGGATCATCGGCAATGTTCGGCATTGATGTCGTCTATGAGCCGGTGAAGAGCGAGACGTGGGCGGAGGAGGAAGTGCTGGTCATGCCGGTCGAGGAGATGTACGGCGATTTCGCGCCGGTTACGAGGACCATGCGTACGATCGAGAACTTCTTTGAGTTCTCGAACTATCATCTTCGCTTCGGTGTACAATCCCTTGTGCGCGACTTTGGAGTCGGACTGCACTTTCATAGGATTTCGTACGACATGAAGCAGGCTGACCATCGGGCGGGGAGCATCCGGCGACAGAAGGAATCGTGGACCGAAATCACGTTCAGTGTTGGCTTCGGCTTCGCCTTTTGGGGAGGTCAGGTAAAGTATCTGGGTCTTGCCGACTTCGGAACGGGACGACCGGGTCTAGGCGGAGGAATCGTGCCGACGGCGGGTTTTGATTTAGCGACGGATTTTCTTGTTGCGCCGCAAAGTGCAATTGTTGTCGACAACGCTGTCATCCTCACTCATCAGATCTCATTCATCATCCAGCTTGATTGAGCTTCCTTGAAGCCGGGTCGGTATTGAAGGGATTTTGAACGCACAACGAAGGGCTCCCACGGGGATCTCCGGCTTGAGCTTGATCGGGGGAAGCGACGGGGCGACCCCCATGCCGGAGGAGTACCTGGCGTCAGAGCGGTCCAGCGCCCTATTGACGGGGACGGAATGGATGCAGATTCTGCGGCCAGGTCCGTCCACCGGCTCGTTCGCACCAATCAGCCTCCGCCAATTACCTTGACTTTCTTTGCCCCTCGGGGTATATTATGCGGCCGGCGAGTTGGGCTCCGCTCTGACCGGAGCGGTCCATTGTCGGCACCGATTGGCCACTCCACACCCGTACCATGACCGAAGAAATAACCTTCCTGCGGAACGTTCCAATCTTTGCGGATCTTGATGACGGAGAGCTCGAGAAGATCGCGAAGCTCGGGAGCCGCAAAAAATACAAGAAGGGGAATATCATTGTCCTCGAGCAGGAGATGGGAGCGGCACTGTTCGTGATCATCACCGGAAAGGTGAAGGTAGTTCGGACAGATGAGGAGGGCCGCGAAGTGATCCTCTCCATCTTTGGCCCCGGCGAGTTCTTCGGGGAGATGTCTCTTCTGGACGGCCTTGCCCGTTCCGCCACAGTTGTGGCCACGGCGAAGGCAGAGTTATTCATGATCCACCGCCGCGAGTTTCTGGATTTGCTGAACGAGTATCCCGCAGTTGCGATTTCGCTCTTGGCGGAGCTGACCATGCGTCTGCGCAAAGCGGATGCGCAGATCAAGAGTCTTTCCTTGAAAGACGCTGCCGGACGCGTGGCAAATGTATTGCTCCTGCTGGCGGACGATGTGGGGGTCTTCAAGAAGGGAAAGGTTGTTATCGAGGATCTTCCGCTCCAGCAGGATATGGCCAACATGGCGGGCACATCGCGCGAAACGGTCTCCCGCATGATTCATCAGTTCATGGAGAAAGGCCATATTGGGGTTGAGGGGAACACGTTGACGATAAACAACTACGAGGAATTTCGTAAAGCCTATCTGTGAGGGGCCCGACGGGCCGCCTCCTCCCGCAGTACTGCCGGGGCGGGTGACGAATGGAATGATTGGGATGCGAGACTCATGGCGAGGACCGAGGAGTTAGGGACGAACGAACCGGCACAGGGGGCAAATCTTCCGATATCCCCGGAAGACGGCAAAGCCGACCTCCATACCCACACAACGTATTCCGACGGGGCGCTGTCGCCGCAGGAACTCGTACAGAAAGCCGCCGCCGCGGGGATTTCCGTTCTTGCCGTCACGGATCACGATCACGTCGGGGCCATCGACGAAGCGACGGCAGCCGGTCGCGAGCTGGGCATCACCGTGGTGCCGGGAGCGGAATTGAGCGTTTCTCTTGCCGGCAAGGATCTCCATATTCTTGCTTACTTCATCGATCCCACCAACCGAAGGTTTCTCGACTATCTTGCCTTCTTTCGCGGCGAGCGGCTCCGGAGAGCTGAGCGCATTGTGCAGAAGCTCAACACTCTGAATATTCCCCTCAAGCTGGACACTGTTCTCGAATACGCCGGTATCGGGGCCGTGGGCCGTCCGCATATCGCGAGCGCGTTGATGGAGGAAGGCCATGTCGGATCGTTTCACGAGGCGTTCGACCGTTTCATCGGCATCGGCGGTCCGGCGTACGAGACCAAGTTTCAGCTTCAGCCGGAGGAAGCGTTCCGTCTCGTGACAGCGTCGGGGGGACTTTCGTTTCTCGCCCACCCGGGCAGGTACCTTTCGGAGCAGGAGCTCCTCGAACTGATCAAGATGGGACTCGACGGTATCGAGGTCACCCATCCCTCCCATTCTGACCAACAGCGTGCATACTATCGCAGTATCGTGCATCAGTATTTTCTCCTGGAAAGCGGCGGATCGGATTTCCATGGCGGACGCAAGCACGACGATGAGTTGTTCGGGCAGGTGACCATTCCTCTGCACGTTGTTGAAACCATGCGCAGCAGGCTCTTTTCTCAGTGACGACGCGACCCACCGACCACACAACGCCTTCCGCTGCGATCCGCGGGGCACGCCTTGCCGTGGTTGCCAGCAAATTCAATTCTGCGATCACGGAAAGTCTGCTTGCGGGTGCAATGGAATGCCTCAGACAGAAGGGCATCGAAGCGAAGGTTTCCGTGTACCGGTGCCCGGGGGCGTTCGAGCTTCCGCAGGTTGCAGAAAGGCTCGCGTCGGGAGGGCGCTGGGACGCGATCATTTGCCTGGGCGCTGTGATCCGTGGTGAAACACCGCATTTCGAATACGTTGCCCACCAGTCCGCGGCAGGTATTCAGCAAACCGCGCTCCGTCATGGCGTGCCCGTGATCTTCGGCGTACTGACCACGGATAACGAGCTTCAGGCGAAGGAGCGGGCGGGCGGCAGGCTCGGCAACAAGGGATGGGACGCGGCCGTGGCGGCATTGGAAATGATCGCTCTGTTCCGGTCACTGCCGAAACGCCGCGGAAAACGGTGAATCATGCGCGTGAGGGCGGCGATCCTTGTGCTGTGTGCAGTGGGGCCGGTACGGTCCCAGGTTCCGGGGATTTGGAAGAACTTCACGGCCATGGAGGCCGTGCGTGTGACGGCGCGTGACGCTTCAACCGTCTGGGCAGGAACCGAGGGTGGCGTCTTTGCCGTGGACGTATCGTCGCGGGCGATCAGACAATTCACGGCCGCCGAAGGATTGAGCACGAACGACGTGAGAGCGATTGCCGTCGTGGGCGGAAACATCTGGATAGGAGCAGCGGACGGCTCGGTAGATGTGCTTGGACCAGAAGGTGTTTCGAAACGCATAACGGGTATCCGTGAAGCAGAGCGGATTCGGAAGTCTGTCCGGACGTTCTGCGGCATCGGCGATACCGTTCTGATTGGAACGGACTTCGGGATAAGCGTGTACAGGCTTTCCCGGGAACAATTTGGCGACACGTATGCATCGTTTGGATTCCCCGCCCCTGCCGGCGTGAACGATATCGAGGTGCGGAACAACGAGCTGTGGGTAGCCACCGACCACGGTATTGCGCGGGCATATCGATTTGCGGGAAATCTCGTGGATCCGGCGGCATGGCAGCTCTTCACAAACGTGATGGGGTCATCCGGTCCGATCAGAGCCCTGGCAATCGTCCATGACACCCTTGTGGCGGCGACCCAGGCCGGAGTGGCTTACTTCAACGGCACGGGCTTCCAGGCCGTAACGAACTTGACGGGCAGGAATGTGGCGGCGCTCAGTGTGGTTGGAGGAGAACTCTATGTCGTGTGGAACGATGCCGGAGGGTTTACTCTGGACAAGATCGACGGCGTGACCGGACCGGTTCAAACGATTGGCAATGTACCATGGGGATCGGCGACCGGCCTGGCGGGCATTGAAGGCGGGGGCATCCCTTGGGTTGCGACGAATTTTCAGGGAATGGCCGTGAATGCCGGAGGAGGGTGGGAATATGCGGTGCCGAACGGGCCGAAGTCCAATTCCTTGACGAGCCTCGCGGTCGATGACAACGGTGTTCTGTGGTGCGCGACCGGTATCAGCGGAATGGGTCGAGGGTTCTCGCGGTATGATCCGTCGCGTCCGGAAGGAAGCCGTTGGAAAAACTTCACGGTGATCGAGAATCCCATTATGGGGTCAAACGATTATTTCAAAGTCGGTTTGGGAGGAAAAGGGTCGGTGTGGATCAGCAGTTGGGGAAGCGGACTCGTGGAAATCGCTGGTGACAGTATCCTGCGAAGGTTGGATGCGACATCGACTCCGGCGCTCTCAAGCTCCGTTGATTCGGATCCGCTCTACGTCGTCATGAACGGCGTTGCCGCCGGCGGGGACGGCAGTACGTGGCTGGTGAACTGGGGGGCCAGGAGCGGGAATTACCTGGTACGTCTGACTTCAGACACCCTTGCGTCCTACTTCACGCATTCAATCGCGGGGCAGGGTTATTTCACGTCGTTAGCCGTTGATCAGTATGGAACGAAGTGGATGGCCGGTGCACAACCGTTCCATCCGACGAGGATGTTCTCTCTCTATTATTTCAATGAGAATCTGTCCGTGGCCGGTACGTCGGCGACGGGCGGATGGGGCGTCATGACTGAGGCAGACGGTTTGCCCGACGGCGTCGTCTTTTCGGTTGCTGTGGACAGAACCGGCTCCGTGTGTGTGGGAACCGAACACGGATTGATGATCATTTCAGAACCGCTTTTTCCGAAAGAGCGTTATTTTTCCTCGTTTCCTCTCAGAGAACAGGCCATCCAGGCGATTGCGGTTGATGCGATCAACAACAAGTGGGTCGGGACCCGCGAGGGGGTGTTTCGAATGAATGCGGATGCGACCCGGATTCTTGAACAGCACACGGTTGCATCCACCGGTGGAAGGCTTCCCTCGAACGACATCCGCAGTCTTGCGATTGACCAGCGAAGGGGGATCCTCTACATCGGAACGGAGCGAGGGCTGGCAAGCCTGACTATTATGCCGGTTGAACCGAAGGGTGCTCTGGCCGAGCTTGAGATCGGACCGAATCCCTTTATCGTCCCCTCACACCCAGCCGTGGAAATCCGAAACCTGGTTGAGGAAAGCACGATAAAAATCCTGAGGGTCGACGGATCTCTGGTGACAGAATTCAGAGCTCAGGGTGGCGGGAGGGCGTCGTGGGATGGACGGGACCGGGAGGGCCGGCTCGTCTCTTCTGGGGTGTATTTCGTCGTTGCGCACGCGCAGGATGGTGATGAGGTGACTACGGCCAAACTCGCGATCATTCGCAAGCAGTAGAACAGGCGGCTATCCGTCTCAAGAAACAGTCAGTCCCGGACTTTGCCTGCATGATGGGAGGGGCGGAGAATCCGGGAACGCAACCATGATTCCCATCAACGATCCATTTCAGGGAGGAACACCCTTGGAACAGCAATACAAGGATGAAATCTTCACCAAGCGGGTCCGCGCGGGAAAACGGACCTACTTCTTCGATGTGAAGTCCACGAAATCCGAGAAGGACTTTTACATCACCATCACGGAAAGCAAGAGGATTGGTGAGGAGGAGTACGAGAAGCACAAGATTTTTCTGTATAAGGAGGATTTCCAGAAGTTTTTGGATGCGCTCGACGAGACGGTGGAGCACATTCAGAAACAACTTCTTCCAAGCGTCGCTGAACCTGCGGCACCGGCAGAGGCGGAAAAACCCTAAAACCGCTGTTGGGGTGGAGCAAGATCGGCCCGCGGATTCCTTGCCTGGGTCCGCGCGGGAGGGTCTTGGAGGGCGTTGTCTCTGCGGCGGGATTCAAGTGTTTGCAGAGGTTTGGAATTCGTGGACCCGTTTTCCGGGATTTCGGCTATCGTTTCAATCCCCGGGGTTTCCGCCATCCTTGACTATCCCGCCACTTATCGCTATATTTTGAGCGCTTTTTCTCGAAAAACGCCCCCATTTCTGTGACCCCGGGGGTATTCCGAAGGATCCTCGGGAAGGGGTGATGCCTTGTGAGCAGTCTGAGAATCAATATTTCGCGGTTGTCCGAGGGCCATCACCATTACTCCCTTTCCGCAGAGGCCTCTGAAATCGGGCTCGACGAGCGGTTCGAGAGGATCGTTGCCGTCGAGGCCGACGTTGAGAAGACCAGCCGGCAGATGTTCCTGCAGGCCGAAGCACGAACATCGGGCACGTTTGTTTGTGACCGCTGTTTGGACCAGTTTCGCATGGAGGTTGCATCCCGCCATGCCGTTGTCTATCTCCAGGGCCCGGGGTCGCCCGAGGACATGCAGGAGTTTGAGGAGGTCCAAGTTCTCTCCCCGGACACCAACATCATCGATCTCGGGGAGGATGTGAGGCAGTTTCTGATCCTGTCTCTTCCTCTGAAGATCCTCTGCAGGGAAGATTGTGCCGGGTTGTGCCCGGTGTGCGGGGTCAACCGCAACAGAAGTTCATGCTCTTGCACGGCAGAGGAGGGGGACCCGCGATGGGCAGAGCTGAAGCGGCTCCTGGGAAATTAGGAATATTATTGATGATCACGCCGCTCCCGGGCTCCGGGAGTGGTTTCCATGGTATGAGAAAGGGTGCGACATGCCGAATCCGAAACGACGCCATTCCAAATCTCGAAGCCGCAAGCGCAGGACGCATTATAAGGCAACTGCTCTGAACACCGTCGAATGCCCGAATTGTCACGAACAAAGGCTTTCCCACCGGGCATGTCCCAATTGCGGGTACTATAACGGCCGATCGATCATCGTTCCCCGCGAATCCTAGTTCATTCTCTTCAATGGGATCGCCGTCGTTAAAGATCGTGGTTGACGCCATGGGCGGGGATTTTGCCCCTCTCAACGAAGTGGCCGGTTCCCTGGAAGCCCTTCGGGATCGCAAGGCGATCGAGGTGATCCTCGTGGGCCGCGAAGAACAAATCAGACCTGAGCTGGCGAAGCACAATACCCGTGGCCTTTCGGTATCGGTTGTGCATGCTCCGGAAGTGATCACGATGGAGGATTCGCCGACCGCCGCTCTGAAACAGAAAAAGAATTCGTCCCTCGGCGTCGGAATGAATCTCCATAAGGACAAGAAGGCGGATGCCTTTGTGAGCGCAGGCAACACCGGTGCCGTCCTTTCAGCGTCGACGCTCATTCTGGGTCGGATCAAGGGCGTGAGCAGGCCGACCATTGGGGCCTTTTTCCCGTCGGAGGAAGGCGTCTGTCTGCTGCTTGATGCCGGAACCAATGTGGATTGTCGCCCTCAACACCTCTACGAGTTTGCGGTGATGGGGAGCATCTACGCAAACAGGATCTTCAAATACGAGAATCCTCCCGTTGGTCTGCTGAACATCGGCGAAGAGGAATCGAAAGGCAACGAGGTCGTTCGGGAAGCCTATCAGCTTCTCAAGAACAGTCCGCTGAACTTTGTGGGAAATGTGGAGGGGAGGGATATTTTGCGCGGGAAGGTTCGTGTGGTAGTGTGCGATGGGTTTGTGGGAAATGCCATTCTGAAGTTCGGCGAGAGTGTGCCGTCGTTTCTCAAGGCAAAACTGCTTGCCTATGCGGGAAAGAGCGCCGTGCGCAGGGCGATGTTGGGTCTTGTGCGGGGAGCGTTGCGGAGCGTGTTCAAGGAGATGGATTATGAAGAATACGGCGGCGTTCCGGTGCTCGGGGTCAACGGGGTGTCAATTATCGGTCACGGCAAATCGACGCCGAAAGCAATCAAGAACATGATTCTCAAGGCCGTGGAGGTAGCCGAAGCCAACGTGAACCAACACATTCAGGATATGCTGGCAGGAGTCGTCGTTCGACCGGCGGATGCCGTCATTCCTGCCCATGAGTAAAGAACCATGAACAAACGCCGCGCGACGATCACTGCTGTAGGACATTACGTGCCCGACAAGGTTCTCTCGAACTTTGACCTGGAGAAGATGGTTGATACGAGCGATGAGTGGATTCGCACACGTACCGGCATTGTTGAGCGGCGGATTCTCGAAAAGGGCGCCACATCGGATTTGGCCGTCGCCGCGTTTGAAAACCTCAGGGCGAACAGCGGCGTTGATCCTGCGGATATCGAGGTCATCATCGTGGCAACGGTCACGCCGGACATGTTCTTCCCGGCAACAGGGTGTCTGGTCCAGCAACGGATCGGCGCGAAGAAAGCATGGGCATTCGATGTCTCTGCCGCATGTTCGGGATTTCTCTACTCGATCGTTTTGGGATCGCAGTTCATTGAGAGCGGCGCCTATCGGAAGGTTCTGGTCATCGGAGCGGACAAGATGAGCAGTATCGTGGATTACACAGACCGGAACAATTGCATTTTGTTCGGCGACGCGGGCGCGGCCGTGCTTCTCGAGCCGAGCGAAGACTCCGAGTACGGGCTGATGGATCACCGGTTATACACCGACGGGTCGGGTGGGGATTACCTCTGCATGTTGGGCGGAGGGAGCCTCAATCCGCCAACGCACGAGACGGTGGACAAGAAGATGCATTATCTCTATCAAGACGGCAAGGCTGTGTTTAAGGTGGCGGTGATCGGCATGGCCGAGGTCGCGGCGGAGATCATGAGCCGAAACAATCTGCGGAGCGAAGATGTTGCCTGGCTGGTGCCCCATCAGGCCAACATGCGCATCATTGATGCGACTGCGGAACGGATGGGTCTTGACCGATCAAAGGTCATGATCAACATTGACAAGTTTGGCAACACGACGGCGGCAACGATCCCCCTGTGTCTTTCCGAATGGTGGCAGTGCGGCAAGTTGAAGCGCGGACAGAACATTGTTCTGGCGAGCTTTGGGGCGGGATACACCTGGGGTGCGGTTCTCATGAAGTGGTCATTGGAGAATCCGAAGAAACCGTGATGACGACAACAACGGCATATCTCTTCCCGGGCCAGGGATCTCAGTATGTCGGGATGGGAAAGGACCTGTACGAGCAGAACGAGGAAGCCCGCGCGCTGTTTCAGAAGGCGGATGAAATTCTGGGATTTTCGTTGAGCGGGATCTGTTTCGAGGGGCCCGAAGAGGAACTGAGACAGACCAGGAACACCCAGCCCGCGATTTTCCTGCACAGCATGGTATTAATTGCCCTGATGGAGAAGAACGAGGGTGAAGTGCCTGAAGGCCGGGCAGGGATGGCGGCCGGCCACTCGTTGGGTGAGTACTCCGCGCTGGTCTATGCCGGGGCGCTGAGTTTCGAAGACGGCCTTCGTCTCGTGCGCCTGCGCGGCGAGC
Organism: Bacteroidia bacterium; assembly: GCA_022180565.1. Classification (GTDB taxonomy): domain Bacteria; phylum Bacteroidota; class Ignavibacteria; order UBA10030; family UBA10030; genus JACQPU01. Next base: position 38,187 of record BQML01000031.1, read on the forward strand.
TGATGCAAAAAGCGGGCGTCGAGAATCCCGGGACGATGGCGGCCGTGGTGGGGTTGGATCCGGCCGTCGTGGAAGAAGTATGCCGCGAAGCGTCTGCCGACGGCATCGTCCAGCCCGCGAACCTCAATTCGCCCGGTCAGATCGTGATCTCCGGCAGTGTCGCGGGAGTACGCAAGGGAATGGAACTTGCCAAGCAACGCGGCGCAAAGCTCACGAAGGAGCTTCAAGTGAGCGGGGCTTTTCATTCGCCGCTGATGGCCTCCGCAGGTGACGGGCTGAAGTTGGCTCTGGAGAAAACCGCAATTCGCGATGCCGAAATCCCCGTCTATTCAAACGTCACCGCCCGCCCTGTCCGCAAGGCAGATGATATCCGGTCGTTGCTCTACCGGCAATTAACCAGCGCGGTGCGGTGGGAAGAAAGCGTCAAAAACATGATTGCCGACGGGGCGGTCCAGTTCATTGAGGTGGGACCGGGAAAGGTTCTCCAGGGTCTGACAAAACGCATCGACGCGACTGTTCAGGTGAAGGGGATTGAAAAAATGACCGATCTGGTGACGGCCGGATCATGAACGTCCTCGAAAACAAGACTGCTCTCGTTACCGGCGGATCACGCGGAATCGGAAGGGCCATTGCCCTGGCGCTTGCCGCCGCCGGCGCCGATGTTGCCTTCACGTATAAAAGCGCCTCATCAGCCGCTCAGGAAACCGAGAAGGGCATCACCGCGGCAGGCCGTAGGACTCAGAGTTATCAGTCAGACGCGAGCAGTTTTGGGGATGCGTCGAATGTGGTCGAATCCGTGGTCCGGGAATTCGGGAGGGTCGATATTCTGGTGAACAACGCCGGCATCACCCGGGATACACTCCTGATGCGCATGAGCGAGCAGGATTGGGATGAAGTGATCGACACAAACCTGAAGAGCGCCTTCAATTTTTCCAAAGCGGCCTGCAGGCCGATGATGAGCCAGCGCGAAGGGGTCATCGTCAACATTAGCTCGATTGCAGGCGTGATCGGAAATCCCGGCCAGACCAACTACGCGGCCGCCAAGGCCGGTATGATCGGCATGACGAAGACCCTTGCAAAGGAGCTTGCGTCGCGGAATATCAGGGTCAACGCGGTTGCGCCCGGATTCATTGAAACGGATATGACCGGAAAACTCACGCAGCAGCAGAAAGATGCCCTGCTCGGACTCGTTCCCCTGAAGCGCATGGGGACCCCGGACGATATCGCCCATGTTGTGGTATTCCTGTCGTCCCCCGCGGCGGCCTACATCACAGGCCAGGTGCTGTGTGTGGACGGCGGATTGGTCATGTAAACGTCTTTCATTCATCACATTCCAGTAAGGAGCCTGTCATGGCAGACATCGACGCGAAAGTTAAGGAAATCATCATCTCCAAATTGGGGGTGGATGAGGGTCAGATCACTCCGGAAGCATCCTTCACGAACGACCTCGGTGCGGATTCCCTCGATACCGTGGAACTGGTGATGGAATTCGAGAAGGCCTTTAACATCCAGATCCCTGACGAGGATGCGGAAAAGATCGCGACCGTTGGCGATGCGATCAAGTATTTAAAGTCCAAGTCTTCTTAAAGGACCGACACAGGAACGAGAACATGCCCTTTCACGGTGAACGGCGGCGCGTGGTGGTGACCGGCATGGGTGCCGTCACACCTCTCGGATTGACGAAGGACGAATTCTGGTCGAATCTGTTGGCCGGCATAAGCGGTGCCGGACCCATCACCCAATTTGACGCGAGCGACTATGATACCAAATTCGCGTGCGAGGTGAAGGGATTCGACCCGCTTGCCTTCATGGATCGCAAGCTCGCCCAGAGGTGCGACCGGTTCACCCAATTTGCGATCGTGGCGGCAGACATGGCCCTCAAAGATGCCGGTTTGGATCTGGAGAAGGTGGATCGTCACAGGGGCGGTGTGATCGTGGGCTCCGGTATCGGCGGGATGTGGACGTACCACAAACAGCAGGAGACGATCTGGGAGACCAAGGGGCCGCACAGAATCAGCCCGTTTTTCATTCCGATGATGATTTCGGACATTGCCCCGGGGCGAATCTCCATGCGTCATGGTCTCAAAGGCCCGAATTACGCAACCACCTCGGCCTGCGCGACCTCGTCCCATGCCATCGGTGACGCCGCCATTCTCATTCAGCGAGGCGACGCAGACTTCATGCTGACCGGCGGCGCTGAAGCGGCCATCTGTCCCATGGGCATCGGCGGCTTCAACGCGATGAAGGCAATGTCCACGCGGAATGATGCTCCCGGGAAAGCCAGCCGGCCGTTCGACAAGGACCGGGACGGGTTTGTCATGGGGGAAGGCGCGGCGATTCTCGTTCTCGAGGAACTCGGGCATGCCCTCAAACGTCATGCCCGGATCTACGCGGAGCTTGGGGGGATAGGATTCACCGCTGATGCCCACCACATCACGGAGCCGGCGCCGGGTGGCGAGGGCGCTGTTCGCGCAATGCGCCTGGCCGTCGCAGACGCGGGAATCCCGGTCGATGAGGTTGCCTATATCAACACGCATGGCACATCGACCCCCGTCGGAGACAAAGCAGAGACCGCGGCCATCAAAACCGTTTTCGGAGAACACGCGAAGAAACTGGCGGTCAATTCAACAAAGTCCATGATCGGCCACCTCCTCGGCGCTGCAGGGGCCGTGGAGGCGGTCGCCACCGTGATGTCGGTGTACGAAGACAAAGTGCATCCGACCATCAATTACGAAACACCCGACCCTGAATGCGATCTGGATTACATTCCCAACAAGGCTCAAGTCCGGGAAGTCCCTGCGGCAATCAGCAATACGTTCGGATTCGGCGGGCATAACGCATCGATCCTCTTCAGGAAGTTCCGTCCCTGACGGCTTTCTGAAGGAGGCGGGAAAAATGTGCGAAACGTTGTAAAAGCCGTTCTCGGCTTGTTTGTCCCCAGAATGTCGGTGCCCCTTCCCTCGAAAACCTCGAAGGCGATCGACAAGCGGGGAAAACGGAAAAACGGCGCTGCCGGTTTCGAAGACCTTCCGCAACCGATCCGAGAACAACTTGATTTCCAAAGGTTCCAGAAAACAATCGGGTATACAGCCCGCAACCCGCGCCTGTTTGTCGAAGCTCTTCTCCACCGATCGTATCTCCCTCAACTCCACGAACGCTGGAACTCCAACGAGCGGCTGGAGTTCCTTGGCGACGCCGTTCTGAACTTTCTGGTCGCAGAACACCTTCATTCCGCGAATCCGGATATGGAGGAGGGTGATTTGACCAAACTGCGTTCGCGGCTCGTGAACCGGAAGGTCCTCGCTCAGGCCTCTCGGGATCTTCATCTGGCAGATTTTTTGCTTCTGAGCGCCAGCGCGGCGCAATCGCTCGATCACGGATCGGAATCCATTCTCTCGGACGCGTTTGAGGCCATCGTTGGAGCCCTCTATCTTGACGGCGGGATCGAGGGAGCGCGCGCATTCGTCGAGCGGACTTTGCTTAGATCGCGGACGCTCAAGGAAGCTCTCACCGATGATAATTACAAGAGCGCTCTCCTCGAGTACGCCCAGGCAGAAGGGCTCGGCATTCCGCGCTATGGAATTCTCCGTGAAGAAGGGCCGGATCACGACCGTCGCTTCACGATCGAGGTTTTCGTCGGGCAGGAACGCTGCGGAGTGGGGATCGGCAAGAGCAAGAAAGAGGCAGAGCAAGCAGCGGCCGCCCGGGCGCTGGAACACTTCCAAACAAAGATGACCAAATCATGAACAAAACGATCTTCTCCAACGATGATTTCCAATCACGCCAGATCGGTCCGCAGGAGCACGAGATCCCTTCGATGCTCGAAGCCCTTGGCGTCGGTTCCCTGGATGAACTGGTCGACCAGACAGTGCCCCCGTCCATACGCCTGAAGGAACCCCTTCGACTGCCGGGACCGATGAGCGAACATGAGTATCTTGAATGGATCAGGTCGGTGGCGCGGAAGAACAAGGTCCTGAAGTCCTTCATTGGCTGCGGATTCTACGGTACCGTCACACCCTCCGTCATCCGTCGCAATGTGTTTGAGAACCCCGGTTGGTACACGCAATACACCCCGTATCAGGCCGAGATCTCGCAGGGCAGACTAGAGGCTCTTTTGAATTATCAGACCATGATCATCGACATGACGGGGATGGATGTTGCCAATGCATCACTGTTGGACGAGGGCACGGCAGCGGCCGAGGCAATGGCCATGACACATGCCTTGGCGGCGCGCCAAACGAACGGTACCCCGCGCAACAAGTTCTTTGTCTCCGAGGGAGTCTTTGCGCAGACGATCGAGGTCATTCGTACCCGTGCTCTTCCCCTCGGACTGGAGGTTGTGGTAGGCAATCACGCCCGGGCAAATATCGACAATTCATTCTTCGGCGTTCTGCTCCAGTATCCGGCTGAAACGGGAGAGGTGACCGATTACACAGATTTCATCTCCGCCGCGCACCAAGCTGGCGCTCTTGCCGTCGTTGCGGCCGACCTCCTCAGTCTCGCCTTGCTGAAACCCCCAGGCGAGTTCGGAGCCGATGTCGTCGTGGGTAATTCCCAACGCTTCGGCGTCCCCCTGGGTTTCGGTGGTCCCCATGCGGGCTATTTCGCAACCCGCAACGAGTTCATTCGCAGCATGCCGGGCAGGATCATCGGAGTGTCTATCGATAGCAAGGGCAGGCGCGCCTACCGAATGACATTGCAGACACGGGAACAACACATCCGCCGTGAGAAGGCGACCTCGAACATCTGTACCGCGCAGGCGCTCCTGGCTGTTATGGCGGGTATGTATGCGGTGTACCACGGGCCGGAGGGCATCAAACGCATCGCAGCACGCGTGCACGGCTATGCAAAAATACTCGAGGAGGAACTGGCATCGCTCGGTTTTAAACAATTGAACAAGGTGTATTTCGATACTCTGAGGGTCGAAACAAAAAACAGCGAAGAGGTTCTCCGGAAGGCCGTCGAAGCGGGATACAACCTTCGGCGAATCGATGCCGCACACGTCGGCATCTCGCTTGATGAGACAACCGTGCAGGACGACCTTTCCGCGCTTACGGACGTGTTCGCGTCTGTCGCGAGGAAGAGGCCGGCGAAAGTCGATTTCAAGGAACGCATGGCAGCGGTTGACGTTTCGTTTCCGGCCGGGTATGCGCGAACATCACCGTTCCTCACGCACCCGGTGTTCTCCCAGCATCACTCTGAAACCAAAATGATGCGTTACATCAAATGGCTGGAAAACAGGGATTTATCGCTGATGCATGCGATGATTCCGCTGGGCTCCTGCACCATGAAACTCAATGCCGCGACCGAACTTCTGCCGGTGAGCTGGCCGGAATTTGGGAACCTGCACCCGTTTGCACCCGACGACCAGGTCGAGGGGTACAAGATCGTGTTCCGCGAACTGGAGGAGGCGCTCTGTGCCATCACGGGATTCGCGGGGGCGTCGCTTCAGCCGAACTCGGGAGCGCAGGGTGAGTTCACCGGTCTCATGGTCATTCGTGCATTTCATCAGGATCGCGGGGACGTTGGGCGTACGATTGCGCTTATCCCCGCTTCAGCTCACGGAACGAATCCGGCGAGCGCAGTGATGGCAGGCATGAAGGTTGTTGTCGTACGATGCGACGAGTCGGGAAACATCGATGTGGACGATCTTCGGGCCAAAGCAGAGGAGCACAAGGACCGGCTTGCCGCGCTGATGGTCACCTATCCATCCACCTACGGAATCTTCGAAGAGAATATTCGCGAGATCTGTGACATTGTGCATCGAAACGGCGGTCTCGTGTACATGGATGGCGCGAACCTCAATGCCCAGGTCGGACTCACAAGCCCTGCGGCCATCGGAGCCGATGTCTGTCATATCAATTTGCACAAGACCTTTGCCATACCGCACGGCGGAGGCGGACCGGGCATGGGTCCCATTTGCGTCGCGAAACCCCTGGTTCCCTACCTGCCGGGCCACCGTGTGCGCGGACTGGGGGGACCCAAGTCGATTCCGGCGGTTGCATCGACACCGTGGGGAAGCGCGAGCATTCTCTTGATCTCCTACGCGTATATCCGATTGCTGGGCGGCGAGGGCCTCACTCAGGCGTCTCGCATGGCGATCCTGAATGCAAACTATCTGAAAACGAAACTGGAGTCCCACTACCCGGCGCTGTATCAGGGAAAGAACGGCCGTGTTGGACACGAATTCATTTTGACCCTGAAGCCCTTTAAGGACGCGGGCGTCGACGTGGAGGATGTTGCCAAACGGCTGATGGACTACGGTTTTCATGCCCCCACGGTGTCATTTCCGGTACCCGGTGCGCTCATGATCGAACCCACGGAAAGCGAACCCAAGGCCGAACTGGACCGGTTTGTGGAAGCCATGCGGTCAATCCGGGAAGAGATCCAAGAAATCAGAGAGGGAAAGGCTGATAGGGAGGATAATCTTCTGAAAAACGCCCCTCATCCAGCAGAAGACGCCATGACCGATGTGTGGACGCATCCATATACGCGAGAACGGGCATTTGCGCCCTTGCCAGGCCTCAAGCAGTCGAAATTCTGGATCCCGATAGGGCGGATCAACAACACGTATGGGGACAGAAACATCATATGTGCCTGTCCGCCCATTGAGGAATACAGCGCTGAGGCAACATAAGTATCCTGAAGTTTCAACATTCCACGGGTCCGGGCCTGACGCAGGATTTCATTCTGTCAACGACCAACATGCCGATCGAGGACGCCGCAACGATCGAAAAAATACTTCGGAACACGAAAACCATTGCCTTGGTGGGGGCTTCGGAGGACCCAACCCGCGATGCAAACCGCATCATGCGGTTCCTGCTGAATCGCGGCTACACCGTTTATCCCGTGAATCCCCGGTATTCCTCGGTGCTCGGAAAAGCATGTTATCCTAATCTGGCTTCGGTCCCCGGGCCGATCGATATTGTGGATGTGTTCCGGCGATCGGAGGCCGTTCCCGGGATCGTCGACGAGGCCATCGAGGTCAAGGCAAAAGTGCTTTGGCTTCAATTCGACGTGATCCATGAGGAAGCGGCCGCGAGGGCAGAACAGCACGGAATGCAGGTCGTCATGAACCGGTGTATTGCCGTGGAATACAACAGAGTTCTCTAGGATCATTCGGACAAATCCTCTGCCTTCTTTTCGGCGGTTCGTTTCCTTTTCATCGAATGTGAAACATCGGACTCCTTCCATCCTCTTTGCATTTCTGATTCCCGGATTTTCCGTTGCGGCGCAATCCGTTCCGGACGGAGATATCCCGATCGTGCGCTCGATCCGCGTGGAAGGCAATGAGACAACAAAGGACTTTATCATAACGCGCGAAATGAGCACGGAACCCGGTGATACCCTCAATCTCGACCGGCTTTCATATGATGAAGCGAGGATCTACAGCCTTGGATTATTCAACCGTGTAACGATAGAGCACGTGATCGACGGGAAGTTCGCGGATCTGACGGTGCGCGTTCACGAGCGGTGGTATCTCTATCCCTACCCCATCGTAGGCTTCAAGCATCGCGATTTCGACAATCTGTACTACGGAATCGGCGTCGCCCATGTGAATTTTCGGGGAAGGAACGAGAAACTCATTTTCCAGTTCGCGCTGGGATTTGACCGGTGGGTTCAGCTCATCTACCAGACTCCCAATCTGATCGGCCATGACGACGTGTTCTTTCGGTTCTCGCTCTCTGCGGCGCGTGAGCAGAATCTCAGCCCCGACCGCGGCCTGTATCAACAGCACACGCAAAGCGTCTCGCTCACGCTGGGAAAGCGCTTCGGCATGTACTCGCTGCTTCAGGCACATGGCGGCTACGAACTGTGGAAAGTATCCGATGAGATTGCCGGAGGAACCTTGACTCCTGGCGGGCGCGATGAGTTCTTTTCTACGGGGCTGAATTTCACGTACGATACTCGTGATATCCGGGAGTATCCCACCAAAGGGGCGATGATCTTCCTGAACACGATGAAGTACGGACTCGGCGGATCGTCCGTCGATTTTTTCCGGTATGGTGCCGATGCGAGCCTGTTTATACCTCTGCCCTCGGATCTCATCCTTGCCGCCCGGACGCACGGTCAATTCTCTTCCGGCGGGCCCGTGCCGGCCTACCGGTACGTGTACTTTGGGTATCGCGAACGCATCCGCGGCTATTTTAACAGGGTGCTGGAAGGAGAAAATCTCGTGGGAGCCAACGTTGAGCTTCGCGTACCGGTCCTCTCTCCGCGCTACTTCGAATTCGACTGGTCCCCCATACCGGAGTTCAGCCTCTGGCGTTACGGTCTGTATGTCACCGTCTTCGCGGACGCCGGAAAGAGCTGGTTTCGGAGTGAGACGTACGGTGGACGACACTGGTACTCCGGATTCGGGATCGGTCTGCACTTCCTCTTGCCGTACAGCCTCATCGTGCGCACCGAGATGGCGATGAATCCGGAAGGGCGGGCGGAGGCGATTCTGGACGTCGGAGTGTCATTTTGATGGATTTCTTTCTCGTTCGTCCCGATCAGATCCACGAGCATGTCATTGTTTTGGGGGGGGAGGAGTACAAGCATTTGAGCCGCGTACTGAGGAAGAAGGCCGGCGATCACGTGTTTGTGACGGACGGAAGGGGAATGATGTATGATGCGATCATCCGATCCTTTTCGCGTTCCGAAGCCGAGTGTACCATTGTGGCTGCGTACGAGCGCTGGAACGAGCCTCGTCTTGAGGTCACCGTGGCCGTTTCCCTTCTTCGGAACCCCTCGCGATTTGACACGATGATCGAGAAAACGACGGAGCTGGGTGTGACGACCATCATTCCCCTGTTGTGCGAGCGAACCGTCCCAAAGCACGAGAAACACGCCCGTTTGGAGAGAATTGCCGTTTCTGCCCTCAAACAATGTGGTCGGAGCATCTTGCCTACCATTTTTGTTCTCACGAAATTTGATACACTTGTCCGGAGTGCAGACCGGTTTTCCTTGAAGCTTGTGGCGCATGAGCAGACTGAGCAATCCCAGTTTCTCGGATCGCTCCTTCAGCATCACAAGGACGCGGCCTCCGTTTTGCTTGTTGTGGGACCCGAGGGCGGGCTCACCCCAGAAGAGATTGAGCTGGCGACGGAAAATGGGTTCATCCCGGTCTCTCTCGGTCCGCGGCGACTGCGTTCGGAAACGGCAGCGATCTCGGGTGTGAGCTGGATTGTTGGGGGGATGTGAGGGGTACTTATGGGGGGAAATTGAGAACTATCGCAAGGGTGTCACTTGAAAATCATTATCATGGGTGTTGGCGAGGTCGGGTTTCATCTGGCGAGGCTCCTGTCGGTCGAGGGGAACGACATCGTTGTGATTGATCGGGACGCAGACCGGCTCGCTCGGGTGAGGGAAGGTCTGGATGTGATGACCATCCAGGGAAACGGCGCGAAGTCCAGCGTGCTCAGAGAAGCCGGGGTGGCGAACGCGGACATGATGATTGCCGTGACGTCGCTCGACACCGTGAATTTCACTGCCTGCATGCTGGCGGGATCGCTGGGGGCCAAGAAGAAGATCGTCCGGCTGGACGAGCCTGAAGAGGTCCTTGGGGACGATGTTGCGAAAAAGGCACAGGAGCTTGGATTTGACCTTGTTATTTCGCCCGACGTTCTTGCTGCGCGCGAGATTGTGCGGTTAATCCGCCGGTCTGCCGCGACCGATGTGCTGGAGTTTGCCGACGGAAGAATCCAGATTCTTGGGCTGAAGCTCGATATGGATAGCCCGCTGATTAACAAGAAGCTGAAGGATGTGACCAACGCGTATTCGGAACTTCCGTTCCGCGCCGTGGCGATCAGCCGCGGGATCCGGACAATCATTCCGACGGGCGAAGATGTGTTCCGGCGGGGGGATCAGATCTTCGTCATTTCCAAATCCGAGGCTGTTCCCGAGATGATCAAGCTGTCGGGTAAGGAGTCGGTGCGGTTTGAGAATATCATGATCCTCGGGGGAAAGGGGATCGGTCTGCGGGTGGCCGAAGAACTGCAGGATGACGTTTCCATCAAGCTCATCGAATCGAGCAAAGGGGAGGCGATGAAGCTGGCGAATGTTCTCGACAAGGCAATGGTGATACGAGGAGAGGGGAAGGATCTGGACCTCCTTGCGGCCGAAGGCATTATGGACATGGATGCCTACATTGCCGTCACGAAGGACGAGGAGGACAACATCATCTCATGCCTGATGGCGAAGCATCTGGGCGTGAAGAAGACGATCGCCCATGTGGAGAAGCTCGATTACATCCCGCTGGCCAACACGATCGGTATCGACGCCCTCGTGAATAAGAAATTGTCTGCAGCGAACGAGATTCTGAAGTTTGTGAGGAAGGGGCAAATTGTGTCCGTGGCCACTCTTCACGGTGTTGATGCCGAGGTTATTGAGATGGTTGCGCAAAAGGGCTCTGCGGTCACGAAAAAACCCCTGCGCGATCTCAAATTCCCCGAGGGCGCGATCATCGGTTGTGTCATACACAACGGAATGGTGACCATCCCCGTCGGATCGTCCCGCATTTTGCCCCAGGATCGTGTGGTCGTGTTCACTCTTCCGACCGCTCTCCGTGATGTGGAGAAGTTCTTCAGCTAAACCCATGCCGACCCTCACTTCGAGGCTTTGCTCCTCATGCGAATAATTCCCGTTGCCGGTGTTCTCGGATTTTTGATTCTTGCAACCGGCATTGCCATGGCCTCTTGCATTCCCGTGGCAATGTACTACGGCGAAGCGGATATTCGGGCGCTTGTGGTCTCCGTTCTTGTGACCCTTGGCGCCGGGTCATTGTTAACGCTGTTCATCCGACGATTTCAGAAAGAAGAGCTGCGGGCGCGGGAAGGCTTCGCAATTGTCACACTTTCCTGGATCATCATTCCCTTGTTCGGAAGTCTGCCATTCCTCCTCACGGGATCCGCTTCGTCATTGACAGATGCGTATTTTGAGAGTGTGTCGGGATTTACAACGACGGGAGCTTCCATTTTTACGGATGTCGAATCCCTGAGGAAATCGATCCTGTTTTGGAGAGCCTTGACGCATTGGATGGGGGGAATGGGAATCATCGTCCTCTCCCTGGCGATCCTCCCGTTGTTAGGAATAGGCGGTATGCAGTTGTTCCGGGCCGAGGTCACGGGGCCGACGAAGGATAAACTGACTCCACGTGTCGCCGAAACAGCCCGCCTCCTGTGGGGGATTTATGTACTTCTCACCATCATCCAAACAGGCTTCTTGATGGCGGGAGGTATGTCATTCTTTGATGCTGTCTGTCACTCCTTTGCGACCATTTCGACGGGAGGATTCTCCACGAAGAACGCAAGCATTGCGGCGTTTGATTCGCCTTTCGTGGATGCAGTCGTGACGTTTTTCATGTTTGTCGGGGGCACGAGTTTTGCCCTTCACTACCAGGCGATCCGCGGTCGATGGGAATATTTTCACGATCAGGAATTCCGCTTCTTTGTCATCACGTTTCTTATTGCTGTTGCCATCGTCATGGCGGCGGTTGTTCCCGGGGAATACCAGGGTGATCTGGCGAAGGGTTTCAGATTCGCCGCATTCAATGTGATGACGGTTATGACCTGCACAGGATTCGCAACGGCGGACTTTGCCCTTTGGGCTCCCCTGGCTCAGGTCGTTCTGCTCTTCCTGATGTTTCCGGGGGCGTGTTCAGGATCGACGGGGGGTGGAATGAAAAACGTGAGGGTGCTCTTGCTTCTGAAGGCAGGGACGATTGAGCTCAAGCGGTTGCTCCATCCCAGTGTTGTGGTCCCCATTCAATTGAACAAGAAGCCGGTGGAGCAGGAAACGATGTTCACGATCGCCGGCTTTATTATTCTGTACCTCGTGACATTCTCCACGGCTACCATTCTGCTGACCGCGATGGGTCCGGACATTGTAACCGCGATGAGCGCCGTTGCCGCTTCAATGGCCAACATCGGTCCGGGACTCGGGGCGGTTGGACCGATGGCGAACTATGCGGGATTGAGCGACGCGGCGAAATGGCTGTTGGATGCCTGCATGATTCTGGGCCGACTTGAGCTGTTCACCGTGTTTGTTCTCTTCAGCCGTACATTCTGGCGAACTTAACTCAGAACCGTCTCCACGCGTTTCCGGAGACCGTCTGACAACACCTCCACGTTTGTGGCAATGGCATCCAGGAGGGCCCGGGTTTCCGAAACAAACCGGCCGTCTTTGAGTGTTGCCAGATTGATCCTCACATTCAGAGCTGCCCCCTCGCATGCCGCTTTCAACATCACACCCGCCACGCCGGCATCGGAGATCGAATTCACGTTTCCTTTTTCAGCCGCCGACTTCGCCAGGGTCAGTGCGCGTTCGGCAAGTTTCATGACTTCCAGGGGCACCAAGGTTGCCTGCTTGGTTGCCTCCTGAATCGCTGTGCTGCGCTTCTCCTTTTCCGCATCCGTACTACGCGGCATCCCGAACGCCTCCATGACGCGGTTGAACGCCTCGGTATCCTGATCCATCAGGATTATCAGCCGCGCCTTGAGCTCATCCGCCTGGCCCAGGAGGCCGATCATCTCGGTCTGAACGTCTTCGTACTTCTTCTTTCCGATGGTCAGATGGCACACCATCGCTGTGAGTGCGGCGCCGAGAGCTCCCGCAAGCGCCGCCACGCTCCCCCCCCCGGGCGCCGGGGAGTCGGACGCAACATTGTCGATGAATTCACTGACAGTTTTCAAGGCAAGCATAAGATCCTCGTGACATACGATGAGAAACCTATAATTGTTCTTCAATGATCTTCTTCTTCGGATCAAACCTCTCCAACTGACTCAACCCAAGCTTCTCAATCGCGATTTTGATCAGCTTTTGTTCCTCCCGTTCGTGGGGCGAATAGAAGCGTCCCGCAACCAGGAGCGCTTCCTTCGGCGTTAATCCGACAATTTCGCTTCCCGTGGCTTCCACACCAAGGGCTCTTGCCTGCTTTCGCACCTCTTCGAACGCGACGTGCGGAGGAGTGACCTCAAAATCAACAAGATTGATCGACACCTGTGCAATATTGAATCTCTCCAGAAACACTCCCATGGCCTTGACGGCCTTGAGCGTACCGGGGATCTTTACGGTCCGGCCCTGTTCGTCTTTGACCGTGTTGCCCTCAGCGTCTCTTTTCGGTCGTCCCGCTTCGCGGATCCGCAACGCGATCTCGTGGGCGATCTTCGGGTCGGGAGTGTTCAAATTCACGTTGTAGGCGATAAGGAATTTCCGTGCTCCCGTGACCGTGGCTCCGGATTTCGCATTAAAGATCGCTTTCCCGAAGTCGGGTTTCCAGGCCGGATCGGCGAGCTTCTCCTTTAATCCCTCATATTCCCCTTTTCGGATGTCGGCGAGATTGCGACGCTCCGGCCGCGACGCCGCGTATTCATACAGATACACCGGAATGCCGAGTTCGCGGGCAACGCGCTCGCCGTACCTGCGGGCCAAGGCGACGCAGTCCTCCATGGAAACGCCGGAAATCGGTATGAACGGAACGACGTCCGTTGCTCCGATTCTGGGGTGTTCGCCTTTGTGCATCGTCATGTCAATAAGCTCCGACGCGATCTCTGTGGCGCGGAATGCCGCTTCCACGACGCTGTCCGGTGATCCAACAAAGGTGACCACACTGCGATTGTAATCCTTGTCGGGTTCGATGCCGATCAGTTTCACGCCGGCCACAGCACGAATTGCTTCACCGATGGCATCGAGAGTCGTCTGGTTCTTGCCTTCACTGAAATTGGGTACGCATTCGACCAGGGGCTTCATCAGAATTCCAGAATGGTTCCGTGCTTGACAATGAGCGAAACGTGGTTGGTGCCGAAGTGATACGCAAGATAACGATAATTCGGAACATCATACAAAACAATATCGGCCTTCTTGCCCGTCTCGATGCTGCCGTAAACCTGTGACAGATTCAGGGCCGCCGCCGCATTGAGGGTGGATGCGGTGATAGCCTCCTCCGGTGTCATTCCCATATGCGTGCAGGCAATGGTCATCATCAGCGGCATGCTGAAGGACATGCAGGAGCCCGGATTGAAGTCGCTCGCGATGGCCACGGGTACGCCGGCATCGATCAACTGTCTGGCAGGCGCGTAGCTGTGATTGAGGAAGAACGAGACGCCCGGGAGGAGTGTGGCGACGACCCCTGCATTCTTCAGGAGAGCGATCGACGCCTCGTCGATATGTTCCAGGTGGTCCGCGGAAACGGCGCGCAGCTCGGCGGCAAGCGCCGACCCTCCGGACGGAGCCAGCTCGTCAGCGTGGACCTTGATGCCGAGGCCCAATTCGCGGGCTTTCTCGAGAATGCGCCGTGATTGCTCTACGGAGAAATAGCCTGCGTCGCAAAAAACGTCGCAAAATTGCGCCAGACCCCGTTTCCCGATGTAGGGAAGCATGCGGTCGCGAAGGAGGTCGACGTAGGCTTCGCGCGAATTGCGAAATTCCGGAGGGAAGGCATGTGCGCCGAGAAAGGTGGCAACGACCGTGGTGTACTGTTCCTTGGCGAGCTCCTGAATGCATTCCAGCATCTTGATTTCGGATTCCTCGTCAAGGCCGTACCCGGATTTGATTTCGACCGTTGTCGTACCGTGCTGCAACATGGCGTCAAGGCGGACGCGAGCGAGACGCTTGAGGTCGTGCTTTGAAGCCTGCCTGGTAGCTCGGACCGTGCTGAGGATTCCGCCGCCCTGCTCGGCAATCTGTTGATAGGTCTTTCCTTCTGCCCGCATCGCGAATTCGTCCTCGCGGCTCCCCGCAAACACAAGGTGCGTGTGGGAATCAACGAACCCCGGCAGCGCAATTTTTTCGGACGCATCGACCACGGTCGCGTCCTCGCTGAGCGCCGGGTGTTTGTCGTTTGGGCCGCCAATCCAGAGGAACACTCCGTCCTCGATCAGGACCGAGGCGTTCTCTATGACGCCGAGATCACGCATCCCTGCCGCCGTTTTTACACGCGCTCCATTGCTCCGGACGGTCACGAGCTGGGCGATGTTCTTAAGCATGAGTTGGTGCATGGCGAATCCTTGCCTCAAGCGTGAAGTACGCCCCTGTTATGCCAAACGTCGACAGGACACCGTCTGCGGCCCGAAGCAGACGGAGCGTGGCAGGCCGCATGGCGAGCGGAATCCTGAGCTTTGGAGCCAGAAAGAACCAGAAGGGGAGCATTGTTTCATATTTCGTGATAGCGAACATTGCGTGGAGAAGGCGCGGCAAGGACGATTGGGAGATCTCCTCAAAGGGAGACCCCGGATGCAGGCTGGACGCGTCCCCCATCGCGATCGCGGACCGCTTTTCGTGTTCGTTGGCCAGAAAACCTTTCAGCCGTGTTCTCAGCTTCCACTTTTCTCGGTAGGGCTTGTAGGTCGGAAGCAGGGCATAGAGCGTCGCTGCGGCCACTTTTCGCGGGAGACTCATTCCGCAATAATCCATCACAAGAAAAACCCCGTCGGGATGAAGCGCCGATCGGACCTGCAGGAACAGGTGTTCGAGATTGAGAACATGGTGGAGGGCATCGTGGGCAAGGATGCAGGAATAACGATGCGGCTCAAGCGTCAGAGTGTTCAAGTCTGCCGTCTGAAACACGGCACGGCCGCTCAATCCGTGTTCCGCTGCTGCCTCGGTCGCTCTCCGGATGCGTGCGGGGCTCAGGTCGACTCCCGTTACCCTGCACCCGCGTCGTGCAAGCTCCAATGCGATCGTGCCTTCGCCGCATCCAAGTTCGAGCACGTCAGGACCGCATGTCGCCGCACGTTCGATGAACGCCCGATACGCCGGCCCAAAAAACAGCTCAAAGAGTTCCGGATCATGCCAGATCTGGGGCGAGGCAGGATCGGGTTGAACCCGGTCCCAGTATTCCTGTTCGCGTTGAAGATGCCGAAGGAATTGCGCATGTTCAGCGATCGGAGGGGATGTCGACCCACTCACCTCATATCCCTTGCAGGCCACGACAGGCACGGTCGGGTATTTTGGAAACGCGGGGTTCCTTTCTGAGAGGCGGCATAGAACGAACGTGCTCCCGCGTGCTGAATGGATCGCGCGCATATGGAGACATGTTGCGCAAAGGCCCTGTGGAGGAGATTGTTCCTGTCGCGCCTCTGACACTTAGCTTCCATCCATCATCGGAATTTTCAGGTCCCAGCGTCGGGCGTTGTCTTGCGCACGTTTGTATCCGGCGTCCGCATGGCGAAGGATGCCCATGCCGGGATCGTACGTGAGGACGCGGTGAATCCGGTCTTCGGCGGCCTGTGTGCCGTCGCAGACCACGACCATCCCTGCGTGGATCGAAAGTCCGATCCCCACCCCGCCGCCGTGATGCACGCTTACCCAGCTCGCGCCGCCCACGGCATTGAGCAGAGCGTTCAGGATCGGCCAGTCGGCTATTGCATCGCTTCCGTCTTTCATCCCTTCGGTTTCCCTGTTGGGCGATGCCACACTCCCGCAATCAAGATGGTCTCGTCCGATCACAATCGGAGCGCTGACCTCACCTCGCGCCACCAGGTCGTTGAAAATCTTGCCCATCCGGGCACGCTCCCCATATCCCAGCCAGCAAATGCGTGCCGGGAGCCCCTGGAAGGCAACCTGTGATTGTGCCTTCTCGATCCACGTGCAGAGTGCCTTGTTGTCGGGAAAAGTTTCCATGACGGCCCTGTCGGTGCGGTAGATATCCTCCGGATTACCGGAGAGGGCGACCCAGCGAAACGGACCCTTGCCGTCGCAGAAAAGCGGACGAATGAATTCGGGTACGAATCCTGGAATCGCAAAAGCGTTCTTGACACCCGCCGCCTGAGCCTCACCGCGAATATTGTTGCCGTAATCGAACACCACAGACCCCTTCTTCTGGAGCCGAAGAAGCCCGCGAACATGATCCGCGATGGAAGCACGTGCCAGCTCCACATAACGCTTCGGGTTTTTCCTGCGCAGTTCCAGCGCCTTTTCATACGGCATGCCGGCAGGGACGTATCCGTTCAGCGTGTCATGTGCCGATGTCTGGTCGGTTACAACATCCGGAATGAATCTGCCCGCGGCGATTTTCGGAATGATCTCCGCTGCGTTGCCGAGGAGACCGATGGAAAGGGGGAGCTTCTTTGCACAGGCGGCGCGGATTTGCCCAAGAGCGTCGTTCAGGTCCTCGGTCATCGTGTCCAGGTAGCCGGTCTCAAGACGCCGCCGGATGCGCTGACGATCGACCTCAACCACAAGGCATGCAGCGCCGTTCATCGTTGCAGCGAGCGGTTGGGCCCCGCCCATTCCGCCGAGTCCGGCGGTCAGGAGAAACCTGCCCGTCAGAGAGCCCCTGAAGTGCTTCTGGGCCGCGGCGGCAAACGTTTCATACGTGCCTTGAAGAATCCCCTGTGTGCCGATGTAGATCCAACTCCCCGCGGTCATCTGCCCAAACATCGTCAGGCCGAGCCCCTCGAGCCTCCGGAATTCGTCCCAGGTAGCCCACTTTGGGACAAGCATTGCGTTGCTCATTAACACCCGCGGGGCATTGACGTGTGTGCGGAAGATGCCGACGGGCTTGCCGGATTGCACGAGGAGCGTTTCGTCGTTGTCCAGACGCTGGAGGCTCGCAACGATGGCGTCATAGCATTCCCAATTGCGCGCCGCCTTGCCCGTGCCCCCGTAGACGATCAGTTCTCCCGGTTTTTCGGCGACCGCAGGATCGAGATTGTTCATCAGCATTCTGAGGGCCGCTTCCTGGATCCATCCGCGACAGTGGAGCACAGTTCCGCGGGGGGCGTGGATGAGGCGTTGGGGTTTCGGGGACATGGGAAATTATGGGATAAAGAGTTTCAAGTCTCAGGTCTCAGGGTGCAGGCTGTTCTTCGAGAAGATGCCAAGCACAGTACCCCGAATCTATTTGAACGCGATAGCGGCAATTTCGATGATGGCCCCGCGGGGCAGATTCGATACTTCGACCGTTGTGCGGGCCGGATAGCCGGATTCGGGGAAATAGCCGCCGTAGGTCAGATTCATATCCTGAAAGTCGTTGATGTCTTTCAGGAAGATTGTGCACTGGACCACGTGGCTCGAGTCATAGCCGGCTTTTTGGAGGATCGCATTGAGATTCCTCAATGCCTGGTTTGTCTGGGTCTTGATATCCCGGCCGGCGAGCGTCTGGGTCTCAGGGTCGAGCCCGATCTGACCGGAAACGAAAAGAAAGGGACCCACTTGAACGGCAGGTGAATAGGGGCCGATCGGGGTTCCCTCCTGAATGATGGTCTTTTGTGCGGCACGCGATATTTCGTCCCGCACCAGCGAGCGAACATCTTCTTCTGACGGCCCGCATCCACACAGCAAGAGCAACAGAACAATAAGCAGGGGTTTCATATTCAGGTCCTTCGGGAAACGTGTTCAGTATTACAGTTTGTATCCTATTTTTCTCAGGAGGTGCTTCCGCGCAGTGATGTCGTTGTCCGTCTCAATTCCCTTGCTCTTGACTCCATCCACCACGCCTAAAATTCCGCGCCCCTGCTCCGTTTCGGCCACAATCACCTCCACCGGATTTGCCGTTGCGCAATAGATATGGCAGACTTCGGGGACGCTCTTGACGGCGTTAAGAATGCTGATTGGAAATCCGTTCTCCATGAAGATGAGAAAGCAATGTCCACAGGAGAGGGTAAGAGCGTTGGATGTGGCGAGATGGATGAGGGGCTGATCGTTGCCCGCCCAACGGACAAGAGCGGGTCCTGAGGCCTCGCAGAAGGCCAGGCCGAACCGCATGCCGGGGTTTGTCTGTACCACAGCCTCGTACAGATCCTCCACCGACTTGATGAAATGTGTCTGGCCGATAATGACGTTCGTGGATTCTGGTTTTTGGACGGGGATCGTAAGAATGTTCATGGGGTCCTCCGGAACGGAGATGAGGAAACATAGCCACTTATTGGAACAAATTCATCAGGGAACGGGGGAGGAAGCGGGATCGAATCCAGCGACATCTAGCGCATGGAATCCATCTGAGCAACCGTGACAAGCCACGAAAGCACAGCATGGCCCTTTTTCACTGGGAATTCTGTTTCGACACGGGCGAGAGATGCTTTTCGCATTTCCACGCGAAAATGGTCGTCCCCCCCTGTCAGAACGGAGATGGCACTGCTAAGTTGGGGCTCATGGCCGACCAGGAGGAGGGCGTGCGAGTGCTGTCCGTTGATGAAACCGAAAAGTTCGCGCACAGAGGCACCGGCGGCCAGGGTGTCGGTTGTGATGACGGCGGGCAGGTCCAGCGCGTCACGAACAATTTCAGCCGTTTCCCGCGCACGCACGAGGGGGCTGGAGAGGATGATCTCGAGTTCGTTTCGGTACGCTCGGAGAAATCGCCCAACGGTCTGGATTTGCCTCCTGCCTGCCTCGCTCAGCGGCCGCTGGGTGTCGTGAAAATGCGGGGATTCAACAGCATCTCCGTGTCGGAGAAACAAGAGTGGCATATCGGTGACCTCAGCTTGGACCCCGGAACTTGGAATCAGGCCTCAACCCTTAAACCTTAAACCTTAAACCCTAAACCTATTTCCCCTCTTTCGTCAAATTGTACTGCTGGATCTTCGTGTAGAGAGTCTTGAGACTTATGCCCAGGATCTTGGCTGCCACGTTCTTGTTCCAGCTCACACTGTCCAGCACGCCCTTCATGTGTGCTTTTTCCACTTCGCGGAACGGCACCGCCGAGCCGATCAGGGAGTCGCGCTTTTGTTCCTGTGGGTGCATCCCGATGGGCAGGGCAAGGTCGTCGCGTTTGATAGTGGGGCCTTGAGAAAGAATCGCGGCGCGCTCGATCACGTTCTCCAGTTCGCGTACGTTTCCGGGCCATGAATAGGCCGTGAGGACCTCAAGCGCCTTCGGATCAAGTGTCTTCGGCTCCCGGTTGCGGAATTTGGACTTCAGAAAATGATCGACGAGAAGGGGAATATCTTCCTTGCGATCTTTGAGGGGAGGAAGTGTCAGCGTGATGACGTTAATTCGGTACAGGAGATCCTCGCGAAACCGGCCTTCCGCAACTTCATGGCGAAGATCTTTGTTCGTCGCGGAAATCACCCGCACCTCTGCCTTGAGGTTCTTGTTTCCGCCGACGCGCCGAAACTCTCCGGTCTGCAAAAACCGCAGGAGTTTTGGTTGAAGAACGAGGCTGATCTCACCGATCTCATCGAGAAAAAGTGTGCCGCCGGCCGCGATCTCCACAAGACCCTGCCTGGCGGTCTGGGCGTCCGTGAAGGCTCCCTTCTCGTGCCCGAACATCTCGCTTTCAAGGAGGGTTTCGGGGATCGATGAACAGTTCAGTGCGATGAAAGGTTTGTCTTTGCGCAGGCTGTTGGCATGGATGAAATGAGCGACCAGCTCCTTCCCCGTTCCGCTTGCTCCCTGGATCAGCACGGTCGAGTCGGTGGGAGCAACCTTGTGGGCCACCTTGAGGATCTCGAGGAGCTTTGGACTGCGCCCCACCATCTGCGCCGATGCCGCGTACCTCGACAGTTCTGATTTCAGCGCCTTGTTCTCAAGCACCAGGCGCCGCCGCTCAAGAGCGCTGTCGATGACCGTCAGCAGTTCTTCGGTGGAATACGGCTTCGAGAGATAATTGGTCGCCCCCATCTTCATGCACTCCACCGCGGTCTTCAGGTCGTTCACGCCGGTCACCATGATTACCGGGATGTCAATGAACTGGTCGCGAATGTACTTCAGAACTTCAATGCCGTCGACGCGCGGCATCCGGACGTCGAGGAGAGCTAGGTCGAACGTGGAGGACTGCAGAAGATTGATTGCTTCAACTCCGTCGGAGGCGGTGTGGAGAGAGTATCCCTCCGCTGTGAGGATGGTCTGAAGAACATCAAGAAAACTTTCCTCGTCGTCGACGGCGAGAACGGAGATTGCGCGCGAACCCATTGCCAGACTATTCCATGAATATGCCCCGGATCAACGCACGGGGAGAGCGAAGAAAAACGTAGCCCCCTTTCCGGGCTCGGATTCGACCCAGATCTTGCCGTTGTGGGCCTCCACGATGCGCTGACAGATGATCAGGCCTAGTCCGGTGGTTTTTTGCTTGTTTTCCTTGCCGGAAACGACTTCGCGGTACCGGTCGAAGATCAGAGGCAGTTCCTCCTTCGGAATTCCTGGTCCGCTGTTGAAGACCGACACCATTATGAACTGGGAGGGCTGCTGGCCTTCTTCGAGGACCAGTTGGACCGAGCGTACCTGGACGACGATGGCGCCGTGCTGAGGAGTGTACTTGACGGCGTTGCTCAGGAAATTCTGCAACACCTGCTCGATCTTCTCTGAATCGTACTCCAGAGGCGGCAGATCCGGTTCAATGGAGTGTTCGAGGGTGATCTTGTTGGACTTGATGGGGATCTGGAACTCATGAATCATCTTAGTAACCGTGTCGGCAACATTGCCGATTCCCTTGTTGAGCCGGACACGCCCCCCCTCGAGCTTCGTCAGGTCCATCATGTCGCTCAGAAGGAGGATCACTTTGTCGATCGAATTGGTCATGTAGCCAAGGAGTTCCTTCTGGTGGTCTCCGATCGCACCGGCCATTCCCTTCAGGAGGTATCCGATGCTTTGCTTCAGGCCTGCGATCGGATTATGGAGGTCGTACAGCAGGCGAGCTGTGTGCTCGGATTGCAGGCGGCGGATGCGGTCCTCCGCGTCACGCTTCTTGAGGAGTGCGCGCAGCTGAGGAACAAGTTGATCCATGTCGAGCGGCTTCGTGAGGTATTCGCGGGCGCCGAGCTTCATGGCCTCAACGGCCATGGTCACGTCGCTCATGCCCGTCATCATCACGACTTCGGTGGCTACGGAATTCTTCTTGATGTAACGCAGTACTTCGAGTCCGTTTGCTCCCGGCATTTTGATGTCGAGAAGTGCAATGTCGTAATCGTTCGCCTGCACTTTTTTGATGGCTTCGGATCCGTCCGGGGCCTCCTCCACGACAAAACCCTCATCGGTGAGCCAGGCGGCAATGGTGGATCGTAGTCCGTCCTCGTCGTCGGCGATCAATACGCGTATTTTGTCTTCATTCATGATGATGTGCCGATGCGGGCCTTCGGGTTGAGGGGAAGGCTCTGCCGCGTGATGCTGGGGGGGAAGAATGCGTGGCATGATAACCAGATTCGCCAAAAAAGTCAATGAGGAAGTCTCGCCGTCCGGCTTGAATTTCTAAAAAGCCCCTGCTACATTACAGGCTCTATTCTGCAATGAAATCCTACCCGCTCGACGGCATCTCGCTCAGTATCCCCGCAGTGTACGACATTGCCGTCCATCAGGCGTCAGTCCGTCTTGCCCCCGCCGCGCGCCGGCGTATTCAGGCCGCGCGCAACCTTGTGGAACGATGGGTGCGCTCCGGTGAAACGGTGTACGGTGTCACAACAGGGTTCGGAGAATTCAGCTCCGTGCGCATCGGACCCGCGGATCTCGAACGACTTCAGGAGAACCTCATTGTCAGCCACTCCGCCGGGGCCGGCGACCCTCTCCCGGCCGAGGTTGTGCGCGCAATGATGGCTCTTCGCGTGAATGCGCTTGCCGCCGGTTACTCCGGCATCAGGCCCGAAACCGTCGATCTGCTGGTGGCGATGCTGAACCGGAACATTGTTCCATACATCCCTTCTCAGGGTTCCGTGGGATCGAGCGGCGATCTCGTGCAGCTCTCCCATTTGGTCCTGGCCATGATCGGCAAGGGCCGGATCATGCTTCAGAACAAGGGGGCCGTGAAGACCGTGCCGGCTCGAAGTGTCCTTAAACGCGCGAGACTCGCGCCTGCAAGGCTTACCGCCAAGGAGGGCCTGGCGCTCATTAACGGTACCCAGATGATGACGGCGTTCACGGCCCTGGCGGCCCACGAGACAAGGCGACTTGTGACAATTGCTGATATTGCGGCGGCCATGAGCACCGAAGCCCTGCGCGGAAGCGACACACCGTTCGATGACCGGATTCATCGCGTTCGCCCGCATCCCGGCCAGCGGCTTGCGGCCCGGAATGTGCGAACTCTGATGCGCGGAAGCGAAATCAGGGAGTCGCACAGACATGATGATCCACGTGTGCAGGACGCGTATTCGATACGGTGCGTGCCGCAGGTGCACGGGGCATCGCGAGACGCCCTTGTCTATGTCGAGCGTGTCATTTCAACCGAAATCAATTCTGCCACCGACAATCCCCTCATTTTCCCGGGCCAGGGTGTTCACCTGGAGGGGGGTAATTTCCACGGACAGCCCGTGGCTCTGGCGGCGGATTTCTTGGCGATCGCGCTTGCCGAGCTTGCCAATATTTCCGAGCGTAGGATTGAACGGCTTGTCAACGGCTCGCTCAGCGGCCTCCCGAAGTTTCTGACGCCAAACGGGGGATTGCACTCAGGACTGATGATCGCCCAATACACTGCCGCATCACTCGTGTCGGAGAACAAAGTGCTCTGCCATCCGGGGAGCGTGGATTCGATCCCGACGTCGGCCAACCAGGAAGATCACAACAGCATGGGATCGATCAGCGCCCAGAAGGCCTGGAGGGTGTTGAGAAACACACAAACGGTCCTTGCCATCGAACTCCTGTGCGCCGCCCAAGGTTTGGACTTTGCGCGTATCTACAAAGGATCGACCCCTCTGAAAGCCGGCGCAGGTGTTGAAGCCGCCTACCGAACCGTCCGGTCAGTCGCAAGACCGATCGTCCGGGATCGCGTTCTGCACGATGACATCGAGCGTCTTCAGGTCCTTACGAGGTCGGACAAGCTGATCACTGCCGTTGAACGTGTCACAGGAATCCTGCAATGAAATTCTCCCCTGCCTTCATCAGAGCTCTGCCGAAGGTCCTCTTGCATGACCATCTTGATGGGGGGGTCCGGCCGAAAACGGTGATCGAGCTGGCGAAAGAAACCGGCTACGGCAAATTGCCCACGACCAATCCGGCACAGCTTGCCGAGTGGTTTCACCGCGGGGCGACACGCGGCAGCCTCCCGCTGTTTCTGGAAGGATTCGAACACACGTGCGGTGTCATGCAGACCGAGGATGCCCTCGAACGCGTCGCGTACGAGATGATGGAAGACATGAAAAAAGATGGTGTCGTGTATGTCGAGACCCGGTTCGCGCCGGTGTTTCATCAAGAGAAAGGACTTCACCTCGAAACAATTGTCAAAGCAGTGCTGAGAGGATTAGAAAGGGGAAAAGAGGATTTCGGCGTGGAGTACGGGCTGATCCTCTGCGCGATGCGGAACATGAAGCCTGCGATTTCCATGGAAATCGCTGAACTCGCGGTGGATTTTCGCCAACAGGGCGTCGTAGGCTTTGATCTTGCGGGGGAAGAGGGCGGCTATCCTCCCAAGAAACATGTGGATGCGTTTCACTTCATTCAACGCGAGAACTTCAATATCACGATCCATGCCGGTGAAGCCTTCGGGAAGGAGTCCATCTGGCAGGCCATCCAGTGGTGTGGAGCCCACCGCATCGGCCATGCCACACGGCTGATCGAAGATATGAAGGTGAAGAACGGCACGGTCCAGAGCATGGGGACCCTCGCGCAATACATCCTCGACAAGCGCATTCCGTTGGAGATCTGTCTGACCAGCAATGTACACACCGGCGCTGTGAGGGATCTCAAGGAACATCCGTTTGGAATCTTCTTCCGGTACAAGTTCAGAGTTATGCTGAACACAGACGACCGACTCATGAGCATGATTACGCTCAGTGATGAATACAAGACCGCGGCGGAAGTCTTCGGTTTGACGCTGAACGATCTGGAAAAGCTCACGATCAACGCGATGAAAAGCGCGTTCATGCCGTACAAAAAACGGATCGACTTTATCTATAATGTCATCAAGCCGGGGTTTGCGAAAGCGCGGAAGGGGTGAAGACGGCCAAGGAGATCATGGACTGACGGATGTCGCATGAAGAAGATCACGATTTATCAGAAGCCGACCTGCACCACCTGCCGCAAGGTGTATGCCATGCTGAAGGAGTCCGGGGTCGATGTTGAGGCCGTCAACTATTATGTGGAGCCGATTCCGAAGGCAAAGCTGAAGGAGCTTTTGAGGAAAATGGGGATGTCCGCGAGGGATCTGCTGAGGACGAAGGAGCCGCTCTATAAGAAATTGAAGCTGGGGGAGAAGGAACGATCGGAAGCAGAACTCATCGATCTCATGGTTCGCTATCCTGATCTTCTCCAGCGTCCGATTGTGGAACGAGGAAAACGAGCAATTCTGGCGCGTCCCGCCGAGCGGATCAGGGATTTTCTCTTTGAACGTGGGTGAGCCCGCGTTCGACCCTCGTGCACGGCACGACGGGGCCTGCAACCTGGTTCTTGGCACGACTGCATCAGAATCACTCTTCGCCATTGTTCCCCTTGTGTCCCCTCACCAGCTGGGTCAGGTGCACGGCTTTACTCTTGGGGACCCTGACCTTCAAAACGACCGCGTTGTCCACATAGGTTCGCTCCCGAATTTCCGCAATCGAATGAAGGATCGAGATCAGCTTCTGGTTTCCCTGGGAAACAGTAAACACTCTTTCCACGAATTCCTCTTCAAGAAGCATCCGGACCTGTTCTTTCAGTCCAAGGAGGTTAATTCCGCGCGTGGCGGAGATGAAGACCGACCGGGAGTATTCCTTCGCGAGGTTGTGCAGGAGACTTCGGTCGGCAAGGCGGTCGATCTTGTTGAAGACCATGAGGGTGGGTTTGAGCGCGCAGCCCAGATCCTCCAGAGTTTCGCGTACGATGACAATCTGTTCCTCGAATACCCTGTTTGTCACATCGACCACATGCAGGAGTACATCGGCCTCGGTGATCTCTTCCAACGTGCTCTTGAACGATGCAACCAGGTCATGCGGAAGCTTCCGGATGAATCCCACCGTATCTGTCATGAGAATGTCCACGCCGGATCCGAGCTGAACGAGTCGTGTTGTTGGATCGAGGGTTGCAAACAGACGGTTTTCGACAAACACATCGGAGCCTGACAGCATGTTGAGAAGAGTGGATTTTCCCACGTTCGTGTATCCCACGAGGGCCGCGCGCGTGTGTCTGCTTCTGCCTTTCCGCTGGGTCACGCGTTGGCGTCCGATCCTCTCCAGCTTCTCCTTCAAATGGCTGATTCTTGTCTTTACGAGCCGCCGGTCGGTTTCGATCTGAGTCTCCCCCGGCCCTTTTGTCCCGATCCCCCCGTACTGCTTTGAAAGATGTGTCCATTGGCGGGTAAGGCGCGGGAGGAGGTACTGGAGCTGAGCGAGTTCGACCTGCGTTTTTGCCTCCATGGTCTTTGCCCGTGAGGCAAAGATATCGAGGATCAGGGCACTACGATCCACGACCTTGCATTGAAGCTCCCGTTCAAGGTTTTTCACCTGTACGCCCGACAGGTCGTCGTCAAAAATCACGAGCGGGATCTTCTGCTGTTCCACAAGTGCGCGGATTTCTGCAACCTTGCCCTTGCCGATGAAAAACGCGGGATCGATCCGGTCGCGGTCCTGGATGATGCGCGCCTTCACTTCAGCTCCAGCTGTGTCCGCCAATAATGCGAGTTCGTCAAGCAATTCCTCAGTTTGTGCTTTGCTGACCTGGCGTGTGGACACGCCTACCAGAATACAGGGTTCACGGTCGCCTTTTGACAATTCAATCAATGGTCTCAACCTCCGCTCGTGTGGTGCGTGCAACCAGCATTTCCAGGATCGCCACGAGCAACGCGGCGACGAGGACATGCCTCCATATCTCGACTCCGTGGCGAACTTCCATGACTGCCGTCCTGAGGTTGCCGGTCGCCTGCACCGTTGTCGACTCTGAGATCCCGACGCGCTTCAGGAGATTCTCAATGGCGTCGGCTTCCGCTCGCCGAGTGCGCGACTCGTCGGCATGTACATTGATCGCCATCCTGGCGACCTCTCCGGCATGCTGACGGAGAGGAGAAAAGCCGGTCTCAAAGGTGGCCTTTACCTGAATCCCGCCGCCCGC
>BQML01000032.1 GCA_022180565.1 Bacteroidia bacterium
AAAAAGTCCCGCGAAACCCTTTGCTATCCTCTCGGCTCCCGGAAAGTATCCAACAACAATGGGTGAGCAAAACAAACTCAAAATAAACGAATTTCCTATCGTGTAAAGACTTGCAGCCCCTCGAAAGACGAAGAGGCTCCATCCCATTCTAAGGGCGTCGCGGGTTTCCTTAACCGTTGGCCGTCGAAATTGGTTGTGTCGATATACGATAGCAAATCCAGCGCCTGTTGCAATCGAAAAACAAAGACCTTGAATGACAAAAACAAGGTCCGCGTCTTCTGGACTTCGCACGAGTAAGACGATCATGATAACTGAAACGAGTCTGCTCGAAATCTCAATGATGACGATGCGCTTCGTTTGCTCGAGAGGGAGACAATATTTACATGTAGTTTCTCGTTCTGCAGTTGCATATCGGATCGAGAATGTTACCCGCGACAGGGCGTAAACAAAACGAGAGGCAATAAGCCCGCTCGCCACCTCGGCCGCTCAATCCTGACTCTTCTGAGAGAATCCCAACCTACTTGTAACGAGCCAGAATTGCCACCGATATCTATTTGCAGCGATCACGCCGATGACCATTCCGGTGAGGGCAAAGAGAAAGGCTGTAACACCAAGCAGAGCCCTCTTAGGGGATTCGTGTTTCTGCGACGGCCGGGCTGCATCCATCACGTTTACGATGGGGATGTTCTTGATCTCTTCCACACGCGCCAGCTCAAATTGCCTTTTCAATTCCTCATACAGCGTTGAATTGATCTCAACCTCTCTCATTAGTCTCCCCTGTTCCAACAATAACTGTGGTGAATCACCCACGCGCCTGTTCTTCTCCCTGAACTCCTTCAACTTATTCTCGGACTTCTCCAAATCATTTTTGACCTGTTCCAGACGTTCTTCGATCCATTTCCGCTGTTCTGAGGCGCTTGTGGTACGCTTGGTGCGAATAAACCCATCCAATTCCTCGAGAGCCTTATTCACGATATCGGCTGAGAGTTGTGGTTCCGTTGTTTCAATGGACACTGTCACAACACTTGTCTTGTTATCAAGCGAAACATCAAGCTCGTCTCGAAGAGATTCCAGTGCTACTTCGTACGATCTCTGCGGCGTCTCCTCCTCGATCTCCCAGAACTTGATCAGATTCACCGGCTCCTTGAATTTCTTCGTCTGGTACTCAGCGTAAATAACGTTTCTCAGGACGGCCTCGGATTTGATGATGGTGGGGTAGAGTTTCGCGAGGCTTCCTTCACCTCCAACGCTGACGCCGGCGAGCGCGGCAAGGTCGGAAAGCCCACCTAATGCCGCAAGTTTCGATTTTTCGGTTTCGGGCAGGAGGGTAGCGGTGGATTTGTAATACTCCGGCAGAAGAAAGCTCACAATGACCGCACCGACGGTCGCGATTCCGGTTACGGCGGCAATGAGCTTACGGGAGGCCCATAACACCGAAATGAGTTCGACCCAATCGATGGAGCTTTCTTGATCCTCTTGAGCGGTTATTATGTCTTGATTTTCGGACAAACCGGTTGCTTTGATTAAGAAGCGTTATTAGTTCTTCGTTCGTTAGTTTTAGTTGGTCGGTTGCGAGTTATGGTTATTGGTTCCTGTTGCAAGAAAAAACCCTGTGCTCGACAATTGAAAACTAACAACCACAACCAAAAACTAATCAACTATGACCAACCAACCATTAACTAATAACTCTTTTTCCTCTTCAACTCCTTGATGATGAATCGTTATTGGTTGTTAGTTGGTTATTTGTGGTTGTTAGGTTATCAGTTATGGTTATTAGTTCCCGTCGTAAGGAGAAATCTCAGGTCGATAATTGCAAACTAATAACCACAACCAGAAACTCATCAACTATAACCAACCAACTATTAACTAATAACGTTTTTTCCTCTTGTCGCCCTCGCTCAACTCAAGGAACCGGATGAACGAGCTTGTTCCTTTAAGCAAAAGAGTATAGCGGTCCGCGATACTTTGAGCCTTGGCCATCCGAAGAAAGTCGCTGGTTACAGTTGCGGTTCCTGGTTCCTGCTGCCGCATGATCACTTCTCAAACTTACCATCCCCTCGCAAGCATCATCTTCATCGGCTCGAGGGTACGGCGGAACGGGTCAAGTTTCAAGCCGAGAATTTCCAGGGTAACCATACCAAGCAACGATTGATCCCCCTCCTCTCCCAGAATGACAGGGGTGTGCCCGCTCCCCTGAGGCAACACGATCCAACACTCAGAAACTTTTCGCTCTATCACCGTTCCGTCAGCAAGGGTGAAATCCATTTTCCGCGTCGCTGAAAGATCAATAGCCTCCCAATGCTCCTTCCCGAGCAAGGTATAGGTGGCCCCGCTGTCAACGAGAAACTGGACCCCGCGAACCTTGCCGGTCGGTCCCTGTATGGTTCCCTCAATGAATGTCATGCCCATGATTGTACCCCCCTTTTTAGTTATTTGTTTTTCGGTAGTTGCTTGTGGCTCGTTCGTTCCTTATCGGTTCCTATCATGGAATAACGACGGTTCTCGCACCTTGATCTCAAAACCAGGAACTGTATCTCTTGACTTTCTGTCATTTCGTCGAGATGATGCCATTTCGTGTCGAAAGCGCCCTACTCCACTTTCGGAGGCTCGGTTGATGCACTCACAACGAACCCTCGACCAGTGAAACTCGAACCCTGAAACCCTTCGCCTCCTCAGTTCCCTTCAAGTTCATCCACATCCAATTCGTCTCTCTTTCTTCCTGTCCCCTTCTTGCTCGCTATGAGATCCTCTCTCCCGATAAAATAGACGGTTTCGGACCCGTAGGTGGATGTCAGCTTTCGATTCCAGGCATCCTCGAAGCGCACATTCGAAACCGACGTCAACAGATCAATTCGTAACGGCGAATATCCCAATTGAATGACCTGCTCGGCCTTCAAAAGATCCTCCAGTGCAATGTCCATCCCCCCGAACCCGAAATCGGCAAGTGCATTCAAAAGCTTCCCAGCGTTCCCTCTCTCAGACTCTATCCAAATGTCAAGGTCATCGGTGAACCTGGGTCTGGAATGCACGGCAACTGCATAGCCACCCACGATCAAATACCGGACCTTATGCCTGTTTAACGATCCGAAGAACTCTTCGAAATCTCTTGAAGTCTCCATGCTTCCATTGCTCAGAGTTCATTTTGATCCAGATCGTGCGAAGCATCTCAAGGACGGAAATCTTCTCCTCATGGCTCCTCCCCTTCCAGAACTCGATCGCTTCCCGCTCACGCGAAGAGTCTCGCATATTGTACTTTCTGACGGTTGCTTTTGTCACATTCATCCGTATTCGTGCTCAGCGGGTCGGTATCTATTTTGTTACCTGTATAATCCCTATCGTGATCGCGGCGAGACTTGCAAGAATCGTCGCAAGGTCTCTGAGGACCGGAAGCCTCTTGTCTTCCTTCTCTACCTCGGCTCATAGACGGCGCTTCCGGGCAATATATCGCCGCTCTTTTCGGGCAAACCGGTTGCTTTGATTAAGAAGCGTTATTGGTTCTTCGTTGGTTAGTTTTAGTTGGTCGGTTGCGAGTTATGGTTATTGGTTCCTGTTGCAAGAAAAAACCCTGTGCTCGACAATTGAAAACTAATTACCACAACCAAAAACTAATCAACTATGACCAACCAACCATTAACTAATAACGTTTTTTCCTCTTCAACTCTTTGATGATGAATCGTTATTGGTTGTTAGTTGGTTAGTTGTGGTTGTTGGGTTATCAGTTATGGTTATTGGTTCCTGTTGCAAGAAAAAACCCTGTGCTCGACAATTGAAAACTAACAACCACAACCAGAAACTAATCAACTATAACCAACCAACTATTAACTAATAACGTTTTTTCTACTTCGTTACCTGTATAATCCCGATCGTAATAGCCGCCAGACTCGCTAAGATCGTCGCGAGATCGCGAAGAACGGGTAGCGTCTTGTCTTCCTTCTCCACCTTCTTCGGCACATAGACGGCGCTTCCGGGCAATATATCGCCGCTCTCCCACTTCTTGCCTCCAGGCAACAGCACGTAGATCCGGCTTTCATCGGCTTCGTCCTTCAATCCCCCCGCCTGCTCGATGTAATAATCCTCATCCTCTCCCTGCTTATACAGAATAGCGGATGGAACAAAAACCTCGCCGTATACTCGGACGACATCCTCGAAGTACGATATGTACACGGAATCCCCTTCGTACATCACAATGTTGTCCCGCGATTCCTTCTGGCCAAGCGCACTCCGAAAATCAATCGGAATCTGACCGGTCAACACACGTTCACCCGCTACACCTTTCCGGTAAAAGCGGGAACCCTCCAAATACGCCCCCGGACGCAAACCGCCGGCCCGCTGAATGATGTCGGCAAGCTTCTCACCCTCATAACGGATGGGATACGGCCCGGGAAACATCACATATCCCCGTACTTCTACGAACTTCTGCGGCGTAAACCTCGGGTCCGACGGAACAAACACATAATCAAAGTCGTGCAGTTCCACCCTTCCCGCCCCGATGTCGGAGCCATATTCAAACGGCTCTTCCAGTTTGATGATCCGGGTATACACTCCAAGCTCGCTGGTGTCAAGACGGGAAATCTCCCAGCCACTTGTCGAAGCGTCCTCCATGAGCCCACCGGCCAAGAGGACCAGATCGTGCACCGTCATGCCTTCATGACGCGTATAATAGTCCGGCTGGGCCACCGCACCGCTGATGGCTACACTGCGAACGGGACGGAACTCCTTTTCCCGGAACAACACAACGCTGTCTTCGTTGGCCAACTCCAGGTTGTCCTCGGGATGCCCCTCCATGGCCCCCTGGAGATTGAAGGATTTTGTCTGCCTGCGCAGATTCGGGAGCATCCGGAACAGCAATCCCCTCTCCATGAACGTCCCCCTGGCAAGACTGTCGGCTTCCGCAATCAGGTCACTGATTCGCATTCCGGACCTGTAAGCAAACGGCCCGGGCTTGTTGACACTGCCGGTAATGAACACTCGGTTTTCAGGAAGGGTGGTCATGCGATAAACCGACACGACGTCCCCATCCTCAAGAGGCGTGGAGGCATTCTTGAACTCGGCAAGAGTCTTGAAACTCACGTCGATATCCAGCACGCCCTGGGGATACTTCTCGCGCTGTTCGAACGGAACAATCCGCTCAATGTGAATCCTTCGAAAGTCGGTGTTAAAACGGGTTCCTCCGCCCATCTCCAGGAGATCTTTCAGCGTCTCCTTTTCACCCAGTTCATAAATGGCGGGACGAACAACGTTGCCGATAATTGCCACGCGCTTGGCCGCCGGATACACATACACTACGTCGCCGTCCTGCAATCGGATATCGCCGGTGCGGTTCCCGGTCACAAGATACTCGTAAAGATCAGCGCTCATGTTCTTTCGTCCGCCGCGCACGATGCCGATGTTCCGCAGTCCGCCTTCAACCGTTGGCCCACCGGCCAGGTACAGGGCGTGCAGAACAGTGGAGACGGATGACAGGGTGTAGCCACCGGGTTGTTTGACCAGACCGAGGACAAATACCTGGATCGTGCGGAGCTTGCCGAGGGAAACATCGAGAAACGTGTTGGCACCCGGACGGCCATTGTTGAGACCCGAATACACTTCACTCATCCGCCGCAGGAGTCGTTCGCGGAACTGCTCGACGGTCTGACCATTCGCGCTCACAGGACCCACATCGGGCACGATGACGTTGCCTTCCCTGTTCACTTCCAGCTGATGATACAGCTTGGTCTCGCCCCACACCGTGATCACGATCTCGTCTCCGGGTCCGAGCGCGTACGAAGGCGGGGTGGCCATGTTGAGGACGGGCTCGAACGTGGAAGAGGGATAGGTGAAGACATCGAACCCGAATGGCTTCAGTGTGCTGTCAACGCCGAAACGACCGGTGAATCCGGGAACAAAAACCTTACTCGGCTGCTTCAGCTCCCGCTCCGGACCCTTGACAATATCCTGCAGACGGGTCTTGCGGCTCGTGTCCGCGGCAAGCTCATCACGACGCAGGGGACGCTTTTCCGTGGCCTGAAGGAACTGCTCGAGCGTGATGCCCTGGTCCTGCGCGCGTCGGATGGCCTCCCAGCGGGTCATGCCCATTTCTCCGAGCTTCGCTTCGATTTCCTCGCCGGACATGCGCTTCAGGGCCTCCTCGGCCTTGGAGCGAAGCTGGTCCTGGGCAGGCGCGGAGAGAGAGGGGAACAGAAGAAGAAGTATGATGATTTTTCTTGTCACAGAATGATGAAGCGTTTGGTGAACTGATTCATGTCATGTGTCTTAACCACAGAGAATACGGAGCAGACACAGAGGTCACAGACAAATTACCTCCGTGTCCTCTGTGCCTACTCTGTGACCTCTGTGTTCAAAAACCCCGCCATATATCCCGCAGTCCCTTCCACGTCTTCTTCATCTCTTCCGATATCATCTTCGTATCCGCAAGGACCGGCATGAAATTCGTATCCCCGCTCCACCGCGGGACCAAATGGAAATGCACGTGCTCATCGATGCCTGCCCCGGCCACACGGCCGAAGTTGGCGCCAAAATTGAAACCGTGGGGTTTGTTCAGCTTGCGAAGGGCCTTCTGAGCCCGCGCAGTGAGGGAGAGGATTTCTGCCTGTTCTTTATCCCCAAGCTTCTCAATCGTGTCCGTGTGTCTATAGGGGACGATCATCACATGGCCGCTGTTGTACGGATACAGATTCATGACAACAAAGGCATGTTTTCCCCGATAAACGATGAAGTTCTTCGCATCCCTCCTCTCCCCGGCCATCCTGCAGAACAGACATTTTCCGGATTTTTTTGGGCGTTTGAACGTCTGTATGTAGGCGGATCTCCAGGGGGAGAAAAGACGCTTCATAAGCGCAGAAGTATAGCGAGATTTGGAGTGTGAATCAAGTAAATGTTGGTGGGAATTGGGCTTACGGGGAGGAAAAAGCTCCTGATGGGGACACAAAGGGCACAAAGAAGGACAGAGAACACGAAGCAACTCCTTTGTAGGTTTTGCGCTCCTTTGTGGCCTCTGTGTCCGAAACAGAGTTTATCCAAAAATAAAGCGTCTCAGCCCATTCTTGAGTAGTTTGACATTGAAATTGATCAAGAGACCAAGCCGCTTTCCGGAGAATCGGAGGTATGTCAGGACCTGGGCCTCATGGACTGGAAGGATGGCTTCGATTGCCTTGACCTCCACAATGATCTGATTCTCAACAAGCAGATCGATGCGGTACCCGCACTCGAGTTTAACATCGCGGTAGACAACAGGAACCGGCTTCTGGCGATCAACGAGGAGATTGAGTGTTCGTAACTCAAACCAAAGGCATTCTTCATACGCAGACTCCAGCAATCCAGGCCCCAAGGCCCGATGAACGTCCAATGCGGCCCCGATGACGAGGTTGGAGAGCTTGTTCAGTTCCTGCATGATTCCCCCATGGTTGGATTTTTGGTGTGGAACTTATTTGGGACACAAAGCGCACAAAGAAGACACAGAGATCACGAAGAGGCTTCTTTGTGTGCTTTGTGCTTCTCAGTGTGCTCTGTGTCCTAAACCCGGGATCCCTACTCCGCCTCCACCTTCGCTTTCTCCGACGCCGCGATCACCTTCTCCGCCAGTTCGCGCGGGAGTTCGTCGTAGTGTGAGAATTTCGACCGGTACAACCCGCGGCCCTGAGTCATTGAACGGAGAATAGTAGAATACTTGTGAAGCTCAGACATCGGTACCAGGGCTTTGATTTTCTGGAAAGGACCCTCGGTTTCCATTCCGAGAATCCGTCCCCTCCGCCCCGAAATATCCCCCATCACATCGCCCATGTACTCTTCGGGCACCACGACCTCGATTTCGCTGATCGGTTCCAGCAGTACCGGTCGTGCTTCCATGAAACCTTTCTTGAACGCCATGGAACCGGCGATCTTGAACGAGAGTTCGTCGGAATCCACCGAGTGATGGGAACCATCGAAAAGCGTGACCTTTACATCCACGATCTCGTAGCCCGCCAGGACACCTTTTTGCAAAACTTCCCTGATCCCTTTTTCCACGGCCGGCACAAAGCGGCCCGGTACCACGCCTCCCACAATCGCATCCTCGAAAACAAATCCGCTTCCGCGCGGCAAGGGCTCGATCTTGATGTACACATGCCCAAACTGCCCTCGTCCGCCGGACTGCTTCTTGTGCTTATACTCGACACTGGGAGCAACAGCCTTGATCGTTTCTTTGTAGGGGATTTTCGGCTCCACGAGATCCACATCGACCCCGTACTTTTCCTTGAGGCGCTTGGTCACGATCAGCAAGTGCAGTTCCCCCTGCCCCGCGATCACCGTCTGCGAAAGCTGTCCATCCACCTGCACGAGAAACGTGGGGTCCTCTTCATGCAGAGCATGGAGGCCGGTCGCGATCTTGTCCTCATCGCCCTTGGATTTCGAGCGGATGGCCATACGGATGACCGGATCCGGGAACACGATGGGCGGAAACACGACCGGGAGGGCCTTACTGCTGAGCGTGTTGTTCGTATGCGTATCGCGCAATTTGACGACCGATCCGATGTCGCCGGCCTGAAGCTTCGAGGCCTCTCTGCGTTCCTTCCCGTTCATGACAAAAATCTGCCCCAGTCGTTCGGCCTTCCCGTTGGATTCGTTCGTGAGGTCCATTCCGGCCGTAATCGTTCCCGAGTACACGCGGAAGAACGACAACTCACCCACGTGCTGTTCGGACACCGTCTTGAACACGAACAGGGCCGGGTGGCCGGAGGGATCGGGATCGACCAGGATCTGTTCATTGGACTGGACGTTGGCGGCCTTGACCGGGCCACGCTCCGCAGGTGAGGGGGCGTAGTTCACGATGAAATCCATGAACGGAGCAAAACCGATGTTCAATCCCGCCGACGCACACAACACGGGAAAGATCTTGCGTTCGAGGAGGGCTTTGTGGAGTCCTTCACGCAGTTCTTTTTCATGCAAGGTGCCCTCGTCGAAGAACTTGTTCATGAGTTCTTCGTTCGTCTCCGCGATTTTTTCAATCAGCTCCTCGTGCAGAGCCGCGGCCCGCTCTTTGTACTCTGTGGGAATTTCGGTTTCCTCGTGCTTCCCGGATCCATCCCTTGCATAGCGGAGCATTTTCATCCGCAAAACGTCCACGATCGCATCGAACGTCAGACCCTGGTTTGCGGGGAACTGAACGACTGTGACGTCGTGGCTCAGGCGATCCTTTGCGGCGGCGAGCACGCGGTCGAAATCGGCATTTTCGTTGTCGAGCTTGTTCAGCATGATGACGGTGGGCAGGCCGGAGTCTTTCGCATATCCCCAGACGATTTCCGTGCCCACCTCCACGCCTTCCACTGATTTGAGGAACAGGATTGCTGTGTCGGCGACGCGCAGGGCAGACAGGACCTCTCCTGTAAAATCAGAATATCCCGGGGTATCCAGGATATTCAGTTTTGTTCCCTGCCATTCGCAGTGCAGGAGGGAAGCGTTGATCGATATTTTGCGTTCGACTTCGTCGGGGTGGTAGTCCGAGATCGTCGAGCCGTCATCCACCTTACCCAGCCGGGTTGATGCTCCGGCGGTGAACATAAGTGCTTCGGTAAAGGTAGTTTTTCCGGCTCCACCGTGGCCGATGAGGGCAATATTGCGGATTTGAGCAGGAGGATAGTCTTTTGATTGTTGAGCCACAGGATCACCTCAGGTATGCCATACGTGAGATCTGGATGGGGAAAGATGGTTTGGTTATGCTTGGATTTTAACCACAGAGAGCACAGAGAAGACGCAGAGGTCACAGAGCATCATTCTCTGTGTTCTCCGTGCCTTCTCTGTGTCCTCTGTGGTTTAACTTCAAGCCCTCAGGTTGTTCGAGTGCCTCCGAAAAACGAGGCCACGCGGTTCACCACCGCACCCAGGATGGCTCCCAGGCGCATAACAGGTTCCTCGATGCTTGCCTGCAGGCGTTCTTCGAGGGCGACAAAGTTGTCCGCGGCTTGTTTGACGGATTCCAGGGAACCTTTGACGAGGCTGACCTGGTCATCCACCTTTTCCGAAACCGACTTCATGTGGCCGGTGATGGTCTCCAGGTTCTCAAGCACGGGCTTGGCCTTTTCGCCGATTTCGCCGAGATCTTTCTGCAGAAGAGCCAGCAGGTCCTTCACGCGGATGAGGACAACGATCAGATAGATGCAGAGCGCGGATACGCTCACGAGCGCGATGAGTTCGATGATGGAGCGAAGAGTGTCCACGGAAGGTCCTTGGGGGAAATTCGAAATCAGAATATTGAAATGCGAAACAAATACGAAATCAGAATATCGAAATGCGAAACAAATGCGAAATCAGAATATCGAAATACGAAATCAGAATATCGAAATACGAAACAAATCCGAAATCAGAATATCGAAATACGAAATCAGAATATCGAAATACGAAACAACATTCAGGTGGAATTTCTAATGATGGCGCCGAAGATGTTCATGAGTTCGGTCGCTTCCCGGATCAGACGATCCTTCTCTCCTGAGTCACTTCTGTCGCACTCCACGAGATTGAGCCAGTAGAGTGACTCCTTTGCCTCCTTCTTGCTGATCCTCAGATGCATGAAGAAGTCCTTCCGACCTAACGCCTCGTTTGCCTCAATGTAATTCGCTCCGATGGATGCAGCGGCTCTCACGAGCTGCCGTCCGTACTCAAGATTTGTCAAGGTTCGAGGCAGTCCGTTGACAAACGCCCCTCCCCGCCTCGCGAATATGGCAGTTCGTTCTTCAAGGTCGTATTTCTTTTCCCCCATTGATTCCCCCAAATCGGATTTCGAAATTCGTATTTCGGATTTGCCCTATGACTGCGATTGCGAGCGTTTTTCGCCTATCTTGCCCCTGGCCTCGTCCATGATCTTCTGAGCGTCGTCCATGAGCGATTCCGCCCGCCTGCGGGCGTCGGTGACCAGGGTCTCCGAGCGCTTCTTGCCTTCATTGATGATATCCACGGCTCGTTTGCGCGCCTGGGCCAGGTATTCCTCTGCATCCCCGGCCAACTCGTCGCCGCGCTTTTTGAGGTCTTCTCTGAGCTCGCGTCCTGTCATGGGGGCAAACAGCAACGCCGTCACCGCACCCACGATACTTCCGGCCAGAAAGCCGACAATGAGTCCTTTTGCTGTTCCGTCTTTCTCAGTCGCCATGATAGACCTCCGATACAAAGTGAACGGTGAATGGCCCGCCCGACCTGAACGCAGTGGATTCCCACGAGGTCGTTCGGGCGGGTGAACGGTGAACGGTGGAAGAAAGCCACAATTCACCGTTGCCTTTTCTCATTTCATTGTAGAAAATTGCGAAATGAACTTCAAGCAGAATCGCGAGATGTTCACAGATACTCACGGATACTCGCTGATGCGAGTCTTGAATAATGGGCAATTCCGCCCGGCCGCCCGAAGAGCTCGCGCGGGATGGAATAATGGAATATCACGGATGAAGTCGGGAAAGGAATGATGGAAGACAAGCATTCCTCCATCATTCCACATTCCATCATTCGCGCTTACCCTACCGGTTCTTCTTCTTGTGCCGCATCTTCCGTAGGCGCTTCTTGCGTTTGTGGGTGGCCATTTTGTGACGTTTGCGTTTCTTGCCGCTTGGCATAATGGGCTCCTTTGGGATAAGGTGATGTGGTGAAATACGAAATTCGAATATCGAAATCCGAAACAAATACTAAACCCGAATTCCTCAACAGCCCCTCACATTTGGGTTTTCGTGCTTGTTTCGTATTTCGAATTTAGAATTTCGGATTTCCTATGGATTCGCTATTGCACCATGTTGTTCCAGCAACGACTTCGCC
The DNA here is from genome assembly GCA_022180565.1 of Bacteroidia bacterium. Lineage (GTDB taxonomy): Bacteria > Bacteroidota > Ignavibacteria > UBA10030 > UBA10030 > JACQPU01. Next base: position 11,767 of record BQML01000032.1, read on the forward strand.
CTCTTCCCGACTTCGGAAGCGGGATCGAGGTTTACGGTTTTTCTGAACCATTCGTTCGATTGCTCGATTTCCCCCGCTTTCAAATGCACGATTCCGAGATTAAAATGTGCCAACAGATGCTTTGGAGAAACTTCGAGGGCCTTTTTCATCCAAATCTTCGCTTCATCGAGATTTCCGATGTCGTTGAAGCAGATACCCAGATCGACCAGAGCGTCGGCGTCGCGGGGTTCCAACTCCAGATACTTCCTGTAATGCTGAATCGCTTTGTCGTAGAACCGGTTATCGTGCGCAAAATTCGCGAGGTGGAGCCGAAGCTTTGCATCCGAAGGGTTGGCATTGACCTGCTGTTCGAGTTCGTTCAGATGATTCACCGCCTCCATGTTCGCCCCCAACGGTTGGGACGACTGCTGGGTCTGCTGAACGGGAATCGTCCTGGGCCCCGTCAAGAGCTCCAGGGCTATCACTCCGCCTACAAGGAAAACGGCAAATCCCGCCATCAGCTTCCACGAGACCGCGGGCGGTTTTGCAGAGGACGCGGGCGACGCGGCGCGCGCGGCCGGTGCAGAGGACTTGCCCTCGGGCCATTCCACGGGCCGTCCGCAGCTTCCGCAAAACTTCTCTCCCCAGCGGAGCTCTTTTCTGCACTCGGAACAAAGAAACAGGGGCTTCATGTCTGAGCCTGGGGTATCGTCTTCTTGAGATTCTGATCGACAACATGCTTCAGGTCTTTCGAGACCTTGAAAATCGGCACGTAGTGTTCATCAACCATGACTTGTTCGCCGGTACGCGGATTCCGTGCCATGCGTCCTTTGCGCTTTTTGACCTTGAAGCTCCCGAACCCGCGTATCTCGATATTCTTTCCGGATTTCAGGGCATCGATGACGGTGGAGATAAATCCATCAACGACCGCTTCGGTCTCGACCTTCGTCAGGCCCGTTGCCGAAGCGATGACGTCTACGATATCTGCTTTAGTCAATGAAAGGCCTCCCGGATGTGGAACAAGTTCGCAATCAGAATATCGAAAGGAAATTCGAAATCAGAAATTCGAAATTCGAAACAAATCAGAAATCGGAAATTCGAAATACGAAACAAATCAGAAATCGGAAATTCGAAATACGAAACAAATCAGAAATCAGAAATTCGAAATACGAAACAAATCAGAAATCGGAAATTCGAAATACGAAACAAATCAGAAATCGGAAATTCGAAATACGAAACAAATCGGAAATCGGAAATTCGAAACACAGAGATCGAAGTGCGATGTGGTCTTAGGCAGACTCTTTCATTGTGCTTGAAATTTCGTATTTCGCATTTCGAATTTCGTGCTTCCCTACGGTACCGTCATTCTGTACTCAACCACAGATCTGCGAAACAACTCATCCCGTAGTCCTTTCAGATCTCCTGTGGCGCCGGTCCAGAATTGCTCCCAAAACGATGTCCGTTTCCGCTCCTTCACAACTTTCGGTTTGCCTTCAATGCCTCCCAATTTCGCGGCGATGGCCACTGCGTCTTCATACGTCCCGAGGGTGTCGACAAATCCCCACTCGACTGCCTGGCGGCCCGTGAAGACGCGTCCATCCGCGTACTTGAGGACCATGCTGCGATCGAGATTCCGCTCCTCCACGACGACATTCACGAACTGATCATAGACATCTGCCAGAAGTTGATCGAAGAATCGTTTATCCTCGTCCGACGGTTTGCGAAACGGGGAGCCGACGTCTTTGAGGCGGCCCGTCTTATACGTCGCCGCATCGACGCCGATCTTCTCGAGCAATTGTTCGGCATGGAGGTACTGGAAGATCACGCCGATACTTCCGGTGAGTGTTCCGGGATTTGCCACGATGCGCGAGGCACCGCAGGAGACATAGTAGCCTCCGCTCGCGGCAACGGACCCCATCGACACTACCACCGGCTTGCCGGCGTCCCGCGTCTTTTTCACTTCTTCATAAATCTCCTGGCTCGCCGCAACTCCTCCGCCCGGGGACTCGACTCTGAACACGATCGCCTTCACCGACTTGTTTTCGCGGTACTTCTTGAACTGCCGAACGGTTTCCTCGGAGCTGACGATCGGTTCCTTCAGATCCACTACAGCAACCTTCTCGCCGGAGGTCGAGATGGATTCGTCATCCCCCCGGTCGCCAATGATCGTCATGATCACGAGAAAGATCATGATGGTCCCCAGAGCAAGGAAACCAACGACGATACCCAGAACCCACTTGGCGGTGTTGGACATTCAGGTGCGGAGGGTGTAAGTGATTGAAATTGCTTGAATTATAAGGAATGAGGAGGGGAAAGTCAACCGGCGCGAGATACTCACAGATACTCACTGATCCTCACAGATAGTTTATTGGAATGATTGGAATAAGATGACCTTAATTGGGTTATTGGAATGATGGAGTGAAAATGACCTCATTAGGTGACTGGAATGATGGGAAGAGATAGGGTCGAAAAGGTGGAAAAATCCCTTCAAACATGTGGTGGAATACTGGAAGACAACCACGAGAAGGCATGGTCCTGGAATGATGGAAATGGAGCCCACAGGTGTTCCATTATTCCATTATTCCATTATTCCATTATTCCATTATTCCAGCATTTGCCGGTATACTACTTCCTCGCTTCCCTGAAATTCCTGACCATTCGTTGCGCCCTGTCTGTCAGAACGTCGTAGCGCTCTTCTTCAATGGCCTTCTTGTCCAAGAGGTCGGATCCGATCCCCACGGCCACGGCGCCGGCCTGGATCCATTCGCCGACGTTGTCGATCGTGACGCCTCCGGTCGGCATGAGGCGGATGTCGGGAAAGGGTCCCGCGAGGTCCTTGAAGTAGCGCGGACCAAGCGATGTGGCGGGAAACACCTTGACAATATCGGCCCCTGCCTTCCATGCCGTATGGATTTCCGTTGGCGTGAAGCACCCCGGCATGACCACGATGCCGCGTCTCTTGCAGAGTGCGATAATTTCGGTATTCAAGACGGGTCCGACGATAAACTTCGCTCCGGCATCGATGACGTGGTTTGCCGTTTCCACATCGGTCACTGTCCCTGCACCGAGGATCACGTCTTTTGCAACCTTACCCGAGAGTTCGCGGATCATGTCCACCGCTCCCGGAACTGTCATGGTGATCTCGATGCATTTGACGCCTCCGGCAGAGATCGCTTCAACGACCTTTAGAAGCTTGTTGCGATCCTTCAGGCGGATGACGGCGATGACACCGGATGAAACTATGGTTTCGAGGATTGAGCTGTGAGTCATAGGAAGTAAAAAGTAAAAAGTAAAAAGGAAAAAGGAAAAAGGAAAAGGTAAAAAGGAAAAAGTGAGAAGTAAGAAGTAAGAAAGTGGCTAGGTTAGTTTATTTGCGCGAGACGCAAGACGTGGCTGGGTTTAGTCACGAATGCTCCGCATTAAACCGTTGAGCATCATTTCAACATCTGTCAATAACTCGTACGCTTTCCCGGCCTCTGGATTCTGGAGGAATCTTAACCTTTCAGAGACCTCCAATTGAGCATCGATCTCGCTCAGTGAAGCCTGCGCCATATTCAGAAAGTGCAACTTGTCTTTCTTCGATCTCCTGGAAAGTCCCTCGGATACGTTCGAAGGAACCGATACCGCCGCCCTTCTCAACTGCACTTTCAGTCCATACTCCTCTTCTCTGGGAAAGCGTTGTGTCGATTGGTAGATCGCAACAACAAGATCCATGATCTTCTGCCATAACCTCAGTTTCTTGTGTGGTTTTTCGCGAACCATAAATCACCCCCCTTTCTTGATTCACAATAGCCACGTCTCACATCTTACGTCTTGCGTCTTACGTCTTGCGTCTCGCTCTACCGCTTAATCCTCGCGCTCCCCCCCGCCACCACGTGCATAACTTCATCCATTGTCACCATGCTCGTGTCGCCGCGGGTGGATTGCAGAAGGGCGCCATGGGCCGCGCCGATTTCGACGCATTCCTGGGGATTCTTCCCGTGAAGAAATCCGTAGATGAATCCGCTGCAGAACCCGTCTCCCCCGCCCACGCGGTCCTCGATCTCCAATCCCTCATATTTCCTCGATTCGTACATTGTGCCGTCGTAGTACATCAGAGCCGACCAGTTATTGACGAGGCCCGACACGACCTCCCGAAGCGTGGTCCCGACGGCCTTGATGTTTGGATGGGCCTTCACCACCTTTTCCACCATCTTCTTATAGCCTTCGACCGGAAGCTTTTTCAGATGCTCGTCCGCGCCTTCGACCTCGAACCCCAGGACTTTCTGAAAATCCTCTTCGTTCCCGATCAGAACATCGATGTAGGGGACCAGGTTTTTTGTGACCTCGATCGCCTTCTTGCTGGACCAGAGCTTACTGCGGAAGTTCAGGTCGTAACTCACGATCGTGCCGCTTTCGTGTGCGGCTTTCATGGATTCCAATGCTACCTCCGCGCAAGAATCGCTCAGGGCCGCGAAGATTCCTCCGGTATGAAACCAGCGGACGCCGCGTTTCTCGAAAATGCGTTTCCAGTCCACCTCACCGCGCTTGAGGTGCGCTATAGCCGTGTGGCCGCGGTCATAGAGCGTGACACTGGGACGAACGCCGATGCCGACTTCGGTGAAATTCAGGCCGATCCGGTCCGCCCGTCCGCTTCCGTCGTACGGCACCCAGACCACCTCGCTGAGGTCCATTCCGGACGCGCGCGCATGATTCCGAATGAACGCACCCAGGGGGTTATCCACAAGGCGCGAGACCCAGCCGGTACGCAGACCGTACCGCGCCAGGGCATAGGCCACATTGTACTCACCGCCGCCCGCGTAAGCCTCAAAGACATTGGTTAATTCAATTCTCTGATGTCCCGGAGGGCTCAGACGGATCATGCACTCGCCGAGGGCGAGAAGGTCGAATTCGGTTTGAGATGGGGGTTTGAGAGAGAGAGTCATGACTTGGGTGAATCCTGTTAGTAAGAGGCAAGAAGTAAGAAGTGAGAAAGTGGCTAGGTTAGTTCAAGTGTCATTGATTACGAATGCTTTTCATTAATCCGATCAGGATCATCTCTACTTCCGTTAATAGCCCATAGGTCGATTCAATAGCCTTCGAATCTATGAATCTCAGTCTGTCTGAAATCTCCAACTGCGCATCCATTTCACTCAGAGACGCCTGGGCCATATTCAGAAAATGAAGCTTGTCTTTTGCTGTCTTTCTCGAAAGTCCCTCGGAGATATTCGAGGGCACAGAAACTGCTGCCCTTCTGAGCTGTGACTTCAGACCAAACTCTGCTTCCCGCTTCTCACTTCTTGCTTCTCGCTTCTCGCTATCAAATACCTTTCACTCCATTCCTGATCCTTATGAGTTCCTTCATCACTCCGCCCAGGTTTCCCTGCCATTCATCTGTTCCGAATGCATCGTGAAGGGTCTTATACAGCTCATACAGCTGTTGATAGACCGCGTGAGCTTCCTTGTTTGGCTCGTATACCATATCCTTGAGGCCTGTCATGGCCGCCTGGGCGTCGGTGAAGCTGTCGTATCCGCCTTGCTTGCTTCCGGCCACAACGGCGCCGGCGATGGCCGCGCCGAGAGCGCAGGTCTGCGAAGAGCGACTGACATTCATGGGACGCCCCAGCACGTCGGCGTAGGTTTGCATGACAAACGGATTCTTGTCAGCGATTCCTCCGCAATTCACGACATGCTCGACCGGCACGCCGTACTCCTCGATTCTCCGGATGATCGTCAGCGCTCCGAACGCAGTCGCTTCCACGAGGGCCCGGTAAATCTCCGCCGGCGTCGTGTACAGCGTTTGGCCGATGAGCAAACCGGTAAGCTTCTGATCCACCAAGACGGTTCGGTTTCCGTTGTTCCAGTCCAGAGCGAGCAATCCCGACTCACCGGGCCTCAGTTTCGCCGCCTCCAGCGCGAGCGCCTCGTGCGTGCCTTTCTTACCGTCGGGTCTGATATACTCCACAAACCAGTTGAAAATATCGCCCACGGCCGATTGGCCCGCCTCGAGACCAAAGTGGCCCGGCAAGACGCTTCCATCAACGATGCCGCAAAGACCCGGGATGTCTTCAAGCGGATAGTCCGAAGGCGAAACGGCAATATCACAAGTGCTCGTCCCGATGATTTTGACCAGCGTTCCTGTTGCCACACCGGCGCCGACCGCGCCCATATGCGCGTCGATGACGCCCACAGCTACCGGCGTACCTTCCTTCAGCCCCGTCTTTTTGGCCCACGCCTTCGTCAATCCGCCTACCGATCTGTCGGCGGTGCGGACGTGCGAGGGCATGCGCGACCCGAATTCGGCAAGGCGCGGATGGAGCTGTTCAAGAAAATCGTGGTCCGGATATCCGCCCCACAGTTCGTTGAACATAGCTTTGTGGCCAGCGGCGCAGATACCGACAGTCAGGTCCCCGGGAGCCTCGGTCCCGGTCAAAACAGCGGGAATCCAATCAACTGATTCAATCCACATAAACGCCTTATCGGTAACTGCTGGATTGGTCCTGATACAATGCAGTATCTTGCTGAAGAACCACTCGCTCGAATAGACTCCTCCGCACTTCGCCAGGTATTGCGGACGGATGGACCGTGCGAGTTCAGTGATTTCTTCCGCTTCCTTCACAGCCGTGTGGTCTTTCCACAACCATGCCATGGCATCGGGATCCTTCGCGAACGGTTTGTGAAACGCAAGCGGCTTCCCGTGTTCATCCACCGGAAGCGGCGTACTGGCTGTGGCGTCGATTCCGATCCCAATGATCCGTTCCGGCTTGAATCCCTTGACACGTTTCTTCGCCTGCGCAAGGGCTTTGCGGATGCTCATTTCAGCACCCTTCACCCATTCGCCCGGATGTTGGCGTGCAAGATTCGGGTTCCTGGAGAGGATGACCCCCTTCTTTCCCGTCGTATAGTGATGGATGGCAGTGGCGAGCTCTTTTCCGTTCGAAACATCCACAATGAGCGCACGGACAGAGTTCGTGCCGAAATCAAGACCGAGAGAGTAGAACGGTTTCATGGCGTTCGGTAAAGATCCCGCAATAAATTCGAAATCAGAAATCCGAAATTCGAAACATGTTCGTGCTTGTTTCGTGCTTCGAAATTCGAATTTCGAGTTTTCACCCTAGCCTGTAAACGTCAGATAGGCCGCCAAAATCAGGAGGAGTACGAGTGTCGAGTTAATGACATCCCACTTATTCCAACTGGCCCGTGATTCCCGTCGGTGGTCGGCGGAGAGGGTTGAGAACGTGAGGTCCTTCAACTGCTCCTCCGTCGGTTTTTCCGTCAAATAACTCACAGCGATCATGACGATAACGGAAATCAAGAAGATAAACAAACTGTAGTACTGGAAATATGTGTTATTGATAATCCAGAAGAGGGATCCTTCGGGATATCCCAGCTCAAATCCGGGGAGTTTCAGCGTCACCGGAGTATCGACGATCAGTCTGAGCAATCCGAGTGCGAACCCCGCCACCAGGGCGGCCAGGCACCCTTTGGCGTTAAGGCGCTTCATGAACACGCCGAAGAAGAACACGACGAAGATGGGCGGGGCAAGGTAGCCCTGAACGCCCTGCAGATAGTCATAGAGTCCGCGTCCGCCGCGAATCACGGGAATCCACAGGAGGCCAATGATCACCAGCGCTGTTGTGGCAAGCCGTCCGATCCAGACCAGCTGTTGCTGGGACGCCGCAGGATGGAGCTTCTTATAAAAGTCGATCGTAAAGAGGGTGGAAGAGGCGTTGAAAGCGCCGGCCAGGGAGCTCATGAGCGCGGCAAGCAGGCCCGCGACTACCAGTCCCCGCAATCCGGCCGGCATGACGTGCTGGATCAGGAGCGCAAACGACGCCTGGGCCTGCTCTGCGATCGCGTTGCCGTTCTCGTCCAGCATTGCGGCAAACTCCGGCACGCGACCGGTCTTTGCGAGCCCCAGCCAGATCATGCCGGGAATGATGAAGATGAAGACCGGCAGGAGCTTCAAAAATGCGGCGAAGATCGTTCCTCTTCTGGCCTGCCGCTCATTCGGGGCACCGAGAGCGCGTTGGACGATGTATTGATCCGTGGTCCAATACCAAAGGCCGATGATCGGCGCACAGAGAAGCATGCCGAGCCACGGATAGTTCGTGTTAAAGTACCATGCCATCCGTCCGCTCTCTTTGATGGGAGCCCAGGTGCCCTCCACACCCTGCGGGACCAGTGGTTTCCAAAGATTGAACATCTCCGATCCCACAGCCGCCCTGAGTTCGCTCCATCCGCCCAAACGTTCCAAGCCGAACCAGGTGAGCAGAACGGAGCCCAAAATCAGAATGAACGTCTGGATCGCTTCGGTATATGCCACGGCACGCATTCCGCCCAGAACAGTGTACAGGCCGGTCAAAACGACAACAAGCACGGATCCGACCCAGAAGCTGTCGAAGACGAAGGAGCCGATCTGGATGTTCAGCTCGGGCAGTAGCGTTGCAAACACAACGCCACCTGCGAAAATCGCCACGGCGATCTTGGTAAGAACATAGGCAACCAATGAAATCAGCGAAAGCACCCATCGGGCAGTGGGTGAGAAGCGGCGCTCGAGGAACTCCGGCATGGTGAAAACCCGGGAGCGGAGATAGAACGGCACCATGACCCATCCGAGCACGAGCAGACACCAGGCATGGAGCTCATAATGAGCGAAGGCGACACCGCTCGTGGCGCCTGCACCGGCAAGTCCGACCAGATGCTCCGATCCGATATTGGAAGCAAAGATCGAGGCTCCGACGATCCACCAGCCGAGGTCGCGGCCGGCAAGAAAGTAATCATCGGTCGTATCCTTACCCTGCCGGATCACCCACCAGGCGAGTCCGAGCAGGCCGAGAAAGTAAAGGGAGATGACAAGGTAGTCGGGAAGTGTCATGGGCTGGGATTAGGCGTGGAAGTGATTGGTGATTGATGATTGGTAAATCGTGAATAGTGAATGGTTGTTGGCTCATGATTCGTAGTCGCCGTGTTGCGATTCCATCTCACACAGATGACGTACGATAGAGCCGGGATTGCTCAGACGATTTGTTCTGAGACCATGCGTTTGACGAGATCCTCCCATCCCTGGTACACCTCCAGCAACCGCTCGCGAATTGAGGGATTCGGATGGATTGTCTCGACGCGCTTGAGAGATTGGAATGCTTTCTTCGCCGTTATTCCAACTCCCATCGCCGCTCCGCGTGCGGCACCGTCCGATCCCTCTGTTTCGAAGAGCTCGATCGCGGCGTTGCTGATGGCGGCCAGGGTTTCGCAGAAGACTCTGCTCTGAAAGAGGTTCGCACGCCCGGCACGTATCACGCCGACCTTCAGACCCATGTCCCGCATCAGGTCGATCCCAAAGTTCAACGAAAAGGCAATTCCTTCCTGTGCAGCCCGGAACACGTGCGCGCGTGAATGCCGGTTGAAGTCTAACCCGGACACAAACGCGCCGGGATTGCTGTCCTCCAGAACGCGCTCCGCCCCGTTGCCGAAGGGTAGAATGCATACTCCATCGGACCCCGCGGGAATCCCTTCTGCTTCACGGTTCATTTGCTCGTACGACACCCCCCCGGCCATGTTCTTCCGCAACCAGGCGTATAGTATCCCGGTACCATTGATGCACAACAGGACTCCCACCCGCGGTTCCTTCCGGCTGTGATTCACGTGGGCAAACTGATTGACGCGGGACCGGGGATCATGGGTCAACGTGTCCACGATCCCATAGATCACGCCCGAGGTTCCCGCGGTTGCCGCGATCTCACCGGGATCGAGGACATGAAGGGACAGGGCGTTGTTCGGCTGATCGCCGGCCCTGTAGGAAACGGTGGTCTTCGTGCTCAGGCCAAGGTCCCTCGCCGCCTCCGTCGTCAGCGTACCGCTCACAGAAAACGTGGGAACGATCTCAGGCAGAATATGAGGATCAAATCCGTAATAGTCCAGAAGCTCCCGGGAAAGTTCGTTTCGCTGAAAGTCCCAGAACATACCTTCGGAGAGTCCGGAGACCGTTGTCGCAATGCGTCCCGTCAGTCTGGACGCGATATAATCTCCCGGAAGCATGGCTTTGTGGATCCGGGCATAGATCTTCGGTTCATGGTCCCGGACCCATCGCAGTTTCGATGCGGTGAAGTTCCCCGGTGAATTCAGCAGATGGGTGAGACAGAATTCCGGCCCGAGATCCTTGAACGCCCTCTTTCCGATATCCACCGCCCGGCTGTCGCACCAGATGATGGAAGGCCGCAGTACCTGAAAGTCCTTATCCACGAGAACAAGGCCGTGCATCTGATAGGAAATACCGATGGCCTTGATGTCATCGGGATCCAGCTTGTTTTTCGAGACAACGTCCCGGACGGCGATCGTAATATGTTTCCACCACAAATCGGGATGTTGTTCGGCCCATCCGGGCTTCGGGGCGTCGATGGGCAGTTCGTCAGCCGGGGATGAAGCTCGACCAACCACAACACTGGATTCCAGATCCACCACGGAGCACTTGATGGCAGAGCTTCCTATGTCGAGACCGAGACAGAGCATTGAGATGGAAGAAACATGTTTGGGACACGATGTTTAGGACACAAAGAACACTGAGGAGCACAAAGCACACAAAGAAGCCCGCTTCTTCGTGTTCTCTGTGATCCTTTGTGTGCTCTGTGTCCTCATCCATGGTCTTTACCTCAAAAATGCATCAGAAAGCCCGCCATCCACCGTTATGACCTGTCCTGTTGTCTTGCTCAACCGGTTGCTGAGGAGCAGGAAGACGGCCTCGGCCTGATCGGCCGTGGTGATCGGTTTGCCGATGAGCGTTCTGCCTGCATAGAATGCGGCGAGCTTGGATCGGAGGGATTCATCGGACTCATCGGGGGAATACGAAATTTTGTATTTCTCCAGCGAGGCGATCGTACGATTTCGCGGGAACATGGAACTGCCTTCGATGACGGTGGCCGGGGCCACTGCATTGACACGTACGAGGGGAGCAAGTTCAACGGCAAGTTCCCGAACCAGATGATTCGCCGCCGCCTTGCTGGTGTCGTACGCCACGCTTCCCTTCTTTACGACCACGGCGTTAACGCTCGTTGTCAAGACCAGGCTTGCCTCAAGGCCTTGCTGTGTCCAGATTGCCCCTGCTTCCTGAGCGGTGATATACGAGCCGGTCACGTTGATCGCAAACGTTTTGCCCCATTGTTCGTCGGGAATATTTCCTGAGGCATCAGGCGGAACGAAGATCCCTGCAGTAATCACCAGCCCATCGATTCCGCCATACGCCAACACCGCTTCCTCCAGCATTGCACGCACGCTGTCCCTTTTCGTCACATCGGCTTCCAGTCCGATTGCAGGTCCGCACGACGAGAGGCCGCTCCCTCCAACGCCGATTCCCGGGCCGGTCTTCTCCAGAATCTCGTGGGCCGTGGATTCCGCACTCGTGCGGCCAAGATCCACGCAGACAACATGCGCCCCTTCACCGGCGAGCCTCAGCGCGGTTGTTTTGCCGATGCCGCTTCCGGCCCCGATCACCGCGACAACCTTGCGCGCCAGCTCCTTCTCCGGAGGCATACGGCGAAGCTTCGCTTCTTCCAACAACCAATATTCGATATCGAACGCCTCTTGCTGGGGAAGCGCAATGTATTCATCGATCGTCTCCGCCCCGCGCATCACATCGATGGCGCACGTGTAGAACTCTGCCGTCACGCGCGATTCGCTCTTCTCTTTTCCCCAAGTGATCATACCGACGCCAGGGATCAGAACAACGGTGGGATTCGGATTTCGCATTGCCGGCGAGTCCGGATGTTTGCACCGTTCATAGTACGACGTGTAATCCTTTCGGTACTGCTCAAGTCTCCTCTGAACTCTGTCTTTCAGGTCTTCGACCGTCTCCTCCTGCGGATGCCAGTCCACATACAAAGGCTTGATCTTCGTCCGCAGGAAGTGATCGGGACAGGACGTTCCGAGCTCTGCGAGCCTCGGCGCTTCCTTGCTGTTCACAAACTCCAGGGTGGCCTCATCATCCTGAATCGTGCCGATCATGCGTTTCTCTTCGCTCATCTGCCCTCTCAGCCACGGGAGGATCTGCACGAACGTCTTTCGTCGCTCGGGCGGATCCAGGGACTTCACCTTGCGGCCTCCGAACGCGGCCCTTCCTGCTGCCTTCCTCTCGATGTACTCCGCCGCGCGCTCGATCAGTTCCAAGGTCAGTTCGTAGCATTCCCGGTCATCGTTGGCCCAATTGATCAGTCCATGCTGACCCAGCACCGCGCCTTTCACTTCCGGGTGTTGTGTGCAGATCTCCTGCAGTTTCAGGCCCAGGTCAAAACCCGGCCTCTGCCAGGGCACCCACAGCACGTCGCTCCCGTAGATTTCTTGTGTAAGCTCCTTCGAATGTTTCGCGGCGGCAATGGCAATGACCGCGTTCGGATGCATGTGATCCACGTGCTTGTACGGAATGAACGAATGCAGGGGCGTGTCGATGGACGGGGCACGCGGGTTCAGATTGAACGTGCAATGGGCATACAAACCGACCATCGTGTCTTCGATCTGCGTCTTCGGTCCGCGTTTCGAGGACCGGAGGTACATCGGCTGAAGGGCAAGGAGCTTTTCCTGATAAAGCGAAGAAAAGTTTTCGCGCTTCGAGGTGCGGAGATCGCCTCCGGATCCCTTGACCCAGAGAACCTCCACGGGATTGCCGGTGAGCGGATCGGTTTCCATGATTTTCGACGATGTGTTGCCTCCGCCGGTGTTGGTAATTCGCTGGTCGGCGCCGAGGAGGTTGGATCGATAGACGAGACGAGCGACGGGATCCAGGTCCCGCGCAACGGCATCATCCCATCCATGGTGTACATGCTTGAAACGAACGGCGAGTGTATTCATGCGAATTCTTCTTGGGCAAGGTACGGTATGGTCATGGGACCATACGGAAGCACTGCGATCCGCAATGGTCCGGAATGTCGGGCCACAAGGGACTCCACTTCCCTCCCGATGTCATCACAGGGAGTGAGGTGAGCTCTCCGGACAATTTCATCCGGCATCGTGCTCTTAAGGAGGACCCGTGCTCTCTTCTGACAGAGGGCCTGAATCTGTGCCTGCCACTGATCCGGGGTGGGGTTCGAGGCTTTGCCAAGCCGGTGCAGAAGGTCGTCCGGATCCTTCGCTCCGCGCAGGAGGCGCTCAAAAGCGCTGTTTGCGGGCACTCCTTCCCGGCATTCCGACGCCACGATGATGGTTCCGCCCTCCCGCACGATCCGCGCAGCCGCACCCATTCCTTTGGCAGTCTGATACAGGTTCAGGTCGAGAGGATAACCGCTGTTCGTCGTGATCACAATATCGTAGGGTTCATCGACCCTCTGCATGGCGGACCGGCGAACAAAGGCACATCCCTCGCGATGGCTTTCGAGAAGATCGCCGGCGAACACCGCCGTAATCTCCCGATCGTTATTTAAAGCGACATTCAGAAGAAACGCCTTGCCCGCCCTCAGGGCAATGTCGCGCATTTCTTCCCAGATCGGATTTCCCTCAGTTATGCCGAACGTCGCATGCGGGTCTGCAATGTGCCGGAATCCATGATTGCTCATCACAGTTTCGAGTGCCGCAATGCCGGGCATGATGCATTTCGGTCCGCCGCTGAATCCGGCAAACAGATGCGGTTCGATGAATCCTGTTACGATGCGTACATCGGCTTCCACAAAATGGCGATTGATCAGCGCGGGTGCACCGGAAGCCGTGACACCAAGTTGAACGTGAGCAGACCGGTTCTCCGGTTCATGATTGATAACACGGTAGGTCCGCGCGACTCCGGGGGTGAGCATCTGCTCCAACTCTTCCGGCGTGTTGGGCCTATGGGTGCCCAGTTGGTTCAGGAGGGTAATTTGTTCCTTCCGGACCCCCTTTCGGTGCAAGTAGTCCAGAAGGACAGGGATCATCCGTTCATTGGGAGTGGGACGGGTGAGATCCGTGAAGGTGATGCAGATGCTGCAGTCGGAAGACAACCATTCAGCTAACGGAAGGGCGCCCACGGGCCGGTCCAGCGCTTCGAGGATGGCCGTGCGCTCGTCGGCGAGGCCTGCCTGATGGCCCGGCACGATGATGTCGGGGTGGAGATCCGGCAGATCAAGCTCCATTCCTGTTTTCCCGTATGCCAGACGGACCTTCATGAGAATTCCTCGATGGAAAATGATGACCGGACGATCGCTCTCCCTTCGGCCAGTGTTCCAATATGGCCAAGACTTACCGCCTGTGCAAGTATATTTCCCACGGCGGAACTCTCCGCCGGACCTGCAAGCACGGTTCTCCCTGTTGATTTCGCCGTCAGCCGATTCAGCAGTGCATTCCGGCTTCCTCCTCCCACGACGTGAATGCAATCTACCCGCATTTCCGCCACGGATTCCAGTTGTTCCAGGGTATCCCTGTACGATTGCGCGAGGCTTTCCAGCACACAGCGAATCACGGCCCCGGGCGTTTTGGGAATGGAACGACCGTGCTCAGCGCAGGACGCCCGGATCTCAGCGGGCATGTCGGCAGGACTTGCAAACCGGTCATCCATCGGATCGATGAGAGAATCCTCCGGATCTGCTTCCTCTGCCAACCGGGTGAGCTCGTCGTACGAGTATTCCCTGCCCTCTTCCTTCCACGCGCGCCGGCATTCCTGGACAATCCACATGCCCGGAATGTTTTTCAGCAGACGAATGGTTCCGCCGAATCCGATCTCATTGGTGAAATTGAATTTCCTGCTCATCTCCGTGATAACCGGGGCCTTCGTTTCCGCCCCGAGCAGCGACCAGGTGCCCGAGCTCACATACGCCCATGGTGAGGTCATTGCCGGCACACCCGCGACTGCGGCAGCGGTATCGTGGGAACAGCCGGCGATCACCCGACAGCCGGAGAATCCAACACGCTCTTCCAGGCCTTCCCTGAGAGGGCCAAGATCGGTACCTGAAGGAACGACTTGAGGAAAAATATGCGGCGGAAGACCGAAGTGCTTGATGAGGACGGCAGACCAGGTCCGGGTGAAAGGATTATAGAGCTGAGTCGTGCTGGCGAGCGATTCCTCGCAGACCGCCTTGCCGGAAAGGCGGAAATTGAAGTAATCCGCCACCGTGAGGAACGTGTGTGCCGAAGTCAGGAGATCCGGACGATGCTCCAGATCATCAACAAGCTGATACAGCGTGTTGATGGGCATGAACTGGATGCCGGTTTCCCGGAAGATCTCTTCGGGAGGGACCCTCTTCAGCGCGCGTTCATAGGCCGCAAGGGTACGGCGATCGCGGTAGTGAAAAGGCTGGTCGCGGAGGGCGCCTTGCCTGTCCATCAGGACATAATCAACGCCCCAGGAATCGCAGCTGATGCTCTCGGGCCTGATTCCTCTCCTTCCGATCTTTTCGAGTCCTGCAAGAATTTCTTCAAAGATCGCTTCGATATCCCATCGAAGGGTCTCTCCGACCCTGACTCCTCCATTCGAGAACCGGTGGATTTCTTCGATGGCCAGCGTTCCGTTGCCAGAGGAACCCAGAATAACTCGTCCGCTCTCCGCCCCGAGATCGCAGGCAATGTAGTGGCGGACGTTCATTCTCGAGCCGGCCTACTCCTGCGATTCCAGGAACCGCTCGGCATCGATGGCCGCCATGCAGCCGGTGCCGGCGGCGGTCACGGCCTGACGGTAAACCGGATCGGCTACATCCCCGGCGGCAAAAACTCCCGGGATGCTGGTCTTTGTTGAACCGGGCTTCACCTTCAGATACCCTACGGCGTCCATTTCCAGCTTGCCCTTGAAGATCTTCGTGTTTGGTTGATGGCCGATTGCCAGAAAGAGACCGTCGCAGGCAAAATCTTTCACTTCCTCGGTCTTGAGGTTCTTCAACTTCACGCCTGTCACGGTTTTCCGGCCGTTCTCTTCTTTGCCCATGACCTCTTCAACCACCGTGTCCCACACGAACTCAATCTTCGGATTTTTCATCGCTTTGTCCTGCATGATCTTTGAGGCGCGCAGCTCATTGCGCCGGTGCACGACCGTGACCTTGGAGGCAAACTTCGTGAGAAACGTGGCTTCTTCCATTGCAGTGTCGCCTCCCCCGACGACGACCACATGCTGATTCTTGAAGAAAAACCCGTCGCACGTTGCACACGCCGAGACACCGTAGCCCATGTACTCAGACTCCGACGGCAGGCCCAGAAGTTTGGCACTGGCGCCGGTGGAGATGATGATTGATTCGGCATGGTATTCCTGCCCGTCGGCCATGATCCGGAACGGTCGCTTCGAGAGATCCACTTCCGTGACCTCCTTGTAGAGACTCTCGGCTCCGAACTTCAGTGCCTGTTTTCGGAAGAGGTCCATAAGCTCGGGTCCCATAATTCCGTCGGGAAACCCGGGGTAGTTTTCAACCTCGGTCGTGATCGTCAATTGTCCGCCAGGCTGTATGCCTTCGAAGACAATCGGTTTCAGATTTGCGCGTGCCGTATAAAGCGCTGCGGTCAGTCCTGCGGGACCGGAGCCAATGATGGCGACTTTGTGAGAATTCATGATCGTTTGGATTGGGTGGATCGATGTTGAGTGGTCAGATGTAATGTTCTCAAAGTAAGAAGCAAGAAGCGAGATATAAGAAACCGGCCAGCGTAGTGACAAACGTTAGACCATGACGTTAGACGCAAGACGTGAAATGTGAGAAGTGGCAAGTGCAGAACGGGTTCTTGTGAATCGCCGTCGGACCATTACTTGCGGCTCATGAGGCTTCTTACTTTCTCACGTCTTACTTCTCACGTTTCACTTCCCATGCTTGATCACAGCTCTCGCATTCCTCTTCATCCCTTCGTTCTTCGTCCGCTTGATCGGACTTTTCTTCATTCTCCGCCGGAACTCCCCGTCGCTGAGCTCCGCCAGTTCCGTGAGCGGCGGGTGAAGATTCTCCGGGCGCGGTTGGAATGCCGGTTCCGAGGTGTGCTTCTGAAAACGGTTCCAGGGACAGACATCCTGGCAAATATCACATCCGTACACCCAGTTCTGCATGAGCGGATGAAACTCTTCCGGGATCGGTCCGCGGTGCTCGATGGTCAGATACGAAATGCACCGGTTTGCATCCACGACGTACGGCTCCACGATGGCATCGGTCGGGCATGCTTCGAGACACGCCGTGCATGTACCGCAGAAATCGGCCAAGGGTTCGTCGGGTTCGAGCACGATGTCGGTGATAATTTCACCGAGGAACACCCACGAACCGTATTCCTTGGTGATGACGTTCGTGTGCTTTCCGAGCCAGCCGATCCCGCTCCGGACGGCCCAGGCTTTATCCATGACCGGACCCGTATCGACGTACCAGCGATTCTTCGAACCGGGAACCTCTTCTTCCAGCCAGCGCTGGAGTTCTTTCACGCGTTCGCCGAGCACGTCATGGTAATCGTCGCCCCAGGCATACCGGGAGATTTTACCGGTGGAGGGGTCGGTGGAATGCCCAGCATCGGTGTAGTAATTCATCGCAAGAGAAATCACGGATCGGGCATTCGGAACAATGTTCGACGGGTCGGTTCTCCTCTCAAGATTCCGCTCCATCCATCCCATGCCCGCCTGATATCCGCGATTCAGCCATTCTGTTAGATGCACCGATTCGGCCGAAAGGTGCTCAGCACGCGCCACCCCGATGCTTGAAAAGCCCAGCTGTCGGGCCTTTTGCTTGAGACGGTCCTTGAGATCCTCCATCATTGCTTTTCCCTCTCCTTCACCGCGAAGATCGCTCCGTCCCTTTCGAGGACCTTCCGCACACGTCGCCTGCCTCCGGCATTTGCGCTGTTTCCAGGCGCCCGATCAACTGTCCGTCCGTACCTCCGACACGTGACCGCCGTTTCCTTCGATTTGCCCCTTCTTCTCCACAACGAATCCTTTTTCCGACGGCTTCACCGTGATAGCTTCCACGTTCGGATCATGCTCAAGGAACAAGATCCATCCTTCGTCCGAGGCCCTCCCGAGGATTTTCTTCTTCTCTTCGATCGTCATGAGGGGGCGCACGTCGTAGGCCATGACGTAAGGGAGAGGGACGTGGGACATGGTCGGGATCAGGTCACAGCAAAAGAGCATGGACGTCTTGCCGTCGGAAATGAGCGGCAGTTGCTGAGCCGTGGTATGGCCGTTACACACGATCAGTCGAATGCCGGGGAACAACTCTCCTTCCCCGTCGGTAAACTCCAGCACGCGATGTTCTGCCAGCGGCACAAAATCATCTTTCATGAAACTCCCTCTGTCTTTTTCTCCGGGTCTCTGGGCCAGATCCCAATGCGCCTTCTGGACATAGTACCTCGCATTGGGAAACGCGGGAAGAAGCTCGCCGTTCTGACGAACGGTGGATCCTCCGGCATGATCGAAATGCACATGCGTCAGAAGTACGTCGGTGACGTCTTCGGGGAGGACTCCGTGCCGAGCAAGAGAGTCATGTAAACTGAACTTCGAGGTGTCGAGCTTGTAGATATCCTTCAGCTTCTCCGTGAACTTGGTCCCGTTTCCATCGTCAACGAGGATCGTTCTGCCATGTCCTCTGATCAACAGACACCGGGCTGCGAGGTCGATGCGTTGTCGCTCGTCGGGCGGATTGGTCTTGCTCCAGAACACCCACGGGACGATGCCAAACATGGCGCCTCCGTCGAGAGCAAACCGTCCGGTCTCAATGGGCACGATATCGTAAGGACCGATCTTCATGTCAATCGCTGGACCGGATAGCGGGAAAGATGGACGGAGACACGGCGGAAGCGGGATCGTCCCCCTCCAATATCTTCAGGCATGCGGATACGTCGTTCAGGAGTGCGTTAAGGTCCATCCCACGGTGGCTGGGTGCATACGGGCGGAGTTTTGCGGTGCCTTTGATCAACTGGCTTGCGGCGCCCTTCGTGTTCCCGGCGTCAAGATGATACAGGCCGGCGGCAAGTTGAATCAGTCCCTGGAGGAAGGTCCTGTCGGACTCCCGGTATTCGTGCCAGAGATCCTCCCAAATTTCATGGGCTTCGAAAAAGTCCCGGGCATTGAAGCGTTCCAATCCCCTCTCGAATCTGTCATCCATTGCTTGACAGTATATCGATAAGTTGCGGGAAATTCAACGACGCAGAGGGCGCGCCGAGAGACTTTTCACCGCGAGACTCTCCGCGGTAATCCTCTGTGTCACGCTTTCGGGGCCTTTAGAGATATCTATGCTCCACAATATTGCCGTGGCCGTCATAGACATAGAGGAGAGGGGCGCCGGTAGGGATGTTCAGTTCGAGCACCTGTTCTTTTGAGAGGCCGTCGAGTTTCATCACGATCGAGCGCAGGCTGTTGCCGTGCGCCGAAACGATGATGTTCTTGCCCGCCAAAATGTTCGGCAGGATCTTCGACTCGAAATACGGAAGCGTGCGCGCCGCCGTATCCTTGAGGCTTTCGCTGATGCCGTCGGGGTTCAGCTCGGTCTTGTCGCTTGGGGGAGGCACGTCGTAACTCCGCCGCCAGATCTTCAGCTGTTCTTCACCGTATTGCCTGCCGATCTCGGCCTTGTTTTTTCCCTGCAGAGCGCCGTAGTGACGCTCATTGAGAGCTTTGTCCTCCTCCACCGGAATGTTTTCCTGGCCAATGACCTTCAGAACGATCTTCAGCGTATCGATCGCCCGTTTCAGGACCGAGGTGTAGGCCTTGTCGAATCTGTAGGCCTTGAGCTTCTCTCCCGCCTGCCGGGCCTCCTCCTCGCCCTTGGGTGAGAGCGGAACATCAACCCAGCCGGTGAAGCGGTTTTCCAGGTTCCATTGAGATTCGCCGTGACGCAAGAGAACGAGATTTGGCATGATGGATCGTGTCTTGTTGAAGTCAGGGTTGTTTGGATCATTCAGGGATAGTGACAGGTGAAACGCAAGAAGCGAGAGACCTCTCACGGCTCACTCTGCTTTCTTCACTTGACCATAAAGTACCTCGCATCCGGATGATGCACAATAATTGCGGAGGTCGATTGTTCAGGTTCCAGCTGGTATTCTTCTGTCAGAGTGACATCGATGCGTTCGGGATGAAGCAGGGCGAAGAGTTTCTTTTGGTCTTCAAGGTTCGGACAAGCCGGGTAGCCGAAACTGTAGCGCGCACCCTGATAATGCTGGCTGAACAATTTGCGGATTTCCGGTGCGTCGTTGCCCGCGATCCCAAGCTCCTCCCTGATTTTCTTATGCCACAATTCGGCCAGCGCTTCTGCAGATTCGACACTCAGGCCGTGAAAATACAGGTAGTCTCGGTAGTTATGCGACTGGAAGAGTTGTTTCGAGTACTCCGATGCGCGGCGGCCCACGGTCACCAGATGCAGGGCTACGACATCCGTCCGTCCACTCGACGCCGGGGCGAAGAAGTCTGAGATGCAGAGTCTCTTTCCATGTGTTTGCCGCGGAAATGTGAACCGCACGAATTCACGTCCCAGCACGCCGTCGTTCGGGGGATGGTAGACAATCAGGTCTTCGCCTTCGGACTGACAAGGGAAATATCCATACACGACTTTCGGTACAAGGAGGCGCTCCTTCCTCGCCTTTTCCTTGAGCTTGACGAATTCCGGCTGGATTTGTTCCCGGATGATCCTCTGGTACTCGGATTCCGAGAGCGATCCGCGCACCACCCGCCACTGACCCCTGATCAACGCAATCTCGTTGATATAGGCAAACACATCGTCCAACGGAATATCTTCCACGATTCTCGATCCCCAGAACGGGGGAGCAGGAATTGCAACATCCGTCCGTACCGCAGACCGTCGCTCGACCGCCTCAACGGGAGTGTCCTCCGCCGATTCCTCCGTCTCATGTTCGCTGATCGCCAGGGCGATCTTTGCCTCGCTTCCGGTCAGTTTCTCCTCCAGTGTTTCTCTCGTCTCGTCGTCGGGCAGGTCAGGCAAGGTGCCTTCGCTCAGCGCGTCCATGAATCTCAGTCCGTCGAACGCATCGTTGGCGTAGGCCAGCGATCCCTTGTAGAGCGGCTTCAAATCCTGCTCCACGTAGCGCCGTGTCAGAGCCGCTCCGCCCAGGATCACAGGGATCCGAAGATTCCGTTCGTTCATGACCTCCAGGTTCTCCTTCATCACCAAGGTCGATTTCACGAGGAGGCCGCTCATGCCGATGGCGTCCGCGCGATGTTCTTCCGCGGCATGAAGCATATTCTCAATCGAGCATTTGATGCCGAGATTGACCACACGATAGCCGTTGTTGGTCAGAATGATATCCACGAGGTTCTTGCCGATGTCGTGCACGTCCCCTTTGACCGTGGCGATCACCATGGTGCCTTTCCGGGATTCCTCCGACTTCTCCATGAACGGCTCGAGGAACGAAACCGCGGCTTTCATGACCTCGGCCGATTGCAGAACGAACGGGAGCTGCATCTGTCCCGATCCGAACAATTCTCCCACGACCTTCATTCCGTCAAGGAGGATCGTATTGATGATTTCCAGGGCGGAGTATTTTTTGAGAGCTTCCTCGAGCTCTTTGTTCAGGCCGACCCGTTCCCCGTCGATGATGCGGTTCTTCAAGCGCTCTTCCACGGTATCGCCGCGCACGGCTTTCCGTTTTGCTTCCCCTTTCAGACCGGCGGAGTACTCCAGCAGTTCCTTCAGCGGATCGGAAACAATCCTTCGGTTTTCACCCTCTCCCTCGTAGACCCGTTCGTCGAAAACCAGTCGTCGGCACAGCTCGCGTCCTTTCTCATCGATCTTGTAGAGCGGCATGATCTTCGACGCATGGACGATTGCCATGTCGAGTCCCGCCTCCACCGCGTAGTGGAGAAAGACGCTGTTGAGCATGTGGCGGGCGTGAGGAGCAAGCCCAAAGGAGATGTTGCTCACCCCAAGCAGGGTATGGGCCTCCGGAAACTCAGCTTTGATCCTGCGAATGGCCTCGATGGTTTCGATCCCCGCCCTGCGGAATTCCTCGTCTCCTGAGCCCAGCGTAAACGTCAGGGCATCGAAGATGAGGTCCCGCGATTTCATGCCGAATTTCTTCACGGCGAGGTCGTGGATGCGGCGAGCAACAGCGACTTTTGCATCGGCAGTCTTGGCCATGCCGGATTCGTCGATCGTGAGGGCAATGACCGCCGCCCCGTATTTCCGGCACAGGCCCACTATCCTCTCCAGGCGCTGCTCGCCATCTTCCAGATTGATGGAATTGACGATGGCTTTCCCTCCGATTCGCTGGAGGGCAGTCTCAATCACGGGCGGCTCTGTGGAATCGATCACCAGCGGCGTGGTGATTTGCGAGTTGAATCTCGTGATCACTTCCTCCATGTCGCGCATTTCATTGCGTCCCACATACGCCACGCAGACATCCTGTAGATGGGCCTGGTCCCTCACCTGCTCCTTCCCCATCGCGACAATGCCTTCCCAGTCTTCCCTTGCCAGCAATTCCCGGAACAGCTTGCTGCCGTTTGCATTCGTGCGTTCACCCACGAGCACGGGGGGCGGATCGATTCTCAGCGGCACAGATTGGTAGAGGCTGGCGACGCTGGGGGTGAACTGGGGTGACCGCAGGGCCGGCGAAAGCCTGCCGACCGCTTCCACGAGCTGTCGGATGTGTTCTTTCGTCGTACCACAGCATCCGCCCACGACCTGGACACCGAGATCCTTCACGAAGTGCGACAGAAACTGCACCAACTCTTCGGGACTCAGGTGATAGTGTGCCCTTCCGCCAACGTTCTCCGGGATACCGGCATTCGGCATAACGAAGATCGGCATGGGGCTGGCCGCGGACAGTGCGCGAATGTGCTCGGACATCTCCCTGGGTCCCGTGGCGCAATTGAGTCCAAACACGTCCACATCGAACGGTTCGATGGCCGTGAGCGCGGCTGTGATCTCCGTACCGAGGAGCATTGTTCCCATCGTTTCGATGGTAACGGACGTGATAATGGGGAGCTTCTTTTTGGTCTGTTCGAACGCCGAATGGATCCCGACGAGGGCGGCCTTGACCTGAAGAATATCCTGGCACGTTTCGACACAGAGAAGGTCGACGCCACCGTCGATCAGTCCCCGCGCCTGTTCGGCGTACGCTGCGGCCATGTGCTGAAAGCCGATGTGCCCCAGCGACGGGAGCTTTGTCGTTGGCCCCATGGAGCCCGCAACAAACCGGGGATGCCCTTTCCGCGAATATTCGCGGGCCATTTCCGCGGCAATCTTCGCGGCCCGAACATTCAGGTCGTACGCCAGGTTTTCGATCCCGTACTCTGCCAGAACGATGGACGTTGATCCAAACGTGTTCGTTTCGATGACATCGCATCCGGCTTCAAGATAATCGCGATGAACGGCCCGGACGGCATCGGGCTTGCTGATCACCAGATGCTCGTTACAGCCGGCCAGGTGCTCGCCTCCGAAGTCGTCGGGCGTAAGGTTTTGGCCCTGAAGATGGGTGCCCGTCGCGCCGTCGAAGACGATGATTTTTTCTTGAAGGATGTTGTGAAAGGGGGTCAACGTTGATTTGCTCTGATTTCGCAGATGAGACGCTGATTGCAGATTACGCTGATTGTGCGCAGATTGCGCAGATTATGCTGATTACGCTGATTACGCTGATTATGCTGATTTGTGCTTGGTGCTGGGTGACGTGATTGTGGGCGTTGCGCTGAAAGCGTTGATTTTCTCTCATTGTATCGATTTGGGCGAATGCAGTCCCGGTTGAGTGAAGACTTTCCGTCTCACCTGCACGCTTCTTCCAAAATTGATCAGAAGCCCCACTTGGATCCCTGATACCTTAAGATAATGCACCAGCTTTTCTTCGTCTGATCTCGAGATGTTTCGAACGGCCTTGATTTCCACAATGACCTTCCTCTCAACAAGCAAGTCAACCGCGAAATTTCCAATCGGCTCCCCACCGTAGTTTACCGCCAGGGCCTTTTGATTCTCAACAAAAAGCCCCAAGAACCGGAGTTCATGTGCCAGGGCCCTTTCATAGATCTTCTCGAGAAAAGAATGTCCGAGGCGATTGTGAACCCGAAAAGCGGCTCCAATGATGGCCCTGGTAAGCTCTTGGTGAGGATACCTCTCGGCTGGATATTCCCCCATTCGTCCTTCCCCCCTTTTGTTCTCGACAACTAATGTACATCAAACCACGAACATCGGCAATTCTCTCTACGCAACCAACACAGTCTATATAATCAGCACAATCTCCTCAAATCTGCGCAATCTGCGTCATCAGCGCAATCTGCGTCATCAGCGTAATCAGCAATCTGCGATTCCATCTGCGCAATCAGCGCGCATCAAAGGGAAAGAACAATCTTCCCAAACTGCCTCCCCTCCTCCACAATCCTATGCGCTTCCCTGATCTCTTTCAGCGGCATCACTCTGTCAATCACCGGCTTCAACTTTCCCTGCTCAAAGAACGTGATAATCTTCAACAAATCCCCCTTCTTGCCCATGGTCGAGCCGAGAATGCGCAATTGCTTGTAGAAAACGTACCGTAAATCGGTCACTGCTTCGTATCCGCTGGTCGCACCGCACGTCACCAGCCGCCCGCCCTTCGTCAAACTCTTGATGCAATCCTCCCACACGGCCTTTCCTACATGATCAAACACAACATCCACGCCCCGCTTTTGCGTGAGTTTCCTCACTTCCTCAGCGATGGTCTGACTTGCCCTGTCAATGACCTCATCACATCCCAGATCCCGTGCCTTTGCCGCTTTCTCTTTCCCGAATGTCACGCCGATGACGCGTGCGCCGTACAGTTGTGCTATCTGAATGCCCGCACTTCCGACACCGCTCGATGCACCGATCACCAGGACCACTTCACCCGGCCGGACCTGTGCCCTGTCGACAAGCATCTGCCATGCCGTGAGGAACACGAGCGCTCCGGCGGCGGCAGATTCAAACGAGACTGCATCCGGAAGCTTCATCACATTGCGGGCCGGGACCGAGAGGAACTCCGCATCCGCTCCATCGCGGTGTTCACCCAGAAGCTTATAGTCCTTGCACACATTGTCATCGCCGTTGAGGCAATGGACGCAATGTCCGCAGGAAATTCCCTGGGCAACGACTACGCGGTCGCCCGGCGCAACGTGCGTTACCCCCGGTCCCGTTTCCTGCACAACCCCTGCCGCGTCCACACCCGGAATAATCGGAAGAGGGAACCGGACGCCGGGGAGACCGCGCCGGACCCAGAGATCGAGGTGATTCAACGATGTGGCTTTGACGCGGACCAGAACTTCATTCGGGCCGGCAACAGGGGTGCGGACTTCCTCGAACACGAGCTTGTCAAGCCCCCCGTGCTCATGGATGCGGACGCAGAACATTCAGTTCTTGTGAACGGTTTCTGGAATGGGAGCCGTCACGAAGGAAATCTGATAAATCTGAAGCGACGGGCTTGTGGTTGAGAGGGTAAGAACCGATTCCCCGAACTCTCTGTTCTTCACCAAATGAAAGACTCCGGGGCGATCCACCAGCACTTCCGCCGAGCCATCGGGTTGCCGGCGAACGTCACGGCCTTCGATTTCCCGAGGCAGAACCGCGCCGTTCTGTTCAA
The DNA here is from genome assembly GCA_022180565.1 of Bacteroidia bacterium. Classification (GTDB taxonomy): domain Bacteria; phylum Bacteroidota; class Ignavibacteria; order UBA10030; family UBA10030; genus JACQPU01. The sequence continues at coordinate 37,147 of BQML01000032.1, forward strand.
GGACAAGGGACGCAGGTTTGGCACCTTCCGGCGCGAGGACCGCGTTGACCTCCAAAGCTTCGTAGCGAACCACTGCGGTGCCGGATTCGCCTTGCTCACCATCGAATTGAACGTATTCGCGCCCGCAATGCCACTTGCCTTTCAAATACAAACGACCGGGCAGGAGAAACTCGCCATCCTCGTACTTCACCGTACTCTCCGGACTGAAGCCTTCGGGATTACCGATCGTTCCGCGAAGATATCCCAGGGCAATATCGCCTGTCGCCCGGTAGCAGAGGATGCCCGGAATATCGATGTCGTGCAATGGAGGCGTGAAGTCCGGGAGCTCTCCATGGATACCCGATTCAGTCAACAGTGCCTGCAGCATTCGCTCGATCTGATCGTATGCGCCTTCCCCTGAACGGGAGAAACGAATAAACCCCTCCTTGTCAACGAGACAGAATGTGGGCCAGATTCTGTTGCCATAGGCCGTCCAGATGAACGATTGATTGTCGGCAATCACCGGGTAGCGTATCGCGAGCCTCTCAAGAGCCTCCTCCAGATTCGATCGTTCCTTCCCAAAGCCAAATCCGGGGGTATGGATCCCCACGGTGATCAGACCGTACTCCCCGTATTTCTCATGCCAGGATTTCACATAGGCGAGCGACCTCAGAGATCCCGGGGAGGCATAGTCCCAGAAATGCAGAAGCACGACCTGACCCTGGAGGTCGGCAATCGCAAACGGTTCTGAATGAAACCAGAAATCGCCCAAGAGGCCGGGGGCCCTGACCTTCTGGGTACGGTAGTCGATCATCATTTTGTCCATGATCGTTCAGTTCACTAATCCCACGGCACCTTCAAGTCGTCGCAGGATCCGTCGGACTCCATCGTCAGATAAAAAGTAGACAATTACGAGGGCAGAATCAAACTCATTATCTCAAGGGGATTTGTACAAGAAATACGCGTGTAAATCCGCCACCGGTCTGCAGGGCAGGATCGGGCGACACAATCTTGTCGGCAATCCTGTGCAAATCGCCCCGGATACTCCATGCCAGGAACCCTGCCGCCATGCCGACCAACATTCCGCCGAGAACGTCGGACGGATAGTGCAATCCGAGATAGATTCGGCCATAGCCGATGGCTGTGGCCCACAGGTAGAGCGGAAGAGTAATTGCGGCAGTGCGGTACTGAAGGGAGAGCGTTGTAGCGATGGCGAAGGCCTGGGAAACGTGGCCAGAGGGGAACGACGATCCCCCTGCGGACCAGACATGCTTTGTTCGTACGCCCGGGAGGGCCTCATAAGGACGCGGCCTTCCTACGAGATCCTTGAGGACAAGCGTAACTCCAAGGGCCGCGACCTGGCCTACACCGGTGAGAACCCCTGCCCGAACGGTTTCTGAGTTATTCGAAAGAATGCCCGTGAGGAGAAAGCCGGGCGAAACAGCTCCAAAGGTAGGGAGACTGGTATAGTCGAGTATCTCGACAAATCCGGTCTTGCCGGGCTCCAACCGTTGATTGATGGCTAGAAACAGGCCGGAGTCAAAACTGTCCTGCGCAAGGATGGGCGGAACGGCAAAACAAAGAAAAAGAACCGCCCGGAGGGCGCAGGTCATGGCTACCGGAGGGCGAGTTGGAACTCGTCGTAATAGTTCATGATGCTCTCTACATAGCCGGCGGTTTGCCGGACGTCGGCAAAATAACCCGACCGTGGAGTTCCGCCTTTCCAGACCCTCGCATGGAGGCTCTTGTAGTGGCGTGAGAGCATGGGAAGGGCATCGCGCACATCGGCCCATACGTTGGGATCGCCGCCCATGAAACGGGCAATATCCTGAGCATCCCTAATCCGGTTCAAGCCTGCGTTATAAGCCGCCAGAGTCAGCTTGACCCGCTCATCCCCCCTTGCCTCTTCAAAGTAACGGTAAAGGGACTTCAGGTGGTAGATCCCAGCCTTGATGTTGTTGTAGGGACTTCGGGCATTCCTGACCCCAATGCGCTGAGAGAGTTCGGCCTCAGTCACAGGCATGATCTGCATCAATCCGTAAGCCCCCTTGTGACTGACCACTTTGGACCGAAAGCTCGATTCCTGCTTCATGACCGCCAGTACAAGCCTCCAGTCAACCTGATAAATATGGGCGTATTTTTGAATAATTGGCCCATATCTCTCGATTGACCTGGCAGTTCTGAGATCGAGCTCCTCTTGGGACTCAATAGCGTCCAGAACCGAAATCAGACCTTCTTCAGGGCTCTCTTTGGAAGCAAAATTAACACCAGGGTTGGGATTGACACATCCGATAATCGTTAAACTGACAGTGAGAGCTATTGCAATTATTCTCAAGAAACCTTCCTCTTTCAAGATTGAGTTATCCATAAACACCCCTTTCCATTCATTAATGAATATGAACAGTGGGAGGACTATGAGATAACCTTAGCCATTCATCAGAAGACACTCTAAATGAATGGGTTACATTTGTGACGCTACAAAGATAAAATTCCGAAATTCACAGTCAAGTCCTGTCCGGACTGGCGCCGCAAAATTGAAGATTTTTGGGGATTTTTGAAGGTATGGGTGAGATTTTGCGAAGAACCAACTACGGAAACAGTATCAGCAAAGCATGTCAGTGAGTGTGACAAAAAGACAGGGCTTTAGTGGACGAGATGAAACCTTGTTTGTCTTTCCAGCACCCACCGGATATTGCCGTCAGCGTCAATGTAGGCTTCTTCCTCTTGAGCTGACCGGACTGGCTGATTATTCCATTCAGGGACCGGCGTGGTGGCCTGAAGCTCAATGGAATACCAGGTGTTCGGCAGGAGCGGAACGTCGCCTCTTCCCGGGACGCCTTGTTGTCTATCCCAAAGCCCGATGAGGGCACCTGCCCCATGGCCGTGCTCGCCGATGGGATGGGTATAGACGGTGCCGTCGATGCCTTCCTTTCGCATTTGCTCCAATGTCCGCGCCAGGATTCCATTTCCCGTGAGACCGGGTTTCATATGGCTGAGGAGGATGTCCTGAAGCCGGTTGCTGTTGGCAAGCGCCTTCTTGATCCCCGGAGGCACATCGGATTCCCCCTCCCTCAAAACATACCCCATGTGTTGAGTATCCGTGTGCAGGCGCATCAATGTGATGCCGTAGTCACAATGCAAGACGTCTCCCCGTTCGATGACCGGATTTGGATCGTCGATCCTTGGTACGCCTTGCCGTTGAAGATCAACGCTTGTCTGGAACCAAGTACCGAACCCCAGGTCATGAGCCTTCTGTCGCATCCACCATACGACGTCCTGCGTCCGGGTTTTCCCCGGAGTGATCACTTCGGCGGAAAATGCCTTTGTGATAATCGCATGCACGGCCTTCATCATGTCACGGTACACCGGAAGCATTTCGGGCAGACGAAGGGAAATGAAGTCAAGGGCCAGGCGATCCCTCCGAACGATTTTCCGGGCGTCCTCGCCGAGCGCTTCCTGCAATTGTTCCCATTCGCCGGCAGAAAGTCCGTCGGAAAATGCGTGCGTGTGGGAGATATTCACCGCGATGTTTCTCGGACGACGCTCTTTGACGACCCTGGCAAGGAGATTCCATTGCTCTTTTCCCCACAACTCCGCGTTGTTCCCGAGCGAGGAATCCCGGTATGCCACATAGATCCCTCCCTGCGACGACCCTCCCAGCGCCAGTTTCTCCACTCCCAGCTTCGGTCCGCGATCGTGGAACACATAGATCGTTCTGCGCCGTGCCGCAAACGTGGTCAGAGACACCAGGGAAGAGAACACAGGATCTTCGTTATACTCCCGCATGGGAATGATCCACATTTGGACGTCATGCTCGCGCATCAACACGGGCAGGACGCTGTCGACCCGCGTCTTCAGCCATTGCTGGTGGATTCTTGCCTGTTCCCGCAGTGAGGGCACGGGGTTCACGGGATCCTGGGCATAAGCAGTGGAGAGCAGGAACAGTCCGATGGCAAGACTGCGGAGCGGGGACGGAGGCAAGGGCTTAGCGTTCATGGGTTCAAGGTGTGTGGTTCACGATCTGTGTCAGCTTGAAATCTCTATGATCTTGCGGCGGGCGGATTTTCCCTTGAGAATCGTGATGCTGCTTTTGGGTTTTCCGAAGAACTTCGCAAGAACTTCCATGAGCATCTTGTTTGCTTTTCCTTCGGCCGCAGGCGCCTTGACGAGCACGAGAAAGCCGCCGTCCTCACGCACGGTGACTTCGTTCCTTCGCGCGTTCGGCTTCACAACGACCGAGATCTTCATGCACCGCCCTTCGTGAATCGCTTTTCAATGTCCGAGATCTTCTCGAGCCTTGCCTTATGCCTCCCGCCCCCGAACCACGTCTCCAGCCAGACCGTCACGATAGCCTTGGCGGCTTCAGTTCCAAGCACTTTCCCGCCCAGAGTAAGCACGTTCGCATCGTTATGTTCCCGGCTGCTGCGCGCGGCAAGTTCACTGAACGCGGCAGCGGCTCTGATCCCCGGAACCTTGTTGCACACCATGGCCGATGCCAATCCCACGGAATCGATCATGATCCCGCGCTCTGCCTGGCCGGCCGCAACCATCGTCGCCACCGCGTAAGCGAAATCGGGGTAATCGCAGGCCTGCTCTGAATGCGTGCCCACATCGGCCACAGACCAGCCAAGATCCAGCACGTGACTCCGGAGTACGGCCTTCAGACTGAATCCGCCGTGATCCGATCCCAGAGCAATCACCTTGGGCTTTGTTGCAGAGCCCTTTGGTTCATAAACCACGACCGACTCCACAAAAGTCGATGGACCCTGTGCGGATCCTGCCGGCACCAGAGCCACTTTAAGCCGCGCGGCGGCATCGCGAGCCGAAGGAGTTATAATCGTCATAGGATCGACGACGATGCTTCGAAGACCTTTTCCGGCCGCAGCAACGATGTCCGCTTCGGTTATGAGTTTTCGTCCCATGGATCAGCGTCCGTCTCCCCACTCGATCACTTCAAGCCGGACATGGCCGGTGCCGGTTTGCACAAGGTCAATGACTTTGGCCGCGCCGAGAGACAAGTCGATGATCCTGCCTTCGACAAACGGCCCGCGATCGTTCACGCGCACCATCACGCTTTTTCCGTTCCCCAGATTTGTCACCCTCACTTTCGTGCCAAAAGGAAAGGTCCTATGCGCCGCCGTCAGAGCGTTCATGTCAAACGTTTCTCCGTTCGAAGTCAACTTGCCGTGAAAGGCATCGGCATAGTACGACGCCACTCCTTCCAGCGTCAGGAGAACCTTTCCGCTGGATGGCCTGACCGTAGCTGTGGTCATTGCCGTATCCCGGCCGCCGGAGCGCGCGTCATGTCGATGGTCTTCGCCCGAACCCCGGATGAACCGTGGCGAGGAACTGCAGGAGATGATGAACGCACACAGGAGAGAGATGCCCAGCCGGAGGAGGGCGACACGCCTAAAGGAAATCATTCATTTGCTTCCGGCGAAGATAATCCACAATCTCTTTCACCTCCTGCGACTGCCCTTTCCGGCACACGAGTACCGCATCCTCCGTTGATATAATGATGAGATCCTCGACCCCTACGGCCGCTACAATCCTTCCCCCTGCGTCGATGTAATTGTTCCGGGAATGACGGGCGATGGCAAGTCCCTTGATTGCATTTCCCTGGTCATCTTTGTTTGGTGAGAGCCTCACGACTTCATCCCACGACCCGACGTCGCTCCATCCAAAATTTCCTTTGACGACATACACGTTGCCCGCCTTTTCCATGACGCCGTAATCGATCGAAATCCCGCGGATCAATCCGTAGGCTTTCTCCAGAGCTTCCTCAAACCCCTCACTGCCCATGGCCTGCTTCACCTCATTGACCTGCGCGTAGAGATCCGGCAGGTGAATCTCGATCTCCTTCAAGATCGCGGAAGCTTTCCAGACAAACATACCGCTGTTCCAGAGAAAATCTCCGCTTTCGAGAAAGCGTTCTGCCGTCTCCAGGTTCGGCTTCTCGGCAAAGGTCTTCACCCGGTACACCCCTTTCCGCCTGTGCACATCATCCGTATCGTCTTCCGAATACTGGATGTATCCGTACCCTGTCTCCGGGTGCGTGGGTTGAATACCGATGGTCAGCAATCCCTCGGTTTCTTCTGCAATCTCCGCCGCGAGACGGAGGATCCGGCGGAACTCCTTTTCATTGTGGACGAGATGATCTGCCGGAAGGACCACCATGATGCCATCGGGATCGATTCTTTGAATCCACGACGCCGCAAGACCCACACAGGCCGCTGTATTCCGTCCGACAGGCTCGGCGAGGATGTTGTTTTTCGGGATAGAGGACAGTTGCCGGATGACCGCATCCTTCTGCTGGACATTGGTGACAATGATGGTTCTTTCCGGAGGGATCAGCGGTTGGATCCGGGCTGTGGTATTCTGGATCATGCTCCCGGAACCGAAGATTTCCAGCAGTTGTTTCGGCGTCTTTTCGCGGCTGCGCGGCCAGAACCGCGAACCTACGCCTCCAGCCATAATGACCGCATAGAGATGGTCCATAGCTCCCCTCTGCTATTCAAACAGCGATTTGAACGTCCGCAGGATCTCGGTTCCTTCGGCAAGGATACCCTCCCGAGCCTCCGGTGAGGCCTGTGCCCAGGAAGAAACGGGTGAAGACACGTTGGACAGAATATTCATCACCCGTACGTCATCCATGAATCCGTTCTCCATGATGTACTGCAGGAACTCCAGCAGGAATCCGCAGAACTCCCTGAGATCGTCCGGGGCTTCGCTTCCGTCGGCCAGAAAGGCCTTTGATTGAGCAATGACAGCTTGGAAAAGCTCGTCCCTGTCGTCAGACCCACTCTGCATCGCCTCGACAAACTTCTCCATCAGTCCGGCAAAATCGGCCTCGCTTCCCGGCCGGGCAGGAGGGACTTCAGGAGAGGGTGCAGACTCCGGCTCTGTTTGGCTCGACGCCGGGGGTGTTTCCATTTCCAAAACAGAAGGCATTTCCGGCGTTTCCCTTTCCCGGGACTCCCCAGCGAACGTTTCCGGGACCTCGGGCTCTGAGCCAACCGGAGGAATCTCCAGGTCTCCCACGGCGTACCGGAAATTCGACACGACAAGTTGCTGTTCGTCCATCGTGTACTCGGTTTTTGCCGGATCGTTCTCCACCTCTTCGGCTATCCACATGAGGCTCAACGCAAAGTCGCTGAATCCGGCCACTTTGTACAATTTCCTCAATTCGCCGTCAAAATCTTCTGCCTCCGCCAGCCGCCGCGCAATCTTTCCAAAGGTGAGGCGATAGGCGTCGGACGCAATTTGTCCTTCCGCAACATTGTCCATCAGCGAATGAATATAGTGTTGTGAGCGTCTCATGAGATATGCACCCTCGGAACTCGTGAAGAGATCGCACAGCAAATTTCATAGGGGATGGTCCCCAGGGAATCGGCCAGGTCCCAGGCTGAGATGGCGGCATCACCCTGAGAGCCGATGATCACCGCCTCATCGCCGACTTCGATCTGTTCCTCACCAACGTCGGCCATGATCTGATCCATACAGATAGAGCCTGCAACGGGGAATTTTTTTCCCCGAATGAGGACGAAGGCTTTGCCTGTCAGCAAACGGGTATATCCATCGGCGTAACCGATGGGGAGGGTCGCGATTTGTGTCCTTTTCGTGGCAAGAAACCTGCGGCCGTACCCCACGCTTTCCCCCGGTCCAATCCATTTCATCAGGGCGACACGGGTCTTCACCTTCATCGCCGTTTTCAGAGGAACACTCTCAGACGTGGTTTTTGAGGGGTAGTAGCCGTACATCATGACGCCGGGCCGCACCATGGAGAAGTAGGTTTCCGGCAGGTCCAGGATTGCCGCGCTGTTTGCGCAATGGATCACTTCCGCCTCGACACCCAGCACCCTCAAGCGCTCGAGCGCCCTCTGAAATTCATCCAGCTGGTGCATGACGAATTCTCGGCGGGGTTCGTCGGCCGTGGCAAAATGCGTGAAGACTCCTTTCACCTCCACTCTCGTTGCCTTGGCCAGTTCCGCGGTCACGGCATCCACATCGGCCGGCTTCACCCCAAGCCTGTTCATTCCGGTATCGATCTTGATATGGATGGGGAGCGTTCGGCGGGCTTTCGCTCCTGCCTGCTGAAGGAGCGTAACTTCGTGACGGGAGCTCACTGTTGCCTCAAGGTTGTATTGGACGTAGAGGGGAAGCTGCTCCCGGGCGGGCAAGGTGAACACATGGATAGGTTTCCGTATGCCTACCGTTCTCAGCGCCTCTCCTTCCTCGGGGAAAGCAACGCCGAAGCAGTCTGCGAGGCCCTTCTCCACGAACGAGGAAACGCGTTCCAAGCCGTGACCATAGGCGTTGGCTTTGACGACAGCCATGATTCCGACCCCCCGACCGACCTTGGTCCGCACGCCCTGCAGATTGAACGCAATCGCCGAGAGGTCGATTTCGGCCACGGTCGGACGCGTCGGCGCGGGTGGTCTGCGATTCCCTGAGCGAGTTCGTTTCACAAAAAGGGTGCCAGAATATACAGGTTCAGTCACAGAATGTCAATGAAATCAGGAGTAGAGGAGACACTCCTTTCGCTGGCGCAGAAAGGCTCTCCGTCCTTCCTCCCACTCCGACTCAAGATCGGGCAGAGTCTTCCTGGTCAATGTCTTGTGCGCGATTGTTTCCAAACGTCGCGCAAGCGCAGCGCTTCCGAGGAGCAGTTGAATCGGCGGACGAATAGTTTCGTACTCGTAGGGCGGGTCCTTGTAGCGAAACGCGTCGGGCGTCACATGCATGGTGGCCAGAAGAACGCCGAGCCCCAGTTGATAAGCGCATATGCGGGAAGGGTGAAGAACGATCCACTGTATTCCGCGGCATGTTTGCCCGGCAAACTTGTGAAACGTCGGCTCAAAGAGCGCGGGGCGTATGGCAAGGCCTGATAGGTTGCACAATTCGCGAAGAGTGTTGAGCCACTCTTTCACATCGTGAATGTATGGGGCGCCGATGGTCAGAAACGGCATGGTTGTTCCGCGGCCTTCACTGAGGTTTGTACCTTCAAGCAGAACCATTCCCGGATAGACCTCGGCCGTCTCCGGCGTCGGCATGTTCGGCGACGTCATAATCCAAGCCCGTCCCGTGTCATGCCAATGCATTGAGCGCTTCCATCCCCTCATGCGCACGACTTCCAGTTCGACCGGCATGGATTCCTGCCCGTTGATCCACAGGGCGAGTTCGCCGATGGTCATGCCATGCCGCATCGGAAGCGGATATTCGCCCACGAAGCTTCTGGAATCTGCCTCCAGCACGTTGCCCTCGACCCTTGTTCCCCCGATCGGATTCGGGCGGTCCAACACCACCACTTTTTTGCCCAAGCGAGCGCATCTCCGCATGATTCCGGCCATCGTATAAACAAACGTGTAGACACGCGTCCCGACGTCCTGAATATCCACGATGACGGTATCCAGCCCTTCCAGCATGTCGTCCCTCGGCTCCCGCACGTCGCTGTAGAGACTGAAATACGGAAGACCGGACAGCACATCGCGGCCATGACCGCTTTCTACCATGTTGTCCTGCTTGTCGGCAAACAGGCCATGCTGAGGGGAGAAGAGGACGGCGAGCCGGCCGCGGAGCGCCTTTTTCAAAACAAGTTGTGAGGGCGTGATGGTACGGTCGACGCTTGCCTGATTGACGAGGAGACCGCACCGCCCCCAGGCACGTGTGCGGGCGGGATTGTGCGCAATCACTTCCAATCCAAGGGCGACGGCCATGGCTTCAAAAAAAGAAACCCGTCGCAGACGATCTTCGACGGGTCGCACAGTGAGATGGGATTTCCTGCATCAGTGGTTCCGGGCAATTTTCAGTCTGTTCAACGCACGCTGTAACGCCGCCTTCGCGCGATTCAGATCCAGCTCCGCGGCTTTCGATTCAAGGCGCTTTCGCGCCCGATCCCGAGCCGCCTCAGCACGCTTGACATCGATCTGATCCGCCCGCTCCGCCGTTTCTGCGAGCATGACGACCTTGTTTTCCCGTACTTCCACAAATCCGCCGCTCGTCGCAAACCGCGTTTCTCCACCGTCCCCGGCGATAACCTTAACTTCACCGACACCGACGGAAGAAAGAAACGGCGCATGACTGTGGAGAACCTGAAAGCCGCCAAGGATGCCCGGGGCCGTAAAGCTCGAAACCTCGGCGCTGAGAACAACCTTCTTCGGTGTAACAATCTCCAGATGAAACGACTTCTCCGTCATATCAACTCTGCATCTTCTTCGCTTTTTCCACCGCCTCTTCGATTCCTCCCACCATCAGAAAAGCCGATTCCGGGAGCCTGTCATACTCGCCTTCGATGATCCCTTTGAATCCCCGAATGGTGTCTTCGAGTTTGACGTATTTTCCGGGGTACCCTGTGAACTCTTCGGCAACGAAGAATGGCTGAGAGAGGAAGCGCTCGATCTTCCGTGCCCGGGCGACAGTGACCTTGTCCTCTTCGGAGAGTTCATCCATTCCCAGAATGTTGATGATATCCTGAAGGTCCTTGTAGGCTTGCAGAATCTCTTTCACGCGCTTCGCCACAGAGTAGTGCTCCTCCCCCACAATATTCGGGTCGAGAATACGCGATGTCGAATCGAGGGGGTCAACGGCGGGATAAATTCCCTTTTCCACGATTTGCCGGCTGAGAACCGTGGTGGCGTCGAGGTGGGAGAAGGTCGTGGCCGGTGCCGGATCGGTAAGGTCGTCCGCCGGTACATAAATTGCCTGAACTGACGTAATGGACCCCTTCTTGGTCGACGTAATGCGCTCCTGGAGCTCTCCCATTTCCGTTCCCAACGTGGGCTGGTATCCCACGGCCGATGGCATGCGTCCCAGAAGAGCAGACACTTCGGATCCTGCCTGCACGAAGCGGAAGATGTTGTCGATGAAGAGGAGAACGTCCTTCCCTTCCTCATCCCTGAAATACTCGGCAACGGTCAACGCCGTGAGACCGACCCGCGCTCTTGCTCCCGGCGGCTCGTTCATTTGTCCGAACACCAGCGCCGTTTTGTCCAGAACGCCGGATTCCTTCATTTCCAGCCAGAGGTCATTTCCCTCCCTTGTACGCTCTCCCACGCCCCCGAACACCGAATATCCACCGTGATGTTTGGCAATGTTATGAATCAGTTCCTGAATCAGAACAGTCTTGCCGACGCCGGCGCCGCCGAAGAGGCCCGTCTTTCCCCCTCTCGTATAGGGCTCAAGCAAGTCGATGACTTTGATACCGGTTTCAAACATCTCCCTCTTTGTCGACAGTTGATCAAAACCCGGTGCCGGTCGGTGGATGGGATACCGTGTTTTTCCTTCTATCGGACCAAGAGCATCGATGGGTTGGCCCGTGACATTCAGAAGCCGTCCAAGAACCTTGGGTCCCACCGGTACGGCAATCGGCTCACCGGTATCGTAGACCTTCATTCCGCGCACAAGTCCGTCCGTAGAATCCATCGCTACTGTTCGAACGCGGTCTTCGCCCAGCTGTTGTTGTACTTCGCAGATCAGTTCCTCTTCCACTCCCTCGACATTCTTTCGAGGAATCTTGAGGGCGTTGAGGATCGCGGGGAGCTTCCCGCCCGAAAAATCCACATCGACAACCGGACCGATGACTTGTACGACCTTGCCTTCATTCATAGCAGCGTTCCTGCGGGCTTTTTTGGAGTGATGACGTTTGAGAGAAAAACTAAAATAAGCGAAAAACAGCCAAAAATCAAACAAAATCCCGACGCTCTGTGTGTCGGGATTGGATAGGGATGAACAATTCGGGTGTTTGGAGCTGGTGGTCTGAATTGAACCGACGACTTGCGGGGTTTTATCCCGCCCATCCTTACACGCCGTTGAGCTGCGGGCCGGACTTGAACCGGCAACCTGCGGTTTACGAAACCGCTGCTCCACCATTGAGCTACCGCAGCGAGTCAGGTCGGCGGGCCTGCTCTACCGCCGAGTCCACCAGCTTGGCGTCTGGTGAAACTGTCACGAAGAGATCAGCTTCGGATTATGAATTTAAGGAAAAAAGTGGGAATGAGCAAACCGGTAGAGGCTGGGGTCTATTCCACGGATTTGTGGAGAATGACAAACGTCGTATCGTCCCGCAGATCCTCGCCGTCGCGGAAAGCGGACAGGCGATCCACGAGCCTGGTTTTCATTTGCTCGGCACCGTTTCCTGCCGAGTCCAAAACGGATTGCATTAACCTCGCCTGGCCAAACTCCTCATCCGCTCTGTTAACAGATTCCACCACGCCATCGGTAAAAAGGACCATCGCATCGCCCGGACGAAGCTTTGTTTGTTCCTGAACAAGGGATTTCTCAAAGATCTTGTGCCTCTCGCGTCCATTCTCACTTCCTTCAGGCGGTGCCAGACCGATAGCCGTGCCTTTGGGCTGCAGCCAGGAGCATGTCCTCTTCTTCGCGTCGTACAGCAACGCCGGCATGTGACCTGCGCGGCAATACGTGATGGTGCCGTTGGGATGCACCCGTGCGATGGTAATCGTCAGAAAGAAATTCCGGCGGAGCTGGCTATAGAGATACTCGTTCAGCCGGATCGCAAGCCCCCGGGGATCAGACACTTCCTTCGAAAGCATCTGCAGAGCCGTTTGAACTTTCACCATGTACAGGGCAGCGGAGATACCCTTCCCCGAAACGTCGCCAATAACGACCAACGTGCTCCCATCCTTAAGGGGAAGAAGATCATAGTAGTCTCCTCCGACGCTCGCCGCAATCTCACTATGAGCCGCGACGGAGAATCCGGCCACATCAATTTCGGTGCTTGGGAGGAGACTGAGTTGGAGTTTGCGGGCAAATTCGAGCTCGTCACGGGTCACCAGCTTGTCCGCCAACTCGAGCGCCAGGAGGAAATTCAGGATCAGAACGGCGTACAGAGCTTTCATGAGATCGTTGTCCCAGAAAGCAAGGATTACCAGGAGGATGGCGATTCCGTAGAACAGCCTGCGGGCCGGCGTAAGTTTGAGGAGGAAGGCAAGAAAGAGATACCATGCGAACTTGACGGCCTTGGTGACACGCGATTCATTGGGCTGTACAGGAACCATGTTCTTCACATAGAACGTGTACATCCCCCGCGTATCGTCGCTGACAAGCTTTTCGATTTCCGAGCTTGTCACGCCGCTCATGAACAACTTGCCGAAGTCGCGAAGCGAGTGGAGGGTTTTTTTGACCATGCAGTCAATTAAGAGTGAATCGTTCTGCTTACGCCAATCTTACGCAGGGCAATCGTGAATGTTCCACGCGGGAGGCACAGCTATTCCGGGCGATACTCCAACGGGAGCCACTCCCCGAGCCTCTCGAAAGACCAATATCCGTAGGTTTTGAGGCTGAAAGGATCGTAAAGGTTTCCATCGATATTCAGTCGAACATCCTCAAAGTCAAGTTTCAACCATGATATCTGGTGCCCTTCCGTGTACTGGCCGAATCCTGCCTGCCGGCTCCAGAAACGCTGGAAGGCCGGTTCCGGCGACTCGAGGAGGTACTCCACCATCAGAAAATGGTCGAAGACCAGCCGTCGCTCAAACGAATACCGTCCCGGAAAGAGGATCTCCTCGGCTTTCACCCGTTCACGCGCAACCGCTCCCTTCATTGTTGCGGGAATCTGATGCATCCTTGAGATTCTGAATCCTTCCTCCGCAACGCGGTTCATGGCGAGAGCGATGCAGAAATGCCTTAACGAACCCCGATAGGCCCGCGCGCGCTCTTTTTCCCATTCTGCCTGCTGTTCCGGCGAGCCTTCCAGCGGGGTAAACAGAACCGTCCCTCCGTAGCGAAAGAGAGCTCCATCGACTTCAAACAGGGTCAGGCCGAACTCGAGCGCGTAACCCAGTACCGGGTTTTCAACGAGCAACGGTGTACGCGCGGAAGCGGTAAAGCGCCCGCCTTTCTCAACAGCGAAATCCAATACCTCGGGGTTTTTAATCGTACATCGGGACCCGTTTCGCGTGTTTCCGAAAATGTAGTCCCTGAACGTTTCCAGATTCGTTCGCCACTCCACGGGATCTTTCGCCAGCACTTCCACCGGTTGCGTTTCAATCGCAATCTGTTTCATTCTGATCCGCAACTGTTCCTTCGGTTCCTCAACGGCGCGATAGCGGACCACCATGCGTTCATAGCCAACCATCGAGCTCACAAGCTCATAGAGGCCGGCGGGCACATTGCGGAGCACAAACTCGCCTTTCAGGTTTGTTGTCGTGCCCCTCGTCGTGTTGGAGAGATAGATATTCACATTGGGGAGCGGCTCCCCCGAAGCTGCATCGACCACGGTGCCATGGATGGAAAACTGAGGAAGATCCTGCGACATGGCTGTCCAGACAACACAGGCCACCGGGATGGCAAGCAGAAACCGACTCATACGTAAATTCCCGGTTCGGTCATTTTCCGTAGGTCAAACACCCTGTCAAGCTGTTCCTTTGTCAGAAGCCCCTTTTCCAGAACGACCTCGCGGATAGATTTGCCGGTTGCCATGTATTCCTTCGCGATCTCTGCGGCGGCCGCGTAGCCGATGTGCGGATTAAGCACCGTGACGATGCTCGTGCTGTTTTCGGCATACAGGCGGCATCGTTCTTCGTTTGCCGTGATTCCGGCAATGCATCTTCGCGAAAACTGTGTGACCGCACGAGCAAGGATTCCGATGGCGTGAAGCAGGTCATACGCAACCAGGGGCATCATCACATTCAGCTCCAGTTGCCCTGCCTGCGCGCACAAGGTGATCGCCGTGTCGAGTCCGATCACCTGGTAGCATACCATGTTGACCATTTCGGCCATCGAGGGATTCACCTTGCCGGGCATGATCGATGAACCGGGCTGAACCGGCGGAAGCTGTATCTCGGCCAATCCTGTTCTCGGTCCCGAGCCGAGCAGGCGAATATCATTGGCAATGCGAGAGAGATCCTGCGCACAGTTCCGCAGGGCTGAGGAGCACCCGACCATGGGGCGGAGACTTTGCATGGCCTCGAAGTAGTTTTCCGCCATCCGGAATTCCATTCCGATCTGGGTCGTTAGTTGCTGCACCATTCGCCGCCGGTACTCGGGATGGGCATTCAATCCGGTCCCTGCGGCCGTGCCGCCGATGCCAAGCTCTTTCAGCGACTCGAGAGCATATCCTAGAGCCGTCTTGTGCTTATTGATACTCGCCGCGTAAGCCCCGAATTCCTGTCCCAACCGAACAGGAACAGCATCCATCAGATGCGTCCGTCCGGACTTTACCACAGTATCGAATTCCGCGGCTTTCTGTTCGAAGACATCTGCCAGCTCATCCAGCCCGTCAAGGAGTGCCTGACTTTCCAGGAGGGCTCCGATACGAATCGCCGTGGGGCACACATCGTTCGTCGATTGCGACATGTTCACGTGGTCGTTGGGGTGAACGAGTGTGTACTCCCCCTTCTTCCCGCCCAGAATTTCGATGGCCCGGTTTGCCAGCACTTCGTTCACATTCATGTTGTGGGAGGTGCCCGCCCCCGCCTGATAGATATCCACGACAAACCACTCTCGGAGGTTGCCTGCCAGAACCTCGTCGGCGGCCTTCATGATGGCACCGGCAATTTTCTGGTCCAGCAGACCGAGCCCGCTGTTGACCACAGCCGCCGCCTTCTTGATATGGATCGTCGCCTCAAGGTATGCCGGTCTGGCCGTGATGCCACTAATGGGGAAATTATCCATTGCTCGTGCCGTTTGGATTCCGTAGTATGCATCAACCGGGACCCCTATCTCCCCCAGAGAGTCCTTTTCCGTCCTCGTCTTCATAGCATGCTCCTTTCGTGGCCGCGAAAATAGAAAAGCACCGGGAGGAAGTCCCGGTGCCCGGATTCCTTGATGGTTTTGCTTCTCTCAGGATGCCAGCTCGGCAAATTCGGCAAGCTTTGTCGCCGAGGCCTTTTCGACGTCGGCATGAAGGCTCTTTCCCTGGGCATCCATCGTGACGACCGCGGGAAAATCCTTCACGCGCAGATGCCACATTGCCTCGGGAATACCGAAGTCCAGAAAATCCACTCCTTCCACCTTTTCGATACACTTCGTATAGTACTGCGCAGCTCCTCCGATGGCATTCAGATAAACCGCCCCGCATTCCTTGAGTGCCGCCAGGGTTTTTGCCCCCATTCCCCCCTTTCCGATCACGGCCCGCACACGAAATTTCCGTATAATGTCTGCCTGATACGGTTCCTCCCGGATGCTGGTCGTGGGTCCTGCCGCATTGATCATCCACGCTTGTCCCTGCTTCAGGGCAACGGGACCGCAATGGTAGATCACGCCGCCGCTGAGATCAACAGGCGAATCATGTGACAACAGGTGATGATGCAGAGCGTCCCTGCCCGTGTGGACGAGTCCGCTCAGGAGAACAACATCGCCGACGTTGAGGCTTCGAATTTGTTCTTCCGAAAGGGGCGTCGTCAAACGGACTTCACGTCCGGTAAGCGGAAGCGATTCATCCTCGGTCATTCGCGATACAGGGGCTTCGTCTTTGTACAGCCATCGGATGATCGTTCCCGTGTTTGCATCCAGCTCAACGCCCTGTCTGCGAAAAGCCCAGCAATTATAGGCCACGCTGACGAAGAAGCTGGCAGGAAGCCTGTGAAGGGCGCCGATTTTGCACCCGATGAG
Source organism: Bacteroidia bacterium (assembly GCA_022180565.1). Classification (GTDB taxonomy): domain Bacteria; phylum Bacteroidota; class Ignavibacteria; order UBA10030; family UBA10030; genus JACQPU01. The sequence goes on from BQML01000032.1 coordinate 53,698, forward strand.
CGTCTGGGCTCCGCCGAACCCCATCGTACCGATTCCCAATTTGTTGGCATCCTCCATGATCCTTTGCTCAAGAGCCGCGAGCTCGGGATGGGGATTGACATCGTCAAGCGATCGAAAGAGCTGATGTTTTGCAAAGGAATAACCGGAAGTGCGGTCGCCTCCGATGGCAACGCCCAACGCCCCAACGCTGCAGCCCTGTCCCTGCGCCTGATACACTGCATGCATGATGCATTTGCGCACACCTTCCAGGTTTCGATCGGCCCGGCCCAGGTTGGGGAGTTCAGTCGGAAGAGAATACTGAATGTTCTTGTTTTCGCATCCGCCACCCTTCAGCAGTAGCCTGACCTCAACCCGGTTTTTTTCCCATTGCTCAAAATGAACAACGGGGGCGCCTTCGCCAAGATTGTTGCCGCTGTTCTTGCCGGTAAGCGAATCAACAGCGTTCGGCCTGAGTTTGCCGTCCTTTGTCGCTTGTTCGACGGCTTCCTCAATCTCCTTCTTCATGCGCATCTCGTTTGCGCCGATGGGCACTCGGATTTCAAAAGTCGGCATCCCCGTGTCCTGACATATCGGCACGGCGCCATTTGCGGCCATGTCGACATTGATCGCGATGGTCTGCAGGGCGAGCGCGGACCGGGTCGCGGGAATCTCAACGTTCATGGCACGGCTCAACGCCCGGCGAACGTCTGGTGGAAGGTTGGAGGATGTGTCAACAATCAGATTGTAGATGCTTTGTTTGAAATGCTTCATAGTCGGAGTCTTTCGGATCGTACCACGTTGCTGCCTTCGGTTCCCCAGAAGGCTCTGAGGGCGGCAGACTCATTCCCGCGTGAGGAAATATAGAAAATCCGCCCCCGAATGACAACTCCCTTGCCAAGACGGTGCTACAGTCCCAGGTCCACGGGTCTTGAGGCGAACAATCCCACACTCCACGATTCACTGTGGTCGAATGCGCTCCCAAAATCATAATGGTCTCCTGCCAGACGGATAAGCCCGTACAGGCTCCATGTCCATGCCTCCGACGTGCTCATGAGACCGAACCGACCGACAAGTTTTCCGTCGTGATCCTGGTATCCTTTGCGCCCATGCATTTCAACAAAGGTGTCCAGCCACTCGTTCACGGCATAAATGGAGGCGATCGCCGCGCTGAAGACATCGTCCTGTGACCCCGCGGTCTGCGGATCACCGATGATCGAAAATCCCGCCATTCCGCGCAGTTCGTGCGGCCCAAATCGCCTGGAGACGATGATCTGGGAATGATAATCCATCTGATTGTTGCCGAGTTTTCCCGGGTTGTACCGCGTGCTGGGGAGTTTGATTCCTGTCCGAAATGCGAGGCCCGTCTGATCGTTTGTTCCTTTGAGAAGGTTGATCTTCGTCCAGAGAAAAAGATCTCCCCAATCGAAACGTGATGATCCGTCGGCATATCTGGCCAGCAGTCCCCCTCTCCATATCATGTCGAAATTCACGTTCTCAGAAACACCGCCTCGAATCGAACCGCCCAGGAAGCGGACGAGCGTTTCCGGAATCCCGTCGGATGGATGCACGTCTCGTGTCAAATACTCGATTCCAACTCCGATATGAATCCTCCCTTTTCGAATCGTCGAAGGACTCTCCGTGAGAAAAACGGGGTTCTGGGCGTGCACACCGGTCACTCCCAAGACCAAAGCCAGCCCTGCCAACAGGATTTTGCTCATAGCCTCCTCCGTCTTTGTCTTGTTCCCTCGCTCAGGCGGCGTTACTTTGACATTCCCAGGGACACCATGAGAAAGGATAACACAAAGGCCTGCTCGCGGAACGCATCATATCTCCCGGACGCCCCTCCATGCCCCGCCCCCATGTTGGTTTTCAAGAGAAGAAGAGAATCATCCCTCTTCAGAGTCCGAAGTTTTGCGACGTACTTTGCCGGTTCCCAGTACATAACCTGGCTGTCGTTGAACGAGGTCGTCACCACTATGTCCGGATACCGACCGGGCTTGAGATTCGTGTACGGGCAGTATTCCCGGATGTATGCGTATTCGTCGGGCTTCTTCGGGTTTCCCCATTCGAGAAACTCGCCCACGGTCAGCGGAAGCGACTCATCGAGCATGGTGTTGATGACATCGACAAACGGCACGGCAAGATGCGCCGCCTTGAATAGGTCGGGCCTCATGTTGAGGACTGCTCCAATGAGTAGCCCGCCGGCGCTTCCCCCCTGAATGGCCAGCCGCTTAGCAGACGTGTAACCGTGAGCGATGAGATGTTCCGCACAAGCGATGAAATCCATGAAAGTGTTTTTCTTCTTCATCATCCTCCCTTCCTCACGCCACTCTTCTCCCAAATCACCGCCTCCCCGGATATGCGCCAGCGCATAGATTCCACCGCGATCGAGGAAGCTCAGCCTCGGAATCGAAAAGCTGACGGGAATGGAAATACCGTATGATCCATACCCATACAAAAGGAGGGGGTTCTGCCCGTTTCTCTCCATTCCTTTCCGGTGTACGATGGAGATCGGAACCATCACGCCGTCAGGAGCCTTTGCCCAAATTCTCTCGGAGAGGTACTCGGAAGGATCATAGCCGCCCAACACTTCTGTTTGCTTCAACAATATTCCTGCACGAAGTTCCATGTCGTACTCAAAGACTGAGGGGGGCGTGATGAAGGACTGGTATGAATACCGGAACGTGCGGACATCATACTCAGGATTTACGGAGGGGGAGGCAGAATAGACGGGCTCGGGAAAACCGATGTCGTGCGTCTCCCCCGTTCGGAAATCGGTTACCCGCAGTCTCATCAGGCCTTCGCGCCGTTCTGTCACGACGGCGTAATTCCGGAACAGCGTAATATCTTCGATTTTTACGTCATGCCTGTGAGGAACGAATTCCTCCCAGGTTTCGAACGGTCGTGTGGGATCGTCGGTTGTCACAATGCGGAAGTTCTTTGCGTTCTTATTCGTGCGTATGTAGAAAAGGCCCTCTCGATGATCGAGATCGTATTCGTGTCCCACTTCCCGTGGGCGAAACATCGTGAGGGGGGAGCCGGGCTGATCGGCCGCGACCGTACGGGCTTCGTTTGTGATCGCGCTGGCAGACATCATGATCACGTATTTCCGGTCACTTGAACGATAGACCCATATTCTGTAAAGCTCGTCCTGTTCCTCGAACAGCAGCTCATCGTCCCTCACATTCTTCCCCAGCGTATGCCTGTACAAACGGTACGGGCGCTTCGCATGGTCTTCCTTGACATAATAAAGCGTCCTGTTGTCCGCGGCCCAGGCGACGGAACTGACCTGACCGACGGAATCCTTCAGCATCTCCCCGGTTTCCATGTTCTTGATGTTGAGTTGATACTGGCGAAAACCGGTTGTGTCGGTCGAATAGGCAAGGAGCGTGCCATCATCGCTCACCCGAAAAACACCCAGCGCAAGGAACGCATGTCCCTTGGCCATTTCATTGAGGTCCAACAACACATTCTCGTCTGCTTCAAGACTGCCGCGTTTACGGCAGTAAACCGGGTACTGCATTCCCTCTTCAATCCTTGTGTAATACCAATGATCTCCCAGTTTGTAGGGGACACTAAGATCCGTTTGCTTCGTCCTCCGCAGGATTTCCTGATAGACTGTTTCTTGGAGGGTCTCCGCCGGTTTCATGATGTGCTCTGTGTAGGCGTTCTCCGCGTTCAGATACTCCACGACCGCCGGATCTTGCTTCTCCCGCAGCCAGGCGTACTCGTCCACGAGCGTCTCACCGTGAAGAACCGTGGTCTTGGGGTGCCTCGGTGCGACAGGGGGAGTCATTTTTGATGTTTGGCTCAGTAGTGATTGAACGGTCATAAGGACGATGAAGAGAAGGACGAAAGATTTCAAGGTCTGTGGATTTCTGATGATTCGTTCGGATTGAAGAACATTCATCGGAGAGCCTTCCGGAAGGGTTCGAGGTTCCCGTCCGTTTGTACCGGAGCGACACCGAGCAGATGTGCCAGCAACGAGTACACATGGACAACCTGAAACGGCGGCAACACGACGCCTCTTCTGAATGACGGGCCGCGCGCGAGGAACAACGCGCGCATCGATGGATTTGCGTTGTCGTAGCCGTGATTTCCGCCATGGTCCGATCGTTGCCACGGATTAAACCTTTTTGATGCGATCATCCACCCATCATCTGCCACAAGCGTGATGGGTGCCACCCTTCGATGATCCCGATAGTACCATCGATCAGGAAGGTCGGCTTTTCTGTACACTTTCATGTGCGGATGGGCGCCGGAGAGCGCTTGAAAGACGGGTTGAACGTGACCGGAATCGACCCACACGGAAACAATGGGTCCCCAATCGACGGTGCGGACCGAGTCGAGCCCGATGTACTCATCGAGCCAGATTGTCTTGTCCTTCTCTGTCGCGGCCATGCCGTGATCGGACACAACGATGATGTTTGTACGGTCAAGCTGATTTTTTATATCTAGCCCCTCCAGAAGCGTCCCAAGCGCGCCATCCACCTTACGGACGGCCGTATCCACGGCAGCGAAGGATGGTCCGTATTCGTGTCCCGCGTGATCAACCCCTTCGAAATACAAAGTGATGAGGGAGGGGCGCCGATCCGGCGGCTCCGACATCCATGCCAGCACTTTCCGCACACGAGCCATGTAGGACATCGATCCATCATAGCGGAGCCAGTACGTCGGCCTTTTCCCGCCAATGGGGGCCTCTGAGCCCGGCCAGAAGAAAGGGGCGGTTTTCAATCCCTGCTTTTCAGCGGTGACCCAGATCGGTTCCCCTCCCCACCATCTCGCGTTTGTCACCTCTTCACGCTTGCGCATCGTAAACAGCGCATCGAATTTGGGGTCATACATGGTGTTCGCGGTGATGCCGTGGTGACCCGGATGCAGTCCCGTCACGATGGAATAGTGATTGGGAAAGGTCTTTGTCGGGAAAACGGGGATCATCCACTCGGCGCGAACACCTTCTGAAGCTAACCATCGCAGATTCGGACAGTCCGTGCTGTCGAGGTAGTCGGGACGAAACCCGTCGATGGAAATAAGAATAACCGTGGGCCGCAAGGTATCCGTCTGCTGTGCCCAGAGGAAATTCGGGAACGCGAAGAGAAGCAGAACAATTGCAATCCGACCGACCCGATTCATCAGTATTGTCCCTCCTTGTCAGGGAACGGCCTGTCAATCATGGTTTCAGACTCCAGGCTTTGGCCTCGACACCGGCATCAAGGAATGCCACCACATCCTCGAGTTGGACAGTCCCGTAATACCACGATCCGGCGGCAAGGGCTTCGGCCCGAACGGCCTTGTAGATATCATAGTAACTGCGACGGCCGTCGATGAAGTTGATCACTTCAGACCGCATGAGCCCATGAAGTCGTCCGCCGGCGCGAAAGCCCATTTTCTGCCGGTTCGCGAAGTATTCGGCGAGGTTCGGTACGTTCACAGGAATCTTCTTCGCCGCCGCTTGTTCCGCCGGGGTCATCTTCACGGAAGGGGCATTCTTTCCCCATACCTGACGAAAGAGGATTTTCAGATCGTCGAGCATGAGCGATTCCCGTTCCTTGGTGCGCCCAATGAACCGGTCGATGGTTTCCAGGGCTTTCCGGTCGTTGCCTGCCAGCACACGAATTGAGAGCAATGCGCGAACTTCCCTGGCCACCCCCTGCTCGACGAGGTTGACCGCATCGCTCCATCCATCCTGGCCTGCATGGATCAGCTCCGTTCCCACCCTCACGTCGTTCGCCAGCCGGCGCAGTCCTTGCGCATAGGTTTCCGATGCAAACAGCGGAACGTCTCTCGGTCCGGCCGAAGAGAGCCTGTAGGCCATGGCGGCAATAATGAAGTTATTCCGCTGAAGCTGTGTCTGATCGATCTGGAACAGATCATCGTGTGACGAATGGATGTAATCGTCATCCCAGTTGATCATTGCCACGGCTGGAATGCCAATGGGGCCGTCGAGAAACGTGATATGATCAGAAGAACCGAAGTATGGTACGAACCGTGCGCTGTAGTTTTGTCGGGATCCGCGTGTGGAAAAGATCGGTCGTGTAAAGGGGCGCGGCAGACCGCCCTGACGACTGGCCGCAAGAAACGCGTTATTGGTGAGAATGACATAATTGCCGACACTCTCGAACAGGGCGTCGAGATAGGACGTCCGTGAATGCGGTGCAAAGATCAGATGCTGAACCCTGCTTCCCATGGCCTGATTGGCGCCGGTCATATCCTGATGCAGGTTCACCAGAATCTTCTTCGGCTCTTCCGGATAATCCTGCCAGAATCGGTATTCGGAGGAAATTTCATCAACCCACCAGAACCTGAGGGACCGCTCCGGACGCGGCATCTTCCCTTCTTTCATCAGTTTGTTGAAAGTCCGGGCCAACTCAAGCAGATTACCGCATCCACTGCCGTCGTCGTTCGCAGACCCCTGCTCTTCTTGCAGGTGTGCCGTGAGGACGATGTGCTGATCCTGGTACTTCGATCCCCGGATCCACCCCTCCACAAAACCCGTCTTTCCGGGAGCCGTGCCGATTTCGGTATCCACGACGGCTTTCAGAACGATCCTTCCGCCCTTGGCCTTCCTGCCTGAAGCCAGAATATTCATCTCACCGTCGTTTTCAAGAATATCCTTCAGGGCCTCCCCCATCCGGGGGGTAAGGACGAAGGCGAAGGATCCTGATTTTCCCTCGGGCGGCGTGATGGGAATCCTGGTCCAACCGATCTGATCACCCGCATCGACGATGTTTCTTCCTTCAGCGGTCTGGTACGTAACCACTCCTACCGCTCCCTTTTCGTACACGGCATTGAAGAGCGCCGCGCCAGGGGGGCCGTTCGTGAGGACAATCTTGCCTTTCACATCCAGATCCTTCAACGCCTCCTTGGATCCGTTGCCTACCCATACAAGCTCAGCGGTCACGTTTGCATCGTGACTCCCGTCGGCAAGATGGGTGGCATGATCTCCAATGTCGGCGAGTTTCACTTCGACGGGTTCGACCATCCAGAGCTCGGCCGAGCGTGCCGTGTAATTCGGACCGTTCATCGGTTGTTCAACGAACCGCACATCCTCCAAGCCGGCTTCGCGCGCTGCCTCCATCACATACTCCGCCGCTTTGAAGTATCCCTCCATGCCGGAATTCCGGTGCCATCGTGTGAGCACGCGGATGTGCTCATAGGCCCGGTCTCCGGAAATCTCATTGCTGAGCATGCGGATTTCATCGTCGTTCAGAAACGGCGTCGTCTGGGAATACATCACGGACGTGGTGAGCACAATCGAACCTGCCATCACGCCCATCGTCAAGAGAGTTCTCATCGTACAACCTCCTGTATGCGGTTGGAATATCATTCCGGCTTGGTGTGCTCGTCGATCCAGTCCAGGACCATTTGATACCACAGCTCGGCGTTGGCGGGTTTCATAACCCAGTGGCCTTCATCCGGGAAATACAGCATTTTGGATTTCACACCCTGGCGTTGCAGAGCGGTGAACAGCTGGAACCCTTCGCTGACATCGACCCGGTAGTCGAGCTGGCCGTGAATCACGAGAACAGGGGTCTTGAAATGCGCCGCCTTCTTGAGCGGGGACCATCGGTCGTACAGCTCGGGATTCTGGTACGGAGTCCCTCCGAATTCCCACTCCGGGAACCATAATTCTTCCGTCGTTCCGTACATGCTCCAGGGGTTGAACACTCCGTCATGACTGACCAAACAGGTGAAGCGCGTCATTGAACCCGCCATCCAGTTCATCATATACCCGCCATAGGATGCACCGGCCGCCGCGACACGAGTTCCATCGATGAACGGAAACTTTGCAAGCGCTGCATCCAGACCCGCCATGAGGTCCTCATACACTTTACCGCCCCAGTCACGCGAGATCTCGTCTGTAAATGCCTGACCGTACCCCGTGCTTCCACGCGGATTGACCATCAGAACGACATATCCCCGTGAGGCAAACATCTGTGCGCTCCACCGATAATGAAACTGGTCGCCCCACTGTCCCTGCGGACCGCCATGGACAAGGTACACCAGCGGGTATTTCTTCCCCGACCGGAATCCCGGGGGTCTGACGATCCATCCGTGCACATCTTTTCCGCCCGCCCCCTTGAACCAGTAGTCCTCCTTCGGGTTCATATCGAGCGCGGACACAATCGAATCGTTCATTCCCGTCAGTCGACGGACATTCCGGCCGTCGGCATCGGACCGATAGATCTCTGCCGGTTGATTGATGGTCTCTTTCGTGAAGATGAGGGTTGAACCATCAGGCGTTACGCGAACCGACCCGTAGTAGCCGCCGGTCAGAATCGGGACAATCTTCTTTTCTGACACCCACACCCGAAAAACGGCTTTATTGCCTTTGTCATCCGCCGTGATGTAGAGCGATTTTGAATCGGGCGCCCAGGTCACGTCGTCGACACTGTAATCGAAGTCGGCCGTCAGTGATGTGTGCCGGCCGGTCTTTCGGTCGATCAGGACCAGTTGACGCCGGTCGGCCTCAAACCCCGGCCTTTCCATCTTGCGATACGCCAGGTACGCCCCGTTAGGCGAATACAACGGCTGACTGTCATTGGCGGGGTTTTCCGTCATCCGCTTCACCATTCCGCCTTCAACCGGAACAGTGAAAATGTCGTTGTTCGTGCTGATGGCAATGTTGGGATCCGTGTTCCGCGTGAACGCCAGTTCCTTGCCGTCCGGCGAGAAATCGTAATCCCAGCGTCCGCCCAAATCGATCGGCGGTGTATCGTAATCACCCGGTGTCACGTCTCGTGCCGGGCCGCCTGCTGTCGGCATCACGAACACATGGCTTCGCTTGCCATCCTTCCAGGTATTCCAAATCCGGTAAGGTAGTTTGTCGAAGACTTTTGCCTTGACCTTGTTCGCTGAGCGCTCCTCTTCGCGTTGCTTGTTGCAGTCGTCGGTTGGACAGTCGGGATAGACGTCTGACGTAAACGCAACAAACTTGCCGTTCGCCGACAGCACAAGCCCTGACGCGCCGGTGGAGAGCACAGAGAGTTTCTTCGCTTCACCGCCGCTTGCCGGCATGCTCCACACTTGAGATTCGCCATCCCTCGTCGAAATGAAGACCAGCGAAGATCCGTCCGGCATCCATCGCGGATTGTTATTGGCCTTCGGCGCTGTGGTCAACTGCTCCACGGGACCACCGCCCACCGGAACCCGGTACAGGGCGCTGGAGGAGCTGTTCGCCTTCTTGTCGTGCCGAGTCCCGACAAACACAACGGATTTCCCATCGGGTGAAATCTGTGGATCGGAGATGCGAATCATCCCGATCAGGTCATCGAACGTGATCGGTCGTTTCTGCTGTGCGGCCAGCGTAGCGGCCGCGAGCATCATGAGAAATGATGCAACAATGCGTTTCATGACTTTTCCTTTCAGCCTGCGTTGTGATCCGTCCCCTCGCCGTTCTCTTCGTGGTATGCAATCGTGCGAATGATGGTGCGGAAGTGCTCCGGCATCACTTCAAAGGCGTGGTCCCAGCAGAGGCTGTTCGAGAGAAACCAACTCGCCAGGATGTTTCCGTCATCATTCCGCCACCTGTCCCAAAAACCATCCCCGGGCCTTTCGATCTTCCAAAAAAATTTCTTTCCGCACTTCTTGCAAGCCGATTCTTTAACGTAAGCCATTGACTTCCTTCCGCTTATGATTCAACCAAGAACATACCGAAAATTCACTACTTGTGGCAACCGCATTTCACACCCAGCCCCGAAGTTTGCATGCCTCTGCCACCCGTGCAACGGCCACGACCATAGCCCCGAGACGCGGATGCACTTTCTTTTCCTGAACCGCCTCATAAACCGCGCGGGAGCCCGCCGTAATCTTCGCGTCCAGCCTCTCGTGGACCACCGTTTCGTCCCAGAAGTACGAATACTGGTCCTGAACCATTTCGAAGTAAGAGACCGTCACGCCGCCGGCACTCGCAAGAATATCCGGAATAACGTGAATGCCTTTCTTATAGAGGATGAGGTCTGCTTCCGGCGTGGTGGGCCCGTTGGCAAGTTCGCAGATGATCCGCGCCTTGATGTCGTGGGCGTTCGACTCATTAATGGCGTTTTCAAGAGCTGCCGGATAGAGTATATCCACATCCAGCTTCAGCACGTCGTCCCGCGGAATCATCTTTCCTCCAGGGAACCCTTCGAGCGATCCTCTTGTCAGCTTGTAGGTAACCAGGTCTTTCGGATTCATGCCCTTCGGATTGTGCAGGCCGGTTCGGGAGTCACACACAGCCACCAGCGTGCCTCCTCCGAGAATTTCTCGATGGAGCAGTGCCGCCCTCTGACCCGCGTTTCCAAAGCCCTGAATGGCATATGTTCCGCGCGGATCCACCCCCTGGTGAGCACAAGCCTCGCGTACGCTGATGACACCCCCGCGTGCGGTGGCATCGCGGCGCCCCTCGGTCCCTCCAATTTGCCTCGGCTTGTCGGTGAGCACACCCGGCTCGTGAATCCCCTGGATGGTCTCGTATTCATCCATCATCCACGCCATCGTCTGCGGATTCGTATAGACATCCGGAGCGGGAACGTCCTTCGCAATGCCGATGGAGTGGGCAATGGCACGGATGTACCCGCGGGCGATTTGCTCCAACTCCCTCTGCGACATCACCCTGGGATTGCACACAACCCCTCCCTTGGCACCCCCCAACGGAAGATCAACCACAGCAGTCTTCCACGTCATCCAACCCGCAAGAGCGCGAATCGTATCGACAGTCTCGTCCGGATGAAAACGGATTCCTCCTTTCGCCGGACCACGCGCATAATTATGCTGGATGCGGTAACCGTGAAAGATCTGCACTTCACCCGAGTCAAGCCTGACGGGGATGGTAACTTTGAACTCCCTCTGCGGCCACAGCAGGAGTTCGGTTGTGGCCTTGTCCAGATTCAGCAATTTCGCCGCTTCCAGAACCTGCTGCTGCTGGACCTGAAAGGAATTATACGTTCCCATGAGTTTTATCCTTTGAAGGCGGCGGTGAAGGAGCCGGCTGTGTCTCCCGCACGTCCAGAATGATCCTATACCAACAACGCCGGCACACCAGGGCGTGATCGACGCTCAGCAAAACTTGTTCCCAGGGACTGAGCGGATTCCCGCAGTGAGGACAAGATTCAGGAACTTTCTTAAGCTGGTCGGGTTTCAGCGGCATGGCCGGGCTTCAGAATAATCCCTTTGTTTTCATGTCCGTTCATCTTGATCACAAGCGGCTGGTCGAACCTGAGATGTCTCACAAATCGCTTGGATTCGGCAGGCTCGCAGGCTCTCAGCCACTCCCAATCGACAAAATCGCCGTTGCCCGATACGGTGAAGTAGCCCACCATAAACGACGTGATGTTCTGGAAAAAATGCGAACCTTGAGAGGGGGCAACATCCAGATCCTTAAACCCCGCTTCGACGATGACACGCGCCCCCGAAATGTGTTCCCACTTCACGGGAATCCCCAGCCATGGATCCAGCGTACCCCAGCGTCCCACACCGATCAGAACATACGGACGCCCCTCATCGACGAGCTTCTCGTTGAATTGCGTTACTTCCCGTGCGACTTCCTGAGTCTTTGACCGCTCAAACCCCTCGAAATCCACCACCACAATATCCCTCACGTCCCGAACCACGCCGTGCCCGAGCACATGACTGCTCCTGCAAAGTGCGACTTCTCTTCCTACTTCGGCAATCATCAGTTGTTCTGTTTCCCGGCTCAGGACAAGCGGGCGCATTTGCACGAGGGCGAATTCACGGGGTTGTCCGGGAGGAACGGACATGGTCACGGCAAACTCGATTTCCACCGGCGTGCCCATCCCCCAGGTACCCATGTCCAGCAACAACTCGACAATGGAGGGAAGAGGAAACAGGTTGTGATTGAGGATGGGGGCAAAAGTAACGATGCGCATGCCTTCCCTTGCGAGGCCGTCGTACAAAGCGTCATTCTCGCGGGAGTAGGTCGAGCCCGTATACTGCAGGGTACCATCCTCCTCGGCAATCGCAAGGGGATATCGTTTCAGCAAGGCATCGCGGGCTTCCGCTGATGTGAGGGGAGACTGGGTCAGTTCCAGCGCGTAAAATTCCGTTTGATTGTTCCTCAGGGCCTCCCCCGTGGTGGAAAACTGCAGAATATGCCTTGGGTAACGCGGACAAAATCGCACCGTCACTCCGCCGTCAACGATCGTCTTTCCCAGACCGTGGGCGACCGACACAATACCGTCCTGAGGAGTCTGCGGGGGAATTGGATAGAAATTATAGGACTTCGCCACACCGGCAAAGTCCGGATAGAACCGCTGACGATGCTGTGCTCCCACCATGCGCTGGATAATCACGGCCATCTTCTCCTCCTCAAGACGATACGAGGTGACCTTGAAATAGTCTTTTGCGCTTTTGTAAAAGGTGGAAGCGTAGACTCGCTTGACCGTAGAGAGCAGTTCCCGCAATCGGATCATCGGATCCGGATTGTTGTTCGGAATCATGTACGTTTCGTATACGCCTGCAAACGGGTGGTACTGTGAGTCTTCCAGCAGGCTTGACGATCGAACGGCCAGGGGGCCGTTCACCAGATCGAGGAACGCCGCGAGATTGCCCAAGACCTCTTCGGGAAACTTTGGGGCTTCAAGGAACTTCCGGGCTATGGCATTGTCATCGGTGGTCTTGAGCGCGAATTTCCGCAGGTTGTTTTCATCAACGAACTGGTCAAACACTTCCGTCCCAAGAATCACGGCCGGGGGAACCGTGATCTGCACACCGTCAAACCTCTCTCGGAGCTGGTAATTGTTGATCAGAATGTTGACAAACCCAAGGCCCCGGGCCTTTCCGCCGAGGGAACCGCCGCCGATTCTTGCGAGACTGCTTGTCGGATCAAATGTTTCTTTTGAGAAATCGGTGATCAAACCGCGCTGGCGGCGTCCTCGGTACTCGCTCATTGAGTCGATGAGGTCTTTACGGAGATCCTCAACAGACGGATAATCGGACACTTTGCGCGGACGGAGTTGGTAGGCAAGCCAAAACTCCGTTCTGGCCTTCAGCCACCTGGAAAAGTGATTACGTTCCGCGTGGTAGCGGACGCATTCCTTCGGAACATGTTTCAGGTGCTCTTCGAGCGACTTGAGATCCGTTGCCCGCGCCACTTCCGTGCCGTCGGGCATCCGAAAGATGAAGTCCCCGAAACTGAAATACTGGTTCATGAAGGCCCTTAACTCGAGCAGGAGCGTCGGCGAGTCTTTGAGCAGAAAGGAGGCACCCACTTCATGCGCTTCGTACTCGTATTCCGGTGTGGTGGACTGCAGAAGAATGGGAATGTCGGAATATCGCTCCTTCACCTCCCTCGCGAAGGCAAAACCGGCCCGTTCCTCCGTAACTCCATTCCTGGGAAAATCGATATCGGAGATTACACCGAGAATGTGGTCTTCGTAGTCCTGGAAATACTTCATCGCCTCCTCATAAGTTTTACAGAGGAGGATCTTGGGCCTCGCCCTCATGCGAAGATAGCGGTGGGAGAGATTGATGCCCTCCAGAATGAGCCGCTGGGACTGATTGAGAACCTCGGTGTAGATGATGGGAAGAAAGGATGAATAGTAACGAACGTTGTCCTCGATGAGAATGATCGACTGGACACCGACCATTCGCGTGTCATGTTCAACGTTCATCCGGTCTTCCAGGTGCTTAATGATGGCGATGAGGAGGCGAAAATCGCCGAGCCAGATGAAGATTCCGTCGAAGATCGAGGTGTCATGATAACTCAGGAGATCCTTCAGCTCCCGGTTGTCGTACGCGAGGAGAATGACAGGAATGCTGAGCCCCGCCTCCCGCACCCGGCGGACGAGTTGGAGAGCGGACATATCCTCAACGTGGAGGGTCGTGATGATGAGGTCGAAGCGGCTTTCTTCCTGGGCCAGCGCAACCGCCTCCCGGCCGCTCGAGACCCTCGTCAGTTCAGGGGAATGACTGAGGTGAAGGCCCTGGTACTCATTGCGAATCAACTCATAGAGCCGACCGTCTTCTTCGAACAGATACAGGTCGTAAAGGCTTGACACCAGAAGAACATCCCGGATCCGCTTTCGCATGAGGTTCTGGAACCCCTGAAAGCGTGTCCCATATCCGTGTTCGACCCACAAGGGGTCCATCGATGAAGCTTGCGTCATGCTCCTTCCGATCGTTCCCTGTCGTTCAAACGACGCCTTGATCCATCATCGCGTCCGCCACTTTGAGGAACCCTCCGATATTCGCTCCGTGCACATAGTTCCCCGGTGTCCCGAACCGCTCCGCGACGTCCACGCATGTCTTGTGGATGTTCTTCATGATCAATCGCAGGCGTTCGTCCACTTCCTCACGCGTCCAGGGCAGTCTCATGCTATTCTGTGCCATTTCTAGCCCCGACGTGGCCACTCCGCCCGCATTGGCCGCTTTCCCCGGCGCATACAGGATCCGTGCATCGAGCAACACCTGCACGCCGTCGATGGTCGTAGGCATATTCGCTCCCTCGGCCACGACAGTGATCCCGTTCTTCACGAGATTCTCGGCATCCTTTCGGTTGATTTCGTTCTGGGTTGCACTCGGAAAAGCGCAATCGGCCTTGTGATTCCAGAGCGGATTGGCATCGGCATTCAAGTCCAATGGAGTGTAGGTCGCGGACCGGAATTCTTCTGCGTACTCTGCGATGCGGCCGCGTCGCACGTTCTTCAGTTCCATCACAAAGTCCAGTTTCTTCCGATCGATTCCTGCAGGGTCATAGATGTACCCCGTCGAATCCGAGAGGGTGACCGGTTTGGCTCCCAATTGGATGAGCTTCTCCACAGTGTATTGGGCGACATTCCCGCTCCCCGAGACAAGGCAAGTCTTACCCGCAAGGGTTTGTCCGCGCGTCGCGAGCATTTCTGCCGCAAAGTACACGCACCCGTAGCCCGTCGCCTCCGGACGGATGAGCGATCCGCCCCAATTCAGTCCCTTGCCTGTCAGCACCCCGGTGAACTCGTTCCGCAATCGCTTGTACTGACCAAACAGGTAGCCGATTTCACGTCCGCCTACACCGATGTCTCCGGCAGGGACATCCGTATCGGGTCCGATATGCCGGAACAATTCGCTCATGAAACTCTGGCAAAACCGCATCACTTCATTGTCGCTCTTTCCTTTGGGATCAAAATCCGATCCGCCCTTTCCTCCACCCATTGGAAGGCTCGTCAGACTGTTTTTGAACACCTGTTCAAAGGCGAGAAATTTGAGAATGCTCAAAGTCACCGAAGGGTGAAAGCGCAGTCCGCCCTTGTAAGGACCGATGGCGCTGTTCATCTCGATCCGGTATCCCCGATTCACATGAACATGTCCCTGATCATCAACCCACGGCACACGGAACATAATCACACGCTCCGGTTCCACCATACGCTCAAGGATCTTTGCCGACCGGTATTCAGGATACCGATCCAGGACCAACGTCAAGGAATCAACGACCTCCTGAACTGCCTGAAGGAATTCGGGCTCGCCCGGGTTTCTACTCTTGACATACGCCATGAAGCTCTTCGCATGATCAGACATTTCGTTTGCTCCTTAAGATGGGAAAGACATGCAGAGCGCACGCATTCCGATGAGGGGAAATACTGCAAGGGTCAAGACGACTCCGCCTTCCGCCCCCTTGAATCCAAGAGGCGGCCGGTCGTCGTACGACGTGGGGACTCTCACTGCTAGGGGAAAATACCCAGTTCGATGTACGATGTTGCAATCTTATTTACCGCGCTGATGAAGGCTGCTGTGCGGAGATCGATACCCTTGGTTTGCTTCCAGATCGAACGGATCTCATGGTAGGCCAGGATCATCGTATCCTCAAGTCCGGAGTTGACCAGATCTTCTTCATCAGGTCCCCGCACCAGCAGTGCCTTTTGCTGATCCGTGATCTTCTTTCCGGTCGCCTTTTCGATCACGTCGATCACCTGCCCCATGGATCGCTCGGTAAATCTGCGGCCCATGCGCCCCATACGAACGTGCTGAAGATTCTTGAGCCATTCAAAGTACGAAACCGTGACGCCGCCGGCATTGGCATACATGTCGGGGATGATCATGATTCCTTTCTTCAGGAGGATGTCCTCGGCTTCGGCCGTCGTCGGCCCGTTCGCACCTTCTGCGATGATCCGCGCCTTAATGCGCGGAGCATTTTCTTCTGTCAATTGATTCTCCAGCGCGGCCGGGACAAGGATGTCGCATTCCATTTCCAAGGCGGCTCTATTGGAGTCGAGCGTCGTAGCTCCCGGAAAGTTTCTGATCGATCGCGTCTCTTTTCTGTGTTTTATGACAGCCTCGAGATCCAGGCCCTTCGGATTGTAAATGGCCCCCTCATACTCGGCGAGTCCGACAATGATGCCTCCGCCCTCCTGAATGAACTTGGCCGCATGATAACCGACATTGCCGAGCCCCTGGACGATGACACGCTTCCCGTCAAGACCGGTCGAAAGGCCAAGGGCTTTCATGTCCTCGGCAACACTGCATACCTCCCTGATTGCGTAAAACACACCGCGTCCCGTTGCTTCCTTGCGGCCCCGGATTCCGCCTTGGCTCACCGGTTTGCCGGTAACACACGCCGCCGCATCGATCGACGAGGGGTTCAAAGCTTGATAGGTATCAACAATCCACGCCATTTCGCGGGGACCCGTGCCATAATCCGGCGCCGGCACGTCAATGCCCGGGCCGATGAAGTTCTTCTTGACAAGTTCCGCGGTATACCGTCGTGTGATCCTTTGAAGTTCCTCCAGCGTGTACTTGGCCGGATTGATCTTGACCGCACCCTTCGCGCCGCCAAACGGCACGTCCACAATGGCGCACTTGTAGGTCATGAGAGCCGCCAGGGCCTTGACCTCATCTTCGTTGACATTTTCGCTGAAGCGAATTCCCCCCTTTGTCGGCAGTTTGTGCTGGCTGTGCTCCACCCTCCAAGCTGAAATAACATCATATCCCTCATCGGTTTGTACCGGAAACATGAACTGGTACACGCTATTGCAGGCCTTGATCTGGTCTAGGAGACCTTGCGGGTGCCCTGTAAAGGCCGCCGCTTTGTCAAAATTTTTGCAGACAGTGTCGAAAAAGCTGGTTGGAGATGATGACATGGCAGGTTAGTGATTGATTTGGTTATTTGACCGAAACCCGGCCGATAATATAAGAAGGTTTTGCGAAAGAGAATCAACAACGGGGCCAAGGGGAGGATGTGAAAATGCCCAAAAAAGACGATCTTTTTGGGCATTCGTTATCAATTCTGAGAAAGAAAGCCGGATTCCGACTCCGCTACGCGGTTCGCGAAACCGACCATGCCCGCACGCCTTCGAAGAGCGCGGCGAGAACCCCGGTGTAGAAAAGATCACCAAGAAGGGAATTCCTGAAAAAGGGAAGCCCTGCCGAATAGCATGCCAGAAGTCCCTCAATGGTCTTTGGATAGAATGTACCGTCTCCGGTCAGCCAAACTCCTCCGTTCGTGACAATGAAAAAAAGGACCGAGCCTGCCAGGGAACCTCCGATGAGGGAGGGGAGCCTTGGAGCCGATCGCAGGGCCATTCCCAGAGCTCCCGTCATAAGAAAGCCGGCATAGACATACACCATGAGCCCATGGAAACCCAGGATGATGTCGCTCAGAACCATTGCAGTGACCGGCACGGCAATTGCCATACGCCGGTCAAGAGAAATTCCGCCGACGAGGGCGATGGCGGCAATCGCAGTGACATTCGGGGGATGAGGAACGAGCCTCGACGCAACGCCTGCGAGAGTAAGAATCAAAAACGTGATCATCGTGTTCATAAGACCTCCGCTTAGTATTCAAATCCAATGCCGACGCGCATTGTTCTCCCCGGCATGGGGTAACCCTCGAACACTTCATACGATCGGTCGAATAAATTCCGCAACTCGCCTCCGATTCTGACCGTGCCGAGATCACTTTTCAGACGTGCTGAAAGAGCGACGTCGGTCACATGGTACTCAGGCAGAGCGCTCAGGTGATCGTCCGACGTGTATCGTTTCCCGACCATGCCGTACGAGAGCCGGGCTTCAAAGACGTTCCAACGGCCGGTCACGACGACGTGTGCTGTGTGCTTCGGAATGAACAAAAGTTGTTTGTCGTAGGCAGGGTCCCCGGGGAAACTCTCATTCCGCTTCACAGCGCCGGTAAGTGCATAACCCATTTCAAGCTCAAGAACGCGATTCCAAAACGAGCCGATGTATTTTCCCTCTAATCCCATCGAACGGCTTCGGCCAATGTTGATGGGACGAAACGTAACGAGATCAAAGAGAATCCGATCACGCGTATCGATGTTAAAATAGGTGAGGCCGAGTTCATGAACGCTCGTCGTCGTACCGAAGGCTGAGAGCACACCCGCGTCGAAACTCGCGGAGTGTTCGGGTCTCAGATCCGGATTGCTCACCCCGACATAGTAGAGATCGTTGAACGATGGGGACCGGAAACTAGCGCCATAGCTTGCTCTGAAACGCACGTTTGCATCCCGGAGGAGCCGGACGTTCACACCGATCTTCGGCATCAAAGCGTCCTCGACATCCGAAATGTCATCATAGCGTACCATGCCGTAGAGTGTCACCAGGTCTGCAAACGGCCTTTCCCACGTGAACCTCACTTCACCGGAGGCATAGAGGGATTTCTGCGTCCTGCGTATGGCCCCTGTGAAATCGGTTCCCGTCAGCACTCCTTCGTTCCATTCCGCCCCAGCAAGAATCCTTGCGTTGTCTCCAACAATGGTGTGGAGTTCCGGGTTCACAAGTACAAATCCGTTACGGTATGCGGATTGGAAGGGAAAGAGAGGATTCGGATCCTTGTATGTCTGGAAACTGTAGTGATAAGAGGTTTTCAGAGAAAGCTGGGCCCCGCGGTGAGAGGTGTGGCGAACCTCCAGACCGAGGAGAGCATCGTCGTCCGCCTGCCGGGCCTCCGGCGATAGGAACGAGAGTGATCCCGGCACCCCTCGCTCTGATCGTACGACCTGCGTGGAAATGCGGATCGACGTTTCGCCTCCCAAGGGGGCATCCGCATGCACATAAGCATTTCGTTTGCGGAAGTCGGCGTTGGTACGCGTTGCAGACGAACCGTCGGGACGCTGGTAGGGAAACTCGTCGCGCCCTTGTTCATACGCCGCGCCTGCAAGCACGCCGACTCCTCCGGGCCTCCCCTCCCCTTCCACCCTCCACCTTCCGAATCCGTACGAGCCCGCTTCGCCGTTGAGGCGTACGCGCAATCCCGTCTCTGGCGTGCGCGTCAGGATATTGACGACTCCCCCAAGGGCATCCGCACCGAACAGGGCAGAGCTTCCTCCTCGGACGATCTCCACGCGTTGGACGTCATTGACCGACAGGAGGGTGAAATCCACAAGGCCGTTTTGGTAACTGTTCTGCCTTACCCCGTTCACGAGCACTAGGAGGTGCTGAGGTGCCGTTCCGCGAAGGAAGGCGGTCTTCAGAGCCCCGGCCCCTCCCAGGTCTCTGAGAAACATGGAAGTGGACCGGCTGACGATATCGGCGAGGGAGGGCGGAAGGGCGGATGCATGGTCAATGAAGACGATTTCAGCGGGGGATGGAGAATCGAGTACATCGATGAGCGAACGGGTCGCCGTCACCACGACCTCGGGAAGCCGGTACACGCTCGTGGTGTCTTGTGCCTGTACGATGACAGAACACGTCAAAAGGAGGAAAAGAAGGATGCTTTTCAACATGGGATGACTCCGGATAATGGATGAATAAAAAAAGCCCTCACCTTCTGCTGAAGATGAGGGCCATGAACAAACCCTTGAGAATGGAACGATTCGATCGAACCACACCTTCCCGCGAAGGTACTGCAAACATCTCTCATCTGGCAGGTCTCCTGGCTCTCCCCATTCCCGACGACCTTCCCGCTCCTTGCGGAGCAGTGGTCTTCTATGTCAGGAACCTGGTTCCTTGCTGGAACCTGGGGACTACAGTTGCGGGGCAGCTTCCGAATTTCCAGAGCCGCTCGCGCGGTCCCTGGAGCCCACTGCATGCCGAAGCATTGCTCTCGCTTCAACCACTCAAGAACTCATTTCGGCTTCTGCCTGTCGAAAAAGCACGATGCACAGGCAGGTGCAGGGCACGGAATTCCCTTTTCATCCTCCGGATCGGTCATTGTCGACCACCGGAGGACACCAGAATGCTATGGAAAGAACAAGAAATGCTCGAATGCTCCATTGCCAATGTACTTGGCAATGGAACCGATCAGAACGGCAAATCGTCTTTCTCGGGGGCCGATTCCTGGCCCCCGGATACCTGCTGGGGCTGATATTCCCCTGCTTGGCTTCCTCCACCTCCGCGCGAATCCAACATCACCATCTCATCGAGAACAATCTCGGTCACATACCGCTTGACCCCGTTCTTATCGTCATAGTTGCGATGCTGGAGACGTCCTTCAACGTAAACCTTGGCTCCCTTCTTCAGATACTCGCCGCAGATCTCCGCCAGTTTTCTCCATGCAACGATGTTATGCCATTGTGTCCGTTCCTGGAGGTTCCCCTCCGGGTCCTTCCACGACTCATTCGTTGCGATGCTGAAGGTTGCCACCGCCACCCCGCTGTTGGTGTAGCGCAATTCCGGATCCTTGCCCAGATTGCCTACGAGAATTACCTTGTTTACACTTCGAGCCATAATGCCTCCAAAGAAAGAGCACGTGCCGGATGCGGGGGGCTAATTCCAAATTACACGAAAAACCGCCTGAATGTCAAGCGGGGGGTCGGGAATCTCGAGTCCGTTCCGGCGATACCCACCTTTCCAAGGTACATAGGTTTAACATATGTACCTTGGAAAGGTATGCCATAGCTTGGCCCCTTCCCCCCTCTCAATAAGCCGCCTGCTCAATGGAGAACACAATAACCGTGCGAGGCGTCAACACGTACAAAACATCGTTGACCACGGCAACATCCATCACATCGAGTGGTGCTGAAGCAATGATGCTGGCTATCTCAATTGACCGTTCAGGAAGACCTTGCCTATCAAGAAACCAGAGCCGATCTGCTGTGGCAACAAGGACCCCGTCCCTGGTTTCCCCGAAACCCTTTGCCGACGATAAAACGCCCCTGCCGATCTCGCCGAGGTAGTTGCCGGTGAAGTCAAACTCGACGATCCTGTCCTCCTCCAACACCCACACCCGGTCTCTGACGGTAACAAGAACTTCCACGGGCGCCTTGAGCCGTCCCAAGCCCGATTCTATTCCTCCGAATGAACGTTCAAACGTTGACCTCGGATTGAACTTCAATACGCGGATGTTCTCGCCGTCGAGGACAAACAGGTCG